>NZ_JBHVGV010000012.1:0-38493 GCF_042800555.1 Streptomyces sp. NPDC057617 | reverse complement strand
GGGGGGGTGGTGTGCCCGGAGCCCCGTTTTTTGGGGGGGGGGGGGGGGGGGGGGGGGTGTTTGGGACGAAGATTTCCCTCTCCCCCCCGGGCTTCTGTCTCCCCCACCCACAACGCCCCCTGTGACCACCGGTCAGGCGTCGATGTAGTCGGCGATGAGTCGAGCGTGGACTCGACGGAGCTGAGCTGGGTGTTCAGGTGTTTGATCCACCTGCCCTTCGGTTGGAGGGTGGCGTGCGGGACGACGACGCCGGTGATGAACCGGCGGATCTCGGTGAGCTTCGCGCGGATGACCGCGACCTCGTATGCCTGGAGCTCGGTGGTGTCGGAGCAGAACTTGTAACCGTCCGTCCGGGTCCAGATCAGGGGGGCCAGCCCTGCTCGGCGATGATGTCGCGAAGGCAGGCCAGCCCGGATCGGGCCTGGCGAGGGGAGAGTTCGCTGGATCTGACGAGCTGGGCGAAGGTAAGGCCGGCGGGGCGGGCCTCGAAGAGCACGAACCGGATGCTGTCGGCGTGGCGCTGGGCGGCCAGGGATCTGTGTGGGGAAGCACGGGGCATCGGCTATTCACCTTGCAGCAGGCGGGCCAGCTCGCCGTCGACGTCGACCTTGCCGGTGTCGACCACGGTCTCGATCCAGTCCAGCGTCGCGCGGACCCGGGCGACGTTCTCATGGATCGCGACGCGTTCGTCCTCCCCGAACTGGCGGTCGCGCATGCCGGGGACGACCCGGCCCGCAGCCGCGACGAACGCGTGGCAGGCGGTGACCAGGTCGAGGAACTCGACCGAGCGGTCGATGTTGCGGACGGACTCGGCCGCAGGGCTGGTGTCCTCGAAGTGCTCGTGGGCCTGCCGGGCGCGCTCGACCTGGGCGTGGTTGACCTGGTGGCGGGCGGTGTCGTCCGACATCGCCTTGAAGGCGACATCAGGGCGACGCAGCAGGCCGGTGGTGACCTCCGCCGCGACGTGCTCGTCACGGGTGAGCTCCTTGACCACCCGGACCCGTTCCTCCTGCTTGACCTGCGCGACCACCGCCGGGCGCCGCAGCAGGTCCCCGGTCACCGTCGCGGCGACGTCCTCGTCGCGGGTCAGTTCTTCGACGGACCGGACCTTGTCCTCCTGCTTGACCTGGGCGACCACGGTCGGGCGCCGCAGCAGGTCCCCGGCGACGGTGGCGGCGACCGCCTCGTCCTTGGCCAGGGTGTGGATCGCGCTGATCTTCTCCTGCTGTGTGACGGGCTTGACGACCCGGCGGCCCGCCGGTTCGCCTCGTCCGGGGGCCACCGGGTCTTGCCCGGCGGCGGCGTGAGGATCGTGGCGAACCGTTCTTCCTCGTCCGCGATGCCGGCCAGGATGCGGTGGACCGTGAATGACACCCCGGTGACCCGGCGGTCCTTCGGCCACCTCGACGCCGTCCACCAGTTGTCGCTCAGTGACTTGTAGGCGACGCCGATGTCCTCGGCGAGACGGAACAGCGAGTCCTTGACGTGAACAACCCGTCGCTTCGCTCCTGGCCGCCGGACTCGCGCATCGGCTTGACCTCAAGGGCGTAGTTGCCGATGGTGAACTGGATGCGGCTTCGGTTTCCACCAGTTTCCGCAGTTCAGCCACAATCTCCGCATAACGGGCCGGGCTGACGTTGCCGACCTTGTCGGCCGTCGTGATCTCTTCGGGCACGGCCTTCACCACCCACCTGCGGACCCGGGCACGCCCCCTCGGCCGCAGCAAGACCCGGCCCGCATCTGCAATCGAGCGTCGGACCGGAATCCCTAAGATCACAACGAATGACCGCAATTGACCGGTTGATGAACGAAGTTGGGTTCAGGGTGCGTTCGCGTTGCGGTCACCGTGACCGTTCCGCAAACGATTACTTCCGCCCCCGCCAGGCCCTCGTGACGCACCGCCGCGAGCAGTAGACCGCGTTCGAACGACGGTCCACCCCGGCCACCCAAGTGGCTCCGCACTCCGGGCATCCAGCCCGGCCGGCCCCACTCAACTCCGCGGTCACACGCTTCCTCAACCGCTGGTCCCGACGCCACTGCCTGCAACGACACGTCGCCGAGCAGAACCTCGCACGAGCTGGAACCTCCGAGGACAACCGCGAACCGCAGCCCTCACAGAACTGCCTCCCGACCTCCCCGACGCCCTCGGACATCCAGTCAGCCTAGGAGGCAAAGCTACCCAAATCCGAGGTTCAGACACAGGCACTGAGGCGGAATCGCCACTTGATGTATCGCCACCGGATGAGCCGCCGGCACACGAGAACGGGCTGCGCGTGCCGGCCCACCAGCCGTCACCGTCACCTTTGCTCTGTGCAGGGCCGCTGTCCGGACTCCGCGGTGCGTGAGGGCGTGCAGCGTTCGGACCGGGCCCCGGCGTAGCGGAGTGCCTGCGATGTGGCTGCGTCCGCGTTCGCGGGGGCCGCTTCATGTGATGCGGAAGGCCTGGACCTCGGGCGCGTGCAGGACGCACGATGACTGGACCCACGCTTCCGAATTCCGGGTTCCCTGCGTCCGGTTCGGCGACGGCAGGACCGTGTGCGTCCCCCGGAGTACGGCACCGACTTCACCGGAACGCTGACCGGGATTCGCAAACGGCCCTTTGGCCCAGCCGGGCGGTTTTCCGGAACTGCTGAAGCGGGTCATGGTGGCGCTGCGGCAGCGAAAGTGAAAGGCCGTACGGCTTCTCAGAATCTGAAGACATAGTCGCTGCCGACCCCGGCGTGGCAATTGTTGGTGTAGGTCTTGGTGAAGTTCACCGCCAGCAACTCCCAGTTGCCGGTGACGGTGACCGTGACCGGCGCGTAGTTGCCGGGACAGGCAACGCCCGGCGCTCTCGGCAGGAGGTCGAGTCGGCCTTTGACGGCGGTGAGTTTGGTGCAGGCGTCCTCGGGTGTGGGGTGAGTACCTCCTGTGGGATCACACTGGAGTGTCACTTGTTGGTTCACGCTGCCGGACTTGGTCATGGTCAGATGTGACATTGCAGTGACCGTCTGCGGAGCCGCGGTGGCCTCCGGGACCGGAACGACGGAAGCGGCTGCTCCGGCGGTCACGGCAGTCACAGCCGCCAGCAGAATTCCGAGTTTCTTTTTCACTTCGTTTCCTCTCCTTGTCCGACCTGGATGTCGTGCCCTGATTCGGCGGCCCCGCCGGGTTCCCCGGCTGACGCACGCCGTCATGACACGGCAGGCGCCGTGCAAACGGCCGCGATTCGCTGAATCGTGTTCACGGCGCACGAGTCTGGTGGTGGACTGATTGCTTCAGGAGGGGTTTTTCAGCCGATGCGGCAGTTGAGGGAAACGTGCGCGGAATGGTCAGCACGCATTTTGGGACGCCTTGCCGACACGCCCGCGGCTATCTGGCGTCAAACAGGTTCTATGACATCCGGCGGTACCGGGCTGACGCGTGTGTTTGCGGGTTGAAGGGTTTCGGGCGGAGATCCGCTCCGAGGACGATCGGGCGGCTGCACCGTAATTCCTTTCACTTCACTGCTGGCGCCGGGCCCACACCGCCGAACGTGACGTCTCCTGCGGCCAGCTCGCATCTACGCCGACGTGCCAACCGCGTACGACCTGGTGCAACCGCGCGACCACGACCACCTCGATCACGCCCTGGGCGAACCGGACATGCGTCCTCCAAGCTGCCGCCTTCCCGCTGACAACCCCTCATGCCACCAGTACGGCCGCACGGACGACAGCAACTCCCCGCAGGCCGGAGCCGCCGCCTCCGTGCGTACACGGGGTTGTGGCGGAAACAGACCTGCGGGGATCGGCCTCAGCGGCGGTGGACGCTTACGGCATAGCCGCCGCCGTCGTACGTGTCGGCGTCCCATGTGGCGAAGCGGTCGACAAGGGTGAGGCCAGCTGCGGCGCAATGGGCGTCGTACTCCGGCAGGGTGATGCTGGGTGGTACGGGCAGATGCGCCTCGTCCAGGCCGAAGCCGGCGACGAGCAGGCCGCCCGGGCGCAGGGTCGCGGCCAGGTGGCTGACTGCCGCGGCCTCGGTGCCGGCGGCGAGAAGTGGGAAGATGTTGCCAGCGGCGACCACGAGATCGAAGTCCGCGGCGATATCGACTGCGGCCGGGTCGAACTCCGCCAGGTCGGCCCGGACCCAGCACAGCCCCGGGGCCTCCCTACGTGCCACCGCCAGCATGGACTCATCAAGATCCACCCCGACACAGTCGTACCCGAGCGCCGCGAGCCGGATCATGACCCGCCCGGTGCCGCACCCCGCGTCCAGCACCCGCGCCCCGGCCGGCACAAGCGCGGCACAGAACCGTGCCTCACCGTGCGTGTCCATACCGCTGTCGGCCAGGGCCGCGAACCGCGCGGCGTACTCCTCCCCGGACGTCCCGTCGGTCAGCTCTGCCCAGCGACTCATGACGGCAAGTCTACGAGGCCTGTGGCGGATCAAGCGCTGAGTTCGGCGGACAACTCTGTATCCCGGGCCGGGCCGGGCCTGGCGGGGTGGGCCATCAAGGTTCGAGCGTGGCCACCGATGCCGTTACGGCTTCGCGTGCGACACCGGAGCGAGGTGTGATGCGGCGACTTACTGATCGCTTCGGAGTGTGGTGCGTAGTCGCCTCAAGTAGATGATGGAGCAGGCGAGTTCGGGGAGGCCCTCGTGGAGCCAGGCGAAACGCCGCTCCACCACCCAACGGGTCTTGCTCAGGCCGGAGCCGTGTGGGGCACCCCGGCGGGCGATCTTCGGGGTGATCCCGCAACCGCGGCGGAGCCGTCGGTACTTGTCGAAGTCGTAGCTGCGGTCGGCGAACGGCCACTTGGGTCGTTTGGGTCGTTGTCGGGGACCCCCGCCTCGGCCGCGGATGCGGGGAATGACGTCGAGCAGGGGGATGCGAGCCGTCGTCGGCGCGGTTGTCCATCTCCAGTAGGCCGGCGGCCCGCAGCCCGGCGAACAGGGCGGCGTGCGGCCGGGGCCAGATCCCGGCTTAGGTCCGGTCCCGCAGGTGGCGCCAGGCCGTGACGCCGGAGCAACCCGCCACCGCTGTGGCAGCAGGGGGGGCCACGCGGGTCCCCAGGTCATCGGCCACAAGATCACCGTTCATGGCCGGAAGCGTGCCGGAAGGCCCCCACTCGGGAAGCTGCGTTCACGTCACAGGCCCGAAGCCCTTGACTGCACGGCCTTGGCCTTGAGGCGAGTGGCTCCGTGGCATCCGGTCACGGAGCCTCCGCGAAAACCCGTTGGCGGACCACGGCGACCACTGCTAGCTTTCCGGAGGCCGTGCGAGAGAACGAGGAGGTGGTACCCGTGAACGCAGTATCGACATGGGTGCTCCCCTCCGGGGTCACGGTCGGGCGATAGGTCGTCCGGGAGCGCCGTTCAAGCGCACTCCCGAAAGGCACGACCATGCAATTCAGTTCCGAACAGCGCCTCGATGACGGCGTCCTCGAACGCGAATTCACCCTCGGCGAGATCCCCGGCACCCTGTGGACGCCTGAGTCCGCCGCATCGGCCCCACTGGTCCTGATGGCCCACAACAACGGCCTGCCCAAGGCGGAACCCCGGCTGGTGGCCCGGGCCCGGTACACCGCGGCGCGCGGCTACGCGGTGGTCTCCATCGACGCCGCCGGGTGCGGTGACCGGCCCCGTTCCGCCGCCGACGAACAGGCCCGCGCCGACCTCCGCCGGGCGATGCAGGCTGGCGAGCCGGTCGACGAGATCTTCGAGTCCCTCGTCGGCCCGCTGGTCGAAACCGCGGTCCCGGAATGGCGGACCACCCTGGACGCCCTCCTTCAGCTGCCCGAGATCGGCGGCCCGGTCGGATACTCGGGGTGGATGGCCCTCGGCATCCGGCTGGCGGTGGCCGAGCCGCGCATCGCGGCCGCAGGCTTCTTCGCCGGGGGGTACGTGCCCCGCGCCCAGCGCGAGGAGGCCCGGCAGATCACCGTTCCGCTGCTGCTCCTGCTGCAGTGGGACGACGAAGGGAATCCTCGCCAGCGGGCCCTGGACCTGTTCGACGCCTTCGGCAGCAAGGAGAAGACGCTGCACGCCAATCCGGGCGGACACACCGGCACCCCGTGGTTCGAGCTGGAGGACGGGAACCGGTTCTTGGACCGACACCTGAAGTAAGGCCGGGCCGTCAGGCCGGCAGCAGACACTAGGCGGTGCCGGCCAGGATGCCGTCATCGAGGACAGGCCCCGGCCCACCTCGATGGCGGCAGCCGGCAGACGCACAACCGCCCCGATCACGGCGGTACCGGCCATCGACGGTACCGGCCGGTCGGGGCGGCGCTCGGCCACCAGCGCCTCCATGTTGAGAGCGAAGAGTTCACACAGGTACTTCAGCGCCTTGATACCTGACCACGGCTTTCGCAGCCGAACAATCTCATTCTGAAACGATCAGTTGGCTGAAGTCGCCGGGCCCCACCGCATCAGGGTCGGGCCCGCCGCGTACCCCGGTGTCGATCGCGTCGATCGTCGCGACCTCGTCAGCCGTGAGGGCGAAGTCGAAGACGTACCGCCGGGTCCAGCCCCCTCGCTCCGTCTCGCCCTCGCGCCACGCCGTGGACCCGGACACCGCGAGCCGGCTCACCCGGGCTCATCCACGAGAGCCCAAAACCAGGCTCATCCACGAGAGCCCAAAAAAAATCGGACGGCGATGTCGAGAAACCGGGTCCGGCTCCGTCCCAGGGGTGAAGGCGACCACAATGGGTCGCACGAGCACTGAGGAGAACCACGATGGCCAAGTACCTGCTGCTCAAGCACTACCGCGGCGCCCCGGCTTCGGTCAACGACGTGCCGATGGACCGGTGGAGCCCGGAGGAGATCTCGGCGCATGTGCAGTACATGAACGACTTCGCGGCCCGGCTGGAGAAGACCGGAGAGTTCGTCGGCAGCCAGGCGCTCGCCCCCGAGGGAGAATGGGTCCGCTACGACGGCGAGGGGCGTCCGCCGGTCACCGACGGACCGTTCGCGGAGACCAAGGACCTCATCGCCGGCTGGATGATCATCGACGTCGACAGCCATGAACGGGCCGTAGAACTGGCCGGTGAGCTGTCGGCCGCCCCCGGGGCAGGCGGCGAGCCCATCCACGAGTGGCTGGAGCTTCGCCCGTTCCTGGGCGTGCATCCCACCGTCACGGAGTGACCTCCGCAGTGAACGAGGTCCTGCTGAGGAGCCTCACGCCGAGTGTGCTCACCGTCCTCGTCCGCCGCGGAGCCGACTTCGCGGCGGCCGAGGACGCCGTGCAGGACGCTCTGGTCGAGGCGCTCCGGGTCTGGGCGGCCGGCCCGCCGCGGGATGCCAAGGGCTGGCTGGTCACCGTGGCCTGGCGCAAGTTCCTCGACGCGGCGCGTGCCGACGCCACCCGCCGCCGGCGTGAGGACCGCGTCGAGGAGGAGCCGGCGCCCGGGCCGGCGCCCGCGGTGGACGACACGCTCCAGCTCTACTTCCTGTGCGCCCACCCCTCGCTGACCCCGGCATCGGCGGTCGCGCTCACGCTGCGCGCCGTCGGCGGGCTGACCACCCGCCAGATCGCCCAAGCCTATTTGGTGCCCGAGGCGACCATGGCGCAGCGCATCAGCCGGGCCAAGCGCACCGTCTCCGGCGTGCGCTTCGACCGGCCCGGCGACGTCGCCACCGTGCTGCGCGTTCTCTACCTCGTCTTCAACGAGGGCTACTCCGGCGACGTCGACCTCGCCGCCGAGGCCATCCGGCTCACCCGGCAGCTCGCGGCCCAGGTCGACCACCCCGAGGTGGCCGGGCTGCTCGCCCTCATGCTGCTGCACCACGCCCGGCGTGCCGCCCGGACCGCGTCCGACGGCAGCCTGGTGCCGCTCGCCGAGCAGGACCGCGGCCGGTGGGACACCGCGTTGATCGCCGAGGGCATCGGGATCCTCCAGGCGGCCCTCGCCCGCGACCGGCTGGGCGAGTTCCAGGCTCAGGCCGCCATCGCGGCACTCCACGCCGACGCACCCACTGCCGAGGAGACCGACTGGGTGCAGATCGTCGAGTGGTACGACGAGCTCACGCGCCTGACCGACAGCCCGGTCGTCCGGCTCAACCGCGCGGTGGCCGTCGGGGAGGCCGACGGACCGCGCGCCGGCCTGGCGGCGCTCGCGGCGCTGGACGCCTCTCTGCCCCGCCACACCGCGGTGGCGGCGTACCTCCACGAGCGCGACGGCGACCTGGCGACGGCGGCACGGCTGTACGCCGAAGCGGCCCACAAGGCACCCAACCTCGCCGAACGCGACCACCTGACGCGCCAGGCCGCCCGGCTCAACACCCGCCGATGCCGCTGACAGGCCGCGCTCACAATTTCCGCAGCACCCGGCGCGGCACCCTGGCCGGCACAGTCGCCTCACAGCGAGCAGGCGGGGCACCCCGTCTCGCCGCCCGAGGATCATCAGCTCTGTCTTGGGACCCTGATCGAAAATTAGCCATTTGTCCGCGGTGGCTGAAAATCCGGCTGATATGCCCTTATCGTAGTTGAGTTCGCGCGATGGGCTCACCGGTACATCAAATTCTTCGATTGCGTGGACTGGATCAGCCACGCGAAATGCAGGCGAATGCGGGGGGCGCATGGCTGACGATGAAAAGCTGACGACTCTACGTCTGGTGGGCTCGTGGTCCTTGGACGCTCTTGAGGTGTCCGGAGCCGCCGGCGTGATGCGAACCGAATTTCCCGGCGTGCTGGGGCTCCTTACTTATACCGACAGTGGTCATATGTCTGCCCTTGTGCAGGCCCCGGAAAGTCTGTTCGGCTGGTCGTTCGTAGCCTACGGCGGGCGTTTCACCATCAAGGGCCGGGAGATCACCCACCACGTCATGGTCGGCATGGAGCCGACCGTTCCAGGGGTTTCGGTCATCCGTGAGGCGTCGCTCATTCGGTCGGCAGCCGCGGAACTACTGAAGATCAGCGGCAGAATCGGCCAAACCGATACCACCCTGGTCTGGCGCAAGAATCCTCCTGCGTAAACGGACGCGCCTGTAAATACCCTGGAAATACCCTCGCTCATGTCGGCACGGCAGCGTACTGCCTCGACGGGCAAGTTTCCCGGGAAGACACGTGAGCCCCTCCCCGCCGTACCCCTTCCGTAGCGCCGAACCCATCAAAAGGATGCCTTCCTGATGTATGACCTGCTGACACCTGAATTCCGTGAGGATCCTTATCCGACGCTCAGACGGATGCGCCAGTCGGATCCCGTCCACTTCAGCCCTCAGCTCAACGCATGGCTGGTCACCCGCTACGACGACGTCGTCACCGGTCTCGCCCACCCCGCTATTTCGGCGGACCGCATTACTCCTCGGATCAACCAGTTTCCCGAAAATTCCCGGGCCCAGTTCGAGTCCCTGGCGGCGATGCTGGGGGCGTGGCCCCTGATGGCCGACCCTCCGCGTCACGCCTCCGTACGCAAGCCCGTGACCAGCGCGCTTCACCAGCGGATCATCAGGTCGTTTCGCCCTCTGGTGACCAGGACGGTTCAGGAGATCCTCGACGGTGCTCTCAGGGACGGCACGATGGACGCGGTCGACCAGTTAGCCGTCCCGGTGCCGCTCCTCGTGGTGTCCGAGATCATCGGCGTTCCGCGTGACGGTCTTGACCTCCTGAAGCGTTGCGCCGTGGATATCGTGGCCTTCTTCGGTACCCCTCCCGCCACTTATCTTCCCACTGCTGCCGAAGCTCTTCGCAGTATCAGCCAGGCGAATGAATTCCTGAAGGAAATCATAGAGCGGCGCCGTCGTGACCCCCGCAACGACATGATCAGCACATTGCTCGCTGATCCCTCCGCCACCACGGAAAAGGTGGCGGCGACATGCATGATGATGGTGTTTGCCGGATTTGAGACGACGACCAACCTGCTGGGCAACGGACTGCTTCTCCTGATGCGCCACCCTGATCAGCGAAACGTCCTGCGCGAACAACCGGATCTGATACCTGCTGCTGTAGAAGAGATGCTGCGCATCGAAAGTCCCGTCCAGCGGCTTTCGCGCATGGCAACGACGGACCTGGAACTGAACGGAAAACATATCCGCGCAGGAGACCTGGTCTTCTTCCTGACCGGCGCGGCCAACCATGATCCCGATATTTTCCCCGACCCGGAAAAATTCGACATCCACAGGAACCCGACTTCCCACCTGGCGTTCGGCGACTGGATACACGCCTGTCCCGGAGCGAATCTCGCACGCCTGGAGGCGGAGATCGTATTCAGTGAACTCCTGAAAAGAACATCCTCGTTCACTCGCCAGAAGGAGGAGACCTGGCACGACAACCTCTCCGTCCGGGCGCTGAAAGAACTGCCGCTGAAATTATCCTGAGCGCGGCGCGCGCCGTTGAGCGAGAGGCCCGCACCCCGGCCCGGGGTGCGGGCTTTGCTGTTCCGCGGTCAGCGCCTCGGCGCCGGAGGAGAGATCGGTGAGCATCGTGCGCGTACGACGCTGTGCGTACGCGACTCGCACGATGTAGGCGAGTCTGTTGTTCAGCCCTGGCCTGGTCGCCCGGTTCGGGCACCACAGGGTCATGCTCACCGCCGGAGCGCCGGCTCAGGCTGCCTGCATGCCGCCGTCGACCGGGAGGACCGTTCCGGTTACGTAGGAGGCGCGGTCGCTGAGGAGCCAGGCGGCGGCCTGGGCGATCTCCTCAGGGTCGGCCGCGCGACGCAACGGGGTGTGGGCGTTGAGTTGGTCGACGATGCCGGGTGAGCTGTCGTTCCAGGCGCGTATCATTTCGGTCAGCGTGGTGCCGGGGGCGATGGCGTTGACGCGGATGCCTTCCGGGCCGTACGTGACTGCCGCCGACTCGGTCAGGCTGTTGACCGCCCGCTTCATCGCCCCGTAGGCAGGCAGTATGGGGTTGCCCCCGAGGCTGCCCACGGATGAGTTGTTGACGATGGCACCCGTGCCGGCGGTGGACCGGATGGCGGCGACCTCGGCGGCCATGGCCGCCCAGGTGCCTCTGAGGTTCACGGCGTATACCTGGTCGAAGTCGGACTCCTGCACCTGATCCATCGGGCCGGGTGGCAGGTTGGTCGCGCCGTTGTTGAAGGCGATGTCGAGTCTGCCGTACAGGGCCACGGTGCGGTCGACAGCGGCACGGACACTGACGCTGTCGGCCAGGTCGCACACCGCGTAGTCCGCAGTGCCGCCTGCCGCCCGGACTTCCTCGGTGACCGCTTTGAGTTCTGCTTCCGTCCGGGCCGCGAGCAGCACCCGGGCGCCCTCCCGGGCGAACAGCCTCGCCGCGGCGGCGCCGATACCGCGACCGGCACCGGTGATGAAGGCGACCTTGCCGGCCAGCAGGCCCAGGGCGGCGGTGGTGGATGTGTCGGTGGTCTGTGTGATGTCCATGGCAGCGAGCCTGCCGTCCGGCAGCGGAGCCGATCCAGGTGATAACAGGGCATTGTCTGTGGTCCGACTTCAGACGGGTCCACCCGCCGACATGTTCAACTACGCCTTCACACAGCGACGTTGGACACCCTCGGCCCATGTGCGCAGCCGACCGTGGAATCGATCACCTAGCATCCCAGGACATGGCGATGTTCGTGCACTTGACCTCAGCAGCGAACGCTCCACGCGTCCGACGGTCCGGGATCCGGGCTGCCGGACACGGGCAGGGCAGTGTGCGCGGAGTCTACTGTTTCCCGGTGCTGCCGTTGCACACCCTCACCCACCAATGGCTGCGTGAGCTGGCCCGTTTCGGTAGCCGAGGTGGGCTCGTGGCCGTTCACGTACGGCTGGACGACGCTCAGCACGTGCTGGTCGGACGCTATACCGACCGGGCGCGGAACGCCCAGGCCACCGTTTCCGCGTCAGAGGCGGTACGGCGGATCTCGGCTCTGGAGGATCCGCGTGGGTGGGAAGTGTTCGTACCCCGGGCGATCCGGCCGCGTGAAGTGCACCGGGTCCGCGCCGCTCCGCAAGTGGCGGGCTGGCGGTACCTGCCGGACGCGCACGGTGTGCGCCCCTGTACTTGTTTCGGGTGCCGGGTGCGCGGCGGGTTCGGGGCGCGGCGTCTGCGTGAGCGGTTGCCGCATCCGCTCGATGGTCCGCCGCCACCCGCCAGGGTGCTGCTCGCCCGTGTCGCAGCAGCTGGTGACCCCGGTGACCCAGCCGCGCTGC
The DNA here is from genome assembly GCF_042800555.1 of Streptomyces sp. NPDC057617. Classification (NCBI taxonomy): domain Bacteria; kingdom Bacillati; phylum Actinomycetota; class Actinomycetes; order Kitasatosporales; family Streptomycetaceae; genus Streptomyces; species Streptomyces sp. NPDC057617. Next base: position 26,418 of record NZ_JBHVGV010000012.1, on the reverse strand, counting down.
GGGAGGCACTGCACTGGTTCGGAATGCGTCGACGGGGCCCGCTCGCCCAGGTGAGCCGCCTCGCCGCCCACCCCGACCCCGGGGTGCGGGAGGAACTGGTGTGGGCGGTCGCCCGCTGGTCCACCCCTGGGGTCCCCGAGCTGCTGGACACCCTCGCCGGTGACCCGCACCCTGACGTCCGGGAGGCAGCGGAGGCGGCCCGCGCATCGCGGTGACCACCGACCCCTTGCCATCGGTCGTCCAGGCGGAGTCGGCCGGGCCGCGCGAGCCTTGGCAGACCGTTCGGGTGTCAGCGGTCCATTCGACACTGGAGCGAACATGAACGCCGCAGCCGGACTGCTAACGGATTGCGATGGCCGGTCTCGGGATGACCGTCGCGTCGCTTGGGTGGTCGGCCGCGTCGGCAAGGACCCTGGGCACGGAGCATCGGGCGCCGCGGACAGCCGTCCGTCTTCGAAGCCATGATGCTCGCAGGCGTCGAGTGCAACGCTGTGCAGCAGTGGTCGGTGCCGGGGGCAGGCCGGCCAAGTGGGCGTGGCGGTTGGATTCGGGGTTCGGTCACCGGAGGTCCGACGGCAGGGCGGGTGTGTTGTGCTGGGCGGCGGTCCAGCTGCTGAGGAGTTGGAGGGCCTCGGCGGTGGGAGATCCGGGTTCGACGTTGTAGACGCACATGGTCTGGTCGGTGTCACCGGGCGCCTGGAAGGACTCGTAGGCGAAGTGCAGGTCGCCGACGAGCGGATGGTGATAGTGCTTGGTGCCGTGGGTGCGGCGCAGCACGCGGTGGTCGTTCCACCAGGTGCTGAACTCCCGTGAGTGGAGGGTGAGTTCGCCGACGAGATCGGCGAGTTGCCGGTCGTGGGGGTAGCGGCCGGCTTCGAGGCGCAGTATGGCGACGGTCTCGGCAGCGATCCGGTCCCAGTCGCCGACCCGTTCGCGGGCCGCCGGGTCCAGCAGGTAGTAGCGGGCGAGGTTGCGGCGGGTTACGGGGAGAGCGTCGAAGTCGGTCAGGATCGCGCGGGCGAGGCGGTTGGAGGCCAGGACATCGGTGCGTCGCCCGAGGATGAACGCGGGCACGTGATCGAGGGTGTGGAGCATGAGGTGCAGGCCGGGGCGGACCCGCTGCGGGCTGCTGGGGGCGCGGCGCCCCGGGGTGGGGCGTGCCAGGAGGTCTACGAGGTGTTCGCGTTCCGCCGCATCGAGCCTGAGCGCTTGAGCGAGGGCTTCGACAACCTCGGGGGACGGGTTTCCCCCACGGCCCTGTTCGAGTCGCGTGTAGTACTCGGTGCTGACTCCGGCCAGACGGGCGACCTCGTCACGGCGCAGCCCCGGCACCCGGCGCGCACGCCCGTCGGCGGGCAGTCCTGCCTGGTCCGGAGTGATCCCGGCACGGCGTGTGCGCAGGAAGTCGGCCAGCTCGCTGCTGCGGTCCATGCACCCAGTCTGAGCGTGCCGCACACGCCGTGCCCGGCGCTGGGTGGCCCTGTCGGTACCTGTTTCCTGAGTACCTGCCCGTGCAGGGCCCGCTCGGAGCGGATGTACGGGGGTGTTGCAGTGGTGTGCTGGATGCGGGGCCGGTGAGAACCGGTTCCGGGTCCCCTCCGTTCTCTCCTGGAAGAGGTACACCATGTCGACGGAATCTGCTGCCAAGCCTCTGACCGGCCGGGTCGCTGTGGTCACCGGCGCGTCGAGCGGTATCGGTGAGGCGTCGGCCGAGCACCTGGCGGAGCTGGGCGCCACCGTGGTGGTGCTGGCACGGCGCGCGGACCGGCTGGACGACCTGGTCGCCCGGATCGAGAAGGCCGGTGGCACCGCGGTGGCCATCGCCGCAGACGTGACGGCTGCTGGCGCGGTGCAGGCGGCGGCCGACCGCGTGATGGCCGAGCTGGGCGGCGCGGATCTGCTGTTCAACAACGCGGGCGTCATGCTGCCCGCCCCGATCGAGGAACGGTCCGCAGACCAGTGGCAGCACCAGATCGACCTCAATGTCACCGGGCTGATGAACGCCATCGGCGCGTTCACACCCCAGCTGGTGAAGGCCGCGGCCGAGCGCGGGGTGGCCGACCTGATCAACACCTCGTCGATCGCGGCACAGAACATCTTCCCGAACTTCGCGGTCTACTCCGCCACCAAGGCCTACGTCACCCACCTCTCCCGCCACTTGCGCGTCGAGCTGGGTGCGAAGAACGTACGTGTGTCCGCGATCGAGCCGGGCATTGTCGGCACCGAGCTCCAGAGCCACGTCACCGACGACGGCGCGCTTCAGTGGCTGGAAGGCTCAAAAGAAACGATGGAGTGGCTCACGCCCCAGGACATCGCGCAGACCATCGGGTTCATCGCCGGCCTGCCGCCACGGGTGAACCTTCAGCAGGTCACGATCATGCCCACCAGTCAGCCCAGCTGACCGTTGACCGCCGGGCCTCGCCTGCTCCCGGGGCGGGTCGGCCGCAACGTGTCCCGCAGATGTCGAGTGCAACGAGCGCGCTGGTCCCGATGGTGCGGTGGCGTCGCGCCTTGCCGGGGGAGTCACCTCACCGTGCGTGATCTGCCCGAGAGGAAGCAGCGGTGACTGTCACCGCGTCCGGGCCGTCCGGGTCCGGGCCCGAAGTCCGTACGGGGGGCGGGAGGCGGGGCGGCCGTCTTCCGCGGCATCCCGTTCGCCGAGCCGCCGGTCGGTGCACTCCGTTTCGCCGCACCTCGGCCGGTGCGGCGTTGGGACGGCGTGCGGCCGGCAGTGCCGTACGGCCCGCCTCCTCCGCAGTCGAGCGTGTCCGGTGTGGACGCGCCGGCACGGGTGACGGCGGGTGACGGCGGGTTGACAGTCAACGTCTGGTCACCTGAGCCGGCAGCGGGGGCGGGTCTCCCCGTGGTCGTGTGGACACCCGGTGTCGGCTACGTGATCGGCGCGTCCATCTCCCGGAGTTCGACGCCCCCCACTTGGCCCGGGGCGGCGTCATTGTGGTGACGCCCAACTACCGGCTCGGCGTCGAGGGTTTCGCATCGATTGAGGGCGCGGCTGCCACCCGGGGGCCAAGCCCTGCGCACCACCTCCGACCGGAAGGTCCCCAGCGCAAGGCGGCCGGCTGCCCAGGACCGACTCAGCCAGACCCTGGCCGAACTGTGGACCGACGCCGTCCTCCCCGTCCTGAAGGCACTGGGCCTGCACTCCCCGCCCCCTCCCGGCAGCCCCCTGCCCCGTGTGTGGTGGGCGCCCGGCGGACTGCTCGGCATGCTGCCCCTGCACGCCGCCGGCACACCGGGCGGGGAGAGCCTGCTGGACCACGCCGTGCCCTCGTACGTCCCCACCATCCGGGCGTTGCGCCACGCCCGCAGCAGGAGCGGCCCCCGCTCACCCCACCCGGCGCTGTTCGTGTCCATGCCCGTCACCCCGGGGCCCCGGGAACTGCGCGACCTGCGCCACGCGGTCACCGAGACCGCCGCTGTGCGCCGGCACCTGCCCGAAGCAGCCTGCTACGCAACCGGCGAAGCCGCGGAGAAGGCCGGCACCCCGCTCCGCGGCGCGCGGCCGTGCTCGCCGACCTGCCCGGACGGGCCGTGGCCCATTTCGCCTGCCACGCCACCACCGACCACACCGACCCGTCCCGCAGCTCCCTGTTGCTGGCCGACCACGCCACCGCACCACTCACCGTGGCGGACCTCACGACCATCGACCTGGACCGGGCTTTCCTGGCCTACCTGTCGGCCTGTACCACCGCCACCACCCGGGCGGCGGACCTCCTCGACGAGGCCGTCCACCTCGCCGCCGCCCTCCAACTCGCCGGATTCCCCCACGTGATCGGCACCCTGTGGGAGGTCAACGACCTCTCGGCCGCGGGACTGGCCGCCTCGTTCTACGACCACTTGTCGCCGGGGAACACCACCACCGGTTCTCCCAGCGGCCGTTCGCCCGATCCGGCGCGGGCCCTGCACACCGCCGTGTCCGAACTGCGCCGCGCCGCCCCCCCCGGCTGCCCTCGCTGTGGGCCGCGCACATCCACTCGGGCGCCTGAACTGCCCGTATCCCGGTCCGGGCGCTGTACGGGACCGACCTCGACCTCGGGTCGCCAGGGTCCGTGTCAGGTGGTCGCGGGCAGCGTGGCGTCGATGGCGGCCTGGACGACCTTGGTCATGGCTGCCCGGTGCCGGACGAGGCGGGCGGTCTCGTCGGCGCCGTTCGGGTTGCGGATCTCGGGCGCCGTGGTGGCCCAGGCCTGGGCGGCCACGACGACGAGCATCAGGATGTCCATCCCGGCCTCGACGCTGACGCCGTGGGCTTCGGCGATCTCGGTGGCCTTGGTGACGTGCGCTTCCCGCTCCAGGTGTGAGGCGCCCGGGCGTTCCAGAGCCTTCCACTGGGTGAGGCGCAGCAGCCCGGGGTCGGCGGTCAGCGCGTCGAGTAGGGCGCCGGTGTAGCCGGGCAGGTCGGTGGGGGTGAAGGGCACCATGTCGGCGAGGACCGTCAGCCGGTCGGCGAGCACGGCGTCGAACAGCGCGTCCTTGGAGCCGTAGTAGGCGTAGATGGCCTGCTTGTTCGCGGAGGCGGCGACGGCGATGCGGTCCACGCGAGCGCCGGCGAGCCCGACGCGGACGAACTCGTCGAAGGCGGCGTCGAGCAGCCGGGCGCGGGTGGCGGCGGAGTCGTATCCCATCCCGTAAGAGTAAACCAACCAGACAGTTGCATTCCTGGGCGGCGGTTTGGCGGGCCGTAATAAATCCAACTGGATGGTTTGACGGTGGAGGGGCGGTGGCGTACGTTTGCGTTGCAACCAACTAGTTGGATTAAGGAGCGGTCATGACAGCACAGACGTGGTTTGTCACCGGCGCGTCGGCCGGTATCGGGCGGACGGTCGTCGAGCAGCTGCTGGAGGCGGGGCACCGTGTCGCCGCCACAGCGCGCAAGCCCGAGGTTCTGGACGACCTGAAGAAGCGGTACCCAGGGCAGCTGTGGACGGCGGCGCTGGACGTCACCGACACCCCTGCGCTCCGTGAGGTCGTCGGGCGTGCGTTCACCGAGCTGGGCCGCGTGGATGTGATCTTCTCCAACGCCGGGCGCGGCGCGGTCGGCGCGGCCGAGGAACTGTCGGACGAGGCGATCGATGAGCAGATCGCGCTGAACATGACCGCGCCGATCCAGCTCTTCCGTGCGGTCGTCCCGCATCTGCGTGCCCAGGGCGGCGGGCGGTTCATCCAGACCTCCACCATGGGCGCGCATATCTCCGGTCCGGGCGCCAGCATGTACCACGCTTCGAAGTGGGGTCTGGAGGGCTTCCTGGAGTCCGTGGTCGGCGAGGTGGCCCCGTTCGGTATCGGCGTCACCATGATCGAGCCGGGTGTGATCCGCACCGGATTCGGTGCTTCCCTGAGCGTCGCCGAGCCGCTGCCGGTCTATGCCGGCACCCCGGTCGGACAGGTGCACCAGGCCGTCCAGGCCGTCGGCAACCTCACCGCCGAAGCTCCCGGCGACCCGGTCAAGGTGGCGGCCGCCATCATCGACTCCGCCGGCACCGAGCCCGCGCCGCGCCGCGTCGCCCTGGGCAGCGACGCCCACGCGGCCATCCGGGCCGCGCTCATCGGGCGACTCGAAGAGGTCGACGCCGGCCAGGAGCTCGCCCGGTCCATCGACTTCCCTGCCTAGATCCGGGACGGGGCCACGGGCCCGCCGAACCTGATCGGCGCGGTTCGGGGCACGTACCGCTGATCCGTCCCCGGCCGGGAGGCTCGCGCCGGATCGGCCTCGTCTCCGTCGGCCGCCCGGTCGACGGCACCCGTAACACAGTGAGGAAACACCCATGTCCCAGGTTGTCGCCGTCTTCGGCGCCGGCAGCGGTCTCGGCACCGCACTCGGCCGCCGCTTCGGCAAGGAAGGCTTCCGCGTCGCGCTTGTCGCCCGCCGAGCCGAGCGGCTCCAGGCGATGGTCGAAGAGCTCGCCGCGGAAGGCATCGAGGCAGCTTCCTTCCCGGCCGACCTGTCCGATCCGGCCAACGCCCGCCCGGTCATCGATGCCATCCGCCAGCGCTTCGGCCGCATCGACGTCGTCTCGTACCAGCCGCTGCCAGGCGGCACCGCCTTCATTCCCGCCGCCGAACTGGACGCCGCCCGCTTGGCGCCGCTGGTCAACCTGTTCCTGCTCACCCCGGTGGAGATCGCCCACGCCGTTCTGCCCGAGATGACCGAACGCGGCAACGGCGGCTTCATCGTCACCGGCGGATTCACCGCCGCCGACCCGCAGCCGCACATCAGCGGCATCGGCCCGGCCATGTCGGCCATCCGCAACTTCGTCCACTCCCTGCACGGAGAGGTCGCCGGCGCCGGCGTCTACGTGGGCGTCTCCACCTTGGCCGCACTGATCAAGAACAGCGAGTCCTACCACGCGATGACGCCCGAGGACCTGGCCGCCGTCACCGGTGGTGTCACCGGCCTGCACGTCCTCGATCCCGACGAACTCGCCGAGACGTACTGGCAGCTCTACACCAAGCGCGACCGGACCGAGTACCGCTTCCCCGCGATCAACGCCTGACCGCCCCGCCTGTCCGCAGCAACCATCACACTCCCGTGGGAGCAATCATGTCGAACACCCGTAACGACCTGGTGGCGGTGGTGACCGGTGCCGGCCGCGGCATCGGCCAGGACCTCGCCCTGCGCCTCGCCGCCGACGGCGCTTCCGTCGTCGTCAACGGCCTTACCGATGTCAGCGAGACCGTCGGCCTGATCGAGAAGGCCGGAGGCAAGGCCGTCGGCGTCGTGGCAGATGTGTCCACCGAGGACGGCGTGGAACTGCTGCGCGCCAAGGCGGCCGAGGCGTTCGGCACGGTCAACGTGGTCGTCAACAACGCCGGCCTCATGCCCGGCGCCGGCATCCTGGACGTCACCGTCGAGGAGTGGGACCGCGTCCAGGCGACCAACGTCCGCGGCAGCTTCCTGGTCAGCCGCGCCTTCGTCCCCGGCATGAAGGAACTCGGATGGGGCCGCATCGTGGAGATCAGCTCCACCTCCTTCTTCATGCCCATGGCCGGCATGCTCGCCTACATCACCTCCAAGGGCGCCATGATCGCCTTCGGCCGCGCACTGTCCGCCGAGGCCGGTGACTGGGGCATCACCGTCAACACGATCGCCTCCGGCGCCGTGGTCACCCCCGGCACCCAGGAAGAGGGCTGGGCCGACCTCTTCCCCGGCATCGCCGCCAGCGCCCAGGCCCTCAAACGCGTCGGCCGCGGCAGCGACGTCGCCGGAGCCCTGGCCTTCCTCGTCTCCGACGACGCGTCCCACATGACCGGCCAGACCCTCGTCGTCGACGGTGGCATGGCCCACGCGTGACCACCCTGCCCATGCCCGGCCCGAGCCCGCATGGGCAGCGGCCCCGGGCCGGGCAGCCAGAGGGCCGAACGCTCACGAGGACACTGTGGCCGCTTGAACCCTCGGCGGGCAGTTGAGGCGGCCCGTCCCGCGCACCTGTTTGATACTGGCCGGAGCACGATCCGGAAAGAGAGCGCCATGAACAGCAGCACCGCCGTCAACGCCACCGAGCCCGCGGCAGAGATCACTGGCGGCCGCGTCACCGACAAGGTCTGGTTCATCACCGGGGTGAGCACCGGACTGGGCCTGGAAATGACGCGCCAACTACTCGCCCGTGGTACCCGCGTCACCAGGTAGGGCGCGATGATGAGGTTCGGGCGGGCGTCGGTCCTGGTGACTTCATGGGCGGTCTGGCGAGTGTGGGGGGACCGATCGTGGATGCCTTCGCTGTCGGCCGCCTGTCATTTCTGGGCGGGTACTTCGGTGTCCGTCTCTCCGGCAGTCGTGCCGCTGCTGTCTCCGTTGGCCGTGGTGCTTCCGGCGGATCGGGCGTCGTAGCGCCGCAGTGCCGGGAAGGTGCAAGCGAGGATCACCGCCCCGATGACACAGGAGATTCCGCCGCTGACGGCGCCGATGGCAGGCGAGGTGAGTTGGCTTACGGCGCCCGCCCTCACCTCGCCCAGTCGCGGACCACCCGCACTCACCACGAAATCGAGTCCGCTCAGCCTGCCCCGCAGCTGGTCGGGTGTGCTGACCTGGAGCACCGTCGAGCGGAACACATCGGAGACCACATCGCAGGCACCGGCGGCCATCAGCATGAGCAGCGCCATCCACAGGGCTGTACTGAGACCGAATCCGATGAGTACCGCGCCCCACACCACGCCCGCTGCCAGCATCGCCCTGCCCTGCCGGCGTGTGTGCCCCAGCCAGCCGGAGAACACCGAGGCGAGCACGCCTCCGACGGCCGGTGCCGCGTAGAGCAGACCGAGCGTCTGTGAGCCACCGTCAAAACGGGCCTCGGCGAACGCCGGGAACAGGGCCCGAGGTGCGCCGAGCACCATCGCGTTCAGATCGACGAGAAAGACAGCCGCGATGAGCGGATGCCGGCGGGCGAAGCGCAGCCCCTCAGCCACCGCGCCCAGTCCGGGCCCTTGGCCGCCGTTCGCCGGGGGCATCGCGCGGAGCCGGAGCACAGCGTAGAGGCCGGCGAGGAAGGTGACGGCGTCGAGGAGATACGCCGCTTCGAGGCCGGCGGTCGCGATGACGACACCGGCGACGAGCGGTCCGACGGTCATGCTGGCCTGGAAGGAGATCTGCGACAGGGCACCGGCGGCAGGCAGACGATCCGGTGGCAGGAGCCGGGGGATGAAGGTCCGCCTGGCGGGCTGGTCGATCGCGAACAGACAGGAGTGCACGGTCGAGAGGGTGTAAAGCAGTCCCAGGTGACGCACGTCGAGCACGGCCTGCGTAACCAGCAGGAGAGCCACGACGGCGAGGCCCGCGCTGGTGACCAGGACGAGCTTGCGCCTGTCGAAGGCGTCGGCCAGCGTACTGCCGAGCATTCCGACGACGATCAGCGGAACGGCCGTGGTCAAGCCGAGCGCGCCGACCGCCAGGGTGGAGTGCGTGAGGGCGTAGACCTGGAAGGGCAGTGCCACGGCGGTCATCTGGCTGCCGATCGCCGAGAGCGACTGCCCCGCCCACAGGCGGCGGTACTCCGCGGATTCCCGCAGCGGCCGGATGTCGGCCAGTAAGCGTATACGGGGTCCGCGCCCGGAGGGTTTCGCTGCGGTCACTTCGGCTCCGTCGTCCTTCGTCCTGGTTGGTTGCTTCTGCCGGGCGGTTCAGGAAAGCGGCAGTTCCCTGCTCATGGCACCGTCCGGTCCGGCGAGCGGGGCCGAGCCCGCCATCGCGCGCTGGATCAGCCGCTCACCGGAACCATGATCGAGTACATAGTTGTGCAGCAGCCGCACATTGTCCCAGACGGCGATGTCGCCCTCGGCCCATTGCCAGCGGACCGTCCGCTCGGGCACCAGCGTGTGCGCCAGGAACAGGTCCAGCAGGGTGTCGCTCTCCAACTGCGAGAACCCTTCGATGCCGGTCACGCAGTTCGGGTTGAGCGCGAGGGATCGGAGGCCGCTCCGCGGTGAGACGGCCACCAAGGGGTGCGTGACGACGGGCAGGGCGAGCAGCCGTTCCCTGCTCTCTTCGTCGCGGCCGGGCAACAGCCAGTCCGCGTACAGCAGTTTGGCGTCGTGGATGCAGCTCAGCCGGTCGGCAAGCTCCCGCAGCGGAGCTGCCAGGCCGCTGTAGGCGCCCGCCAGGTCCGCGAAGAGGGTGTCACCGCCGAAGGGCTGCACGGTGACGGCCTGGAGCAGCGAATAGACCGGGACGTCGGTGATGAAGGTGCAGTCCACATGCCAGTTGGTGGCGTGCCGGTTGTAGCGGTCGCGGCAGCGGATGTCGTCCGCCGTGACGCCACCCGTCTGGTTGGCCAGCACATGCGGATGGCCGGTGAGCCCGGGCTTGAGGGGATGGGCGGGCAGCAGCGGGCCGAGCAGCGAGGCGAAGCGGGTCAGATCCGCCGCGTCCGTCGACTGGTCGCGCAGAAACAGCACCCCGTGGTCGTCGACGAGCCGGGCGATCGCCTCGGCCGTCGAGCCGTCCGCCGTGCGGACGTCGATGCCGGCGACCTCCGCGCCGATGCTTCCCGTGAGCCGCCTCAGCCGCAGCCCGGTTCGGTGGTCGATCGTGGACTGGGTCACCTCGGCACTCCCGTCAGTACGGCGTTCTCCATGGCACCTTGCCCGTACACGCTGACGACACCGCTCTCCCCGGACGGGAAGTAGCGTGCGTAACAGCCGCCCGGACGGCCCCCGAACAGCATGGGGCTGAGGACGGGAGCGACGGCGACACGTTCGGCGGTGGTTTCCGAAGCGTCGCACATCTCCAACTCGTACGGGACCGACTCCGTGTACAACTGGACGATCGAGTCCTCGTCGGTGAGGGCGCGTTCCACCGTTGCCGCCCATTGTGCGGGGGTGGTGAGCCGGCCAATGAGGACTTCGCGGCCCATCATTCCGATGGCCTTCTTCAGGACGAACTGCTCCTGGCCGGCCAGGAGCAGTTCAGGGAGATCGACGTATCGTCCCCGCCATTCCGCCTTGGTCTCGCGCACCACTCTGCTCCACGGGACGTAACGGCCTACGAGCGCACGGTCGGTCTCCGACATCCAGGGAAGTCCCTCGGAGAGCCAGGCCAGCACCTTCTTGTTGGCGAGCAGATAGCTGCTCTGCGACGGCAGCAGGAGGCATCCCGACGCCAGCACCGAACGCACCGGATCGAGCGACTGGCCGCGGGCGGTCCAGTCGGCGGTGGCGAAGTATCTGAGGCCGACCGGGTAGTCGAGCCGCTCCGGGAGGCCGAGTCCGTGCGGCAGCCGGTCCGGTTCGAAGAACTCCGCGTGCATACCGCGGCGCCGCAGAACGTCGACCTCGATGTCGTAATAGCGCGAGGTGGCGGCTTTGTCCTGTTCGTAGGGGCTGCCGACCAGAGCGACTGAGCGCGGCAGCCCGGCTTCGTCACAGACACGCTCGAAGAAGGCCGCGCGCGCAGCCAGCGGGTCGTGGCCGAAGAACGGCGCGTCTCCCTTGCCTCCGTGCGCGTACACCTCGTTCCACACACGGGTCAGCAGGTGTGTCTCGGCGGGGCCGCCGAAAGCCCCGCTCACATTGAACTCGATGAACTGCGGGCCCTGTGCGCCGATGATCACGTCGGGGCGTGCCATCGCGGCGCAGTAGCGCTCCTCGAAGTCCTCGTCGTCGCTGAAGAGCGGGTACTGGTGGCCGTCGGGCGCCAGACCGAGTGCCGACAGTCTCCCGGCACGCGTCGGTGCCGACTCCAGCACCGCACGGCGGAGCAGCGCCAGCAGCCCTGCCGCGGCGGAGAACAGCTCTTCGTAGGCCCGCCGGGAGAGGACGAACGGTTCCAACGGGGCACGCTCGGTGTCGATCCGGGTGCCGCAGTCGCGCAGTTCGTGCCGGAGGATACGGAGTACTTCGGCCACCGGCAGAGCCCGTTCGAGGGTCGGCCGGTCGGTGGTCCAGGGGGGTGTTCGTCCGGTCACTGGTACTCCCGCCGTCGGGCCTGCCCGGTGCGAGGAGCACCAGCGAGGAACTCGTCAAGGTGGACGAAACGCGGCTCCGCGAGGCCTGGCGTCTGCCAGCGCAGGTCGTCGCGGGGCGAGCGGTCACGGTCGTGGAAGTACACGGCCCGCAACTGTCCTTCACCGTCGATGGAGACCGGCGGGTTGCTCACCAGGAAGTCGCGCAGGAGGCCGCTGTCGCGGCGCGCACCGAGCCAGATCCGCTGCTGCGCCCAGTGATTGGCCGGGAGCGAGACTTCAGGGTGGATCTTCCGCTTGAACTGGAAGGTTCCCTTGCTGAGGAACGGTTCGCAGCCGCCCAGGTCCACCACGTCCATACGGTGGCGTGCCGCCCATTCGAGCACCTCGATGTACATGGCCATCGAGACGCCGGAACGGTAGTGCGCGACATCGCCGTCGAGCACTCCGGCCAGCCGGATCACCAGCTTCCGGTGTGCCGGCTCCCATCTGCAGAGCATGCCCGCCACCCGGCTGCCGGAGTCCCGCAGGAAGAACAGTGCTCCGTTGCGGAAGATGGACGAGTAGGCGCTGCCGCGCCGCTCCGAGCGCGCGGCGGCCCCGTGCCGCCGGTCCATGGTGGGCCGGTGCATGCGGTCGTAGAAGTAGTCGAAGTCGGCCACCGCGGTGGCCCGTTCCAGGGTCCAGTCCCGGCGCTGTCGCTGTCGGCGGTAGTGGCCGCGGTCCTTCGCCGAGACGCGCCGCACCGGTGACACGCCGTGGCCTACGGGCACCTGGAGCGAGAGTCTGAACGGCAGCAGCAGCGCGTGACGCGTCGGCAGCCGCGCCACCTTCCCGGTGGGACCCACGACGATCAGCAGATCGGGTGCATCGGGGCCGCCCGTCACACCGACGTCCCGCCAGGAGGCCCGGGTCGGGACGCGCCGTGCGACCGGGCCGGCGTGCGGCTCGCGCCGTTCCTCCAGGAACGGCAGGGTCAGCCGGATGCCCTCCGCGAGTCCTTGGCAGCCCACGGACAGCTCCCCGGTCGCCGTGTGTGATGCGAGACCGTCCAGACGCATGCTGCGTAGTGCGTCGACCGCGCGGTGGGCACCGGAGACGGCTCTTCCGCTGCCGTTGCGCCAGCGGTAACCGAGCCCGTCCCACGGCAGACTCAGCGCCATTGTTCCTCCAGTCGTGGGCGCGGGTGCTCCTCCGGTCGGGAGGGCGGGGCTTCCCGGCCGCCCCGTGCGGCACGGCGGCGCAACCGGTCCCGTACGGCCTTCAGCTCCGCCCGTGCCTCGTCGATCGCAGTGGCCGGGAACGGTTTCGCGAGGCCGGGCGCGTGCGCGGCGACGGCCGTCATGGCCGGTCCGGTGAAGCTGACCCGGCCGTCCCGGACGATGACTCCGTCACGGGCCCCTACGCGCTGGTTCCAGTCGATCGCGTCCCGTTCGGTGATGCCCGGCGGCAGGGCGAGGCGCAGTGTTCCCTCGTCTGTCGCCACCGGATAGCCACCGGGCAGCCCGTGCGGGCCCGGCACCGAGGTGTGCAGGGCGGGCCCGTGCGCCAGCGAGGCGATCAGCAGCGCCGCGGTGTGCCCGGTGACGAGATTCAGCTGTTCCCGGTCGGTGCTGCGCTGCCGCTTCAGCAGCCGGCTCACCTCCGTGACGGGTTCACCGTCGAGCCAGGCGCGTGCCTCCTCGGCGGGTTCCGCGGGCTCGTGCAGATGGACATGATGGGCGAGGACGCTGAGCCGCGGTGTGGGGCCGACACCGAGTGCGTGGCCGAGGGAGGCCGCCACCAGAGCGGCGTTGCCGATTCCGCAGAGCACCGGTAGCCCGAGGGCCCTCAGCAGCGGGTTCACCGAGTCGGGGAAACAGGCGTTGATCACCTGGGTGCCGGGTGAGGCGTCGGTGACGGCCCGGGCGGCCCGTACGGCGATTTCCGCCTGGAGCGGCAGGGTGAGCCCGAACCCGGCCCCGGCGATCAGGTCGGTCCAGCCACTGGGGCGCCGAGTGCGTTCCCACGGCGACTGGGACGAGGCGCACACCACCAGCAGCTGGGGGGAGGTGCGCGCCAGCAGTTCCTCCAGGGCGTCGCCGCCCGTGTCGGCTCCCGCGGCGTCGAAGAGGACCGGTGTGCCCGACAGCCGGGCCCTGCTTCCGGCCAGATAGGCGAGTTCGTCGGCCGACCGCTCGTCGCGGGCCACGACCGTGACGCGCAGCGGCCCCGATCCTGTTCCGGCGACGGAACAGCACACCGAACGGGCCAGGGAACCGCTGCCCACCACGACCACGTGGTACGGGGCGCTCAACGCTTCCACACCGCGGCGGCCACGTCTTCGACCGACCGCACCACATGGAAGTCCGCCTCGCCGACCGCTTCGTAGTCGGTGTCGGCGTAACTGCCCGTGCCGTGGACGACGATCGGGCCCTCGTCGACGAGACCCCGGTCGATTCCGTTCAGTACCCCGGTCATCGCCATGACGAGGGACCACTCGGTGAGCGTACGTGGATCGTCGGGGAGCCGTGCCCCGGTGTCGGCGAGCTGTCCGGCGATCAGCGGGTAGCGCTGCAGGCACTCCTGCAGGGAGACGACGATTCCGCCGCCGCCGAACCTTGCGATCAAGTCGTTCATGGCCGGGGAGGTGGCGGGCCGGTGGGTGTAGAAGGTCGGGTCGAGCACCTCGTCGAGGCGGTGCACGGCGTGCGGGAAGACCGGGTCGTCGTGCTGAACCCGCAGCCCGGTGGCCGGGTCCTCGGTGTAGCGGGGCAGATTGGCCCGGTCGAAGCTGCCGAACTTCCAGTTGAGCACCATGTCCGGTGTGTGCAGGTGCTGTACGAGGAAGGACGCGGGCCTGCTGTGCGGCGCGGACTCTCCGGACTCCTCCAGGACCGTACGGCCGGCGTGGTAGCCGAGAAGTCCGAAGGCGCTGGAGACCGCGTGGGCGTGCAGCCGCCGAGGGCCGCCGTCGCACGGGTCGGACCGATGCTCGAAGAAGGCCCGGGCGGCGTCGGCCACCAGGTAGTTCTCCAGTTCCAGGGAGAACCACAGACGTCCGCCGGTTTCACGCGCCCACGCCTGTGCGTAGGCGTCCGCAAAGGCACGGGCAAGTGTCTTGACCTCTTCGGGACGGGCGGCGTCGAGGAGCAGCAGAGGGTTGAGGGCCTGGAGTTCGCTGTCGGTGCTGAGGCGGGAGCGGCGCATTTTGGAGCGGCTCGACAGGGGCGCCAGCGTCGTGATCCGCAGTTCCCGGGGATCGGCCAGCCCGGCCTCCAGAGCGCGCAGTACCGCGTCGCGCAGCGCCGTTCCCTTGTTGCCGGAGGTCGGGGTGAAGAGCATGACGGGTGTGCCGGTCCGTCGGATGTGCTCGACGGCCCGCGCCACGATGAGGAGGGACGCGAAGGTCTTCGTCGTTCCGGTCGCCGGGTTGCCGGTCAGGTCCAGGAGGGTCAGCGGATGGCCGCCGTACTCTCCCAGGGGCTGCCAGCGCGCCGTGGCCGCGGCGAAGAACGAGCGGGTGGCCGCGTCCGGTTCGGGGAAGGCGAAGGCCGGCCGGAATCCTTCGGCGTCGGGACGGGCTGCCGGGTCGGCGACGCACGCGGCCACCACCGTGGGAAGCCGGTCGTAGTGGTCGAGGATCAGATTGCCGGCCGCGGTCTCAGTGCCGGCGGCCGGGAGCGGCGGCGTCATCGTCGGGGTCCTCCTGCGCTCCGTGGTCATTCCTTGACACCGACCACGAGCGCGTGCTCGTAGGGAAGTCCGGTGTAGGACCTGACGCTCGCGCAGCCGACCTCCGTGAGCCACTGTTCGTAGTCCCCGGCGGGATAGGCCATGCCCTCCCCGCTCGCCAGCACGTTCAGGAAGAGCGACAGCCGGGCGGAGAGCAGTCCGCTCTGCTCGTCGTCGGAGGCGCACATGTTGTAGAGGAAGATCTTGCCGCCCGGAGGCAGTGCCTCGAACGCCTTGGCGAGCAGCTTGATGTTGTGCTCGGGCGAGAAGACCTCCATGGAGTGGCTGAACAGGATCCCGTCGAAGCCGCGGGGGAAGTCGTCCTCGAAGATGTCCCCCGCATGTGTCAGTACGCGGCCCTCGAGGTCGTCGGGTATGCCGAGGGCCGCATGACGGGTCACGCTGGGCATGTCGAAGATGGTCACCTCGGCGTGCGCGTACCGCCGGACGAGCTTGATCGCGGTCGTACCGTCGCCGCCCCCGACGTCGAGCAGCTTGCGCACCTCGGCGATCTCGACGTTGTCCAGCAGTGCGTGGGCGAAAAGGTGGGTGAACGGCCCGATGGAGTCGTGGTAACTCGCCACCAGTTCCGGGTCGCTCGCCAGGCGCTCGTAGAGCGTGTTTCCCGAGCCGGGATATGCATCGAGTGCCGCGGCGTTCGTACCCGTCCGCAAGGCGGAGGACATGTGCGGGAAGGCGGGATACTGGAACCGCCGCCAGCCTATGAGTGTGTCCCGCCAGCCCTCGGGCCGGTCGGTCACCAGATGCTTCTCGGCGACGGAAGAGTTCACATATCCGCCGTCGCGCCGGCCCACGAGTTCGGTGGAGCAGAGCGCCAGCATCAGTACGCGCAGTTTGTGCGGCTGAATTTCGGTATGCCGCTGCAGTTCCTCGAACAAGGCTCCGGGGTGGCGCGATATGAATCCGAGAACATCGAGCTCCAGAGCCGTTATGACGGCGTTGAAGAGAGCCGGTCCATTGACGATGAGTTGGAATCTTTCGTATATGCGGTCGAACTCCTGCGAATCGCCCATCAGTTTTTTATTTCCCTTTCAGGAGTGTTACTGATGTGAAATCGACAAGCGCCTCAGGGAGGCTAACACGCCACTTTGGGCATGGTCAACCGCACGTCAGCGCGGCCAAGTTGACCGAATTCTGGGTTGCGTGACCGAGAATCTCCTCGGGTTGGAACCGGCCAAAAGTTGAAACAAGCCAACTTCAAATAGGCCAACTTCTTGGAGTGCCGCGCCGGCGCCCGGCGGGGTTGACACCGCGATCAGTGGCCACCGAACATGAAGCCCGAGAGTTCTGCGACTCATCTTCATTTGTTCCGACGCTCATGTGAGGAGCGCGCGTGACAAGTTCTGAAGAAGACTGCAAGACATCAATTTTTCTCGTGCAGCAAGGCGTCTGGGAAATGCCACTGGAATCGATGCCGCTGGCTTCCGGGTATCTTAAGTCCACTCTTCTGGCCGATGCGGAAATCAGCACGCGCGTCGATGTGTCCATCCACAACTTCCGCGGTGGCACGACGAATACGGTCATGGCGAACGCGTTATTCAGCGGCGACCCTCCTGATGTTCTCTCCTTCTCCGTACTGGGCTGGAACTATCAGTCCTTCGGAGCTTTGGCGGCCACCTTCAAGCAACTCAACCCGAACGGCCTGGTCATATTCGGTGGCACGCATGTGACGAATCAGGCGGCCCGAGTCTTCCGGATGTTTCCCGAGGTCGACGTGGTGGTCAACGGCGAGGGCGAGCTGACGTTCAGGGAGTTGGTGCGGGCCCGCCTTGCGGGTGCGGACAAGAACGATCTCGGTTCGGTCGCCGGGATCTCCTTCCGGGGCACGGACGGCCGGACCGTCACCACACAGGAGCGGCCTCGGATCAACGACCTGGAGGAGATCCCCTCGCCGTTCCTCACGGGCGCCCTGGAACTGACCGATGCGAACGGCGAGTTCCGGTACGACGTGGCGCTCATGGAGACCAACCGCGGCTGCCCCTACAAGTGCGCCTTCTGCTACTGGGGCGGTGCGGTCGGCCAGAAGGTCCGCGCCTTCTCCATGGACCGGCTCCGCCGGGAACTGGAGATGTTCGCCAAGCTCAAGGTGCACACCGTGGTGGCCTGCGACGCCAACTTCGGCCTGCTGCCCGGAGATCTCGACTTCGTCGAGGCCCTGATCGAGACCCGCGACACCTACGGGTTCCCCCGGGCCTTGGAGACCTCCTGGGCCAAGAACAAGTCCAAGACGTTCTTCAAGATCGTCCGGCGGATGAAGGAGGCCGGCATGCACAGCTCCTTCACGCTGGCCCTCCAGACCCTCAGTGACAACGCGCTGGAGACCATGAACCGGCGCAACATGAAGGTGAACGAGTGGGAGGACCTCGCTGCCTGGCTGGACAACGAGGGCCTGGACTGCTACGCCGAGCTGATCTGGGGCGCCCCCGGAGAGACCGTGGAGTCCTTCATGGAGGGGTACGACCGGCTCGCCCGGCGCGTCTCCAGGATCGCCGTCTACCCCATCCTCCTGCTGCCGAACACCGACTACATGGAGAAGAAGGAGCTCTTCGGGATCACGGCGACCCGCGGTGATCACGACGACTTCGAGTACGTGCTCGCCCACGACACCATGACGTTCGCCGAGAACCAGCACATGCAGCGCTTCCTGTTCTGGGCCCGGGTGGTCGCCGAGAACGCGGTGTTCCGGTACATCTGGGGTTCGCTGCGGCACTTCGCCGGCCTGACCCAGTCCCGCGTGCTGCTCAACCTGGGCGACTGGATCGCGGAGGCGGACGACCCCGCGGCCGTTCCCCTGCGGGAGTTCATGGCGACAGCGGCGGGCGGCACCGACTCCTTCGGCGCGGCGATCAGCTACTTCTACACCGAGGCGGAGGCCGAGCGCCTGCTGCGCCGGTGGTGGGACGAATCGATTCTCCCGCTGGTCCCGGCCGAGTTCCGGCCGCTGCTCGACGAGATCTTCCGCTTCGACCTGCTGACCCAGCCGGTGTTCCGCCCCGGGAACGCGGCGTCCCTGCCCGAGGCACTGCCCGTCACGGAGATCCGCGACGAGAAGTACTACGTACGGAAGGACGTTCACCTCGCCTATGACGTGCCCGCGATCGTCGGTGCTCTGCGCAGGGATGTCGAACCTGACCTCTCGCCCTCGCCGCGCGTCCTCGACCTCTACTACCGGACCGGGTCCGAATCAGCGGTCACCTCGACGAATCACGAGATCGTCATTCACTTCATGGGGATGACGAAGGAGCAGATCCTCGCCAACGCCAACGCCAACGCCAACGCCAACGCCAACGCCAACGCCAACGCCGACAGCGACGCCGACGCCGGTCCGGCCGCCGGCGCGGCTGCGGGCGAACAACTCGGCGAGCGGCTTCCCCTGGCCGACGGCGACGCCCCGGATCCGCAGCCGCCCTCCTCTCACTCGCCCCTCACCATCCATCTCCTTCCCCCGGACAAGGGCCGCTGCGCCTGACCCCGCGGGTCCCCAAGCGTCCATCGGAGGGAACGCCCTTGACACGGCTGCTCATCGGCAACGATTTCAACGAGGACCTCTTCACCCGTATCGCCGCGTCCTGGTCGGTGCAACGGCTGGCGTGGTTCGCCGAGGACGGCGATGTGCTGGTCCTCCCGGTCCGGCCCGAAGAGGACTTCCTCACCTATGTCACCTCACTCACCGGCACCCGACGCTCTACGCTCCAGGTGGTCGTCCCGCCGCCGGGGCACGCCGGAACGGATCTGCTGACCGCGGACCGCCTGTGCGATCCCGGCTTTCTCACCGAACTGTGCCGGGCGCTGGCGGGGCGGCCCGTGGCCGACGTTCTCGCCCTGTGGCCGGACACCGCCGTGGTCGTGCTGGCCCGTGCGCTGGGCGCCGAAGACGCCGTTCCGGGCGGGGCGTTCGTCGCCCAGAGCGGTGGCCCGCTGGTCAACAGCAAGACGGTCTTCCGTGCGGTGGCGGCGGGCGCGGGCGTACCGATCGCCGAGGGCGCGGTCTGCGCCACCCGGGAGCGCGCCGCGTCCGCCATCGTGGAACTGCTCGACGCGAACGCGCCGGTCATTGTGAAGCAGGACTACTCACTCGGCGGCAAGGGCAATGAGATCCTCAGCCCCGTTCCGGGCGTCGAGCCGGTGGGTGCCCGACGGACGCTGTCCGTTTCCGGTGTGCCCGGCGTGCACGAGTATCTCGACGAGCGGTGGGACGAGCTGAGCCGCGGCGGTCGCGACCCGGTCGTCGTCGAGCGCTATCACCCGGGCAGCACTTCCCTGTTCGCCGAGTTCCTCATCGCCGACGAGGGCGTCGAGTTCGGTGGACACGGCGAAATGATCATGGCACCGCTGGCCAAGGCACAGGTTGTCCCCGCAAGGGGACTCAAACCGGACACCGCCCGCGAACTCGTCGACCACGGACGCCGGTTGTGCGACACGCTGCACACCATGGGCTACCGCGGACGGCTCAGCGCGGACGCCGTCCTGACCCCTGACGGCGAGCTGTTCTTCACCGAGTACAACGGCCGCGTCACCATGTCCACCCACACCTACGCCGTCGTCGGTGCACGGCTGGCCGGCCTGGATAACGCCGATGACCGGGTCGTCGTCGAGCGCATCTGGCCTGACGGCTGGTCGGCCCGGTCCTTCGCCTCCGCCGTCTCGGCACTGGCCGAGGCAGGACTGGCGTACGACCCCTCGACCCGTACCGGTGTGGTCTTCAGCAGCGCCCTCGACCTTCGGGACAACTCGATCATGCAGTGTGTGATCGCTGAGGACCTCACGAGCGCCGCCGCCTACGAGAGCCGGCTCGAGAAGCTGTTCGGCCCGGGCGGAACAGCTTCCCGTACCGATCGCAACGGAGAGGAGAACGCACCATGCGGTTGAACAGCTTCGACGAATGGTCCCCGCTGAAGGAGGTCGTCGTCGGATCGGCCGTGAACTACACCTCCCACGAGCGGGAGTTGTCGTTCGATCTGTTCTTCCACGACAACATCACCCGCTCGGAGTGGTACTACCCCCGCCTCAGCGCGGCCGGTTCCGCCGACGCGAGGCAGCCCGGCGCTCCCGGCCGTTCGCCCATCAAGCAGCGCTACGTCGACGAACTCAACGAGGACATCGAGGGGATCGTCGCCGTCCTGGAGTCCCTGGCGGTGACCGTGCACCGGCCGCTGAACGTGGACGCGTCGACGGCCGAAGTGCGCACCCCTGCCTGGTCCGCGGCCGTGGTGCCCCCCTTGAACGTCCGGGACAACACCCTGATCCTCGGGGACGAGATCATCGAGACCCCTCCCATGATCCGTTCCCGCTACTTCGAGACGCAGTTCCTCACCCCGGTTTTCGCCGAGTACTTCCGCCAGGGTGCACGCTGGACGGTGATGCCCCGGCCCCTGATGACCGATGCCTCCTTCGACCTGTCGTACGCCCGGACCAGCAGCATCGGCGGTCCGACGGAACCGATCGACGACCCGCAGCCCTCCGTGTACGACGTGGGCTTCGAGATGATGTTCGACGGCGCCCAGTGCCTTCGGCTGGGGCGCGATGTGATCGTGAACATCTCCACCGCCAACCACGCCATGGCCTGCGACTGGCTTGAACGGCACCTGGAGGGCAGGTTCCGCATCCATCGGGTGCACCGGCTCAGCGACAGCCACATCGACAGCATGGTGCTGGCGCTGCGGCCCGGCACCCTGCTGGTGCGCAACAAGGAGGTTCTGGACTTCCTGCCCGAGCCGCTGCACAGCTGGGACCTGATCGTCGCGCCGCCGCCCGGTGAGAACAACTTCCCGCGGTACGAGGACGACGACCTGGTGCTCACCAGCCCCTTCATCGACCTCAACGTGCTGTCGGTCGACCCCTCCACCGTGCTGGTCAACAGTGCTTGTCCGGAGCTCATCCGCACCCTGGAGCAGCAGCGGTTCACGGTCGTGCCGGTCCGTCACCGCCATCGGCGGCTCTTCGGCGGCGGCTTCCACTGCTTCACCCTCGACACGGTCCGCGAGGGCGGGCCGGAGGACTACCTCGGTCACGGCTGACGGAGCCCGCCCCGGTCCCCGGCCGCCGGGCCGCGCGGGCACCACAGGGTCCGGCCGGGTCCTGTGAAGCGACACGGAGGAGACTATGACGCGGATCAGTGGCTCCCTCTCACGGATCACAGCGGTGGGGACCGCGGTGCCGTCGGCCTCGTACACGCAGGAGGAACTGCTCGGCATATTCGGGGTGACCGACCCGCGGATCCGGTCCGTCTTCCTCAACAGCGGCATCCAGCGCCGTCACCTCACCCTGCCGCCACGGGACCCGGACGGCTTCCCGCGCACGGAGACACAGGCGGAGCTGCTGCGTAAGCACACCACCAGCGGGCTCGCCATCGGCCGCGAGGCGATCGAGACATGCCTGAAGCGGCTGAACGCCGACCCGGCCGAGGTGGCGTTCCTGTGCTGCGTCTCGTCGACGGGATTCATCACGCCGGGCTTCAGCGCGCTGCTGATCAAGGAACTCGGTCTGCCACCCGAATGCGGACGGCTCGATGTGGTCGGCATGGGCTGCAACGCGGGGCTCAACGCGCTCGCTGCCGTCACCGGCTGGGCGGGCGCGCACCCGGGACAACTCGCTGTCATGGCGAGCGTTGAGGTCTGCTCCGCCGCGTACGTCTTCGACGGCACTATGCGGACCTCCGTGGTCAACAGCCTCTTCGGAGACGGCGCGGCGGCGGTCGCCGTTGCTGCGGACGCGGCTGGGGAACGCGGGGAGAGGGCCCACGGGGGCCCCGCCGTGCTCGGGTACGCGAGCCGCATCATGACCGACGCGATCGACGCGATGCGCTATGACTGGGACGAGGAACAGGAGAGGTTCTCCTTCTTCCTCGACCCTGAAGTGCCGTATGTGGTCGGGGCCCACGCGGAGGAGACGGTCGACCGGCTGCTCTCCGGCGCCGGGCTGCGCCGTTCGGACATCGCGCACTGGGTGCTCCATTCCGGCGGTAGGAAGGTCATCGACGCTGTACGCGTCAACCTCGGCCTCACTCGCCATGACGTGCGCCACACCATGACGGTGCTGAGGGACTACGGCAACCTTTCCAGCGGTGCGTTCCTCTCCTCCTTCCAGCGGCTGTGTGAGGAGGGGACGGTTCGGCCCGGAGATTTCGGCGTGATGATGACGATGGGCCCCGGTTCGACGATCGAGACGGCGCTGCTGCGCTGGTGAGGCGCGAACGGGCGCGCCGCGGCCGGCCGGTCCGGCGGAGCCGGGCGCGCGGTATCTAGGAGAGGATGGACCAGCAGGTGAAACACGACGTCGCCGAGCTCGCCGATGGGCTCGGCTTCATCCTGGAGATCGACGGTACCCGTGCTCTCGACGAACTGACGGCGTCGGTGAACTCGGTGTGCTCCCGGGCGGAGGGACACGGCACCCAGAGTGTCGTCGTCCTGCGTCTGTCGTCCGCCCCGGCCGACAGGACCTGGCCGGGCCGGGTCCGGATCGGGGAGGTGAACAGGTGGGAGCGGGCCGTACGTCGGCTGGAGCGGCTTGCGGCGGTGACCGTTGCGGTGTCGGAGGGTACATGCGGTGGCCCGGCGCTCGATCTGCTGCTCACGGTGGACTTCCGGATCGCGTCTCCCGACAGCCGTCTGCTGCTGCCGGTCAACGACGACCACTTCTGGCCGGGTATGGCTGTTTACCGGCTGGTCGGTCAGCTGGGGGCGGCCCAGGCTCGTCGGCTGGTGCTCTGGGGGCATGAGATCACTGCGGCACATGCTGTCTCCCTCGGTGTGGTGGACGAGATCGGCGGCGATGTGGAAGAGGCGCTGCGCGCGGCCGTGGTGATGCTCGGCCGCCTCAGCGGGGCCGAGGTGGCCGTACGGCGCAGGCTGCTCCTCGAAGCGTCCTCCACCTCGTACGAGGAGGCGATCGGTACTCATCTCGCCGCGTGTGACCGCGAGTTGCGCAGGCTGGGACGTGCCGAGGGGCGGCAGGCATGAGGGCGACCCGCGACGGGGCCGCCGCCTCGGGGCGACGGCCGGCCGGAGCACTCTTGCTGGGCGAGGCACCCCCGCTGTGCGGAGCGCTCGCCGAGGACGCTGCGGCGCTGGCGCGGCACACGGAGAACGGGGAACGGCTTCTGGAGCGCCTGCCCGCCCCGCCGGACCGCGATGCGGAACAGCGGCGTCTGGCGGCAAGCGTGTTCGCCTCCTGCCGGCAGACGCGCGAGCAGTTCATGCGCCGCCACGCGGACGAGGTCTACGACGTACTTACTGAGGGGTGTGTGCGTCGTTATCGGTTGTCGGAGCTGGTTTTCGCTGCGGCCACGCGTTTTCCGGGGCTGGTGCCGACTCGGGTGCAGGTGGATGCGGAGGGTGCGCTCATTCAGGCGGATAAGGAGGGGCGGGAGATCGATCAGGGGATTTTTTTCCGGGGTATCCTGCGCTCCCCGGCAGCCGGGGCCCATCTGGCGGACACGATGCTGCTGGCGTCGCCCCGCGCGCTCGCTCTGATCGACGGTTTCCGGCGTGACGGGCGGGCGGACCTGGGGGCGGTGCTGGTGGAGCGCCGGAATGGCGCCGGCCATCTGACTGTGCGGAACTATCACTGTCTCAATGCTGAGGATAACGCTCTGGTCGAGGCGATGGAGACGGCTGTTGATCTGGTCCTGCTTGATGAGGGTGTACGTGTGGGTGTGGTGCGTGGCGGGGTGATGACCCATCCTCGCTACGAGGGTCGGCGTGTGTTCAGTGCGGGGATCAATCTGTCGGACCTGCGTAACGGGCGGATTTCCTTTGTTGAGTTTCTGCTGCGCAGGGAGCTGACGTACGTCAGCAAGCTGCTGCGTGGGCTGCTGTTGCCGCCGGGCGAGGCCACCTTCGCCGCGTCGTCCCTGCACAAGCCGTGGGTGGCTGCTGTCGACTCGTTCGCGATCGGCGGTGGTATGCAGCTTCTCCTGGTTTGCGACCGTGTCATTGCCGCCGATGATGCCTTCTTCAGCCTTCCGGCGGCTCAGGAGGGCATTGTCCCCGGGGCGGGCAACCTCCGGCTCGGCCGGCTGACCGGCGCCCGGCTTGCCCGGCGGATCATCCTTTCCGGCAAACGGATCCGGGCGACTGATTCCGAGGCGGATCTGGTCTGTGACGAGGTGGTGCCCGGACACGCCATGGACGCCGCCGTCGAGTCCGCCGTAGAGGAGTTGGACAGTCCCGCCGTGAGCGCCAACCGGGCGATGCTCGCTCTTGCTGAGGAGTCACCGGACCAGTTCCGTACCTACATGGCCGAGTTCGCTTTCACCCAGGCGTGCCGGCTGTACGGCGAGGACGTGATCAGCAAGGTCGACCGTGCCTGGTCCCGCTCGCGGGCCCGGGAGCGACCTCGTGCCTGAGGAATCCGGCCAGCCGTGCCACCCCCTCCTCGATCCGGTCCGCATCCAGGTAACTGCATGACAGCCGGAGTTCGTTGTCGCCCTTGCCGCTTCCGTAGAACTGCGACATCGGAGTCCACAGGACCCCGTACTCGGAAGCGGAGGTCGCCAGCAGGGCGGCGTCGGCCGGCACCGGAAGACGCATCCGGACGAAGAAGCCGCCCACCGGCCGCGACCAGGTCACTCCGGGCGGCGGTTCCGTCTCGGGTGAGAGGTGCCGGTCGAGTGCGTCCAGGAGCAGCGAAAGGTTGGCCTGGTAGAGCTCGGACTTGCGGTGTGCCAGTGCTGTCAACGATCCGCCGTGTTCCAGAAGCATCCCGCCGATCAACGCCTGGCAGATCGGCGATGTGTTGACCGTCACCACGCTCTTGCTGACCGCCAGTTCGTCGGCGAGCAGCCGTCGGCTGCCGTCGCCGGTCCGGATCAGCTGGTCGGCGACGACATACCCGACCCGCGCTCCCGGGAGACATACTTTGGCGAAGGTTCCCAGGTGTACGACCCGGCCGTCGCGGTCGAGTGCCTTGAGTGGGGGAAGCCCCATGCCGGGTGCCGCGGTGAATCCGTACGCTCCGTCCTCCAGCAGCAGCAGGTTCTCCCGCTCGGCCAGGTCGAGCAGTCGTCGGCGCGCGGCCAGGCTCATCAGGCTGCCCGACGGGTTGGAGTAGTCCGGGGCGACGTAGAGGACACGGATTCTCTCGCCCCGGGACCGTGCAGCCCGGCACTGTGCCTGCAGTCC
Source organism: Streptomyces sp. NPDC057617 (assembly GCF_042800555.1). NCBI lineage: Bacteria > Bacillati > Actinomycetota > Actinomycetes > Kitasatosporales > Streptomycetaceae > Streptomyces > Streptomyces sp. NPDC057617. Next base: position 1,148 of record NZ_JBHVGV010000012.1, on the reverse strand, counting down.
TTCGAAGTCGATCCCGTCCCCGGCTTCGTCCACGGCGACTACCCCGATGTCCAGCAGACGGGCGGCCCCGCGTATCCCCACGAAACAGGGATCGACAACGGCCAGCAGATCGCCCTCACGCCCGCACAGGGCGTGCAGGCTGAGAATCATCGCCTCCTGCGCGCCCACGGTGATGACCACGGCCTCCGGCCCCACCTCGATGCTGTGGTCACGGTGGAGTGCCTCTGCCACCAGGTCATTGATCAGACCCCGGCTGGGGCCGTACTCGTAGAGCAGGCGCCGGGCCTGCTCGGCGCTGAGCGAGCGCTGTGCGGCCGCGTGGACCAGCCACTTGTCGACGTGATGGGCCACGTCGAATTCGTCGAGGAACGTGAGATTCGGAGCGCCGGGGGCGAACGAAATCGCGTCGGGAAACTGGGCCATGATCTCGTTGAGGAAGCTGATCGACCCGAGAACTGGATCACCGAGCGAAGCGTGCAGCGTATCCCGTTCCAGTTCAAGCACGCCGGATCCTCTCCGTTCCGCTGGCCGCCAGCCACCCCTACCCGGGACCCCCCGTCGGCAAGCTCCGCCGAAGAGCGTCCGGCCCGTCACCGACGCCTTCCGGCCACGCGGCGGGGAAGGCGGCCCGGGCCATGTCCACCGGGTCGGTGACTTCCCGTCTGCTCCAGTCGTGCTGGTGAGAACACCGGGGGCCGTGCCTTCGCGGTGCCCGCGAGATCAGCGGAACTGATGAAGGGACCACAGCCGACATGATGCAGACCGTGGAAGGCCCTGCCGGCTGCTTCCCGTCAATCGAGGCGAAGTACGGGCTCCGTTCCCTTCTTCAGGAACTCCGTGTCATCGACGATCAGTACCCCTGCTGCCGCGCCGAGCTTCTGAGCGACGTACTCCCGCAGGTCATCATCTGTCTCGTCAGGGTTTCACAGGGCGCGGTCGAGCAGGTGCTGCGACCGGGTCGGCGTGCTGTGGCCTGCGTACTCGGCCGGCTGTCGGCTGTTCTTCCGGCCACCTGACTGAGTAGGCCGCGCACATGGGCGCGCGTCCGCTGCCGCAGATCCGCTCGACCGTGTCGGTGGCCTGTCAGTGCCAGGAGCCCGGGGTGTTCCCGACCGCGCGGGGCGTATGTGGTGTCTGTGTTGTTCGTT
>NZ_JBHVGV010000011.1:199647-310947 GCF_042800555.1 Streptomyces sp. NPDC057617 | reverse complement strand
TTACATTCCGAACCCGGAAGCTAAGCCTTACAGCGCCGATGGTACTGCAGGGGGGACCCTGTGGGAGAGTAGGACGCCGCCGAACAAACTTTATAGAAATGCCCCGTATCGTTCATCGATACGGGGCATTTCTGCGTTCAAAATCGCCTTGCGAGCGGAGTCTCCTGCGCGGAGTATCGGTGCATGAAGCATGTGATACGTGCCGTACGGCCCGACGAGTGGGCCAAGGTCAAGGAACTCCGGCTGCTCGCCCTCCAGGACCCGGCCGCGCCGGTGGCGTTTCTGGAGACGTACGAGCAGGGCCTCGCGCACCCCGACTCGTACTGGCGGCAGCGGGCCACCGGTGCCTCGCCCCGGCATGGGAGCCGATCGAGCCAGTTCATCGCCGAGGCCCCGGACGGCAGTTGGTCAGGCTCGGTGGCCATGCTGGTCGAGGATGCCGGCAGCAGCGACTTCTTCGGGGCCACCATCGCCCAGGCCCAGGGCCATCTCGTCGGTGTCTATGTACGCCCCGAGCAGCGCGGCAGCGGTCTGATCGGGGCGCTGATCGGGGAGGCGCTCGACTGGGCCTGGGCGCAGGAGAAGCCGCGGCTGGCCCGCGTACGGCTCTATGTCCACGAGGAGAATCCCCGGGCGCGGGCCGCGTACCTCAAGCTCGGCTTCGTACCCACCGGGACGGTCATGGCGTTCCAGCCGGATCCGGTTGCCAAGGAACAGGAGCTGGCGATCGAGCGCCCCTGACGGGCCCGTACGGGTCACCGGCGGGTCATGCCCCGTCCGACAAGGCCTGGAGGTCGGCGTGAGGCCAGCGGTCCTTGCCCTGCTGGCGGGAGCGGAGCAGGACCAGGGCCGGCAGCCCCTGGTCCCGGCCGGCGGTCAGCAGCTCCGGGAGCTGGGGGAGCGGGGCCACGGCGGCGACATCGTCGAGGACGAGCGTCATTGGTGGGTCGAGCCGACCGTCAGATGACCGTGCGGCCATGCGGCGGCCGTGCTCGACCACGTTCGAGGTGAGTGCGGTGAGCAGTGGCATCGCACCCGGGCGGGAGCGCGGATCTTCGATCGGCTCACCCACCACATAGAGAGTGCCCCCCTCGTTCACAAAAGAATCCAGGGCGAGCGCATCGGTTCTGTTGGGTGTGCAGGCGTCGCGGATATGGACCGAGGAGAGGGCGGCGAGCGTACGGGCCGTCAACTGCTGGGCCACTTCACGCCGTTCGGGGTGGGCGGTGAGTGCCGACTCCAGGAGGCCCGCGAGGCCGGAGGCCGCCTTGGGGTGGGTGCGGAGGATCCGTACCGCTTCGTGGGCGCTGCCGCCCTGGGCCCAGCGGTGCACCTGTTTGAACGGCCGTCCGTCCACGGCCGCGGCGTGCAGCCAGCACCTGAGGAGCGTTTCGGCCGTGTCGGCCATGGCGGCGTCGAGCAGGGCGTGCGGGCGTACGGGGGTGAGCAGCGCGGTCGCACGGGCGGCGGCGGTGGCGGGGTCCTCGCAGCCGGCCGTGGGCGACCAGTGCATACGGGCCGGGGTGTCGCAGAGATGGCCGGGGTCGTACAGCAGGACCGGGCCGAGCTTGGCGCGCGCGTCCTTGGTCTCGGCCCATACGGTCGGGTCGGAGGTGACGACCAGCGCCGGGCCCTCGGCATCCAGGATGGCCTGGACGGCGGTGGGGCGGCGGGTGAGGGGATCGCCGTACCGTACGGGCGGTTCGGTACGGGGAGCGGGGACGGCGGCGAAGACGGGTGCGGCGGCGAGCGAGGGCGCGGGTGCGGGTGTGGTGGCGATGGGCGGTACGGACACGGGCTCGGGCGGTACTGGTGCCGTTGCCGGTGCCGTCGTCGAGGCGGACGGCTGCGGGCTCGCGGCGGGGCCCGGGGCCGGGGCCACCATCATGGCCGTGACGCCCGGTCCGGTGTCCTCGCTCCAGGTCTCCCCGCTCCTGGCGCCCTCGTTCATGGGCCCCTTGCTGAGCCTGTCGCGGGTCCCGGCCGCCCGTTCGCGGTCCGCGTGGTGCTGTTCGCGGCGGCGTGCTCGTACCACTCGGTACCGCGCCACCACGCCCAGGACGAACACCGCGAGGACGGTCAGCACCATGAGCTGGCTTATCAGCAGGCCCCAGAACAGTCCGTACCCGGAGAGCTGGTCCGGCGGGGTGCCGGGCCAGGCGCCCGCCACATCGTGCGGCGCGGCGGCGAGCTGACGCATCGCCAGGGGCGTACGGCCGTACGTCACCGCCTGCGGCCAGGCGCCGTGGGTGAACAGGCCGGCCAGCCCGGTGGCCGTCCAGACCAGCAGGGACAGGCCCAGGACAAAGCCGAGCAGGCCCACCAGCAGCCCGTCGGGGATGCCGCCGCGGGTCTGGCCGCTGTCGCCTCTGTCGTACACCGGACCTCGTCCCCGGCCCCGGCCCTGGCCGTCGTGGTGGCGCGGCATGTCACGCCACCGTCGACTCGGAGGACTCGTTGAACTGCCGTTGCCGCTCAAGGAGGATCGCGCGCTGCTCCGCTTCCCACTCCGCGGCCTGCATGTCCGCGGGCAGTCCGGCGGCCAGTGCCTCGGCGGCGTCGGCGGCGTCCGACGCCTCGGAGTTCTCGGTCATGGCGCGGTCGGTGAAGACCAGCGGCCGTTCGGCCTCGGTGACCAGGTGTTTGACGACCTGGACATTGCCGTTGACGTCCCAGACCGCGATACCGGGGGTGAGGGTCGGGATGATCTCCACCGCCCAGCGGGGCAGGCCGAGGACCCGGCCGGTCGCGCGTGCTTCGTCGGCCTTCTGGGCGTAGATCGTGCGGGTCGAGGCCATCTTGAGGATGGCCGCGGCCTCGCGGGCCGCCGCGCCGTCCACGACGTCCGAGAGGTGGTGGACCACCGCCACGAAGGACAGGCCGAGCCGGCGGCCGAACTTGAGGAGCCGCTGGAAGAGCTGGGCGACGAAGGGCGAGTTGATGATGTGCCAGGCCTCCTCGACCAGGAAGATGCGCTTCCTGCGGTCGGGGCGGATCCAGGTGTGCTCCAGCCAGACGCCGACGATCGCCATCAGGATGGGCATCGCGATCGAGTTGCGGTCGATGTGCGAGAGGTCGAAGACGATCAGGGGGGCGTCGAGGTCGATGCCGACGGTGGTCGGGCCGTCGAACATGCCCCGGAGGTCACCGTCGACGAGGCGGTCCAGGACCAGTGCCACGTCCAGGCCCCAGGCCCGTACATCGTCCAAATCGACATTCATCGCCTCGGCCGACTCGGGCTCGGGGTGGCGCAGTTGCTCGACGATGTCCATGAGGACGGGCTGGCGGTGCACGATGGTCTCGTTGACATAGGCGTGGGCGACCTTGAGCGCGAAGCCGGAGCGCTCGTCGAGGCCGTGTCCCATGGCGACTTCGATGATCGTACGGAGCAGGGCGAGCTGGCCGGTCGTGGTGATCGACGGGTCGAGGGGGTTGAGCCGGATGCCGCCGTCGAGCGCGGCCATCGGGTCCAGCCGGATGGGGGTTATCCCCAGCTCCTGGGCGATCAGGTTCCACTCGCCGACGCCGTCCTCGCCCTGGGCGTCCAGGACGACCACCTGGCGGTCGCGGAAGCGGAGTTGGCGCAGGACATAAGTCTTCTCCAGCGCCGACTTGCCGTTGCCGGACTCGCCGAGGACCAGCCAGTGGGGGGCCGGGAGCTGCTGGCCGTAGAGCTGGAAGGGGTCGTAGATATAGCCCTTGCCGCTGTAGACCTCACGGCCGATGATCACGCCCGAGTCGCCGAGGCCGGGGGCCGCGGTGGGCAGATAGACGGCCTGGGCCTGGCCCGTCGACGTACGGACGGGCAGCCTGGTCGTCTCCACCTTCCCGAAGAGGAAGCTGGTGAAGGCATCCGTGAGGACGGAGAGCGGATCTCGCACCACAGGCCCCTTTCTCGGCGCGGTGGCTGGCTGGGCTGGCTGAGCGGTGCTAGCGGCGGATGCCCGTCGCGAACGGCAGGGTGTTCACAAACGCGCGGTGATGCTCGCGGTCGCACCACTCCAGCTTCAGATACGACTTGCCCGCCGAGGCTCTGATCGTCCGCTTGTCCCTGGCCAGTGCCTCGGGTGTCCTGGACGACACTGTGATGTACCCGACGAGATTGACTCCCGCTGCCCCGCTGGCGAGATCTTCACCCCGCTGGTCGAGCCGTCCGTGCGCGGCGATGTCGCGCGGGTCGACTGTGCGGTTCATCTTGGCGGCGCGGCTGGCCTCCGCCTCGTCGTTGGTCTTCTCCGTCAGCATCCGCTCGATCGCGATCTCGGTCGGTTCGAGGTCCATGGTGACGGAGACCGTACGGATCACATCGGGGGTGTGGACGAGCAGCGGCGCCAGGAAGTTCACCCCGACCGGGGTCATGGGCCATTCCTTGACCCAGGCGGTGGAGTGGCACCAGGGCGCGCGGGTCGACGACTCACGGGTCTTGGCCTGCAGATACGTCGGTTCCATCGCGTCCAGCTCGGCCGGCCAGGCGTTTCGTTTCGTCATGGCCTGGATGTGGTCGATGGGGTGGTCGGGGTCGTACATGGAGTGGACGAGGGAGGCGAGCCGGCTCTGGCCGAGGGGCTGCCGTACCCGGATGTCCGCCTCGGCGAGCCGGGCGCAGATGTCGGTCAGCTCGCGGGCCATGACGACGGCGAGGCCGGCGTCCCGGTCGAGCCGCCTGGTGCCGGAGGCCTGGCGGGCGGCGCGGGCCATGGCCTGGCCCTCGGCGGCCAGTTCGCGGGTGTAGTGCATGCAGGCGACGAGATAGGCGCGGTGCTGCTCGCTGGAGGTGGAGACCATGGACTGGAGCTGGTCGTACGACTCCTGGAGCCACTCGGGGGCGGCGACGTCGCCGCGCTGGGCGACGTCCTTGGCGTGCGCGTCCGGGTCGGCGGGCAGCGTACGGGCGAGCATCTGGAGGCGGGTGACAAAGCCGTCCCCGTTGGCGACATGCTTGAGGAGCGTGCCGAAGCGGTCGACGAGGGCCTCCTGGTCCTCGCTGTCGCGCAGGCCGACGCCGGGGCCCTCGATCTCGATGGCGGCGGTGACGGTGCGGCGGTCGGCGTGCAGGAGTACGGCGATCTCGTCGGGGCCGAAGGGCGCGGCCAGCCAGTTGATCCGGCCGATGCCGGGGGGCGGGCCGATCTCGACCTCGCGGCCGTCGAGGGAGGTGCCGGCCTCCATGGCGGCCGAGCGGTAGACCGTACCGGCGCGGAGGGTGCGCTTGAAGCTGCGGTTGATCTCGTACCACTTGTAGAACGTGCGGTGTTTGTACGGTACGTAGACGGCGGCCAGCGCGATGAGCGGGAAGCCGGCGAGGGTCACGATGCGCAGCGGCAGGACGGGCACGAGGAGCCCGCACATCATGCCGACGAACGCGCCGGCGACGATCAGGGCGATCTCGCCGGTCTCGCGGTTCTTGCCGACGATCGCGTTCGGCCGGGCGCGGCCGATGAGATACGTACGGCGGGGCGTGATCGGGTGGGACTGGGTCGTCAACGCCCTCCACCTCCAGTGCTGTTGTTACCGGTTCCGGTTCCTCCGAGGCCTGTGCCGCGTGAGCTGTGGGGGCCGCTGGTGGGGCCGCCGCTGCGGGGCGGGGGCGCGGCGGGGGTGCCGCCTCCGCCGCCCGCGCCTCCGCCTGCGCCGCTTATGCCGCCCGAGGGGCGGGCGCTGTGCGCGGCGACGCCGCCGGAGACGGGGTTGGCGGGCCGGCCGCCCTGGCCGCCGCTGTTGCCCTGCTGCTGGTGGTTGCGGCTGCTGTGGGTCTTGATGCCCTGGGAGACGAGGGCGGCGGGCGAGCTGATGAGGGCGGCGGCCTGCGAACCGTCCGTGGCCTGCTTCCTGTTGGTACGGGACGAGGCGATCTCGTCGCCGAAGCCGGGTACGAAGCGGTAGATCATCGCGGAGGCGAAGATCGCGAGCAGGATGATGGCGAGGCCGGAGACCACGGCGGAGAAGGCGTCGGGGCCGTCGTCGGCGGAGAGCGCGCCCGCGAGGCCGAGGACGATCACGATCACGGGTTTGACCATGATGACGGCGATCATGATGCCGGCCCAGCGGCGGACATGGCCCCACATGTTCTTGTCGACGAGCCCGGCGTACACGACGGTGCCGAGCAGGGCGCCCACGTACAGCAGCGCGGCCCTGATGACCAGTTCCAGCCAGAGGATGCCGGCGGCGAGGATCGACACGAGGGCGACGACGATCAGCATGATCGGGCCGCCGCCGATGTCGTCGCCCTTCTTGAGGGCCTCGGCGAAGCCGCCGAAGAAGACATCGGTCTGGCCGCCGGTGGAGGTGGAGATGACCTCGGTGACGCCGTCGGTGGCGGAGACGACCGTATAGAGGATGAGCGGGGTGAAGGCGGAGGCGAGGACGGTCAGCCAGAGGAAGCCGATGGCCTCGGAGAGCGCGGTGGTGAGGGGGACGCCGCGGATGGCGCGCTTGGCGACGGCGAGGAGCCAGATGACGAGGGTGAGGACGGTGGAGGCGGCGAAGATGACGGCGTACTGACGGAGGAAGGCGGCGTTGGTGAAGTCGACATTGGCGGTCGCCGTCACGGCGTCGCTGAGCTTCCCGACGATCCACGCGGCGGCGTCGGCGCAGCCGCGGGCCAGGGAGGAGAGGGGGTCGAGGGCGTCGGGGGTGCTGGGAGGGCCGGACCGGCCCGTGCCGATGTCGCCGTTCTCGCAGTACTCCTTGACGAGCCCCTTCAGAAGGTCGCAGTCGCCCTGGTCGGCGGTCGACGAGGGTGTGGGCGTGGGGGTGGGTGTCGGGGCCGCGGCCGCGCGCCCCGCGAGCATGAGGAGCGCGGCTTGGACACCCGTCAGAGCGGCGACGACCGTGCGAGCGCGGTGTCGGGAGCTACCTGGCATACGTGAAGCCTCCGTACTGCTCGACAGCCTTGTTGATCTCGTCCGAGGTGGAGGCCGCCACATCGCCGGGGACGGGCGCGGGCCCGTCCTGCTGCGATTCGGTGACGATCCGCCAGTCGTTCTCCAGCCACCGGAGATCGAAGGTCCAGGTCTTCCAGGTCGTGCTGACCGGGTCCGTCGAGCCGGGACCGGACATTCCGATCAGGCCCGTGTACCAGACGGACACTTTCGCGCTGTCGCCGCCGAAACTCTTGACGCTGGTGCCCACGGGGATCGTCCGGGACACGAAGGTGCTGCCCTCCGGGGGGTTGCCGTTGGCGTCCAGGCCGAGCTTCTGCAGGAACTCCACTGTGTACGCGGCGTCCAGGGTGTCCTTGAGCCTGCCCGCCGCGTCCGGCGCATAGACGGTCTCGACGATGCTGTCACGGCTGTCCTGGCCGAACATGCCGTCGGAGCCCAGGGCCACCGCGTAGTTGGCCGCCGCGCTTGCCGCGCCCTGTTCGGTGTGGGGGAAGCCGGCGGGGATCGTGCCGTTCTTGCCCGTCACCGGTTTGACGCCCGACGCCGCCGTCGGCGCGGCGGCCGCGCCGCCGCCCGTGCCCTTGGCGCCTTCGGCGCCCTTGTCCCCGCCGCGGTTCGCGAACGCGATGGCCGCGATGAGGAGGACGACCACGCCCACCACGGTGATGAGGGAGCGTGAGCCGCGGGCCGGGCGGCGGGGGCCGCCGCCGTACAGGTCGCCGCTTCTGCCGTCGGGCAGGCGCGTACGCGTCTGGCCCGTACCGCCGAAGCCGTCGTCCGTACGGCCCGGGCCGTCGCCGTAGCCGTGCTCGTCGCCGTAGCTCATGCCGCGTACGCCCCCTCAGCCGAGTGCGGGTCCTGGTGGTCCGTGCGGTCCGCGCAGTCCGTGTCCGTGTAGTACGTGCAGTACGTGCGGTCCGTGCAGTACGACGGTAGCCGTGCTGGGTGCCGCGCGGGCGCGGTGTGGTGACTCGACATCAGGGAGACGCAACCTCAGCCGGTGGGTGCGACGGACGGGTGGTGTTGAGGGTGGTCCGGGCACGCCCGGTACGGACTGACGACAACGGTGAGGACGGTGGGGCGACAGGGGCCGGGGCCCCGGCCGGGGACTCGGGGCCGGCCGCCGCTAGACGGCCATTCCGTAGACGATGGTGAAAAGCGTGCCCAGCGAGCCGATGATGAAGACTCCGGTCAGCCCGGCGACGATCAGGCCCTTGCCCTGCTCCGCGCTGAACGTGTCCCTGAGCGCCGTCGCTCCGATCCGCTGTTTGGCCGCGCCCCAGATCGCGATGCCGAGGCAGAGAAGGATGGCTACGGCCATCACGACCTCGATCATGACGCGAGCCTCGTTCCCCAGTGTCCCGAAAGGCCCCCAGTTCGGCGCGATGCCACCGATGATGGTGGTGATGTCGCCCTTCTCGGCCGCCAGGTACATGTAACTCACCGCCCCTGTTGGGTTGTTACGCCCACGCCCTCATGGCATGGGTCACGCTCTATCTTCGCTGATGGAACCGCTCTCGTATGCCGCTTGGCGGCTCTCTTTACCCGATCCCCGCACATATGACCGATCACACCCCGCTGAGCTGGCGTGGATCTGCCATGTGTGTCCGCGCATGGTTACTCTGTGTATCACGGAGCGTGACTCCGGGCAATGACTGTCGTTGTTACACCTTTACGGTCAGCGCCCCGGGGCGCGCGTGACGGAAGGCCGGTCCGGGGGCGGGGGCGCCGTACCGGAGTGACCGGTGGGACTCATGGCGCGGGCGGGGCACCGTACGGGTGAACTTGGCGGCGCCGCACGGCTGTCGGGCCGGGCGGCCGATGGCCTCGGAATGCCTGGACCGCGGGTGGTTTCCCCGTACGTACGCGCTCCCGAACCCTGTTGACGGGCGCGGCCGGCCCCTGCCCGGCTTTGGGACAGTGCCGTCCACATCGCGGTGAGGAACGCGGAAGAGGAACAGGGGCGAGCGGCATGGCGGGGTACTCGGAGCACGCGGGGTATTCGGACGACTGGCGACGCCTGATCGAGATGGCCGGCGGCGTACCGGCTCCGCGCGCCGGCGGGCTGCGGCACAGCGGCGGTCCCTGGACGCGGGCGGCGGGGGCGGCGGAGGCGTTGCGTACGCACATGAGCCTGGTACGGGGCGAGTTCGCGGCCGCGCACGAGGGGGTGGCGGCCGGTACGGAGGGGCTGGCCGCGGCGGCGGTGCTGGGGACGGTACGGGGGTCGTGGGAGCGGCGGATCGAGTCGGTGATGGGGGAGTGCGCGGGGCTGGCGGTCCAGTTGCGGGCGGTGGCGCGGGACCAGGGCGAGACGGAGACGGAGATCCGGTCGGCGCTGGTCTCGTTCGCTGCGCCTGCGGGGGTCGGTGTCGGTGGCGGGCTCGGCGGGGGTGCGCGGTGAGCGGGCTCGGGGGTGGCGGGCTCGGCGGCGGGGCAGGGGGTGGTTCCGCGGGCGGTTCCGGGGCGGGCGGGGCGCTGACCTGGGCGCGGCTGCGTGACCTGAAGTGCTCCGAGCTGGAGGCGGCGGCGGACGGTTGGGGCCGGGCCAGCAACCGCGCGGACGCCGCGCGCGACCGTATCGACAAGCAGATCCTCGCGGGCCTTGAGACGACCCAGGAGGGCGAGGCGGCGGACGCGGCGGTCGCGCGGCTGGCGGAGCTGAGCCGTAACTTCCAGTACGCGTATACGGAGTGCGGTCTGGTCCGTACGACGCTGAACAGCCTGGCCCAGGAGCTGAGGGCGCCTCAGCGGCGTTTGCGGGCGGCGCTGGACGACGCGGCCGGGCTGAAGTTCACGGTCCACGCGGACGGTTCGGTGAGCTATCCGCCGGCGGGCGAGGACCTGATCTCCCGGGAGAAGCTCCCGGGCGGCACGGCGGAGGGCAGCACGCTGCCGCCCCTGCTGTCCCCGCGACCGCCGCTGGCGCCGCCGAATCCGCTGGCGGAGAAGGCGCAGGAGATCGCGGACACGATCGCGCACGCGGTCGCCGAGGCGCGTGCCGTCGACGCGCGCTACACCGCGACGCTGGTGAAACTGACGGCGGAGGACGGCGTGCGCGTCACGGACGCGATGTGGGCGGACGCGAACGGGGACGCGCGGGTGGTGCGCGGGCTCGCGGACGAGTACTTACGGGACGCCATCCCCAGGGACAAGTCCCCGGCGGAACGCAAGTCCTGGTGGGACGGCCTGCCCCAGGAGCAGCGGGAGGAGTACCTGGCGGTCTACCCGGACGAGATCGGCAACCTGGACGGCATCCCGTCCGCGATCCGCGACGCGGCGAACCGGGACAACCTGTCACTGCTGATCGGTGAGCTGGAGGGCCGGGGGGAGGAGGGGGCGGGGGTGCGGCTGGCGGGTTTGCGTGCGATCGACGAGCAGTTACGGGCGGGTGGGCATCCGCCGATGCTTCTGCTGGGGATCGGGGCGGAAGGGAATGGAAGAGCGATCGTCTCGTACGGGAATCCGGATACGGCGAGGAATGTGTCGGCGTATGTGCCGGGGTTGGGGACGGCGCTGGACGAGGAATTCGCGCGGAACGATGTGAAGAGGGCGCGGGATACGGCGGTGGGGGCGCAGAAGTATGACGAGTCAAGCGCGGCCATTGTCTGGCTTGGCTACGACGCGCCACAGATGCCGGATTCCCAGAGCCTGGCGGGCAACTTCGCCGTAATGGGGTCGCGTCGGGCCGAGCAGGGTGCACCCGCTTTCAACAGCTTTATGAGCGGATTGACGACAACTAACCAGCATGAGGATCTCCACCTGACCGCTATCGGCCATTCCTATGGCTCCCGAACAGTGGGTGCCGCCGCGCAGCAAGAGGGCGGAATTCCAGGTGCGGACGACATCGTTCTGGTGGGTAGTCCGGGAGTGGGCGTCGATCGTGCGGAGCATTTGGGCGTCGGAAGAGATCACGTCTTCGTCGGCGCCGCTGAGAACGATCCGGTGACCAAGCTCCCGTCCAAGCAGCAGTCCGCGCTTGCGGCGGCGGGGCTGTACGTGGCGGGGCCGCCCGGCGCGTATATCGGCGGTGAGGCTGGTGATGTGGGGGACGACGACCTCTGGTTCGGCAAGGACCCGGCGAGCAAGGCCTTTGGCGCACGCCGTTTTGTTGTGGACGACGGCCCGCGCCCGTTCTTGGACGGTGAGGGTGCCGCTCCGGCGCATTCCAACTACTTCAACCCGGTGCGGGACGCCGAGTCGGCGGACAATATCGGTCTGATCGTTTCCGGGCACGGCAGTGAAATCACGACGGAGAGGCGGCGATGAGGTCGACGGCGGGAACGACCAATGCCCTGATGCTCGCGGGCGCACTACTGGCCGGATGCGCTGGAGGCGGACAGTTGCGGGACAAAGAGAAGGGGTCGGAAATGAACCTTCAGGAAGCTGCGAGTCGCGCGGACGAGATCCTGGACGCCACTTTCGATGCCATCAAACCGGAAGTCCGTTGGACCCACGGTGAGACCACGGTGGGGAGCTGCGATGTAACGAGGCGGCGTGCGGTGATGACCGCTATTTCAGAGGCGCGGCGGGGAAGCTTCCTTGGCGTGATTGAACGCTTCTGGAGGCAGAGCGGTTACGAAATCAAGTCCGTGAACAGCAGCAGGAAGTTTCCGGCCGTATACGCGCAATCGGGAGATGGTTTCGGGATCAGTCTCAGCATCGGTGGTGGAGGCCAAGCGTTCTTCGAGGTCGACAGCCCTTGCGTCGAGGAGTCGGACGTCGCCCAGCCGACCACCCCGGCCAACGGCCCCGACTACAGCGGGGGTCCCATCCCTCGGCCCGACGTGCACGATGACTTCTGGTCATCCCTAGGGGGACTTTCGGCGGGGGGTGGGCGTACTGCCTGAAAGTGGAGGGGCGCGCCTAGACTGGGGGGACTGGCGGCCCTGACGCGGAGGGTGTTTGACGGTGCGTAAGGCATGGCTGGGCGTGGCCGCTGTCGGTGGGGTCGGGGTCGGTTTCGTCGCGTTGCTCGTGGTGGGGACCTATTCCGCCGCCGCCGGGCTCGTCGGCGGCGGGCGTGCCGTCGGGCTCGCCAAGGGCGCCGTGCCCGCCGCGTATCAGCCGCTCGTGCAGGACTGGGGCACGTACTGTTCCGCCATCAACCCCGCCCTGCTCGCCGCGCAGTTGTACCAGGAGAGCGGCTGGAACCCCAGCGCCCAGAGCCCCGCCAACGCGCGCGGCATCGGGCAGTTCATCCCCGGGACCTGGCAGTCGCACGGGATCGACGGGGACGGCGACGGAGACCGGGACATTTGGGATCCCGCGGATGCGATTCCGTCCGCCGCCTCGTATGACTGTGAATTGGCCGGATATGTCAAGGACGTGCCCGGGGATCCGACCGACAACATGCTCGCGGCGTACAACGCCGGGGCGTACGCGGTGATCAAGTACGGAGGGGTGCCGCCGTACCGGGAGACGCAGAACTACGTCAAGATCATCCGGACGCTGGAGAAGAGCTTCGCCCGGCCCGTCGGGCGGGTCGCGCCGTCGCAGCAGGCCGCCGCGGCGATCCACTTCGCACAGGAGAAGCTCGGTACGAAGTACCTCTGGGGCGGAAACGGTACGCCGGAGCAGGGCGGGCGGTTCGACTGTTCCGGGCTGACGCAGGCGGCGTACCGGACCGTGGGGATCGAGCTGCCGCGCGTCGCCAACGACCAGTACAACGCGGGCGAGCATCCGTCGCGCGACGAGCTGCTCCCCGGTGATCTGGTCTTCTTCTCGGACGATCTGACGAACTCGCGCGCGATCCGGCACGTGGGGCTGTATGTGGGCGGCGGGTACATGATCAACGCGCCGTACACCGGGGCGGTGATCCGGTTCGACAAGATCGACACCCCGGACTACTTCGGTGCCACCCGGGTCACCGAGGACGGTGCGAAGTCGCTGCCGACCGATCTTCCGGCGAGCCGCCCGGACGCCTGAGGGACGGGTCCCGGGGGCTGTCCGGGCCCGGGCGCGGGGCCTCCGGCCGGCTCCGGCTGACCCCCGAGATGGGTCCGGATAGCCCGTTCATGGCCGGAAGTCTTCCCCGTACCAGCCGGTAGCGGCCGTCTGAACTGGGACGACGTGTCACTCTTCGATAACGTCATGGTGATCGTTCGGTGGAGAGCGGAACGCTGACGCCGAGCAGGCCGTTCCCTGGACGGAGCCGCGGTATTGATCACGCGGCATGTTCCGTACCGACCACGGGGGTTGGTAGAGGCAGCGCGCACCGAGATGCGGCATGCCGGGTGACAAGGCAAGGGGCCGCTGCAGATGGCTGGACTCGTACTGGATGGGTCGAACCCCGATGTCAGCCTGCTCTATGACATCAACGGACTCGCCAAGGACGCTCCCTCGTGGTTCGACCGCGTCATGGAGTTCGTCGGCGAGTACGGGATCATGGTCGCGCTGGTGCTCATCCTGGCCGGGTGCTGGTGGAGCGTACGAGGGCGCGGGTCGGCGGAGGACTCCGTCACCGCCGTCGTCGGACTGCTCTGGGCGCCGCTGGCCGCCGCGATCGCGCTGCTGGTCAATATCCCCATCCGGGGCTTTGTGGAGCGGCCCAGACCGTTCGTCGATCACAAGGGACTGGACGTCCTGGTGGCGGGGAAGACGGACTACTCGTTCGTCAGTGACCACGCCACCATGGCGATGGCGCTCGGCGCCGGGATCTTCATCGCGCACCGCAGGTTCGGGCTGGCCGCGATAGCGCTGGCGCTGCTCGAAGGCTTCTGCCGGGTCTATATGGGGGTCCACTACCCGACTGATGTGATCGGCGGGTTCGCGCTCGGTACGGCGGTCGCCCTGCTGCTCACCCCGCTCGCGCTGGCGCTGCTGACGCCGCTGGTGTCCTCGGTGTCACGTTCGGAGCGGGTGGGCTGGGCCGTACGGTCACGGGCCGCGCGCGAGGCGGATCGCGCGGCGGAGTGCGGGGCGGTGGGCGGGACGCGGCCGCTCGGGCTGCCGGAGCCGCGCCCCGACGACAACAATCTGGCGGCGTGACGCGGGCGGAGGGGCCGAGGATCCGGGGGCCGGTTCCGCCCGGCGGGCGGTTTGTCCTCAATCGCCGGACGGGCTTGATTTTCTCCCCGGCCGGAAATCGCCGTCAGCGTGAGGCCACCGCGCTCACCACCACGTTCGAATCCCAGTGGCCCTGGGCGTTGATGACTCCGCCGCAGGTGATCAGGCGTAGCTGCGAGTTCGGTACCGGTCCGTAGACCAGCGCCGTCGGGAAGCTCTTCGTCGGGTACGTGCTGACGGACGTCACGCGGAAGGGCAGCCGCCGCCCGTCCCCCTGCTCCGTCTCGACCAGATCGCCGGGCCGCAGCCGGCCGAGCTTGGCGAAGGCGGCGTTCTTGATGTTGTCGCGGCCGTTGCGCGCCGGGACGCTGCCGGGGTTGGCCGGGGCGTCCCGGTGCCCGACCAGGACGGCCGGGCCCATGTCGCCGGGGCGCGGCCCCAGCGCGTACCAGCCGACCTTCATCGCGTCCCGGAAACCCGGCGGGTTCAGCGAGCCCTTGTCGTCCACGCCGAGCGGCAGGACGTCCGCGGCCAGCCCGAGCACGGGTATGCGCAGGCGGATGGGGGCGGTGGGCGGGTCGGTGACCTTGATCAGGCGGGGCTCGGCGGTGTCCGACGGCGGCGCGGCCCGCTGCGGGAACAGATGCAGCAGTACGGCGGCCACGGCGCACAGGACCGAGACGGCGAACAGGACCTTGACCGTCCCGTTCGCCGCGCTCGTACGCGTACCACGGGCTCGGCGTGCCCGGAGCGATGCGTGTGCTTCACGCGCTCGCCCCGGAATCCGTATGCGTGTCCTGTGCGCCGTACGGTCCTGGCCGGCCGGCCCCGCCGTTCCGGTCAGTGGTGGTCACCCGTGACACGCCACCTGCGGCGGCGCACCACGAGGATCGTGCCGGCGGCGGCCGCGGCGGTCGCACCGATGGCGAGGGTGAGTTCGGCCGTACCGGTACGGCGCGGTTCGTACGCGGAGGTCAGGTGCCGCGCGCCTCCCCTGGCCGCTCCGGACGGGGTGACCTGGAGGGCGCCGACGGACGGCCCGGGGATGTTGGAGGTCCCGGTGCCCGTACCCGTCCCGTTCCCCGTTCCGGTGCCCGTGCCCGTCGTCGCCGTGCCGCGCGTCGGCTGCGCGGGCGCCACCGGTGCCACCGGCTTCTGCGCGGGCGCCTGCGGTGCCCTGGGCGTCGGGGTCCACGGGCTGGTCCTGCCGGGAGGCCGCGGCAGGGGAACCCGGCCGCGCGACGTCGCGCTGGCGGTCGGCGCCGGAGGCTTGGGCGCCGTGGTCTTGGATTTCGTCGCGGACGGCTTCGGCTTGGCCTTCGACGCCGCCGGGTTCGGCAGCGGCGCGGTGGCCGACGACCTGCCGCGGTCCGACATGGCCTCGCCGTCCGCGGAGACCAGGCTGAAGCCGTCGACGTTCTGGCCCTTCGGCTCGTTGGGCCGGTCGCTCTTGTAGTAGTAGAGCGGGTGGGTGTTGTAGATGACGTGCGGCTGGGTGCTGTTGACCGCGTTGAGCGGGGTCTGGGCCGTCTCGCCGATCACACCCGCCGACTTCGTCGGGAAGCCGATCGCGGCGGGCCACTTCGCGGCGCACGCGCCGGAGCACGAGGGCCTGTCCGGTTTGTCGGCGAGCCGCAGATAGAGCGGATTGCCGTTCTCATCGGCCAGCACTTGACCCAGGCCGGTGTTGATGAGCGTCAGTTCGCTCGGCTCCTTCGGGCGGTCCACCGCCGTGGCGGCGCCGCCGAGTGCGACAAGGAGCACGGTGGCCGTGGTGAGCGTGGCTATCCGGGGTCCGTATCGGTCCATGGGTACGCCCCTGTGAGTCGGTCTGCCGGGTGTGCCCCCTCTTGATTGCTACATACAGAGCATCCTCAAGCGGCCGGTCCGGCCACCTCGGTGGGCCGTCCGGGCGACTACCCGCATGCCGCGACCGGGTCTCAGAGCGCCTGCGGGAAATCGAACAGCCGGTCAGGGTCGTACTGCTTCTTCAGCCGTGCCAGCCGGTCCGCGGCCGGGCCGTAGTAGGCGGTACGCCAGTCCGTCAGCGCCGGGTCGGTGTAGTTCTGGTACGCCGCTCCCGACGCGTACCGGCGCAGCGACCCATGGGTGGTTTTCAGCCACGCGCGCTCCGCCGTTCCGGGGGTGCCGGGCTCCCAGGCGGCGATGTACTGGGCCAGGATCCGCGAGCGCCGGTGGACGAAGGCGGTCGCCAGCGGGTCGACCCGGTTGACCGCGCCGCCGAGCGCGGTGAGGGCGATGGAGCCGCCCCCGCCGCCGGACCCCTTCCCGCCGCCCCCGCCGCCACCGCCGCCCGGCAGCCGGGTGAACGCCTCGGCGGCCGAGACCAGCGCGCGGACCCCGGCCGGGGAGAGCGACCGGTCGAAGAAGTCCGAGGCCGCGGCATAGGTCTCGCGCTGGAGCGCGCCGTCCGGGCTGCGGCCGGGGGTCGTACCGGGCAGATGGCACTGCTCCTGGGTGAGCCCGGAGCAGCCCGCGTACACCAGCATCGCCTCCTCGTACCCGCGCTGCCGCAGTGATATGGAGCCGGCCGGGCCGGGACCGCCGGGGCCGTCGGCGAGCCGGTCGAGCGCGTTCTTCAGTCCGGTCTCGTCACCGAGGGAGAAGGCGGAGAGGGAGACGGTCGGGGCGGAGCCGCCGGGGCCCGCGGAGAGATGGAGCGAGGACCAGATCTCGTCCGGCTGGTCCGGGCCCCACTCCTGCCAGGCCGCGAGCAGGGTCCCCGCCTTGGACCAGGGCCAGCTCAGAAAGGCGGAGACGGTCGTGGGCGCGGGGTGGGTACGGAAACGCAGCTCGGTGACGACGCCGAAGTTGCCGTTGCCCGCGCCGCGCAGCGCCCAGAAGAGGTCCTCGTTCCGCCCGGCCTCGGCGGTGAGCCGTTTGCCGTCGGCGGTGATGAGGGTGGCGGAGAGCAGGCTGTCGCAGGTCAGACCGTACGCGCGGGCGGCGACACCATGGCCGCCGCCGAGGGTGAGCCCGGACACCCCGACGGTCGGGCAGGAGCCCGCGGGGATCGTACGGCCGTGCTCCGCGAGGGCGCGGTAGACATCGGCGAGCCTGGCGCCGGCGCCGACGATCCCGTCCGAGCCCGCGGACTCCAGCGAGCCGAGCCGGGATATGTCGATGACGAGACGGCCGTCACCGCTGGACCAGCCCGCGTAGGAGTGGCCGCCGCTGCGGATGGAGACGGGGGTGCCCTGGGTCCTGGCGAAGGCGAGGCACTCCTTGATGTCGTCCTCGCCGGCGACATAGGCGATGGCCGCGGGCTTCAGGGAGTCGAAGCGGGTGTTGTAGAGCTGTCGCGCCGTTCCGTACGCGGTGTCCTCGGGGCGTACGAGATCGCCGTCGAGCCCCTTGGCCAGCGCGCCCCAGCTCGGGGCGGAGTTCGTGGGTCTTGCCGTACCGGCCGGCGGGCTTGTGGGCGGTCCGCCCTTGTCGCCCGCGCCGCTCGTACCGTCCGAGCTGCCCGTACCGCCGGAACAGGCTGTCGCGGTCGCCGCGGTGAGGGCGGCGGCCGCGGCGGCGGTGAGCAGGGTGCGCCGTTCCATGGGTCGCATAGGAAGGCCTCCTGAGGAGGGAAGGGTGCCTCAGGGGTGCAACGGTTCCGGATCAGGAAGGTCCGCTTCAGCTCTGTGGCGCGTGGGACGCCGCGTCCGTACGGGCGCGGTCGCGGGATCTGCGGGCCGGGCCGGACCAGCCGCAGGTGCAGTGGGCCAGACAGAACGAACCGCGTTCCAGGGTCGAGGTGATGTGGGGGGATATGGGGTGAAATAAAGGGGTGGGGGGTGGGGTGCCTATGGGGGGTTCCGATGTGTTGTGCTCGCACACGGACTCCACCGTACCGATGTGTTCGCGCCTCATGACAGGGCCCGGGGTGACGCCCGTTGTGATGCCTGACATGGCGCGCCGCGTGACGGGGGACGCGGGGCGTCGTTATCCGGAGCGGGTGGGCTTCGGACAAACGACGGCCAGGCGTTGGGGGTTGGCAGGCGATGGTGGTGCAGCAGCACAGAAGCAGGGGTGTGGCGTTCGCCGCCGTGGCTGTGGCCGGAGTCGTCGCCGCGGCCTCCGGCTGCTCGGGAAGCGGTGGTGCCATGGCCGACGACCGGCCGGGCCGGGATCCCGGAGCGGTGCTGAGGGCGGCCGATGTGCTGCTGGCGTCGGGGAGTTCGAAGGCTCGTACGTCCATGGAGATGGCGGCCGGCGGGACGCGGGTGACCATCCGGGGCGAGGGCGGATACGACTTCGTGCGGCGGATGGGGCGGCTCAGGGTCGTCCTGCCGAAGGACCCCGCGGGTACGAGCGGGCACCGGCCGATCACCGAACTGCTGTCGCCCGCCGCCCTGTATATGAAGAACCGCGGGGCCGGTGTGCCCATCGACAAGTGGGTCAGGGTGGATTCGACCACGCTGGACGACGGAAACCTGGTCACCGGCGGGGCGACCGATCCGCTGACCGCGGCCGAACTCCTGCGCGCCGCCCGGAATGTGGCTTTTATCGGGGAACTGGATCTGGCGGGCACCCGGGTCCGGCACTACCGGGGCGTGACGCATATCGGCCGCGCCGCGGTGACGGCCGCGCCGTACGCGCGCGAGGCACTGGCCGCCGCGGCCAAGGGATTCGGGGAGAACGCGGTGCCGTTCGACGCGTATCTGGACGAGGCGGGGCGGCTGCGCAAGGTCAGGCACCAGTTCAGCTATGTCAATCAGGGGCAATTGGTCGATGTCGCGTCGACCACATTGCTGTACGCATTCGGGGCCGCGGTCTCCGTCACGCTGCCGCCGTCCGACGACATCTTCGCCGGTGAGATCAAGGCGTAACGCCGGGACTGAGATCAAGGCGTAACGCCGGGACTTGGGCGAATGTGCCCGGCCGCAAGATCGGATCCAGCCGTAACCATGGAGGACCAAGCCGGAAATGGTCCGGACGTGCCATGCGCGGTGTGTATCACGCTCCCTACGCTAGGAAGTCGATACCGGCAGGAAGAGGTGATTGCACGTGGCACTGTTGCGTACGCCGACCGTCCAGGACCACGTGGCCCTCGCCGAAATCGAGTTGTGCGGCGAGTTGATGATCGCGGCGTCGGCCGCGGACGAGGAACGGCTCAGCCCGGACCGTATCGACGAGGTGCTGAATGTGACGGCGGAGCGGGCGCCCCGGCCTGCCGCGCTCCTGCCGTCGTGCCAGGTGTGAACGTCGTGCCAGATGTGACGTCCGTCCGGATGTGATGTCCGTTACGAACAGGGCCGTTACGAACAGGGTGTATCAGGGGCGTATCGGGGGCGTCTTCAGGTGCGGAGCAGCCGGGCGATCGCCTTGGTCGCTTCCTCCACTTTCGCATCGATTTCGTCCCCGCCCTTGACCGCGGCGTCGGCCACGCAGTGGCGCAGATGCTCCTCCAGGAGCTGGAGCGCGAAGGACTGCAGGGCCTTGGTCGAGGCGGAGACCTGCGTCAGTATGTCGATGCAGTACACATCCTCGTCGACCAGCCGCTGAAGGCCCCGGATCTGGCCTTCGATCCGGCGCAGCCGCTTGAGGTGTTCGTCCTTCTGCTTGTGGTAGCCGTGCACGCCGCGGTCGTGGTCGGTGAGGGCGGAGGGCGCGTCGCTCGTCGCCGCGCCGGCCGCCTCGGTGGTCGTCATCGCGTCCTCCCGCTGGGATGTCCGGACCGCCAGGTGTCCGAACTGCTGGATGTCCGAAAAGAGTCATATACCCCTCGTGGGTATATGGTACCTGTCTGTGGCCCTTGGGGCAGGGCCCTGTGCATATCACCTTGTCTGATAGGCGACACTTGGAACTTGCCGGTTAGCAGTGGCCGGATGATGCGCCTAGCATCACCCTGACCGAATTCCATGTAACCCGAGGACCCCAGGTGCGATTTCGTCTGACCCCCAGGGAGACGAGCTTCTATGACATGTTTGCCGCGTCCGCGGACAACATCGTCACGGGCTCGAAACTCCTGATGGAACTCCTCGGGGCGGATTCCTCCGCCCGGGCCGAGATCGCGGAGCGGATGCGGGCGGCGGAGCACGCGGGCGACGATGCCACCCACGCGATCTTCCATCAGCTCAACTCCTCCTTCATCACGCCCTTCGACCGCGAGGACATCTATAAACTCGCGTCCTCCCTCGACGACATCATGGACTTCATGGAGGAGGCAGTCGACCTCGTCGTCCTCTACAACATCGAAGAGCTGCCCAAGGGGGTCGAGCAGCAGATCGAGGTTCTCGCGAGGGCGGCCGAGCTGACCGCCGAGGCCATGCCGCACCTGCGCACCATGAACAACCTCACCGAGTACTGGATCGAGGTCAACCGGCTGGAGAACCAGGCCGACCAGATCCATCGCAAGCTGCTGGCCCATCTCTTCAACGGCAAGTACGACGCGATGGAGGTGCTCAAACTCAAGCAGGTCGTCGATGTGCTGGAAGAGGCCGCCGACGCGTTCGAGCACGTCGCGAATACGGTGGAGACCATCGCGGTCAAGGAGTCCTGAACCACGTGGACACCTTCGCACTGATCGTGACCATTGGTGTCGCGCTCGGCTTCACCTACACCAACGGTTTCCACGACTCCGCGAACGCCATCGCGACCTCGGTGTCCACCCGGGCGCTGACCCCGCGCGCCGCGCTGGTGATGGCCGCCGTGATGAATCTCGCGGGCGCGTTCCTGGGGCAGGGGGTCGCCAAGACCGTCAGCGAGGGTCTGATCGAGACGCCCCACGGTTCGCGGGGGATGGGCATCCTCTTCGCCGCGCTGGTCGGTGCGATCGTCTGGAATCTGCTCACCTGGTACTACGGACTCCCGTCCTCGTCGTCCCACGCGCTGTTCGGCGGCCTGGTGGGCGCGGCGCTGGCCGGCGGTACGGATGTGATCTGGTCCGGCGTGCTGGAGAAGATCGTCGTCCCGATGTTCGTGTCCCCGCTGGTCGGCCTCGGTGTCGGCTATCTGGTGATGCTCGCGATCATGTGGATGTTCCGCAGGTCCAGCCCGCACAAGGCCAAGCGCGGCTTCCGGATAGCCCAGACCGTGTCCGCGGCGGGCATGGCGCTCGGGCACGGCTTGCAGGACGCGCAGAAGACAATGGGGATTGTGGTGATGGCGCTGGTCATCGCCGATGTGGAGGACTCGGGCGACACGATCCCGGTGTGGGTGAAGGTCGTCTGTGCGGTGATGCTGTCCCTCGGTACGTACGCGGGCGGGTGGCGCATTATGCGGACGCTCGGCCGGAAAATCATCGAGCTGGACCCGCCGCAGGGATTCGCGGCCGAGACGACGGGGGCGTCGATCATGTTCGGCTCGGCGTTCCTGTTCCACGCGCCGATCTCGACGACGCATGTGATCACCTCGGCGATCATGGGGGCCGGGGCTACGAAGCGGGTGAACGCGGTGCGCTGGGGCGTCGCGAAGAACATCGTTCTCGGCTGGTTCATCACGATGCCGGCGGCGGCACTGGTCGCCGGGCTGAGCTTCTGGTTGGTCGACTTGGCCTTCGGCTGACCTGGTCTTTGCTGATCGGCCGGGGGGCCGGGGGTTGTCCCCCGGGTGGGCACAGTTGGCTGGTCGACCTGGCCTTCGGCTGAGCTGGTCTTCGGCCGACCTGGCCTTCGGACGAGCCGGCCCGTAAACGTGGGTGGGCCCGCCCCCCTGGGAGAGGGGGCGGGCCCGTCGTCGTGCGGTGGCACCGCCATGCAGCACCGCAGGACGGCTCTGTCACCCTGTCCGATCTATCCGAAGCGCCCGGAGATGTAGTCCTCGGTCGCCTGCACGGACGGGTTGGCGAAGATGCGCTCGGTGTCGTCGATCTCGATCAGCTTGCCGGGCTGGCCGACCGCCGCGAGGTTGAAGAACGCCGTACGGTCCGAGACCCGCGCCGCCTGCTGCATGTTGTGCGTCACTATCACGATCGTGAAGCGTTCCTTCAGCTCCCCGATCAGGTCCTCGATCGCGAGGGTCGATATCGGGTCGAGCGCGGAGCACGGCTCGTCCATCAGCAGGACGTCCGGCTCGACCGCGATCGCGCGGGCGATGCACAGACGCTGCTGCTGGCCGCCGGAGAGTCCGGAGCCGGGCTTGTTCAGCCGGTCCTTCACCTCGTTCCAGAGGTTCGCGCCCTTGAGGGACTTCTCCACGACGTCCGCCAGCTCGCTCTTGCGGGCCTGGCCGTTCAGCCGCAGCCCGGCCGCGACATTGTCGAAGATCGACATCGTGGGGAACGGGTTCGGGCGCTGGAAGACCATGCCGACCGTACGGCGCACCGCGACCGGGTCGACATTCGGACCGTACAGGTTCTCGTCGTCCAGGAGCACCTTGCCCTCGACCCTGCCGCCCGGCGTAACCTCGTGCATGCGGTTCAGGGTGCGCAGGAAGGTGGACTTGCCGCAGCCGGACGGGCCGATGAAGGCCGTCACGGAGCGGGGCTCGACGGTCATCGAGATGTCGTCGATCGCCCGGTGGGATCCGTAGTAGGCGGAGAGTCCGCTGACATCGATTCGCTTGGCCATGTCAATCACTGCTTCTTTCGTGGCCCCGCGCGGCGGAGCCGGATATCGGGCCTCAGCGGCCGGTCTTCGGGGCCTTCCAGCGGGCGATGCCGCGCGCCACCAGGTTGAGGATCATCACAAAGGCGATCAGGACCAGGGCCGCGGCCCACGCGCGGTCGATCGAGGCGACCTCGCCTGCCTTGTACTCCTGGTAGATGTAGAAGGGCAGCGACGACTGAGCGCCCTCGAAGGGGTTCGAGTTGATCAGGTCGCTGCCGAAGACCAGCAGCATGATCGGCGCGGTCTCACCGGCGATACGCGCGATGGCGAGCATCACACCGGTGGTGATACCGCCGATCGCGGTCGGCAGGACGACCTTCAGGATCGTGCGCCACTTCGGTACGCCGAGGGCCAGCGAGGCCTCGCGCAGCTCGTTCGGTACGAGCTTGAGCATTTCCTCGGTGGAGCGGACCACAACCGGGATCATCAGGATCGTGAGGGCGAGCGAGCCCATCAGGCCGGACGGATCGGGGTTGGTCATCAGCATCAGCGACAGGATGAACAGACCCGCGACGATGGACGGGATGCCCGTCATGACATCCACGAAGAACGTCACGGCCCTGGCCAGCGCGCCCTTGCCGTACTCCACCAGGTAGACCGCGGTCAGCAGACCGATCGGCGTGGCGATCACGGTCGCGATGCCCACCTGCTCCAGCGTGCCGATCAGCGCGTGGTAGACACCGCCGCCCGGCTGGGAACTGGGGATACCGGCCATGGAGTGGCTGAGGAAGTACCCGTCGAGGACCTTCACCCCGCGGCTGATGGTGGTCCACAGCAGCGAGAACAGCGGGATCACCGCGAGGATGAAGCACACCCACACGATGCTGGTGGCGAGGCGGTCCTTGGCCTGGCGCTGGTTCTCCACCATCGAGGTCGTGACGTACGAGACGACGAGGAAGGCGACGGCGGCGATCAGGCCCCACTGGACCTTGCTGTCCAGACCGGCGGCGGCTCCGATGCCCGCGCCGATCAGAATGCCGATGATGGCGAAACCGGCCGGTGCCCAGCGGGGGAGACCCCGGCGGCTGAGGCTCTGGCCGCCGTTCGAGGGCGGCAGCGGGGCCGGTGCGTGCTGTACGGCTGCGTGGCTCATGCGTTGGCCCCCGAGTACTCCTTGCGGCGCGCGATGATCAGGCGGGCCGCGCCGTTCACCAGCAAGGTGAGGACGAAGAGCACGAGACCGGAGGCGATCAGGGCGTCACGCCCGACCTCGTTGGCCTCGCCGAACTTCGCCGCGATGTTCTGGGCGAACGTGCCGCCGCCCGGGTCGAGCAGATGGAGCGAAAGCAGGGAGTTCGGGGAGAGGACCGTGGCGACGGCCATCGTCTCGCCGAGCGCGCGGCCGAGGCCCAGCATCGAGGCGGAGATGACACCGGAGCGTCCGAACGGCAGGACCGAGAGGCGGATGACTTCCCAGCGAGTGGCGCCCAGTGCGAGGGCCGCCTCCTCGTTCATCCGCGGGACCTGGAGGAAGACCTCCCGGCTGACGCTGGTCACGATCGGCAGGATCATGATTGCCAGCAGGATGCCGACGGTCAGCATGTTCCGGGCGACGCCGGGCTGGGTCTGGTCGAAGATGTACGTCCAGGAGAAGTACTGGTCGAGCCAGAGGTTCAGTCCGTCGAGGTACGGCACGAGGACGAGCGCGCCCCAGAGGCCGTAGATGATGCTCGGTACGGCGGCGAGCAGGTCCACGATGTACGCGATGGGGGCGGCCAGCCGGCGCGGCGCGTAGTGCGAGATGAACAGCGCGATGCCGACGGCGATCGGGACGGCGATGACCATCGCGACGATCGAGCTGACGACCGTACCGACGAGCAGGACCGCGATACCGAAGACCGGCGGTGTGGCGGACGCGTCCCACTCGAAGGTGGTGAGGAAGTTGCCCTCGTCCTTGGAGATGGCGATGGCGGCGCGGTAGGTGAGGAACACCGCGATCGACGCCATGATGACGAGCAGCAGAATGCCCGAGCCCTTGGAGAGGCCCGCGAAGATGTTGTCGCCCGCGCGGCCGGTGGAGGTACGCGGCTTCGGGCTCAGTGGGGGGGCTGGTGGAGTGTCCATGGGTGTGGTGGAAGCCATGATCTTTCCGGTCTGTGTGGGGGAGGGTGGCTCCCCTGGCGGCGGTGCACCGGAGGCAGGACGGCCGTCGGCCCGGAGCGATACGCCGGGCCGACTTCCGTCACCTGCTGCTGGGGACTACGAGAGGGAGGAGACCGTCTCGCGGACCTTGGCGTTGATCTCGGCGGGGATCGGGGCGTAACCGGCCTCGGAGAGCAGCTTCTGGCCCTCGTCGCTGGCGGTGTAGGTCAGGAAGGACTTGACCGCGGGCAGCGTCTCGGCCTTGTTGCCCTTGTCGCAGGCGATCTCGTACGTCACCAGGACGATCGGGTAGGCACCGTCGGCCTTGGTCGCGTAGTCCAGCTCAAGGGCGAGGTCCTTGCCGGTGCCCTTGATCTTGGCGGCGGCGATGGCCTTGGAGGCGTTCTCGGAGGACGCCTCGACCGGGGCGGTGGCGCCGGTGTCGATCTTGACCGTGGAGATCTGCTGCGAGGTGGCGTACGAGAGCTCGAAGTAACCGATCGAGCCGTCGACCTGCTTCACCTGGCTGGCGACACCGGACGAGCCGGACGCCGACTGGCCGCCGGGGGCGGGCCACTTCTTCTCGGCCTCGTACTTCCAGTCCGCGGAAGCGGTGGCGCCCAGGTACTTGCCGAGGTTCTGCGTGGTGCCGGAGTCCTCGGAGCGGTGGAAGGCCTGGATGGGCTTCTTCGGGAGCTTGACGCCCGGGTTCAGCTTGGCGATCGCGGCGTCGTCCCAGCTCTTGATCTTGGTGTCGAAGATCTTGGCAAGGGTGGGGGCGTCGAGGACGAGGCTGTCCACACCCTCCAGGTGGTAGCCGATCGCGATGGGGCCGCCGACCATCGGCAGGTTGATACCCTGGCCGCCCTGGCAGATCTTCTTCGAGTCCGCGACCTCTTCGGGCTTGAGCGCCGAGTCGGAGCCGGCGAAGCCGACGGTGCCCTGGTTGAAGGCGATGATGCCCTCACCGGAGGAGGAGCTGTTGTAGTTGACCTCGACCTCGGGGCAGGCGGCCATGTAGCCCTTGATCCAGAGGTCCATGGCGTTGTTCTGCGCGCTGGAACCGGACGCGAGAAGCTGGCCCTTGGCGTCCTGGCACACGGCGTTCGACGCGGCGGTGGGCTTCGTCGACGCGTCGCCGCCGCCGGTGTTGTCGTCCGATCCACACGCCGTGAGAACCAGGGCGCCGGAGACGGCGAGGGCACCGAGCGCGGTGGCACGCAGCCCGTTCTTGCGCTGAAGCTTCACTTCGGGTGTTCCTTCCAAGAGCCGCCGGTCCTTGCTTGTTGACGGCGGCGTGTGTCGGGGTGGTGGTGGGGCACTGTGACCGTCACCTTGTAAGCCCGAAATTAGGCAGATGAGGTGAAGCCGCCAACGGGGAAGAATGAACGGGAAGTGAACCGTGACAGACGGCACGGTGCCGGTCTCATTTTGGACTCGGTTCGATTCCGGACGATGCGGGCCGGTGTGCGTGCCGAGATGACAGGGAACCAGATGACGCCCAGTCAGATTCTTCCGTGGTCGGCCCTGCCGGCTCTTCCGGCCGGCCCGGGTGCGGCAGCCGGGGAAGCGGACCGGCGTGTGGTGCGGCAGGTTCCTCACTCGGCGCCCCGCGCCCGCCCGGCTGGGTTCCCCGGGGCGCTGGACGGCCTGGCGTAGGCGGCGCACTTTTCCCTGTGTGAGTGCCACTCATGAAGGCTGAATTTTCTGCGTCGAAGTGACCATGGGCATCAGGCGCGTGCCTCCGAGGTGGAAAGGCCGCGCTCTTCGTCATGTTTCCGTCTCGGTTTCAAGCCAAAGCTCAAGCCTTCGGATCCGGAATCAATATCTCCGAATGGCGTGCAGGGCGCGCGGCGATTGGGTGGCGCTGCGCGGCACCGCGCGGGCCTCGCTGATCGCTTCGCGCCACCGGTCGAATATTCGATGTGGCCAGTCGAACACACGTGCTACGTTCCCTTCGGTTCCGGGGGGAAGCGCGTGATTGTTCACGTGCATGGGGCCATGCGTGATACCCCCCTCCGTGATTGTGCCGAAAGCAAACGAAGGGAAGCTCATGCGTTTCACACGTCTCGCCGCCGCCGGTGCGATGTCCTTCGCCCTGATGGGTGCCGGCCTCGCCACCGCCGCTCCGGCCAGCGCCGCGGTCGCCTGCCCGGCGGGTGCCGCTTGCCTGCACTACAACTCGAACTTCGAGGGTGCGATCTTCGCGCAGACCGGCGGTGTCTCCGACTACGCGGGTCATACGTTCGTCGCCTCCAGCTACCCCAACGGCTCCAACGGCGCTGGTCAGAACGTCAAGAACAATGCCGCGTCGGTGAACAACAACAACGTCAACCGCCAGTTCCGCGTCTACTTCAACTCCGGCTACAACGGCAGCTTCGCGTACCAGACGATCGGCGCGTTCGCTGCCGCCAACCTGAACTCGACGATGAAGAACAACAACGCCTCCGGCCAGTTCATCTGACCAGGTCATACCCAGGCGCCTCACTGATGAGGAGCTGACGGGCGCTCCGCTCGCCGGAATCGAGCGGAGCGCCCGCTTCACTCTCGCACCCCTTCTCAAGGAAGTTGAGCCCGTGTCCCACCGTCGCACCCCTTCTGCGGCGTTTGCCGCGCTGGTTCTCGCTCTTGCCTTCGCCGCGCTCACCGGATGTTCCCGGAATGCCCCTGGTCCGGGCTCCGGGGATGCGGGCGGCCCGACCGCCCAGGCCGTTCTCGGCGATCTCGACATCCCCGAGATCACCATTCGGGTGGAGAAACCCGTCCCGATCGAGGGCTATCTGCTGTCCGACGAGCAGTGGAGGAGGCTCGGCGCCGCCGAGGAAGTACTGCGTCAGCGCTGTATGCGACGGTTCGGCCTCTCGTACGAGATCTTCCAGCCACGGCAGCAGGACGGTCCCGCGCAGACCCTGTCGGAGTTCCGCTACGGGGTGCTCGACCCCGGGTACGCCGCCGAGTACGGCTACCGCACCCCGGCGGCCCGGGAGCAGGCGAGCGCGGAGAAGCAGTCCGGCGCGGGCGTCGGCGCCCAGGACACGGTGCCCCTCATGTCGAAGGACGAGAAGCTGGTCCTGCTTGGCGGCACCGACCCGGCGAAGATCGCCAGGGGTGAGGCTCAGGGCGGTGGCCAGGACTTCAAGGGCCAGAAGGTGCCGAAGGGCGGTTGCGTCGGTGAGGCCCGGGAGAGACTTGGCGGCGGCGACCCGGCGGGCGCTGGAGACTCGCAGCTCGCCAACGACATCAATCTGAACAGCTTCTCCCGGTCTCTTGAGGACAAGCGTGTCCAGGACGTCTTCGCCAAGTGGTCGGCGTGCATGAAGAAGAAGGGGTATGCCTACCCGACGCCCATCGAGGCGAGCAACGACAAGCGCTGGGCGGCCAGCCCCGGTTCGGCCGAGGAGAGGGCCGTGGCCACCTTGGATGCCAAGTGCAAGATGGAGAACAATGTCACCGGGGTCTGGTACGCGGTCGACGTTGCCTATCAGGATCAGGGGATCGACCAGAACGCGGGCGAACTCGACGCGGTCGAAAAGGGCATCGACGAGCGGATGAAGCTGGCGGCTGACGTTATGCGGCGGGCTGAATAAATGCGGCAGGTGGATGTCAATTGCCGATCGGCCAACGGAAATCAGCCCCGTACACCGATGCGTTCCGGGAATTGCCCTCCACGTCACCCCGAGTTGATGTTCGCCTGAGAACGCCTTTAATTCTCGGACGCGCCTGATCGATGCCGTTAGATATTGGCGTGCAGCGCGGTCAGCAGTGCGTCGACCAGGAAGCGGTCGCGGGGCTGGGTCAGGCGGTCTCTGGCGGCTTCGGGGGCGAGCCAGGCTATGCGGTCCACCTCGGCGTTCGGGGTGAAGGCGCCGTCCGTGGCCTCGGCCGCCCAATAACTGACCTGCTTGGGGCGGCCCTGGGCGAGATAGCTGACCGTACCGAGGGGGGCTCCGGGGGCGCAGTGGTGGCCGGTTTCCTCGAACACCTCGCGTACGGCTGCGGCCAGGGTGCCTTCCGCGCGCTTGAGTTTGCCCTTGGGGTGCGACCAATCGTCGTATTTCGGCCGGTGTACGAGACAGATCTCGGGGGCACCGCCGTCGCCGGCGGGGCGGCGCCAGAGGACACAGCCGGCCGCGAGCACCATGCCCTGCCGGTCCGGCTTGTCCTGGTTCCTCTGGTTGTTCCCGTTGTCCTGCTCGCTCTGGTTCCTCTGCTCGTCCTGGTCACCGTCCCGCGGCCCGTACCCGGTCATGGCGTGGTCGCCGCCGCCCGCTGCCAGACCTGCTGGAAGGCGAAGCGCGCCGCCTCGACCTCCAGGCGCTGGTCCGCGTGCAGCACCCCCAGGGCGTACGCCGTCGCGGGCGCGATCCTCGGGGTGCGGGCCGCGTTCGCCGCGGCGGCCGCCGCCTCGGCCGCGTCCCGGTGCCGGTCCAGGGCCTGGCCCGCGCCCAGCAGCATCGGATCGGGGGCGCCGCCGGCGCTCCAGACCTCCTGCGCGTACCGGTGCAGCCGCAGCAACTGCCGTACGTGATGCCAGGGCGCGTCCTGCGCCTCGCCCTCCGAGGCCGTGGCCAGCCCGTGCACCAGGGCCTCCGCGTTGTACGGATGCGCCGCGCGGGCCAGCGGCAGCGCGGCCACCGCGTCCAGCAACTGCCGCTCCGTGCTCTCGCTCGGCCCCGCCAGCACCTCCACGGCCGGCGCCCCGGCCGGCGGTGCCAGCGGCACCTCCGAGGCCAGCACCGCCACGGCGTCCGCCACCGCGTGGAAGCGCGACGAACCGAGCGCCTGGAGCGCCGCCGAGTGCGCCCGCGTCCGCGCGAGCGTGAGCTGACGGTCCAGCAGCGCGCCGGCGCGCGACGCCCCGACGGTGAGTGTGCCGGGCGGCGGCCCCTCCGGCTGGCCGTCCGTACGGGAAGCAGCCGAAGCAGCCGAAGCGACTGAAGCCGCCGAAGCCGAAGCGACGGAGCCCGCCGGGGTTACGGCAGGTGCCACCGTCGCGCCCGAGAGCCGCGCCAGCGCCCCGAGCAGCCGGTGCAGCCGCCCCGTACAGGCGTGCTCCTGCGCCAACGTGCCCGACAGCCAGCCCAGTTCCGTACGGAGCTGATCCGCCCAGGCCGGATCGAGCAGCGGCCGGAACGTATGCAGCCCGCCGCCGATCCTGCGCGCCGCGCCGCGCAGCGTCCGGGCCGCGGCCTCGGCCGCCGCCGTGTCCGAACCGCTCTCGCCGTACATCCGCAGCGCGCGCAGGAAGTCCCCCGCGCGCGCGTGCAGATAGCCGGCCAGGACCTCGCCCGCCGTCAGGCGGTCGGTGTCGCCCGCAGTAAAGCGGTCACCCGCGGTAAAGGGGTCGATGTCCACTTCATGGTGCTGCACGCCGGCGCCTCCGGGCGTCTATGAGCATTTCCTGTACGTGCCGCAGCGGCCGGCCGTCCTGGTCCGTGGCATGCCGGGTCCAGTTGCCGTCCGCGCCGAGGTGCCAGGAGGAGGTGTTGTCGGACATTCCGGTCTCCAGCAGCCGGATGAGTGCCGTGCGGTGGGCCGTGTCGGTGACCCGGACCAGTGCTTCGATACGCCGGTCGAGATTGCGGTGCATCATGTCGGCGCTGCCGAGCCACACCTCCGGGTCACCGCCGTTGCCGAACGCGAAGACCCGGGAGTGCTCCAGGAAGCGCCCCAGGACCGACCGCACCCGGATGTTCTCCGAGAGCCCGGCGACCTCCGGCCGCAGCGCGCATATCCCGCGGACCCAGACATCGACCGGCACCCCCGCCATCGAGGCCCGGTAACAGGCGTCGATGACCGCTTCGTCGACCATCGAGTTGACCTTGAACCGGACATAGGCGGGCCGCCCTGCCCGGTGGTGCGCCACTTCCTTGTTGATACGGGCGATCAGCCCGTCCCGCAGGGACTTCGGCGCGACCAGCAGCCGGCGGTAGGTCTCCCGGCGCGAGTAGCCGGACAGCCGGTTGAACAGGTCGGACAGGTCGGCGCCGACCTGAGGGTCCGCGGTCAGCAGCCCCAGGTCCTCGTACAGCCGCGCCGTCTTCGGGTGGTAGTTGCCCGTGCCGACATGGCTGTACCGGCGCAGGGTGTCGCCCTCCTGCCGTACCACCAGCGACAGCTTGCAGTGCGTCTTCAGCCCGACCAGCCCGTACACCACATGGCAGCCGGACTCCTCCAGCTTCCGCGCCCACTTGATGTTGGCCTGCTCGTCGAAGCGCGCCTTGATCTCGACCAGCACCAGGACCTGCTTGCCCGACTCGGCCGCGTCTATCAGCGCGTCCACGATCGGCGAGTCGCCCGAGGTCCGGTACAGCGTCTGCTTGATCGCCAGCACGTCCGGGTCGGCCGCGGCCTGCTCCAGGAACGCCTGGACGGAGGTCGAGAACGAGTCGTACGGATGGTGCAGCAGCACATCGCGCTCGCGCAGGGCGGCGAAGATGTCCGGCGCCGACGCCGACTCCACCTCGGCGAGGTCACGGTGCGTGCCCGCTATGAACTTGGGGTACTTCAGCTCGGGCCTGTCCAGCCGCGAGATCCCGAACAGCGCCGTCAGATCCAGCGGCCCGGGCAGCGGATAGACCTCGGCGTCGGACACCTTCAGCTCGCGGACCAGCAGATCGAGGATGTACGGGTCGATGGACTCCTCGACCTCAAGACGGACCGGCGGGCCGAAGCGGCGCCGCATCAGTTCCTTCTCCAGCGCCTTCAGGAGGTTCTCGGCGTCGTCCTCCTCCACCTCCAGGTCCTCATTACGAGTCACCCGGAACATGTGGTGCGCCAACACCTCCATCCCCGGGAACAGCTCCTCCAGGTGTGCCGCGATCACATCCTCCAGCGGTACGTACCGCTGCGGCGAGGCCTCCAGGAAGCGGGACAGCAGCGGCGGCACCTTGACCCGCGCGAAGTGGCGGTGGCCGCTGACCGGGTTCCGTACCACCACGGCCAGATTCAGCGAGAGACCCGAGATATAGGGGAAGGGGTGCGCCGGGTCCACGGCCAGCGGTGTGAGGACCGGGAAGATCTGCTGCCGGAAGAGTGTGAAGAGCCGCGCCTGCTCCTTGTCGGTCAGCTCGGGCCAGCGGATGATGTGGATGCCCTCGTCGGCGAGGGCCGGGGCGACATCCTGCTGGTAGCAGGCGGCGTGCCGTGCCATGAGCTCCCGCGAGCGGGTCCAGATCAGATCGAGGACCTCGCGGGGCTGGAGTCCGGAGGCGGAGCGGGTGGCCACGCCGGTCGCGATACGGCGCTTGAGTCCGGCCACCCTGACCATGAAGAACTCGTCGAGGTTGGACGCGAAGATGGCGAGGAAGTTCGCCCGTTCCAGCAGCGGGGTCGCGGGGTCCTCGGCGAGCTCCAGGACGCGTTCGTTGAACGCGAGCCAGCTCCGCTCGCGATCGAGGAACCGCCCCTGGGGCAGCTCGGAGCCCTCCCGCTCTCCTTCGCCCTCCTCCTCGTACACATCGAGGTCGGAGTCGAGATCGGGTTCGAGGTCGGACCCGCCCACGGCGACCGCGTGCGGGCGGTGCGAGGCGATGAAACCGACGGACGGCTGCGGATGCTGGACCGGTACCTCGGCGGGCTGCTGGCTCATGTCCCCATTGTTCCGCGCAGAGGGGACGACCGGCGCGTCGGAGAGGGCAGGTGCGAGGCGGATCCTGCCGTTCGGCGTGGGGGGCAGAGCGGGCTGCATTGAGAGAGAGTCGCAAGACCGTCTGAATGGCCGGTAACGGTGACATGACGTGAAGGAAAGCGGGGCGGGGCTCCCCGGGGCGCGTTCCCGCGGGGGGCGCGGGGGTGTGCAGGTGGGGGTACGGGGGTGGGTACGGGGGGTACGAGAGGGGGCCCGGCAGAGCGCGGGGGTGCGCGCGGGGTCACGGGGGCGGAACGGAGGGTTACGGTCCGGATGCGGCGGCCCCCGAGGGCGGGGCAGCCGGGGCCGGGGGCCACGGGGCGAGGCCGGGCGGCCGGGGCCGAGGGCCGGGGTCCGGCGGTCGGCGCGGGGCCCTTGGCCGGCGACCCGCGCGGCCCCGGGGTCAGGACTCCGTGCGGTACATGGTCAGGACTCCGTGCGGTACATCAGGTCCACCTCGTGCGTGGCGAAGCCCAGCCGTTCGTACACCGTCACCGCCGCCGCGTTGTCCGCGTCCACGTACAGCATCGCCGTCGGCAGCCCCTCCGCCGCGAGATGCCGCAGCCCGATCGCGGTGAGTGCCTTCCCGAGCCCGCCGCCCTGCGCGTCCGGCCGGATGCCGACGACGTACACCTCGCCGATCCGCTCCTCGGCGTGCACCTTGGTCCAGTGGAAGCCGACCAGCTCGCCGCCGCGCTCCGCGAGGAAGAAGCCCTTCGGGTCGAACCACGGCTGGGCCATCCGGTCGTCCAGGTCCCGCTGTGTCA
Source organism: Streptomyces sp. NPDC057617 (assembly GCF_042800555.1). Taxonomy (NCBI): domain Bacteria; kingdom Bacillati; phylum Actinomycetota; class Actinomycetes; order Kitasatosporales; family Streptomycetaceae; genus Streptomyces; species Streptomyces sp. NPDC057617. The sequence goes on along the minus strand of NZ_JBHVGV010000011.1, from coordinate 278,015 downwards.
GCGCGCCCTGCTCGGGGTGGTGCGCGAACGCCGCCGCGTTGAGCGCGAGCCAGGCCGCGTCGTCCTGCCCCGGTACGAACGTACGGATCGTGACCCCCGCGGGCAGCACCGCCTCGGGAATCGCCGACGGGTCCAACGGGCGGCGCAACTGCCGCAGTTCACGGAAGAGCGTCAGCCCCAGCACCTGCGCGAGATGCCGCGCCGCCGACTTGCCGCCGTGCGCCCAGACCCGCAGCCGCTTCCCCGACGCCCCCAGCAACGCGGCGCCCAGCGCCCGCCCATGGCCCTGCCCCCGGTATCCGGGCCGTACGACCAGCTCGGCGGCGGGCGCCTCGACCGGGTCGGTGTCCTCAAGCTGCCCGTATCCGACCAGCACGTCGTCCACGCTCAGCAGGAAGTGCCGTACGCCCTCGCGGTGTCCGCCGCGCAACTGGAGCCGGCCCTGCTCGGAGATGGACTGCACCCCGTCCGAGACACCGGCCTCGGCGAGCAGATCGAGGACCTCCTCGGCCTGCTCCGGGGTGAGCGCGTCTAGAGTCAGAATCTGCCGGCCGGGCTCGCGGGCTGCTGCGTCAGTCATAACCCGAGGGTACGGCGCGCCCGCCCCGCGGATCCGCTCACGCCCCCCGCGGATCCGCCCACGCCCCGACGGCCCCCGCACCCCCAACGGCAACCAGGTCGTAACCCGGCACCCCCTGTCGCGCTACGCGCGTTGACCCTAGGCTGCGGGGCGCAGTATTCAACTCCGGACTTTTCACGATTCTCAATACCCTCAAAGCACTTCACGCATACGTTCGATACGCATTCGATCCACAAGGGGACCGATGTCAGCGACACCGCACAAGAAGCGCGCGGCGCGGCGGCTGCTTACCGCCGCAGCAGGTCTGGCGACCGTGGGCGCGCTGGTCGCCGCGATGCCCGCCGTCGCGAGTCAGGACAAGAACAAGGGCCACCACAAGGACGACCTGGTGGAGGTTCAGCTCCTTTCCTTCAACGACTTCCACGGAAACCTGGAGCCGCCCGCCGGCTCGTCCGGGAACGTCAACGAGAAGCAGGCCGACGGTACGACCAAGGCGATCCCCGCCGGCGGTGCCGAATACCTGGCGACCTCGCTGCGCAAGGCCCGCGAGGGCCACAAGTTCTCCGTCACCGCGGCCGGCGGTGACATGGTGGGCGCCAGCCCGCTGCTGTCCGGCCTCTTCCACGACGAGCCGACCATCGAAGCGCTCAACAAGATGGACCTCGATGTGACGGCCGTGGGCAACCACGAGTTCGACGAGGGCGCGGTCGAGCTGGGCCGCCTGCAGAAGGGCGGCTGCCACCCGACCGACGGCTGCTACGAGAAGGGGAAGAAGTTCAAGGGCGCCGACTTCCCGTACCTCGCCGCCAATGTGACGTCGGAGAAGACCGGCAAGCCGGTCCTCAAGCCGTACACCGTCTGGAAGACGCACGGCATCAAGATCGGCTTCATCGGGGTGACCCTGGAGGGCACGCCGAACATCGTGACCGCCGAGGGCGTCAAGGGCCTCAAGTTCCACGACGAGGTCGAGACGATCAACAAGTACGCCAAGGAGCTGCAGAGCCAGGGCGTCAACTCGATCGTCGCGCTCATCCACGAGGGCGGTCTGCCGGCCTCGTCCGCGTACAACTACGACTGTGACAGCCCCGCCCCCGGCGGCGGTGTCTCCGGTCCGATCGTCGACATCGCCAAGAACATCTCCCCGCAGGTCGACGCGCTGGTGACGGGTCACACCCACAACGCGTACGCCTGCACGATCCCGGACCCGGCGGGCAACCCGCGCCTGGTCACCTCGGCGGCGTCGTTCGGCCGGCTGTACACCGACACCACGCTCACCTACGACCGCCGTACGAATGACATCGTGCGGACGAGCGTCGAGTCGGCGAACCACGTCGTCAGCCGCGACCAGCCCAAGGCGCAGGACATGACGGACCTGATCGCCCGCTGGAACAAGCTGGCCGCGCCGATCTCCAACACCCCGCAGGGCTACATCTCCGCGGACATCAACGGCCGCGGCTCGACGAGCCCGGAGTCCCCGCTCGGCGATGTGATCGCGGACGCGCAGCTCGCGGGCACGGCCCCGGCGGACAAGGGCGGCGCGCAGCTCGCCTTCATGAACCCGGGCGGTATCAGGTCCGACCTGGTGTACGCGGCGTCGGGCGCCGAGGGCGACGGTGTGGTGACGTACGGCGAGGCGTTCACCGTCCAGCCGTTCACCAACATGATGAACGTCTTCGACCTGACGGGCGCCCAGATCGTCACGGCGCTCCAGCAGCAGGTGAGCGGCGCGAACGCGGCCTCCCCGAAGATCCTCCAGGTCTCGAACGGCTTCACGTACACGCTGGACATGACGAAGACCGGCGCGGACCGCGTCCTCACGGACACGGTGAAGCTGAACGGCCAGCCGATCGACCCGGCGAAGACCTACCGCGTCGCGATGAACGAGTTCCTCGGCGGCGGCGGCGACGGCTTCGCGGTCCTGGCCCAGGGCAAGAACAAGCTGGTCGGGCCCTCGGACCTGGACCTGCTGAACGCGTACCTCGCGGCCAACACGTCGGCCCAGTCTCCGCTGGCGCCCCCGGCGGCCAACCGGATCACGATCATCCGCTAGTCCCCGCGTACGCGTAGGGAGTGTCCGCGAAGTACCGCCGTCCGCCGCAAAGCGGGAGGCGAGACTTCGCGGACACACCTTTTTCGCCGTGCCAACGGTCGCTATCGCCGTCCCAAAGGCCGTTGCCGCCGTGGCAACGGTCGTTGAGGCGTGAACCCTTGTCACTCGTACGTGGGGCGGGGGCGCCGTTCCAGTCAGCCGTCCGTCCGCGTCGCTGGAAAATCCGGGCATGGGAACTGGGCGGCGGACGCGGCGAGTTGGGGTGCTCTATCTCGTGCTGGCGGCCGGCGGGATGGCCGGGGCCGTGGGGGTTGCCTTCCGGTTCGAGCTGCCGGTGGCCGAGACCGTGGCGGCTCTGCTTCCGTCGGTGGGCGGGCTGTATCTGTCGTGGGCGGCCTTCCGGGCCGACCGGCGGGAGGTGGCCGACGGGTACGACATGGCCCGGATCACCGACCGGCTGGCGGTGGCCGTGCGGGGGCAGTGGGAATCCGAGGCGCGGGTGCGGCGGCTGAACGATCCGTATCCGCTTCCGGTGTCCTGGCGGGCGGCCGATCCGCGATTCGGCGAATCGTGGTCCCTCCTGCGGGAGATGGCCGGTGAGCGGCCGTCCGGCCGGTCGGCTCCGCCCGCCGGCTGGGCCAGTGAGGCCGCAGGCCTGGCCGGGACCGGTGCGGAGATCACCGAGGTGTTCCTGGAACGAGTGCCGACACGGCGCCTTGTGGTCCTCGGCGGGCCGGGCAGCGGGAAGACGATGCTGCTGGTCCGGCTGTTGCTGGCGCTGGTCGCCGAGCGCGCGGAGGGCGACCCCGTTCCCGTACTGTTCCCGCTGGCCTCGTGGAATCCGGCGGAACAGACGCTGGAATCGTGGATGGCGGAGCGGCTCGCGCGTGACTACAGCGGTCTCGGCGCCGGTGCTCCGGAGGCGGGGTACGCGGATCACACGGGGTACGCGGATCGCGCGGGGCAGGCGCAGGGGCGCGGGCACGGGCAGGGGCTGGGGCGCGGGCACGGGCAGGGGCGCGGGCAGGATCAAGGTCAGGTCAGCCTCGCCCGGGCGCTGCTCGAACACCGGCTGATCCTGCCGGTCCTGGACGGGTTCGACGAGATTCCCACCCCGTTCCGCGCCATGGCGCTGGACGCGGTCAACGCCGCCCTGCCGCTCGGCCGGCCGCTCGTGCTGTCCAGCCGCGTGACGGAGTACGGGGACACGCTGGCCCCGGCCCGCGGCGTACCGGTCAGGCTCAGCGGTGCCGCCGCCGTGGAGCTGCGCCCCTTGGACGCGCCGGACATCGCCGGCTATCTGAAACGGGACGCCGGCGGCCAGGAGACGGCGGCGGCCGCCCGCTGGGATCCGGTGATCCGGCTGCTCGGCACCGACGCCCCCGTGGCACGCGCGCTGACCACACCGCTGATGCTGTTCCTGGCCAGGACGGTGTACAACCCCCGGCCCGGAGAACAGGCCGCCGTCCTCCCCACGCCCGCGGACCTGTGCGATCCGGCCCGCTTCCCCGGCGCCGCGGACGTCCGGGCCCATCTCTTCGACGCGTTCGTACCCGCCGCCTACCGGCCCCATCCGCGGTATCCGTGCCGCTGGTCCCCGCACCAGGCCGAGCACGCGCTGCGGTATCTGGCGCGCCATCTGCAGCACACCCTGGGGGGTACGTCGGACCTGGCCTGGTGGCAGGTGCGCCGTGCGCTGCCGTCCCGTACCGCCCAGGTGGTGACGGGAGTTGTCCTCGGTGCCGTCGCCTGGACCGCCGCCACCGTGGTGGGCAGGCTCACGGCGCTGCTCGCCGGCCTCGACTCCGGCTGGCAGACGGGCCCGCCCGCGGCCATGGTCGCGGGACTGGCCGGAGGGATCGCGGGCGGCATCGGGTGCGGTCTCGTCGCGGGAGTGACCGGGGGCGTCGCCGAGGGAGTGACCCACGTACTCACCACCGGGCAGCCGGGCTGGCTGCTGACGACGCTGGCGTACGGACTCGCCTACGGCTTCGCGGGCGGAGTCGTAGGTGCGCTGTCCAGCAGACTGGCAGCGGGGCGGCGTGGAGCGGTTTCGGCGAGGCGGTCCGGGGCGGTGCCCGGGATTCGGCGCCTTCGGGCCTGGGACTGGCGTATGTGCGGCCTCGGATTCACCGCCGGGGCCGTCCTCTGGTTCTCCTTCCGGCTCAACTACGGCCCCACCGCCGCAGCCGTCGGCGCCCTCGCCAACGGAACGGTCTACGCGCTGGCCGGCGGAGCCGTCGGCGCTCGCGCGAGCAGCCTGTCCGCACGTCGCCCGGACGCCATCCCGACCGTCCGCACCCGGTGGGCCTGGGACTGGCGGGGCTTTTCGGTCGGCCTCGCCAGCGGCTCCACCATCGGCATCACCCACTGGGCCGTCCTTCGGATCCAGTCGCTCCTCACCGGCACCCCCTCTTACACCTTCACCACGATGCTCTCCTTCTCCTGCGCGTTCGGGCTCGCCGTCGGAATCGCCCACGGCCTCGCCGGTAAACCGGCCGATCTCGCCACCTCGGTCGGACCGGCCGCCCTCCTGGACCAGGACCGGAGGATCTTCCGCAGGCTGTGGACCGTCGTCGGCCTCGCGGTCTGCGCCGCGTTCCTACTCTGTTACGGCGTCGAGTACGCCGTACAGGGCGGGTTTCACTACGGTCTGGGCCGGGGGACCACGGGCGGACAGGCGATCTCGATGACCCCGCCCCACATCCTCGACCGCGGCCTCGCCTACGGACTCACCGTCGGCCTCGCGGCGGCGCTCAGCCACAACGCCTGGTGGCACTACACCCTCACGCGCCACCACCTGGCGGCCCGCCGCCACCTCCCCCGGGATCTGACCGCCTTCCTCACCGACGCCCATGAACGACGCGGTGTACTGCGCCAGGTGGGAACGGTCCACCAGTTCCGTCACATCGACCTTCAGCACCACCTCGCCGCCCAGGGGCCGTGCGGCTCTTCGCGCTGCGTTCCGTTCATTCCGCAGCCGTTCATTCGGCCCTGTTCCACGTGTGACGTGTACCGGACATAATCCGAGGGCTGATCCCAGGCTGATCCCCCACACAGCAGACGGAGGCACCTTCGTATGAGCCGTACGAGCCGTACGAACAGCACACACATGGGCACGCGCCGGGGCTTTCTGGCCGGTGCTCTCGCCGTTTCCGCCACCGCCCTCGTCGGCGCCGCGCCCGCCGTCGCCGCCTCGCGCCGGGCGTTCGCCCCGCAGGACTGGATGAGCGGCTTCGCCGACGGTACGCCCGTACAGCGGCTGACGATTCCCGGTACGCACAACTCCGGCGCCCAGGTCGGCGGACTCTGGGTGGCCTGCCAGAACACCAGCATCGCCGACCAGTTGAACAGCGGCATCCGCTTCCTGGACGTACGCTGCCGGGCCTTCGACAACGCCTTCAGCATCCACCACGCCGCCTTCTACCAGAACCTGAACTTCGACGATGTCCTCGGCGCCTGCCGGGACTTCCTCCGCGCGCACCCCTCCGAGACCGTCCTGATGCGGCTCAAGCAGGAGTACTCGACGGAGAGCGACGCCGAGTTCCGGCGGATCTTCGACACGTACCTCGACGGCAAGGGCTGGCGCTCGCTCTTCCGGCTGGACGGCAATCTGCCCACGCTCGGCGAGGCGCGCGGCCGGGTCGTGCTGCTTGCGGACAGCGGCGGGCTGCCGGGGGTGCGGTACGGGGACGGCGCGCTGTTCGACATCCAGGACGACTACCAGGCCGAGCCGTTCGCCAAGTACCCCAAGATCGAGGCGCACTTCCGCAAGGCCGTGCAGCAGCCGGGCAAGCTGTTCATCAACTACGTCAGTACGGCGGCCCCGTTGCCGCCGCGCTGGAACTCCGACCGGCTCAACCCGCAGGTGCACACGTTCCTGGACGGCGCGGAGGCGAGCGGCTGGCGCGGGCTCGGGATCGTACCGCTGGACTTCCCGGCGACGCGGGCCGGTCTGGTGGAGTCGCTGATACGGCACAACGGGTGAGCCGGCACAAGGGAGCCGCATTTCCGGGCTGAGGCGGGCGGGTCGCGGTCCGGGACGGATCGCGCGGCTGAGGCGGATCGCGCGGCTCAGGCAGGGGATTCCCTCAACCTGTTTGTGGTACGGAAGAGTTGGGTATCCGGGTTGCCCACGGCGGCTCAAGTACGACGGTCTATCGTGGCCCCATGTCCGTGCCTGAGCTGATCCGTATCGTCTCCCGCGACTCGCCCATGGCCCTCGCCCAGGTGGAGCGCGTCCGCGCCGAGCTGGCCGCGCTCCACCCCGGCACCGCCACCGAGGTCGTCCCGGTCAAGACCACCGGCGACAAGTGGATGGGCGACCTGAGCCAGGTCGAGGGCAAGGGCGCCTTCACCAAGGAGGTCGACGCCGCCCTGCTCGCGGGCGAGGCGGACCTCGCGGTGCACTGCGTCAAGGACATCCCCGCGGACCGCCCGCTGCCGGCGGGTACGACCTTCGCCGCGTTCCTCAAGCGCGACGACATCCGCGACGCCCTTGTCCACCCGGGCGGTCTCACCCTCGACGAACTCCCGGCCGGCAGCCGGATCGGCACCTCTTCGGTACGCCGTATCGCCCAGCTCGCCGCCTCGCACCCGCACCTGGAGTGCGTACCGTTCCGCGGCAACGCCAACCGCCGCCTGGAGAAGCTCGCCGCGGGCGAGGCCGATGCCCTGCTCCTCGCCGTCTCCGGCCTCGAACGCATCGGCCGTACGGATGTGATCACCGAGGCCCTGTCGCCCGAGACGATGTGCCCGCCGATCGGCGCGGGCGTCCTCGCGCTCCAGTGCCGCGAGGACGACACCGTCCTGATAGACGCGGTCAGCGGGCTCGGGGATCCCGACACGTACCGCGAGACGACGGCGGAGCGCATGTTCCTGCATGTCCTCCAGGGCCACTGCAACTCGCCGATCGCCGGTTACGCCAAGGCGCACCGCAACGGCGACCTCTCGCTGCGGGCCTGCGTCTTCACGCCGGACGGCAAGACCGTACTGAACGCCCACGAATGGGCGGGCCCGCTCGACCCGGCGACCTTGGGCACGTCGGTGGCGGTCACGCTGCTGCGCCAGGGAGCGCGCGAACTGATCGACGGCATCGCGCACTGACCGACGAGACAGCGCACTAGACGAGGTGGGTGGCGCCCGAGGTCTCGCGCCCTAGGCGGGGCCCGGGCCGGCGGGTACGTCGCGGGTGGCCGATACGTCACGGGTGGCCGCGGTGACGGTGGCAGCGGTGGCCGCGGTGGCGGCCGCCTCGATGGCGTCGAGCAACGCGTCCAGATCGGCCCGCTGACCAGGCCCGAGTGCCCCGAAGACCTGCCGCAGTATGTCCTCACCGGCGGCCGTTCCGGCGGCCAGCGCCGCCCTGCCCTCGGGCGTGAGGACGACGACCTTGCAGCGGCGGTCGCCGGGGTCCGAGGTCCGCTCGACCAGTCCGTCCCGCTCCAGCGCGTCCACGGCCTGGGTGACCGACCGGGGCGCGTAGCCCAGCTCCGCGGCCAGTGCCGCCTGCCGTAGCGCTCCATGCCCCCCGAGCACCATCAGGACCTTGGTACGGGCGAGCGACGGACCGGCGCCGCTCATGTGCTCATCGACGATTCTGCGCACCTGGTTCGCCAGGGAGAGATACCGCAGGCCGATCTGTTCCGGCCCGGAACCGCTGCTCACGGGATCGCTCCTCCATGCCAGAGAGTTTGTGCCAGAGAGTTTGTGAGGTACCTCAGTGATGGTACGTTGCCGAGAAATGATGAGGTACCTCACGACCTAGCTGATTCCACTGCCAGCGGAGCGGAGCCCCTGATGCACCACCGACCCGTCATCGTCATGACCGGCGCCACGAACGGCATCGGCAGACTGGCCGCCCTCGATCTGGCCCGCCGTGGCGCCCGGCTGGGGATCGTCGCCCGCAGCCGGGCCAAGACCGACGTACTGCGCCGCGAGATCGAGGAGACCGCCCCCGGCACACCGGTTGATGTCTTCCTCGCCGATCTGTCGCTGCTGGGGGAGGTCCGCAGGGCAGGGCAGGAGATCGCCGCCCGCTTTCCGCGGATCGACGTACTGATCAACAACGCCGGGCTGCACGCCTTCTCACAACGGATCACCAGTGAGGGACTCGCCGAGATGACCGCGGTGAACTACCTCGCGCCCTGGGTCCTCACCGACACCCTGCGCGACACCCTGGTGTCCTCGGCGCCCGCCAGGATCGTCACCGTCGCCTCCGAGGCGTCCCGGCACTCGGGCGGCATCAACCCGGCACGCGACCTCACGCTCACCGACAACTACACCCGTCGTGAGTCATCGCGGCTGTACGGGCGGACGAAGCTGATGGACATCATGCTCAGCCAGGAACTCGCCCGCCGGCTGGCCGGTACCGGCGTCACCGCCAACTGCTGCGACCCCGGCTTCAACACCACCGGCCTCGGGCGTGAACTGCCCTTCTCCGGACCGTTGGAGAAGATTCTGAACCGGCTCGGCGTCGGCGACCCCCGGCGCGGAGCTGGCATCGTCGTACGGCTTGCCACCGACCCCGCGTACGCCGACGCGACCGGCGGCTACTTCTCCGTACGGAACGGCGCCCCCCTGGAGTGCCCGGAACCCGGCCGTGACGCGGGTGTCCAGCGCGAACTCTGGGAGCGCACGGCCGCGCTCCTCGAAGCCCGATGATGCTCGTCGGTGACTGAGGATGCTTCTCGGTGACCGATGATTTCCGGCTGCGGCGGGAGTCTCCCTCCTGACCGCACACTGAAGAAGGCGGGCCGGAAAGGTGAAGGCCGGAAAGGTGAAGAGATGAGCGAGCTGCGCGAGGGACTGGACAAGGTCCTGGAGAAGTACGTCACGGACGGGCCGGTACCGGGGGCGGTGGCCCTTGTGGCCCGTGGCGATCAGGTCGACGTACGGGCGGCGGGCTTCGCCGACGTCGAGGGCACCTCCCCGGTGGCCAGGGACTCGATCTTCCGTATCGCCTCGATCAGCAAGCCGATCACCGCCGCGGCGGTGATGTTGCTGGTCGAGGACGGCCGTATCGCGCTGGACGATCCGGTCGCGACCTGGCTGCCGGAGCTGGCGTCGCCGAAGGTCGTCCGTACGACCAGCAGCCCGGTGGATGACGTGGTCCCGGCCGTGCGGCCGATCACGGTGGCCGATCTGCTCAGCTTCCGCGCCGGGTACGGCTTCCCCGCCGACTTCTCGCTACCGGCGCTCGCCCCGCTGTTCAACGACCTCAGGCAGGGGCCGCCGCAGCCGCAGCTCGTCGCGCCGCCGGACGAGTGGATGGCGACGCTGGCCCGTATCCCGCTGCTGCACCAGCCGGGCGAGGCGTGGCTGTACAACACCGCCTCGGACATCCAGGGTGTCCTGATCGCCAGGGTCGCGGGGCGCCCGCTGCCCGAGTTCCTGGCGGAGCGGATCTTCGAGCCGCTCGGGATGACGGACACGGGATTCGCCGTACCGGCTGAGAAACTCGACCGGTTCGTGAGCTACTACCGCCACGGTCCGGCGGGCGATGCGGCAGGCGGTGCCGGAGGGGGCGAGGGAGGGGGCACTGGAGGGGGCGGCCTCGAACTGGTCGACGCGCCCGACGGCCAGTGGTCCCGGCTTCCGGCGTTTCCGTCGGGCGCGGGCGGGCTGGTGTCGACGGTGGACGACTGGCTGGCGTTCGGCCGGATGCTGCTGGGCGGCGGTGGTACGGCGGGTGGTTCGGCGGGTGGTACGACTGCCGGGCGCCGGCTGCTGTCGGAGGAGTCCGTACGCCTGATGACCACGGACCACCTCACCCGCGCCGAGCGCGAAGCGGGCGCGCTGTTCCTGGAGGGCCAGGGCTGGGGCTACGGCGGCTCGGTCGACATCGAGCCGATCGACCCGTGGAACGTACGGGGGCGGTACGGCTGGGTCGGCGGTACGGGCACGACGGCCCACGTCGTACCGTCCACCGGCACGGTTACGGTCCTGCTCAGCCAGGTCGCGATGACGGGCCCGACGCCGCCGGACCTGATGAGGGACTTCTGGCGGTGCGCGGCGACCTCGGACTGAGGGGCGTTGCCCGGGTCTCTCAGGGGTACTAGGGTCGTCCGGGTGACTGCCGTCCAGCTCAACCACACCGCCGTCTACGCGAGCGACCGGCATCTGTCGGCCGAATTCATCGCCACGGTACTGGGGTTGAAGGTCAGCGCCCCGTTCGGGCCGTTCCTGCCCGTCGACCTCGGCAACGGCGTGACGCTCGACTACTACGAGAAGCGCGACGAACCGATCCAGTCGCAGCACTACGCGTTTCTTGTGCCGGAGGACCAATTCGACGTGATGATCGCGCGCCTGAAGGCGCTCGACATCACGTACTACGCCGACCCCGGCCACACCGAACCGGGCAGAACGAACAGCCTGTTCGGCGGCCGAGGCGCGTACTTCAAGGACCCGGACGCCCACAACATGGAGATCATGACGCGACCGTATGCGCGGGGGTAGTGGGGGGAGGGTGTTGGGTGCGGTGCGGGTTCGTGCCGAGGGGTAGTCGGGGTGGGCCGGGGGCGTGGGATGCGGGTGGGGGCCGCCCCTCTGGTTTGAGTTTCGCGGGGTCGTGTCGGGTGTCAAGGGCGCTCCTGCGTCGCGTCGGCTTCGCCGATTGCGCTGCGCTTAACCCTTGACACCCGCCCCATCCCCGCAAGTGCGAGTGAGTGGGAGGGGCGGCCCGGGGGGAGGGGTCCCCGGAAGCGCTTGATTGTGGGGGCTGTTTCTTTGCCGGGTGGCTGGTTGGTGGGTGGTCTGCGCGGCAGTGGAATGGGGCGGTGACGGCACCGGCTCAGCGTCCGGCCGCTGGTGGGTGGTTGGGGTGCAAGCAGGTGTCTGAGACTCGTTGCCGGGTGGCACCCCTAGCCTCGGGCCCACCACATTGTGCCTGGTCAGGGGGATGGCGAGTGGCTGGGGTACCGGTCTGGTGGCGGGTCTTGCGTTGGATGTTGCGTTAGGCCGGTCTCAGGGGGTGTGTTGACCGCCGAGGGGTGCGGCGGACCCAGCGCTCGCCGCGCGCATGCTGGTGTTACAGGTGTGCCAGGGCGAGGAGCCGGTGCATGTGTTCCGGAGGCAGGTTGGGGTTGCCTGCTGCGGCGATCGCGACCGATTCGGATGGATCGGCCAGAAGCTGGGTCAGCTCGCGGGTCGGGAGCCGGGGATGGGGCGCGATCGCGCGGCGCACTGTCTGATCGGGATCGGCGGCCAGGTGACGGACGAGTTCCACCGGCAGGTCGAGGTCTCGCGGGGCGAGCTGCCGCATTCTCGGGTCGGGATCGGTGGCCAGACGCCGAAGGACGTCCGCCGGGAGGGGGAGGTCATCGGCCGGACGCCACCGGGTCCTTTTCGCCGGACGGTAGCTGCGGTCGATACGTTCGGCGGTGGCGGGGTCGATCCGGTCACGGGCGTGCAGAGCCATCGTCGTGCGGACGTCGCTCTCCTCGTCGTCGAGCAGCCGGGCCACGACCGGCTCGGGGAGGCAGTCGGACATCGCGGCCGAGGCCCGGAAGCAGGCGTAGGGCGAGTCCACGTACGGCAAGGGGTCAGCGGTCACCCATGGCAGACGCAGTGTCCGGAACTCCAGACGCGCAATCTCGCTCGTGAGCTGCCGTTCAAACGCGTCGTCTTCGAGGTCTTGGAGATCGGTGAGCCAGCTCGGCGCGGGCACGTCGGACAGGAGCTGTGCGTGGATCGCGGCGCGGGCCGGCTCAGGGGTGTCCTGACGGGCGAAGATGCGGAGGGCGACCCGCGGGCTGGGGTCCTCGGCGAGCGTGTCGCGCAGCGGCGGCGGGAGGTCGGGGTGCGAAGCGAGTTCCTTACGCACCTCCTCGTCCGGGGCGTCGGTCAGCCGACGGGCTGTGTCGGCGTCCAGCGTGCAGTGGCGGACCGCCCCGGCGCGCGTGACCGGGTCGGCCAACAGCGCCGGGAGCAGGTCGGCAGGCAGGACGGGATGGGGAAGCCATCGGTAGTAGGTCGCGCAGGCCGCTGCGCGCACTGTGTCCTCGGGATCCGTCAGCAGGAGACGACGCACCGCTTCCGGGGCCTGCGTCCACCACTGGGCAAGCGTCGCCCGGACCTTCGGGTCCGGGTCGGCCGCCAGCCGCACGCGCAGATCCGTCGGTACGTGATCGCTCTGCGCCAGGTGCTCACGCACCCGCAAGTCGGTGTCGCCGAGCAGCCGCTCGAAGAGTTCTCGGGGCGCGTTGTCCGCGCCGACCACCAAGGCCGCTCGTGTCGCCGGATCCGGATGCTCGGTGAGCGTCATCCGGAAGGCATGCGGGAGGCTGCGGTTGAGCGCGAGCGAGTGCGTGAGCCAGTCATCATCAACGGCGATGATCTCGGCGATCATGTCGTCGGTCAGGTCCGGCCGCTTGGCAACACTGCCAAAGCCCCTGCGGCAGGCAAAGAGGCGGCGGACGAGTTCTGCCGGTAGCGCGGGGTTCTCCGCGAGTCCCTCCACCACCTTGTCCAGGTGTACCGGCGGCGGCATGACGTCCGACACGACAAGCGACCCTCCTGCCTCGGCAAACTGACCGCCGAGTCTCTCACGCCCGGTCAGCCCGCCATCAGGGCACATCCACGGCCAGAACGACCGCCCTGCCCCATCAGACCGTCTTAACGCAACACCTCACACAAGACCCGCCACCAGCCCAGAGCCCCAGCCACTCACCATCCCCCTGACCAGGCGCAATGCGGTGGGCCCGAGGCTAGGGGTGCCACCCGGCAACGAGTCTCAGACACCTGCTTGCACCCCAACCGCCCACAAACAGTCCGCCGCTGAGCCGGTGCCGTCACCGCCCCATTCCACGACCGCGCACACCCCCCACCAACCAGCCACCCGGCAACGAAACAAAGAGCACCGGAGTGCTCCTCCGCGGACCCTTCCCCCGGGGCCGCCCCTCCCACGAAGCTGCACTTGCGGGGGTGGGGTGGGTGTCAGGGGTTAAGCGCAGCGCAATCGGCGGAGCCGACGCGACGAAGGAGCGCCCTTGACACCCACCCCACCCCCGCGAAACTCAAACAGGAGGGGCGGCCCCCACCCGCATCCAACGGTCCCGCCCCACCCCGACTACCCCTCGGCACGAACCCGCACCCAAACCCGAACCGCACCCAACACCCTTCCCCCACCCCCAGCAGCCGCCCCACCCCCCCCTCACCGCCCCCTCTGCGACCACCCCTCCGCGATCGCCCTAGCCTCGTCCGCGCTGACCGTCACCGTGAGATCGGTGGCGGCGCCATCGGGGCGGGTGTGCAGTGAGCCGATCGCCAGGTCCAGGTAGCGGCGGTAGGCCTCGGGCTTGACCGGGGCGCTGCGCTGGGCGAATTCGGTGAGCATGAGCATCAGCATGATGAGATCGGTGACGGTGATGTCCGGGCGGGCGCTGCCGTTCTGCTGGGCGCGCCGCAGGAGTTGGCCCATGCCGGGCACGATGCCGTCGCGCACCGCGTCCACCTGCCGCCGTCCGCCGCCCGAGCTGAAGGCGACGTCGCGCAGGCCGCGGTCGGCGACGTTCATCTCCACGGCCCGCCGTACGACGTGGGTGAATCCGTCCCAGGGATCGGCCGCGGCCAGTCCTTCGTCAATGAGCGCCACCAGACTCGCGAGATGCTCCTGGAGCGCGACCTTGACCAGAACCTCCTTGTCGGGGAAGCGGCGGTAGACCGTACCGACGCCCACGCCGGCGTGGTGGGCGATGTCGTTCAGGCCCGCGCTCACACCCTGGGCGGCGAACACCTCCCGGGCGGCGTCGATGATCCGCTGCCGGTTGCGCTCCGCGTCGCGCCGCAACGGCCGCTCGTCGCCGGGCTGCGGGGTCGCGTTCATCCCGCCAGCATAGCCAGCCGGGCCAGAAGTGGATAAGGGCTATCCGCCCGTGCTAGCTTCCCGGGCGAGAAGTGGATATGGAGTATCCGCTACGACCTGGATGAGGCCATGCTCACCGTAAATCGCGAGATCCTCAGCTTCCGTACGCTCGCAGTCCTGCCCATCGTCCTGTTCGTTCCGACGCTCGCCCTCGGGCTCGCCACCGACGGCTCACCGGTCGGCGAGAGCGTCGGCGTGCTGTTCCACTTGTCGATCCTGTTCGTGGTCAGCCGGATGAACGCGCCGATATGGGCCAAGGCCGCCGGCTTCGGCTGGCTCGCACTCGACATCACGACCGGCGCGATGCTGATCAACAACGTGCCTTACGACATCGCCTGGCCGGTACGGCTCGGCGGGCATGTGCTCGCCGGGGTGTGGACCATCACGGTGTCGCTGCTGTGCCGTTCCACCGCGATACGTGCCGTCGGCGTGGTCAGCGGACTGTGGCTCGCGCTCTACACGTTCTTCGGTGCTGTGCTGTCGAACCTCTGGCTCTCGCCGCAGGCGTTCCTGACCCTTGTCTGGTTCGGCCTGCTCGCGTGGAAGTACGACCCCGCGGTGGACGGCCTGGACGCTTCCCAGGCCTACGGGGACGCTTCCCAGGCCGGCGGGACGGCGACGCCCGTGCCCGCCAAGAGCGCCACTACGTAACTGCCTCCGCCCGCGCCCGGACCCGCACATCAACTATGGGCCCCGCCTGAGGTGTTGGGCTGCTTCACGTAAAGTAATGGACCGGTTGGACCCTCGCCCAGGCACCAGACACACTGATGCCTGACAAGAGGAGGGGCCGATGCCATCGAGGAAGGCGCCCACGGCGCGGCAGCGCCGACTGGGTATCGAACTGCGCAAGATCCGTGAGCACACCGGGCTCTCGCTCACCGATGCGGCGGCCATGCTCGGTACGGACCGCACCACCATCAGCAACATCGAATCGGGCCGATTCGGTGTGAGCCCCGAGCGGGTGCGTACGTGGTCGGCGCACTACGAGTGCCCGGATGAGGCGTACATCGAGGCCCTCGCCACCATGGCCGCAGAGCGTATAAGCGGCTGGTGGGAGGACTATCGCGGTGACTTTTCCAGCGGCGCGCTGGATCTGGCCGAGTTGGAGCACCATGCCGTAGGCATCCGGTCGGTGCAGATCATGTATATGCCCGGCCTGCTCCAGAACGAGGACTACGCGCGTGCCGTCTACGCGGAAGTTGTGCCGCCGCTGAGTCCGGCGCGGCAGCGGCGGCAGCTCTCGCACCGGCTCAAGCGCCGCGATGTGCTCGACCGGGAAGACGCGCCGACGTGCACATTCCTGATCCATGAGGCCGCGTTGCGGATGGTGTACGGCGGCCCCAAGGTCGCTCGCGGCCAACTCCACCATCTGCTGAAGGAGTCGGACCGTGACAACGTCACTGTCCGTGCGATCCCGTTCGCGGCGGGCGGTTTCCCGGAGACCGGCAGTTCGACACAATACGTGTACGGCCCCGTCCCGCAGCTCGACACCGTACAGACGGACACCGCGACCGGCCCCGCATTTCTGGATGCCGAAACGCGCCTCGTGAACTATCGAGCCGTGCTGGACCGGGTCGAGGAGCGATCGCTCGATCCTGAGAGATCACGGGACTTCATTCGCGATATCGCGCAACAAGTGTGAAGGCGTGTCAATAATGGATATTCAGTGGAGAAAGTCCTCGAAATCGTCAGGTGCGGAGGGCAACAACTGTCTCGAACTCGCCGAGCACAACGGCGAGATCCTCATGCGCGAGAGCGACCACCCCGACGTCATCATCCGCACCACCCGCACCAAGCTCCGCGCGTTCCTCGGCGGCGCGAAAGAGGGCGAGTTCGACGACCTGGCCTGAGCGGCCGGCCGCGTCACTCGCCGCTCCGGGCGGCCCCTGTCGGCGCAGACAGGGGCCGCCCGTTCCGTTTCCAGGGGGCACGGCATGTCACGCATACGACTTCGAGAACGAGGGGAACCTTCCGAGGCCGCAATCACCCAGATCCGTTGGCCGGGACCGGCAGACGTGTCCCGGCTGATGTGGATCTGCCGACCGTGAAGGGTTCCACCTCGTGGCTAACGTGTTTCGTAAGCTCCTCGTACCTGCTCTTGTCGCACTGACGTCCTTCTCGATGCCGTCGGCCGCTGTGGCGGCCGCCGCACCTGCCGATGCGGTCTCGGCCGTCGGCACCATGTGCCTGGCCAGTGACTACCCGAGAACTCGCATAGTCAACGTGGAGTCGTGCAACTCCTCCGGGCCCCGCCAGCACTGGACCATCAACGGCGAATCGATCTCGCAGTCCGTGTACCCCGATATGTGCCTGGCCAGTAACTACCCGCAAACCCGCATAATCAACGTGGAGCCGTGCAACTCCTCCGGGCCCCGCCAGCACTGGACCATCAACGGCGAATCGATCTCGCAGTCCGTGTACCCCGAGATGTGTCTCGCCAGTGACTACCCGAGAACCCGCCTGACCAACGTGGAGCCGTGCAACCCCTCCGGGCCCCGCCAGCACTGGACCGTGCAGGGAGAGCAGATCAGCATGACCTTAGTGTGACCCTCTGATCCACTTCGGCGGCCCCTTCAGCGGCCTTTCGGGGGCTGACCCGTCAGGAGCTGAAGGGGACCGCGTCCGCCGCCGTGGTGTGCCAGTTGGTGACGATGGGGTCTTCGACGGTGATCGGGCCGACCGGGAGGGAGACCGGGTTCGGGTCGGTGTTGCCGATGGCGACGACGATGCTGTCCAGTTCCTTGCCGCCGTTGTCGTTGGTGGTCTTCGGGTTCACCCCGGCATAGGCGGTGGTGGTTCCGCTCAGGGTGATCTCCTCGCCGACGGCCTGTTCCGCCGGGCCCGCCTCGGTGCCGTCGGATCCGAAGGCGACCGTGGGGAGCGCGGCGGGCAGGACGCAGGTGATTCCCGGGTTGGCCTTCGCGATGATCAGGATGTAGCCCCCGGCCTGGGTCTCGGACCTGGTGCTCCATGAGATGTCGTTGGCGCCGCAGACCTGCCCGTAGCCGCTCTTGTCACCGGACTCGGAAGTATCGACGGCTTCGGAAGTATCGGCGGCTTCAGGGGTGTCGGCGGGTTCGGAGGTGTCCGAGCCCTGGGCAGCCTCCTGCCCGGCGTTCCCGGCCGGCACCTCCGACGAGACCTTCTGCCCGGTGCCCGTGCCCGCCCCCGCGCCCATGTCCGCGTCCGTGTCCTGGCACGCGGTCAGTGACAGGGCGGCGGCGAGGACGGTGGCGGCCAGGGCAGTGGTGCGAATGCGGCGGTGCTTGCGCATGGTTCTTCTTCCCGTGTCGGTTGGCTCTGAGGAGACGGAAGCGCGACGACGGCGAGGGAGGCCCGTCGCTGGGCGACGGGTGCTTCCCGGCCGGTGCTGCTGTCTGCCCACAGCCTTCGGCCCGCCCGCCCCAGGCCGCAACCATCCACGGGAAGAACGGGACGCCGGAACGATGAAAGGCCCTCTGACCTGCGGAAACGAACCGCCCCTGGAATGGACTTCCGGGACGGCTCTCCGTACTTACGGGGTTTCCGGAGGGCCTACGGGGTTTCCGGTGGCGGGGTCGGGGCTCCCGGAATCCGGATCGATGCCACCGTGCCGCCTTCCGGCGCCGGGTGCAGGGTGATCCGGCCGCCCGTCTGCTGGATCGTACGGGCCACGATCGACAGGCCCAGGCCGGAGCCGGGAAGGGCGCGGGCGGAGGGGGAGCGCCAGAAGCGTTCGAAGACGTACGGGAGTTCGTCGGCCGGGATGCCGGGGCCGTGGTCGCGTACGGTCAGCTCGCCGCCTTCGGCGACGGCGACCTCCACCGTGCCGCCCGGGGGGCTGAACTTCACCGCGTTGTCGAGGACGTTGACGAGGGCGCGTTCGAGGGCGGCGGGTTCGGCCCGTACGTACCAGGGGCGCAGGTCCGCGCTGATCGTCAGGTCCGGGCCGCGCAGGCGGGCGCGTTCCAGGGCGCTGTCCACGATGTCGTGCAGCGCGACGACCTGGAGCGGGCCGGGGTCGGCCGCGTCCGGGCGGGACAGTTCCTGGAGGTCGCCGATGAGGGCGGCCAGTTCGGTCATCTGCGCCTTGACCGACGCCATCAGCGCCCTGCGGTCGTCGGGCGGGATCGCGCGGCCCGTCTCCTCGCTGCGGGCGAGCAGTTCGACGTTCGTACGGAGAGAGGTCAGCGGGGTCCGCAGCTCGTGCCCGGCGTCGGCGATGAGCTGCGACTGCCGGTCGCGGGAGGAGGCGAGCGCGGCGGTCATGGAGTTGAAGGAACGGGACAGCCGGGCGATCTCGTCCTCGCCCGCGACCGGGATACGGACGGTGAGGTCTTCCGTACGGGCGACATGTTCGACCGCGCGCGTCAGGCCGTCGACCGGGCGCAGCCCGGCCCTCGCGACCCAGAGGCCGGCCGCGCCCGCGCCGATGACACCGATGCCGGCGACGGCGGTGAGGAGCAGGGCGAGCCGGTTGAGGGACGAGTTGATCTCGGTGAGGGGGCGCGCGACGGAGACCGCGACCTCGCCGGCGGGGATACGGAGGACCTGGCGCTGGGTGAAGACGCGGACCGGGGTGCCGCTCTCGGTCGTACTGTCGTGCAGGGACTGGTGCTCGGTGCCGTTGGCGACCGCGAGATCCTCCTGCTGGACGGTCACGGGCTCGGAGTCCGAGGCCACGCAGCGGGTGCCGTCGGCCAGGATCACCTGGATATAGGCGAAGTTGGAACCGCTCGGGGTGCCGGTATCCGTACCGTTGACGCAGTTGTTGAAGGTGTTCTGGACGGTAGTGGCCGGGGCCGAGGTGTTCTGGAGCGAGGTGTCCAGTTCGCTCGGCAACTGGGTACGGGTGAGCAGCCAGCAGGTCACGGCCACCGCGGCGACGGCCACGGCGACGGCCGTGGTCACGAGGAGCGCGAGCCGGGAGCGCAGGGGGAGCGACTGGAACCGGCGGATCGGGCCGGTCACTCGGCGCCACCGCTTCGGGAGACGGGGGCGCTGCCACGGCCGGGTGCGGCTCCGGTGCCGCTGCCCGTACCGCTCGTACCACCGCCCGTGGCGCTGTCCGCTCGCAGTGCGTAGCCGACTCCGCGCACCGTGTGCACCAGGCGCGG
Organism: Streptomyces sp. NPDC057617; assembly: GCF_042800555.1. NCBI lineage: Bacteria > Bacillati > Actinomycetota > Actinomycetes > Kitasatosporales > Streptomycetaceae > Streptomyces > Streptomyces sp. NPDC057617. The sequence goes on along the minus strand of NZ_JBHVGV010000011.1, from coordinate 258,426 downwards.
TTCGCCGCCGCTCTCCGTCTTGCGGCGCAGATACATCACGTATACGTCCAGCGAGTTGGAGCTGGGCTCGAAGTCGAAGCCCCAGACCGCCTTGAGGATCTGCTCCCGGGTGAGCACCTGCCGGGGGTGCGCCAGGAACATTTCCATCAGCGTGAATTCGGTACGGGTCAGCTCCACCCGGCGGCTGCCGCGGGTGACCTCGCGTGTGGTGAGGTCCATGCGCAGGTCGGCGAAGGCGAGGACGTCGTGCGCGGGCTGTTCGCCGGCCCCGGAGGCCGTGGCGTACGAGCTGCGGCGCAGGAGTGCGCGGATACGGGCGAACAGCTCGTCCAGCTCGAAGGGCTTGACGAGGTAGTCGTCGGCGCCCGCGTCCAGTCCCGTGACCCGGTCGCCGACCGTGTCGCGGGCGGTCAGCATCAGGATCGGGACCTTCGAACCGGCGGAACGGAGGCGGCGGGCCGCGGTCAGGCCGTCCATGCGGGGCATCTGGATGTCGAGAACGATCAGGTCCGGGGCGTACACGGTGGCCTTGGCGAGGGCGTCGACGCCGTCGACGGCGACCTCGGTCCCGTACCCGTCGAACGCGAGGCTCCGCTGGAGGGCCTCGCGTACGGCGGGTTCGTCGTCGACGATCAGGATTCTCTGCGGATCGCCTTCGGCGGGACTCATATCTCGGGTACCTCGTGGGTGTCTCGTCGGGTCGGTCTCTGGCCGGTCGCCGGTCGCTGACCGTCGGCCGCTGGTCGCGGGCCGCCGGTCGTGCCGGTGCTGCCGGCTCCTATCAGCGTCGCACGGCTCGGGGCATTGCTGTGAGGGGTGCCCCGGTGGTGCGGATCCCGGCGGACCGGATCAGTTCGCACCCCCGTCGCGCAGCGTGGCCAGGTCCGACTTGACCGTGTTGATCGGGATCGCGAAGCCCAGGCCGACGCTCCCGGCGCTGGAGCTTGCGCCGACCGACGCCGAACTCGGCGCGTACATCGCGGAGTTGATGCCGATGATCTGTCCGTTCATATCGATCAGCGCGCCGCCGGAGTTGCCCGGGTTGAGCGAGGCGTCGGTCTGGATCGCCTTGTACGTGGTCTTCGAGGAGCCGGTGTCACCGTTGAACTGCTGCCCGCCGAATTCGAACGGCCAGCTTCCGTCGCCCCCCTGCTGCCACGGGTTCGCGCTCTGGCCGTCGCCCTGGCCCTGGTCCTGCTCCTTCGCGACGGTGACATCGCGGTCGAGCGCGGAGACGATACCGCTGGTGACCGTGCCGGTCAGCCCCTCGGGGGAGCCGATCGCCACGACGCCGTCGCCCACCTTGAGCTGGTCGGAGTTGCCGAGGGTGGCTGCCTTGAGGCCGCTCGCGCCGTCGAGTTTGATCAGTGCGAGGTCCTTGTCGGCGTCGGTGCCGATGACCTTGGCGGTGTATGTCTTGCCCGTGCTGAGCTGCACCTTTATCGAGGACGCGCCGGTGATGACATGGTTGTTGGTGATGATCTCGCCGTCGGAGGTGATGATCACGCCGGAGCCGGTGGATTCGCCGCCGGTCGAGGTGGCGTTGATCTCGACGATGCTGGGTGAGACGGCCGAGGCGACCCCGGCGACCGTGCCGTTGCTGCTCTCCGCGACGGTGGTCCCGGTGACGGTGCTGGTGGCGGTGGTGCCCGTACCGTTGTCGGAGTACTGCCCGACCAGGGCGGCCGTACCGCCGCCGACGACCGCGGCGGCGAGCGCCACCGCCGCGAGGAGCGCGCCGGGGGTACGGACGCGGCTCCGGCCGCGGTGGGTCGGCGGGGCGGGGGGACTGTACGCGGGCGGCGGCGGATAGGCCGCCGGACCCGGGAACCCTCCGGTGGGCTGCTGCTGCGTGCTGTCTGCGTCGCCGCTGCTGCGGTAGTAGTCGGTCATGGAATCGACTGTCGGCGCGCGAGATGAGAACGGGCTGAGGACGTCCTGAGAAGCCCAACAAAACGGTGTATGCCCCATGTAAGGGCGACCGCCCCGGCCCCTGGGACCGCCTTGACCCCCGGACCGCCCCGACCCCCGGGAGCCTCGACCCCCGGGAGCCTCGACCCCCGGACCGGCCTCGACCCCCGACGGCCCTACCCCACGCACCCGCAGGACCGGCGCACGATCAGCGCCGACGGGAACTGCTTCACCCGTTCCCGTCGCGAACCCGCCAGCCGCAGGCCGTCGTCCAGGACCAGGTCCACCGCCGCTCGCGCCATCGCCGGGCGGTCGGAGGAGACCGTCGTCAGCGGGGGATCCGTGAGGCCGGCTTCCTTGACGTCGTCGAAGCCCGCCACCGCCAGTTCACCCGGGACGTCGAGCCGCAGTTCGCGTGCCGCCCGCAGTACGCCGATCGCCTGGTCGTCCGTCGCGCAGAACAGCGCCGGGGGCCGGTCCGGGCCCGAGAGCAGGTCCAAGGCGACCCGGTACGCGTCGTACCGGTTGTACGGGGCCTTGAACAGGCGGCCCTCCACCGACCGGCCCGACTCCAGCATCGCCCGCCGCCAGCCCTCGACATGGTCGGTCACCGGGTCGCCGACGACCGGGGTGGACTCGACGCCGCCGAGGCACGCCACGTACTCGTACCCGTGCTCCAGCAGATGGCGGGTGGCGAGCTGTGCGCCGCCGATGTCGTCCGTGACGACCGCGACATCGTCGATGCCCTCGGGCCGCTCGTGCAGCAGCACCACCCGCGCGTCCCAGGCCTCGATCTCGGCGGCGGCCCGCTCGCTCGGACCCTGGCTGACCAGGATCAGCCCCGAGACCCGCATCCCGAGGAACGCGCGCAGATAGTGGACCTCGCGCTCGTCGCGGTAATCGGAATTGCCGACGAGCACCATTTTTCCGCGCTCGGCCGCCGCCTGTTCGACCGCGTGCGCCATCTCCGCGAAGAAGGGCTGCCGGGCGTCGGGGACGACCATCCCTATCAGGTCGGTCCGCCGCGAGGCCATCGCCTGGGCGACCCGGTCCGGGCGGTAGCCCAGCTCTTTGATCGCGGCGACCACCCGCTCGCGCGTGGCCGGGGCGACCGGCCGGGGTCCGTTGTTGATGACGTAGCTGACGACAGCGGTCGACGTACCCGCCAGTCGTGCCACATCGTCCCGCGTCACCTTGGCCACGCGCGGCAGTCTACGCGTGGTGACCTACCGCTTGGCAGGCCGTCCGGCAGGTTCCTGTACAGCGTCCAGTTCGGTGGCCGAAACCGTACGCCCGTGCTCGCCCGCCGGCTCGTGCCGCGGCTCGCCACGGGCGCCCTCGGCGGCGGATCCTTTCGCCTGACCCGCGTCCTCGGCACCGGCACCGGCAGCCGTACCGGCACCCGTGCCACCGGCACCCCGCTCGGACTTCTCCGCGCCGCGCTCGGGCTTCTCCGGGGTGACGAAGCGGTAGCCGACGTTCCGTACGGTCCCGATCAGCGACTCGTGCTCGGGGCCGAGCTTGGCGCGCAGACGCCGTACGTGCACGTCGACCGTGCGCGTACCGCCGAAGTAGTCATACCCCCAGACCTCCTGGAGGAGCTGGGCCCGGGTGAAGACCCGGCCGGGGTGCTGCGCGAGGTACTTGAGCAGCTCGAACTCCTTGAAGGTCAGGTCCAGGACCCGCCCCTTGAGCTTCGCGCTGTACGTGGCCTCGTCGACCGACAGATCGCCGTTGCGGATCTCCATCGGGGAGTCGTCCGACGAGATCTGCTGGCGGCCCATCGCGAGCCGCAGCCGGGCCTCGACCTCGGCCGGACCCGCCGTGTCGAGCAGGACGTCGTCGATCCCCCAGTCCGCGGTGACGGCGGCCAGCCCGCCCTCCGTGACAACCAGGATCAGCGGGCAGCCGGGTCCGGTGGACCGCAGGAGCTGGCAGAGCGACCGCACCTGCGGAAGGTCGCGCCGGCCGTCGATCAGGATCACATCGGCACCGGGGGTGTCGACGAGCGCGGGCCCTTCCGCGGGAGCCACCCGCACATTGTGGAGCAGGAGCCCGAGAGCCGGCAGCACCTCCGTCGAGGGCTGGAGCGCGTTGGTCAGGAGCAGCAGAGAACTCATCGCCGCTCACCTGCCCCGGCCGGACTGCGGTCAACGGCGGCCGGACTGCGGTCATTCGGGTCGTACGCGTGGTGCTCGGTTCGCTTGCCCATTACGTCAGTTCCTCCTCGGTCCCTGCGAGGACGTATGCGGCACTGCTCGGTAGTGCCGTAGCGCGGTACTCGGACCGCACTGCTCAGTACTACCGCTTGGTACTGCCCGGTACCGCTGTGTCATCTGTCTGTAACAACGAACCGGAAACACAAAAGGACCCGGGGGCTGCATTGCCCGGATCCTCTTCGAAGCAGAATAACCCACATGCGTACCGCATCATCTGGTCAATCACGCAGATCATCTGATTACTCTGCCGGGCCGGGTGCCCGGCGCACCGTGCTCAGGACCGCGGACGGGGTCCCCATCGAGTCGGTGTACGAGCCGTGTACGGCAAGTATCGCCCCGGATTCCGGCGACGGGCAGGGGGCCGTTGGAGGGACCGCGATCGTGGTCGCGCACGGCTTCACAGGTTCGGTCGAACGGCCCGCGGTACGGCGGGTCGCGCGGGTCTTTGCCCAGCGTACGGCGGTGGTGACCTTCTCGTTCCGGGGCCATGGAGGCTCCGGCGGGCGCTCCACGGTGGGCGACCGGGAGGTGCTGGATCTGGCGGCGGCGGTGGAGTGGGCGCGCTCGCTCGGGCACCGTCGGGTGGTGACGGTGGGGTTCTCGATGGGCGGCTCGGTGGCGCTTCGGCACGCCGCGTTGCACAGGGGGCGCACGGATGCGCGGACCGACGCGGTGGTCTCCGTGAGCGCTCCCGCGCGCTGGTACTACCGGGGGACGGCACCCATGCGGCGGCTGCACTGGGTGGTCACCCGGCCCGCCGGACGGCTCATCGGACGCTTTGGATTGCATACGCGTATCCACCACCGGGAGTGGGATCCGGTGCCGCTGTCACCGGTCGAGGCGGTCCCGCTGATCGCCCCGACCCCGCTGCTGGTCGTCCATGGCGACCGCGACCCGTACTTCCCGCTGGACCACCCGCGGATGCTGGCGGCCGCGGCGCGGACGGAAGGGGTACGAGGGGCGGGACCTGCGGAACTTTGGCTGGAACCCGGCATGGGGCACGCGGAGAACGCGGCGGACGAGGCGCTGCTGCGGCGGATCGCGGAGTGGCTGACGGAGCGGGGCCGGGGTCCGGCGGGTGCGGAGCCGGAGAGGCCCGAGGGGGCGCAGGAGGAGGCGCAGGTCCAGGGCCCGGGCGGCGGCTGAGCGGGGAGAAGCGGCCGGCGCAGCAAATGCGGTGAGCAGGTGAGCAAATCCGGCGGTGGTACGGGGGGTGGTACGGGCGGGATCGCGGGGGCGGGGGGCGCGTACGGGCGTCCGCGCCTGCTGGGTCACGGAACGGGGGCGGCGCGGGGGCAGCGGCCCGGGCAGAGGGCCCGGAACCGGGCGGGCTCCCGGCGTCGGCCATCATGGAGGCCGACGAAAGGAGTGCCGCTATGGCAGCGGGCACCATCCGCTACTGGGCAGCGGCCAAGGCCGCCGCGGGAATCGCCGAGGAGTCGTATACAGCCGAGACCCTGGCCGAGGCGCTCGCCGCGGTGCGGTCGCGGCACCCGGGCGAGCTGACGCGCGTACTCCAGAGGTGCTCGTTCCTCGTCGACGGTGACCCCGTCGGGACTCGCGGCCATGAGACCGTACGGCTTGCCGAGGGCGGCACGGTCGAGGTGCTCCCGCCGTTCGCAGGAGGGTGAACCGCACAGCATGAGCAACGATCAGCAGCATCCGTACGGGCAGCACGGGCAGTACGGGAACGGGCAGAGCGGGCAGTACGGCCAGGGGCAGCCGCCACAGGGCCAGGGCCAGAGTCAGGGGCAGGTGCAGGGCGAGCAGGTTCCGTACGGGCAGTACGACCAGTACGGCAACCCCCAGCACTCCCACCAGCAGCCCCCGCAGCCCTCGTACCAGGACCCGGCCGCCCCCGCCTCCCAGGGCTGGGCCGAGCCCCAGCAGCAGCCGCACCCCCAGCAGGATCCGGGCGCCGCGCAGACCTGGGAGGGGCAGACCTGGGACACCCAGTACCAGCCGCGCCTCCACTGGCAGCAGGCCCAGGCCCAACAGGGGCAGCACGGCCAGCAGTCGCCGTATCAAGGACAGCCGCAGCAGCAGCCACAGGGGCAGCCGCAGCACGCCGCCGCCGAGACCGCGTATCTGCCCGTGCAGAACTCGTATCCGCTGCCGCCCGAGATGCCGAACCCCGCCCCGGCCCCGTACGACCCCCAGCCCGGCCCGCAGGCCTCCGTACCGTCCGCCGCCTCAGGGCCCGCGCCCGGCGCCGACGGTTACAACGCCCCCACCACCATGGGCAACGCCCGTATCACCGACGCCCAGCGCGCCCGCGCCGAGGGCCGGTCGCCGATCATCCCGCCGGGCATGCAGCCGGCCGGGCTGACCGCCGTACTCGGCCTGCTGCTGGCGGGAGGCGCGGCGGTCGGACCGTACGCGCTGCTCGTCCCGCTGGTGCTCCTCCAGGCGGTCACCGCGGCCGGCTGGTTCCGGCTGAACGGCATGTGGCCGGCCAGACAGGGCATCGCGCTCGCCTTCCTCGGCGGGCTGACCGCCGATGTCGCGCTGCTCGCGGTCGACGACAAGTACGCCGTGGCCGCGATCGTCGGCACGCTCGGGGTGTGGGTCCTGCTGACGGTCGTCCTCCAGCTCCGCAGCCGCGCGGGCGCCGACGAGCGGATGGAGGGCCTGATGGCCACCGTCGCCTCGGCCGCGCTCACCATCATCGCCACCGGACATCTCGCGGCCCTGCCGGACGCGGTGGTCGTGGGCGGGGTGGCGGTCGCCGCGACCACCGTGGTCCGGGCCCTGCCGCTGCCGGGGATCGCCTCGGTCGTGGTGGCGCTGCTCGCCGGTCTCGGCGCCGGAGCGGTGGTCGGCCCGATGACGGACCTGGGCGGCGGCCCGGGCGCGCTGCTGGGGCTGGGCGCCGGGATCTGCGCGCTGATCGGACTGCGGGCGGCGAGCTACGACTACCCGTCCCGCTTCGTCCATATGACCGCCGGAGTGGCTCTGCCCCTTACGGCCGCGGCCCCGGCCGTCTACCTGCTGGGCCGGGTGCTGGGCTGACCGGTTAGTCTCAGTCGGTCGCCGACGGGGCGGGATCGATCGAAATCGGTCAGCGGCGATCAGTGGGGCCGGCAACCCAGGGCCGGCATCGAAGCGACCGGAGACACCGGAACACCGGCACCGACAGGGTGGGGGAAACCGAGCAATGCGCGCACTGCGAATACTGCTGATTCTCGTCGTGATCTTCGGCGGACTGTTCGTCGCCGCGGACCGGGCCGCGGTGTACTTCGCCGAGGGCCAGGTCGCCGACCGGATCAGGTCGAGCCAGGGGCTCGACTCCCAGCCCCAGGTCTCCATCAAGGGCTTCCCCTTCCTCACCCAGGTCCTGGGCTCCTCGCTGGACCAGGTCGACATCAGCCTCGACGGTGTCAGCGCCACCGCGGACGGCCACCAGGTCCAGGTGACCGAGGTCAGCGCCGAGCTGAAGAACGTCGAGATCGACAGCAGCTTCTCGTCGGCCACCGCCGGCCAGGCCACCGGCTCGGCGCACATCTCGTACGCCGATCTCGCCAAGTCCGCGCCGAAGGGCGCCACCGTCGGGTACGCGGGTCCCGACCGCGCCGCCAAGGGACAGGTCAAGGTGTCGGGCCCGCTGGCCGAGGTGCTGGAGGGCGCGGGCATCGATATGCCGTCCTCGGTACGGGCGCTGCTGGAGGGCCGCGAGGTCACTGCGTACAGCACGGTCTCGCTGACGGGCGGCGACACCGTACGGCTGCGGGCCGAGACGCTGCCAGAGCTGCCGGTGCCGGGCCTGAACGACCAGGTCAGGGACGTCGTCAACTACGACCTCAAGATCGACGGACTGCCGTCGACCATCAAGCTCGACAAGGTCACCGCCTCGGAGACCGGCCTCCAGTTCTCCGGTACGGGAACGAACGTCTCGCTCGCGGGCTAGGCCCTGGGCGCGGGCCGGACACGGCGAGGCGCGCCGACCGGAGGCCGCCGACCGGGGGACCTCCGGCCGGGTGATCGGATGGTGAGACGCCGGTGTCCGCTCCGCAGAAGCCCCGCGGGCGGAACCGGCCGCTCCAGCCCGCCCGGTAGCGCCTTCCCCGCGCCGGCCGCACATCGTCTCGTTCTGTGGACGATCGTGTCTCGCCATACGACACACCGGTGACATGTCCGCCGGAACGTCCCTACGATCGGACGTATGAGGCAGCAGGCGGACTTCACGAAGCGGCGGGCAGTCGACCTGTGCCGCGTCGCCGCCATGCTCTGTTGCGCTGTCTGAACGGGATTTCCGCGTCCCGTTTTTTTCTCCGGCCCTTCGAGTGTCTCAGGGCCAGCACCGCGCCGTATGCCGGCTTCCGTCCCTCGTGTGCCATGCCCGGAAGCCGACGCCGTACCCGTACGCACCAGCACCACCCGGCACCAGCACCATCCCGCCGCACACTGCCCCGGAGGAGAACAGCATGAGCCGCAGCGACGTCCTGGTAGACGCCGACTGGGTCGAGGCCCACATCGACGACCCGAAGGTGGTCATCGTCGAGGTCGACGAGGACACCTCGGCGTACGACAAGAACCACATCAAGAACGCCGTCAGGATCGACTGGAAGAAGGACCTCCAGGACCCGGTCCGCCGTGACTTCGTCGACCAGGAGGGCTTCGAGAAGCTCCTGTCGGCCAAGGGCATCGCCAACGACGACACGGTCGTCCTCTACGGCGGCAACAACAACTGGTTCGCGTCCTACGCGTACTGGTACTTCAAGCTGTACGGCCACGACTCCGTCAAGCTCCTCGACGGCGGCCGCAAGAAGTGGGAGCTGGACTCCCGCGACCTGGTCGAGGCCGTCCCCGAGCGCGCGGCCACCACGTATCAGGCGCAGGCCCAGAACACCGCGATCCGCGCCTTCCGCGACGACGCCGTCGCCGCGATCGGCACGCAGAACCTGGTCGACGTACGGTCGCCCGACGAGTTCAGCGGCAAGCTGCTCGCGCCGGCGCACCTCCCGCAGGAGCAGTCGCAGCGCCCGGGTCACATCCCGTCCGCGCGCAACATCCCGTGGTCCAAGAACGCCAACGACGACGGCACCTTCAAGTCGGACGACGAGCTGAAGGAGCTGTACGCCGAGGAGCAGGTGGACCTCAGCAAGGACACCATCGCGTACTGCCGTATCGGTGAGCGTTCCGCGCTCACCTGGTTCGTGCTGCACGAGCTGCTCGGCGTCGAGAACGTCAAGAACTACGACGGCTCGTGGACCGAGTACGGCTCGCTCGTCGGTGTGCCGATCGAGCTCGGCGCCAACAAGTAATCACGCCCCGACCTGGAGGACTGAACAGTATGTGTGGAGCACAGGCCGGCGGCCCCGACGCTTCGACGATCAAGCCCGGCGAGACGACCATCCAGGGTTCCGTGACGCGTGACGGCGAGCCCGTCACCGGCTACGTACGCCTGCTGGACTCGACCGGTGAGTTCACCGCGGAGGTCCCGACCTCGGCGACCGGGCAGTTCCGCTTCTACGCGGCCGAGGGGACGTGGACGGTGCGGGCGCTCGTACCGGGTGCCACGGCGGACCGTACGGTCGTCGCGCAGACCGGGGGCCTCGCGGAGGTCGCGATCGCGGTCTGAGCCCGCATGTGACTGGAGGGCCGCACCTGTGAGGGGTGCGGCCCTCTTCGCGTGGTTCACGCGCGGGTCCCGGCGGGGTTTACGCGCGGGTTCCGGCGGGGGTTCCGGCGCGGGTTCCGGCGCGAAAAGCAGGCAGATACCCCCACCCTCGGCGGGCACCGCGCCTCTCGCGCCGCTTCCCGCCCGCTCACTGCTCTGCCCGGCTACTTCCTGCTGTCTCTCTTCTGGGACTTCGGGGGCGTCTTGCCGTCCAGTTCGTCCCACCACTCATCGGACTGAGGGTCCCCGGTCGGGTCGTCCCACCAGCGGTCGTCCTTGCCCCGCGCGTTCCCCACCATGGCCGCGATCGGTGGAATGACCATGGCGACGATGCACAGGGCGACGGCGGCCGGGACCGACCAGAATCGTACGAATCCCCAGGCGGAGACGAAGAGGATCAGGCATCCGCCCATCAACAGGAAGTACCGACGACGGCGTCGCGTGTACATGTCTCCAGCGTACGACCGAAACCGCTGCCGGGACCCACCCCGGACCCAGCCCGGGACTCACCCGGAACCCGCGCCGGGACCCCGTACGGGCGTCAGTAGACGAGGGCCTGGACGTCGTCCGCCATGATCTCGCTGACGAAGACCTGCGCGCCGGCGATCCGTACCCCCTCGATCACATCCTTCTCCGAGATGTCGCGCCGGGCCGCGCACTGCGTGCAGAGGGTGATCTGTCCCCCGGCCTGGACCGACTCGATGAGTTCGGGCAGCGGCGCGGAGTGCGGCAGTTCGAACTCGGCCGCCCGGCCCGGCAGCGAGAACCACGCGGACTCGCCCGTCAGCCACAGCGAGACCTCGATCCCGCTGGCCACGGCGACGGCCGCGACGGTGAAGGCCTGGGAGCAGCGCTCGGGGGCATCGGCCCCGGCGGTCACTTTGATCACGAGCTTCTTCGCGGAAGGCATATGCCGAACTGTAATCCTGGGCTGAACCGGCGGCTCCGGAGCGCGTTGCATCGTGGCTCCGTAGCGGTGTCGCACCGCGGCTCCGGAGCGGGGCGCACCTCATCGTGAGGGCCGGGTCATCACCCATTAGGCTGGGGCCCGGCCCCACCGGCCCCAGCTCTGCCCTTACCGCGCACCCGAGGAGCACCCCGTGCTTGAGGCTTTCTTCACTTCCCTGCTGGTCCTCGTCTGCCTCGGCACGCTCGCGTTCGCCGGACTGGCCGTGAAGAAGCTGTACCAGGGCCAGCGCTAGTCTCCGGGGCCACCTCCCCCGCCACACCCCCCGCCTCTACAGATCGACTGAGCCGCTCATGATCGAGATTCCGTCCGACCTGCACCCCGACCTCGTTCCCCTCGTCTTCCTCCTCGGGAACTGGGAAGGCGTCGGCGTCTTCGACTTCCCCGGCGACGAGAAGGCCAACTTCGGCCAGGAAGTCACTTTCAGCCATGACGGCCGGGACTTCATCGAGTACGTCTCGCACACCTGGGCGCTCGACGCCGAGGGCAAGAAGCTCCGGCCGATCGAGTCCGAGTCCGGCTTCTGGCGGATCGACAAGGACCGCAAGGTCGAGGTCGTGATGGTCAGGGACCAGGGCGTGGTGGAGGTCTGGTACGGCGAGCTGGCCGACCAGAAGCCGCAGATCGACCTGGTCACGGACGCGGTGGCCCGTACCGCCGCCTCCGGCCCGTACAGCGGGGGCAAGCGGCTGTACGGCTATGTCAAGGGCGATCTGATGTGGGTCGGCGAGAAGTCGACACCCGGGATCGCGCTGCGCCCGTACATGTCGGCGCATCTGAAGAAGGTCGTGACGCCGGACCAGGTCGAGGCGTGGGCCAAGGACCTCGGGGATCTCCCGGACGACGGCATCGCGTTCTTCAAGTAGTCGCCGTCGCTTCGAGTTTGCGCCATCGGTCTCGCCTTCTTGGGGCAGTCCGTTACGATCCGCCCGCACCGCCCCCGCTGCTGCATACACTGGGGAGCGTGGTGAGCACCGACTGGAAGAGCGATCTCCGGCAACGCGGCTACCGGCTGACGCCGCAGCGTCAGCTTGTGCTCGAAGCCGTCGACTCCCTCGAACACGCGACGCCCGACGACATCCTCTGCGAAGTGCGCAAGACCGCCTCCGGGGTGAACATCTCCACCGTGTACCGGACCCTGGAGCTGCTGGAGGAGCTGGGGCTGGTCTCGCACGCCCATCTCGGGCACGGCTCCCCGACGTACCACCTGGCCGACCGCCATCACCACATCCATATGGTCTGCCGGGACTGTACGGAAGTGATCGAGGCGGATATCGAGGTCGCGGCGGAGTTCACCGCCAAGCTGAGCGCGACGTACGACTTCACGACGGACATGAAGCACTTCGCGATCTTCGGCCGCTGCCGGGCCTGCTCGCTGCGCGCGGCGGGCGCCGGTTCGTAAAGCCGGTTCGTAAAGCCGGGTCGGTTCCCGGGCACGCCCGGGGCGCTGCCGCCGCCAAGTCGTAGGCTGATAAGCATGAAGAGCCCTCTGCTGTCCCTGTCCGGAGCCGTTCCCGCCGAAGGCCAGGACGAAGGCGTCGCCGCGCATTACGGTGATCTGTTCCGTGAGCAGCGCTCTCTCGCCGATGGCACCGGTCTGGTCGACCTCTCGCACCGCGGGGTTGTGACCGTGACCGGGGACGACCGGCTGAGCTGGCTGCATCTGCTGCTCACCCAGCATGTGAGCGAGCTGCCGGCGGGGCAGGCCACGGAAGCGCTGATCCTCTCGGCGCACGGTCATATCGAACACGCGCTGTATCTCGTGGACGACGGCGAGACGCTGTGGGCGCATGTCGAACCCGGTACGCAGGGCGCGCTGATCGCGTACCTGGAGTCGATGAAGTTCTTCTACCGGGTCGAGGTCGCCGACCGTACGGACGACATCGCGATCGTCCACCTCCCCGCGGGCTCCATCGCGGAGGCGCCCGAAGGCGTGGCCGTACGGGAGACTCCGTACGGCCGTGATCTCTTCCTGCCCCGGGCGGACCTGGAGGTGTACGCGGCGGCGAACGGGCCGCTGGCCGGGATCCTCGCGTACGAGGCCCTGCGGATCGAGGGCCACCGGCCGCGCCTCGGCTTCGAGACCGACCACCGGACCATCCCGCACGAACTGGGCTGGATCGGCAGCGCGGTCCATCTGCACAAGGGGTGCTACCGCGGCCAGGAGACCGTGGCGCGCGTCCAGAACCTGGGGAAGCCGCCGCGCAGGCTGGTCTTTCTGCACCTGGACGGCAGCGAGGTGCATCTGCCGGGGCACGGTACGCCCGTACGCCTCGCGGCGGACGGCGCGGACGGGCGCCAGCTCGGCTTCATCACCACGTCGGGGCGCCACCACGAGCTGGGACCGATCGCGCTGGCCCTGGTGAAGCGGAATGTGCCGCTGGACGCGGAGCTGATGGCGGGGGACACGGCGGCGGCGCAGGAAGCGGTGGTGGAGGCGTAGGCGTAAGGGGGGCTTCGGGCGCCCCGGCCGGGGCCGCGGCGTTGCCGTCCGGGGGCCGGGGCGTTGGTTGTCCGGGGGTGGCCGGGGGCCTACATGTCCAGCAGTACCGTGAACGGGCCGTGGTTCGTCAGGGACACCCTCATGTCCGCTCCGAAGCGGCCCGTCTCCACCCGCGCACCCAGTGCCCGCAGACTCGTCACCACCGCGTCGACCAGCGGTTCGGCCACCGGGCCCGGCGCCGCGGCGTTCCACGTGGGGCGGCGGCCCTTCCGGGCGTCCCCATAGAGGGTGAACTGCGAGATCACCAGCAGTGGGGCATTCACTTCGGAGCAGGATTTCTCGTCTTCAAGCATCCGTATCGACCAGAGCTTCCTGGCGAGCCGTTCAGCCTGCTCTTTTGTGTCCTCATGGGTCACTCCCACCAGCACACACAAGCCCTCGCCCGTGAACCCGCCGACCGTCTCGGTCCCCGACTCCGTCACCACGTCGACACTCGCGCCGTCGACTCTCTGCACCACCGCTCGCATGCGGACCAACCTATCGGGGGCCGAACGGGTGCAGAGTGCCCGCATGCGCCTGGCCAGGAGTGGCACCATGCACAAAGGCGGCGCGTCGGTGGGCGCGCCGGTCGAGGGATGGGGGGTTCCCAGCGGAGCGAGGGCGGGTCTCCCCAGCGGAGTGAGGGGAAGTACGTGTTATGAGCGCATCTGGTGGCGGGCAGCCGCCCGGTCCCGTACCGACGGCCTGTACGACGTGCACGACCAGCGGGACCGGCAGTTCCGGTACGGAGCTGGGGCGGGCGGATCTCGGGCGGGCAGATCCGGGGCGGGCGGATCTGGGGCGTACGGACTTGGGGAGTACGGATCTGAGGGGTGCGGATCTGGGGCCCGGGGTCGGCACCGGTTCGGGTACCGGGATCGGTTCCATGAGTCCCTTGAACACCGGTCTGAATGCCGGTCTGAATACTGGTCCGAGTGCCGGGAACGGCAAGGCGGGCGGGAGCGGCAGGGCGGGCGGGACCGGCAAGGCGAAGGGGAGCGGTGCTGGTTCCGGAGGGCTGCGGCCGCCCGTACAGCGGACCGGCGCCGAGGGTTCGCTGCCCGCGGCCCGGCCGTACGACTTCCGGGTGCTGCGGCTGCCCGAACTGCGCGCGCTGCGCCGGGACTCGCAGCGCGACGAAGCCGATCTCAGCTATCTGCGCAGGCTCCTCCAGGGCCGTATCGACATCCTGCGGGCCGAGCTGGCCCGCCGTACCGCGCCCGAGACACCGGTGGTCGACCGGCTCTCCGAGATCCTCACCGACGCCCCTTCGCAGCACCGCACCTCCGCCCGCCATGTCACGCTCTCCGTGCCGCGCAGCGAGGAGTACCGCGCGCTGGCCGCGGAAACGCTCGCGGAGGTGGAACTGTCGGACCTGGAGGCCCGTACGGACGAGGAGCTGCACTCCGCGATGGGCAGGCTGATCAGGAACGAACAGCAGCTCTCGCGCCGCCGTCACCAGCTCCAACAGACGGCGAACGACTGCAGTGCCGAGATCGCGCGCAGGTACCGTGAAGGTGAGGCACAGGTGGATGACCTGCTCACGTAGTCGATTCGCCTGATCGATCGCCTGGTCGATGACCTGCTTGATGACCTGCTCCATGGCCTGTTCGACCTGCTGACCCGCTCACCGAGACCGCCGGCGGCGCCCTTGTGGCCGCCGGCTTTTCCGAGCGGGTCGCCGAGTGGGGCACCGAGTCGGGCACCGAGTCGGGCACCGAAGGGGTCGCCGAGGGGGTCACCGAGGGGGTCACCGCCTCGTACCCGCACCCGCACTTGCACACGCACCTGTACCGGAAGGCCGACGATGACATCCAGCACCCCCGCCATACCGCCGGCCGTACCCGTACCCGTACCGTCGCAGACGGTGGCGCCCGTACCGGAGCCTGCCGCTGTTCCGTCGGCGGACGCCGCGCCGCCCGTGCTCGCGGAGGTCGTACGGTCCGGCTTCACCGAGGGACGGCACCGCGGCACGCTGGTGCTGCTCGGGGTGGACGGGCAGGTGGAACTGGCGCTCGGCGACCCGGACGCCCCGGTCTTCCCGCGCTCCAGCAACAAGCCGATGCAGGCCGCCGCCGTCCTGCGGGCCGGTCTCGATCTGTCGGGCGAACGGCTGGCGCTGGCCGCGGCCAGCCACTCCGGCGAGGCCTTCCATCTCGACCTCGTCCGCACCATGCTCGCTGAGCACGGGCTGACGCCGGACGATCTGCTGACCCCGCCGGACCTGCCGGTGGACCGGGACGAGGCGGAGGCGTATCTGGCGGCGGGCGGGGTGCGGGACCGGGTCGTCATGAACTGTTCCGGCAAGCACACCGCCATGCTGGCGGCCAGCGCCCTGAACGGCTGGCCCAAGGACAGCTATCTGGATCCGGAGCATCCGCTCCAGCGGCTGGTCCGTACGGTGATCGAGGAGACGGCGGAGGAGCCGGTGGACGCGGTCGGTACGGACGGCTGCGGAGCCCCGCTGATGGCGATCAGCCTCACCGGGCTGGCGCGGGC
Organism: Streptomyces sp. NPDC057617; assembly: GCF_042800555.1. Lineage (NCBI taxonomy): Bacteria > Bacillati > Actinomycetota > Actinomycetes > Kitasatosporales > Streptomycetaceae > Streptomyces > Streptomyces sp. NPDC057617. Next base: position 242,728 of record NZ_JBHVGV010000011.1, on the reverse strand, counting down.
CTTCCGGCACTTCGTACGCGCCGAGCCGGGGACGGCCGAGCGGCGGGTGGCGGACGCGATGCGGGCCCACCCGGAGTATGTGGCGGGCACGCGCCGTTCGGACACCTGGCTGATGCGCGAGGTGCCGGGGACGCTGTCGAAGATGGGCGCGGAGGCGGTCCAGGCGGTGGCCCTGCCGGACGGCCGCGCGCTGGCCTTCAAAATCGACGACGGCGCGATGCGTGCGATGGGCCCGGTCCTGGCCCGCGCGCTCGAACTGCTGGGCGTGGAGTCGGAGGTGGTCGGCCGCATCGGCCGGGCGCCACTGCTGGGCGGCGGCGCCGAGGTGGGGGCGGTGCGGGCGGCGTTCTGAGGGGGAGCGGGGAGCGGCGCGGGAGCGTTGGGACGCGGGAGTGTTGGGAGCGGTGCTCTGGTATCGGGGCGGTGCTCTCGTACGAGAGCGATGATCCGGAGCACGAGCGCTAGTCCGGAGTACGAGCACTGCTCCGGAACATGGGCGCTGCTCCGGGGTGGCGGCAGCGCCCCGAAGTGGTAGCGCCGCTCCGAAACGAGAGCGGCGCTCCGGTTGGCGGGCACTGCTCCGGCGCGTGTGCGCTGCTCCGCTCGCCTGTCGGCCCGCCGGGTGGAAAATCCGGATGCGGGCGACCCGTACCAGCGCCTAGCGTGTGGATCATGAGCCTTGAGGTCCGTACTGTCGCCGCGTCCGAGTTTCCCGACTGGCATCGCGCCCTGAACATCGGGTTCCTCCGGCCGCCGGTCAGCCCGGACGACGTGATCGCGGCCCGGTTCGCGAACAGCGATCTTGAGCGTACGCGCGGCGCCTTCGACAACGGCCGCTGCGTCGCGACCTTCCGGTCCTTCGCACAGGAGCTGACCGTGGTCGGCGGTGCCGCCCTGCCCGCCGACGCCGTCACCAATGTGACCGTCTCTCCCACCCACCGCAGGCGCGGGTTGCTCGGCCGGATGATGGCCGCCGACCTCGCCGCCGCGAAGGAGCGCGGGGACGCCGTCGCCACGCTGGTCTCCGCGGAGTACCCGATCTACGGGCGGTACGGTTTCGGACCCGCCGCCTCCACCGCAGAGTGGGAGATCGACGTGGCGCGTACCGGCCTCGACCCGCGCTGGTCGGGCCCGGTCGACGGCGGCAGGATCGATCTGGCCGACGCCGCCGACGTACGGAAGCTCGGCCCCGAGCTGCACGAACGCTTCCGGCCGCGCCAGCCCGGCGCCGTCGACCGCGACGAGCGCTGGTGGCAGGTCAACACCGGCGAGGTGCCCAACGGCCAGCCCTGGACCGAGCCGTTCTACGCGGTCTACCGCTCGGCGGCCGGCGACGTCGAGGGCCTCGCCGAGTACAGCGCCGACGATCTGTGGGGCGACTCCAAGCAGCCGAAGAACACCGCGTCCGTGCGGAAGCTGATCGCGGTGTCGCCGCGCGCGGAACGGGCCCTGTGGCAGTTCCTGTGTTCGGTCGACTGGATCACCAAGGTCAGGACGGGGCTCCGCGCCCCGGACGATCTGCTGCCCCTGTTCCTGCCCGACCCGCGCGCCGCGCGGATCGTGACGCAGGCGGACTTCCTGTGGGTGCGGATCCTCGACACGATACGGGCGCTGGAGGCGCGTACGTACGCTGTGCCCGGCACGGTCGTGCTGGACATCCACGACAGGGCGGAGCTGGCGGCCGGCCGGTTCCGGCTGGACGCCTCGCCGGAGGGCGCGACCTGCGTCCCCACCACCGACTCGCCCGATCTGGTGCTGGACGTACGGGAGTTGGGCGCGCTGTATCTGGGCGACGAATCGGCGCTGCGGCTGGTCGCGCTGGGCTCGGTCAGCGAGGAACGCCCGGGCGCGGCGACGGTGGCGGACCGGCTGTTCCGTACGCCGAGGCGCCCTTGGTGCCCGGACATCTTCTGACCCGGTGTCTTCTGACTCGGTGTCTACGGACCCGGTGTCTACCGACCGCGCCGCCGCACCAGGGGCAGGTACACCTCGTCGGTGATCTCGACGAGTACGTCGTCGGGCGCGTGCGGGACCCCGCGTACGACGAATTCGTTGCGCAGCAGGACGACGGCCACCGTGGCGACCCGTGGATGGAGCGCCTCGGGGGACGCTTCGCCGCGTGCGACCGCGCGCCCCAGGACCGTCAGCCAGGGGGCGGCCGCGGCGTCGCCGGACTGATCCTGTAGCTGCGCCAGGAGTTCCGCCGCGCCGCCGGCCGCGGACATCAGGTCGCGCAAGACCGTGCCGAGGGGGGAGCCCCAGTGGCGGTTCGCCCGGCGCAGCAGTTCCAGGACGTCGCCGCGCAGATCGCCGGTGTCGGGCGGCTGGACTGTCGTGGCCAGTTGCCGGTACGCGGCGATGCCGAGCGCGAGGCGGTTCGGCCAGCGGCGGTAGACGGCGTTCTTGTTGGTGCCGGCGCGGGTGGCGACCTTGTCCATGGTGAGCCCGGCGTATCCGGATTCGGTGATCTCGTCCACCGCGGCGCGCAGGATCGCCTCCTCCAGGACGGCTCCGCGTCGCCGCGTCCGCCCGTCGGCGCCCGGCTGTCTCGCCGCGTCCCCTGACGTGGCCTCCGCGCCCTCCGTGGCCTCTTCCCGCATGGTGTCTTCTGGCGCCTTCCCGCGAGCGGTACGGATCGTACCTTCCCATTCTGATTGCCGTCCCTGGTTAGAGGCAACTAGGGTACGTTGCGTACCGTAAATCTTTTTGCCGTGAATCTTCCTGCCATGAAAGGACGCGACGCATGCGGTCCAAAGGCATCAGCTACGACACCGGCTTCGTCCGCTACGGAGCGAACTCCCGTACACACTTCGACCCGGAGGTGGTCAGGCGTGAGCTGCGCGTCATCCGTGACGATCTGCACTGCAACGCGGTCCGTGTCATCGGCGGCGATCCGGAGCGGCTGGAGTTCGCGGCGTCGTACGCGGCCGACCTCGGCCTTGAGGTCTGGTTCTCGCCCTACCCCCTTGAACTGACCACCGACGAGACGCTGTCGCTGTTCGCCGACTGCGCCGCCCGCGCGGAGCGGCTCCGGCGGCGCGGAGCCGACGTCGTGTTCGTCGCCGGCGCCGAGCTGAGCCTGATGAACAAGGGATTCCTGCCCGGTGAGAGCACCGAGCAGCGGGTCGAACTGCTGCGGCAGCCACATCGCCTGCGCGAGCGGATCGCCGAGGTCGGCGCGCGCGTCAACGACTTCCTCGGCAAAGCCGCGGTACTCGTCCGGGAGCGCTTCGGCGGCAAGGTCACCTACGCCGCCGTACCGCTTGAGCGCGTGGACTGGACCCCCTTCGACATCGTGTCCATGGATCTCTACCGGTCGGCCGGGATCGCCGACCAGTTCGCCGAAGGCGTCCGTGACCTCGTGGCGCAGGGAAAGCCCGTCGCCATCACCGAGTTCGGCGCGGCCGGCTATCGGGGTGCGGGGGACAGGGGCGCCGAAGGCCTGGAGATCGTCGAGTACGACAAGGAGACCGGCGCACCGCTCCGGCTGAACGGTGAGTATGTCCGCGACGAGGCCGGTCAGGCGGCGTATCTGCGTGAGCTGCTGGAGGCCTTTGACGCCGGGGGCGTCGACAGCGCTTTTGTGTTCACCTTCGCGCTGAACGACCATGTGCACCGCCCCGACGGCGACCCCCGCGAGGACCTGGACCTGGCCAGCTACGGCATCGTCAAGGTCCTGGACGGCCGCCTCGGAGAGACGTACCCCGGCCTGCCGTGGGAACCGAAGGCCGCGTTCCACGCCCTCGGCGACTATTACCGGGAGCACTGAGGCGGGGTTGGGCGCGTGCCGCGGGGGCCGGCGGGGGGCGACGGGTGTTGGCGGGGGCGGAGGGTGTTGGCCAGGGCCGACGGGTGTCGGTGGGGGGCGGAGGGTGTTGGCGGGTGTTGGTGGGGGTCGGCGGGTGTTGGTGGGGGCCGGCGGGAGTTCAGACCGTGAGTACGACCTTGCCCACCAGGCCGCGGGCCTCGATCGCGCGGTGTGCCTCCGCAGCCCGCTCCAGCGGGAACGTTTCGCCGATCACCGGGCGCAGGCGGCCCGCCGCCGCTTCCCGCAGGGCCTGCGCGGAGAGCCGTACCCGTTCCTCCTCGGTGAGCTGTACGTCCATGATGCCCAGCAGGGTGACCTCCCGGTCCGCCGCGTCGCGGGCGTCCACCGGCGCGAAGCCGCCGGTCGGGGCGCCATGGGCCGAGAAGCGACCGTCCTTCGCGGTCAACCGGTAGGCGGCCAGGCCCAGTTCGCCGCCCACTCCGTCCAGGACGACATCGGCGCCCGCCGGGCCGAGCGCCTCGCGGGCCCGGTCCTGCCATCCGTCGAGCCCGCCGTCCACGACCGCGTCCGCGCCCAACTCCCGTACCAGCGCGGCCTTCCGCTCACCACGTGCGACGCCGACGACGAACGCGCCCCGGGACTTGGCGAGTTGTACGAGCAGCGTGCCCATGCCGCCCGACGCGCCGGTGATCAGGACCCGTTCGCGCGCGGCCACGCCGGTGTTCTCCGTGAGGCCCGTGTTCTTCATGAGGCCGGTGTTCTTCATGAGGGCGAGCGCGGTGACACCGTCGTGGATCAGCGCGGCGGCGGTGGTGAGCGGGACTCCGTCCGGTACGGGTACGAGCGCGCCCACCGCCGCCACCGCCAGCTCCGCCGCGCCCCCGTTCTCGCCGAGCGCGGCCACGACCCGGCGGCCGAGCCAGGCGGGATCGACGCCGTCGCCGGCGGCACGTACCGTACCGGCGATTCCGCCGCCGAGGACGTACGGCGGCCGTACGGAGAAGAACTCCCGGCCCCAGCCCGTCCGGATCTGGGTCTCCACGAAGAGCGTGTCCACCGCGGAGACGGCGATCAGCACCTCGCCGGGGCCCGCCACCGGGTCGGGAGCCACGTCCGTCACCAGCACCTCGGGACCGCCGAACGCGGTCACCCTCGCCACACGCATACCGATCACGCCTTCCGCTCGCGGTTGTGTCCTCGCGGTTGTGCTGGAGAGTCTTGAACGTCAAGTCCGGTTGAGGTCAACTGCTGCGTACGCTCGTGGCCATGAACGACGCCGATCCGGGCCCCAGCCCCGATCCGACCACCGGTCCCGGCCCCGATCCGACCGCCGGCCCCAGCCCCGATCCGACCACCGGTCCTGGCCCCGGCCCCGATCCGGCCGCCGTCCGCGGTCTGCGGGAGCGCAAGAAACAGCAGCGCTACCAGGCCATCTCCGACGCCGCGATCTCCCTCTTCCTCGCGAAGGGCTTCGACAGCGTGTCCGTCGCGGAGGTCGCCGCCGCGGCCGAGATCTCCAAGCCGACGCTCTTCCGGTACTTCCCGACCAAGGAGGACCTGGCGCTGTACCGTTTCGCCGACCACGAGGACGAGGCGGCCCGAGTGGTGCTGGCCGGCCGGTCCGACGGCGTACGGCCGCTCGACGCCCTCTGCGGCCACTTCCTGGCGGGGCTCGCCGGGCGCGACCCGGTGACCGGTCTCAACGACCACCCCGCGGTGCTCGCGTACCACCGGCTGCTGTACGGCACGCCGAGTCTGGTGGCCAGGATGTACGGGTATCAGAGCCGCTCCGAAGAAGCGCTGGCCGCGGCCCTGGGCGGCGGTATCGAGGGCGCGCTCGGCGCCGGCCAGATCATCGCCGTACAGCGGATCCTCGCGCTGGAGAACTGGCGGCGGATCGCGGCGGGCGAGAGCGTGGAGGCGGTGTACCCGGACGCGGTGGCGGCGGCGGAGCTGGCCTTCGAGCGGCTGCGTACGGGACTCAATGAGTGGTGATGCTTGACCGAAGGGCTGGGTGATACTCGGTAATGTTTTTAACCGGGTTGCGTTATTCTCGCCGCCATGACGGCACTCCCTCCGCAATCCGGCCTTGACCCCGTTGATCTCGTCGGTGAACTCGACCGGGAACGCGCCTACCACGAGACCTGCCGGGCCGCGCTGACCGGCATGGTGGACGACGCCCGGGAGCAGGTCGTCATCGGTGAGAACGCCTTTGCCTCCGGCGCGGACGCCGAGGTCCTCGGCCGCCATCTGCGCAGCTACGCAAAGGAGTTGGGGCAGGAGCCGGACGGCCCGCTGTTCTTCGGCCGCCTCGACTTCGCCGAGTCGCCCGGTCACCAGAGCGGCGGTCAGGACGCGGGCCAGGGCGGCGATCACCGCGGCCAGAGCTACCACATCGGCCGCCGCCGGATCACCGAGCATCCCGCCGCCCCGCCCCTGGTGGTCGACTGGCGTGCGCCCGTCTCGCGCGCCTTCTACCGGGCGAGCGCGCGCGATCCGCAAGGCGTGGCCGTACGCCGTCGCTTCGGCTGGGCGCCCCGGAGCACCGGCAAGCAGGACGAGCTGACCGGCCTGGAGGACGAGCACCTGGCCCCGGGCGGGGGTGGGGGCGCGGGTACGGGCGTGGGTACGGGTGCGGGCGTGGGTGCGGGTGCGGGTGCGCAGGAGGATGCCGGTAGTGGTACCGGCAGCGCGATCCTCACCCGTGAGATCGAGCGCCCCCGCGTCGGCCCGATGCGCGACATCGCGGCCACCATCCAGCCCGAGCAGGACGATCTCGTACGGTCCGGACTCGGTCTGTCCCTCTGTGTCCAGGGCGCCCCCGGCACCGGCAAGACCGCGGTCGGCCTGCACCGCGCCGCGTACCTCCTCTACACCTACCCGCAGCGGATCCAGCGCGCCGGCCTGCTCATCCTCGGCCCCAACCGCACCTTCCTCTCGTACATCTCCGAGGTGCTGCCCGCCCTCGGCGAGACCGGGGTGCGCCAGTCGACGGTCGGGGACGAGATCGCGCGCCATCCGGTGCGTACGGAGGACCCGGAGGCCGCGGCGGTCGTCAAGCACGACGCCCGGATGGCGGAGGTGCTGCGCCGGGCGCTGTACGGGCGGGTCGCGGCGCCCGCGGGACCGCTGACCGTGCCGGACGCGGATGGTTCGTACAGTTGGCGGCTCGGGCACGGCACGCTGGTACGGATCGTCGACGAGGTACGGGCCGAGGCGCCGCCGTACGCCGTCGGCCGGGAGCGGGTGCGCAGCCGTACCGTACGGGCCGTACAGCTCCAGGCGGAACGGCGGGCCGGGCCGAAGTCCGCGAACTGGGTGCGGCGGATCGGCGGCTCGCGGGCGGTACGGGAGTATCTGGACGCGGTCTGGCCGAGGACCCGTCCCGAGGAAGTGCTGGCGGGGCTGCTCGCCGATCCGGCGGAGGCGTGCGAGGGCATCCTCACGGCGGAGGAACAGCGCGCGATCCACCGGCCGGCGCGGGGGCGCGGGCAGGGGAGCGGGCGTGGGAGTGGACTCGGGAGTGGACTCGGGCGCGGGCCGATGTCCGCTCGGGTGGCGCGCTCCCTGCCGTGGTCGGCGGCGGATCTGGTGCTGCTGGACGAACTGGCCGGGCTGATCGAACACCCCGAGGGGTACGGACACGTCGTCGTCGACGAGGCCCAGGACCTCTCGCCGATGGAGTGCCGCGCGATCGCCCGGCGCGCGGTGTTCGGTTCGCTGACGGTCCTGGGCGATCTCGCGCAGGGCACCACCCCCTGGGCCGCCCGCTCCTGGCCCGTACTCCTCGCCCACCTGGGCCGGCCCGAGGCGCCCGTGATCCCGCTGACCACCGGCTTCCGGGTGCCGGGGGCCGTGGTGGCGCTCGCCAACCGGCTGCTGACGGCGCTGGATGTCGACGTACCACCAGCCCGTTCCCTGCGCCGGGACGGCGAGTTGACGATCCGTCAGGTACGCGGGCTGGCCGGGCCGGATGAGCTGGCTGCGGGAGTGGTCGAGGCGGTACGGGCAGCCCTCACCCGCGAGGGATCGGTCGGCGTGATCGCGGCCGACACGGGTACGGACCTCCTTCGTACGGCTCTCCGGGCGGTCGGTATCGCCACGGCGACGGCGGACGAGATCGCCGTGGCGGCCGGTGGGGTGACGGGCGGGACGGGCGGGACGGGCGGGACAGTGACGGTGCTGGCGGCGACGGAGGCGAAGGGCCTGGAGTACGACCATGTCGTACTGGCCGAGCCCGCCGCGATCGCGGAGGCGGAGGCGAAGGGCGCCCACCGGCTGTATGTGGCGCTGACCCGCGCGGTGTCGCGCCTGGACATCGTCCACAGCCGACCGCTACCGGAACCGCTGCGGGAGGCGGGCCGGTAGGGCCGCTACGCGTGTCGGCGGCTACTGCTGCCTGTTGGGCTGGTTGAAGCGCAGCAGATTGCCGGACGGATCGCGGAAGGCGCAGTCCCGTACGCCGTACGGCTGATCTATCGGCTCCTGGATCACCTCGGCTCCCGACGCCCGGATGTGCTCGAACGTCGCATCGCAGTCGTCGGTCACGAACACGGCCCTGCTCAGCAGACCCTTGGCCATCAGGTCCGTGAGCGCCCGCCGGTCGTCCTTCGAGATGTTCGGGCTCGCGCCCGGCGGTTCGAGCACGATCTCGATGTCCGGCTGTGACGGCGGGGTGACCGTGACCCAGCGCATGCCCTCGAACGAGACGTCGTTCCGTACGGTCAGGCCGAGGACGTCACGGTAGAAAGCGAGCGCCTTCTCATGGTCGTGCACCGTCAGGAAGCAGTGGGAGAGCTTGAGGTCCATGTCCGTCACGCTACGAGCCCATAGCCGGTTTCGCTTCTCCATTCGTGACCGGCCCCCCGTTTCTGACCGGCCGCGTGAGGATCATGGCGAAGCACGCGGGTATACCGGCGCCCTGCTCATGGCTCCGCGCCCGGTACACACTCGGGCTCTCCCCGACCAGCTCGGTGAAGCGTGAGCTGAACGACCCCAGCGACGAACACCCGACCGCGAAGCAGACCTCCGTCACCGTGAGATCGCCCCGGCGCAGCAGTGCCTTCGCCCGCTCTATTCGGCGCGTCATGAGATAGCTGTACGGCGTCTCGCCGAAGGCGGCCCGGAAGCTCCGGGAGAAGTGGCCGGGCGACATCAAGGCAGCCCGGGCGAGCGCGGGGACATCAAGGGGGCGCGCGTACTCGCGGTCCATGGTGTCCCGCGCCCGGCGCAGTCTGATGAGGTCTTCTGGATTCACCTGCTCAGCATCGCATCCCCTGTCGGATCCGGGAGCGCCCTGTGGATGACGCGGAGGCACCCGCGGAATGCCCTGTGGATAACTCCCGGGCCCACGGTTCGGCGGGACGGGGCGGACATCCCGGCCCTCGTGAAGAAGGCCCTGGCGAAGGCAGGAGGGTCGGCACCCAGGGGACCGGGAGGCCGATCTACGAGGTCGTCTTCAACGGCAAGATCCAGCAGGTCACCATTGGCGTGGGCGACAACGGATCCGTGAGCGGAGCAAATCCCGTATGACCTTCGACGAACTGCGGCACGTGCTCGTACGGCCCCGGGACGAGCCGTCCCCGCTGTACGAGCCGGAGGATCCCGGAGCCTTCGAGGACCTCGGCGCCTTCACCCGTAACATCCCGCTGGACGATTCCGGGCTGAACCTCCCGGCAGATCTGGCGGACGCGCTGCGAGCCTGGTCGCTCGCCCACCCACCAGAGGGCTTCGACTCCCGCCCGGACCTGCGCAAGCACGTCAAGCAGGGGCTGGCGACCGCCCAGCGACTTGCCAGGCATCTCGGGCCGTCATGGACGGTGCACTACTGGGACGAGGGCCACGGGACGGCGAAGTGGCTGTGCTGGGGCTGCGATCGCTTTCACCGGGAGCGCGCCGCCCACGGCACGCCCCCGCACCCGCTCGACATCACGGTCGAGGGCGAGTACGGATTCGGTCCGCTGCGCTCGGAGGGATTCGGGGACTTCTTGCCGGATGATCCCGCCGCCTCCCTGTCCCTGTCCGCCGACCTCGTCGCCGCTCTGTACACCTGGGCGGAGGGCATCAACACCACGCTGAACCTGGATCTGCGGGACAGGGAGGACGGCAAGTACGACGCCGAGTGGCAGCGGCTGTTCCGGGAGGGAGCGGAGCTGGCGGAACAGACGGCACACGAACTCGGCCCCGCGCGGACAGTGACCTACAAAGGACTGGCACATGGCGGCCTGGGCGCGCTGACGTCGGTCACCTGGCAAGGGGACAAGGAGCTGTAAACATCTGAACATGGCGGGTGGAGGGAGGAGACCGCGTACCCCCGCTCCACCGTGGGTGATGGGGTGGTACGCGCTATCGTGCGCTGGTGACCGGCTCGGCTTCCGCCTCCGCCTCCGCCTCCGCTTCCGCGCAGCGCCCGCTCCTCTTCCTTGATGTCGACGGACCGCTCATCCCGTTCGGGGCGACACCGCGGGAACGACCGGACGGGTATCCGACCTACCGGACGAGCGCCGGGGCCGCGGCGGCGGACGCGAATCCGCTGCTGGCGAGGATCAATCCCGATTTCGGGCCCCGGCTGATGGCACTGCCGTGCGATCTGGTTTGGGCCACCACATGGATGGGCGACGCGAACGACGCCGTTGCCCCCTGGCTCGGCCTGCCCGAACTGCCCGTGGTGTCTTGGCCGGACCCCTCCGACGAGGACGAGCGAGCCGGCCTCCACTGGAAGACCCGACCCCTCCTCGACCGGGCGGACGGGCGCCCCTTCGTCTGGGTGGACGACGAGATCACCGACACGGACCGCGCCTGGGTGACCGCACGCCACCAGGGTCGAGCGCTTCTCCACCGCGTCGATCCCCGACAGGGCCTCACCGACACGGACTTCGCCGCACTCGCGAAGTGGCTGCGCGCAGGCTAGTCGCGGTCCGGAGCGCCGGTCAGGGCAGTTCGACGCGCACGAGGTCCCGGGCGGACGGGTTCCCCGGTCCGCCGCGCGTACGCCATCCGCTCGCGCACCTCGCGCATGGGCGGGGCTAGATCGGTGGCTCGCTGAAGAGTTCCAGCAGCCACTTGGCGCTTTCCGCGGCACCTGTGGTCTTTGTGGCGTCCGCGGCGTCGGACGCCCTGGGGAAGAGGCGGCCCCAGGAACCCGCGCGGCCGATCGCGCCGAGTCGCCCTGCCAGGGTCACCGCGCGGCGTAGTTCCGCTGTCGTACGGCCGTCTCCCGTCCAGGGTTCCAGGTAGGCGTCGCGCAGCCGGGGCAGCACTTCGGGACCGTACAGTTCGCGCGCTCTGCGGGCAGGGACGAGGAAGCTGCAGAAGGGATGGGAGACGGCGGCGTCGCCCCAGTCGAAGAACGTGAACCGGCCCGGTTCAGGGTTGAAGAACTGACCGTCGTGCAGGTCGGCGTGATCGAGCGAGTCCGCGATGCCCATGTCGGCAAGCTCCGCGCACCAGTCCACCAGGCGTGGCCGGAGTTCGCGCAGCCTTGTGAGATCGTCCGGCCGCAGTACGGAATTCTCGGCGGTGGCCTGGCCGACGGTCCGACCGACGACCTCGGCGACAGGCCGGGCGACGGGCGTGGCGACAGGCTGGGCGACGACCTTGGCGACGACTTGGTCGAAGACGCCGGGAAGCGCAGTCGTCCGTGTGCCGGGGACACCGAGCCGTTCGATCTCCTCGGCGTACGGAACGAGCGCGAGCTGCATTCCCGCGTACTGGCGCAGCGGCTCTTCCCACGCACGGGGATCGGCGGGGCCACGGTTGAGTACGTCCCTGAAGAGATCACCGCCGTCGGGGAGCAGCGACCAGCCGTGGTCGACGTCGACGGCGAGCGGTTGCAGTACGTGCTCGGGCACCCAGTGCGCGAGTGCGGAGGTGAGCGCCGCCTCGAAGGCGCTGGCGGGCGGATTGGCCTTGAACCAGACGGCGCTGTGACCTTCCACGGGCATACGCACGAGGACGGACCACGGGCGCAGCCGGACGCTCCGTTGCCCTGTCTCGCGCAGACCGTGAGCGGCGAGTCCGCGCTCGGCCCAGCCAAGAGCCGCGTCTCGCCAGGCCTCTTGCTCCCAGGGCGTCCCCGCATCCTGGTACCGCCCCCGGTCCACGACCACCGACGCATCATGCCGCATCGCGCCATCTCAGCACGGAGCCCGCCGGTCCTCCATCGGTTTTCTCCGGCGGATCGACGCGGACTGCCCCGTACCGACCCGGACCGACCGGAACCTGATCTGCCATCGCCGCGCGCTGGGCCGTGGTCGTCCTGGCAGCGGGACGGTACGTACGGATACGACGGCGTGCTCGTCGGCGCCGACGTCCAGGGAGGTCATGCGCTAAACGCCAGGCCGCCGCCATGCCTGCCGTCACTCGGGTTGGTGCCGACCGGTCGGCCTGGCAGTCCGCCCCCCGGCTACGTTCCCGTGTAGAACCCGATCGTGGCCGCCGTCGTCGCCGCTACGGCCTCCGCGTCCGCGCCGGAGGCGGTGTACGCGGCGCCCCAGGCCTCGCCCCAGCGCGTGATGAATTCCTTCCCCTCGGGCGTCGTGTGCCAGGTCGCGGCGTCCTCCTTGGTGATTTCGCCGCCCGCGAGGTGCTTCCTGAGCCCGAAGAACATCATGTCCCAGCCGACGCCGACCGCTCCTGGTCCGAACTGGCCCCAGAACTCGTCCGGTACCACGGCCACGTGCTCCAGCTCGAACACCGTGCGTCCGTCGCCCTCCGGCGCGAGCCGTACCTCGACCTCGCTGAAGCCCGGATCCGGGCCCATCAGCCAGCTCACGCGCAGCCGCGTCGGCTCCACGCACTCCAGGATCTCGCCGCCGGCGTTGCCCTCCAGCTGGTATCGGCCGCCGAGCTTCAGCTCACCGCTGACCGGCATGAACCACCGCCCGAGTCGCTCGGACGAGGTCACCGCGTTCCATACGTCGGCGACCTCGGCGTCGTACGTACGCCGCAACAGCACCGTACGGGCCTCGCCCGCCTTCACCTGTCGTGCGCCGACCTCGCGGTGCAGACGGTTGATCTCGTCGACGATCTCACTCATTGCCGTTCCTCATTGCCGTTCTCGTCCTCCCTCAGCCTGCGCTCGCGCTTTCCTCGTGCGAGCTCCGTCCCCAGTGCGTCGAGCCGTTGTTCCCAGAACCCCCGGAACCTCTCCAGCCACGCGTCCACCTCGCGCAGCGGCGCGGCCTCGACCGCGTACAACCGCCGGGTCCCCTCCGCTCGTACGGACGCGAAGCCGGCCTCCCGCAGTACCCGAAGGTGCTGCGACACAGCGGGCTGAGAGATTCCGAACTCGTTCCGGATCACGGCGCTGATCTCGCCCGACGCCTGCTCGCCGGACGCGAGCAACTCCAATATCCGGCGCCTGACCGGATCTCCCAGAACGTCGAAGGCGTGCACGTAGCGACTATGCCATCACTCGCTTATATAAGGAAAGGCTTAGACGTGCATACGTTCGGATGCCGGGTAGGTGCCGGCTCACGGAGCTGGCGACCTCAGCGCCATGGCCATGGCACTCGGCCAGGGCACTCGACGCCTGAGCCGGCACCCGTAGCGATCGGTCCGCGAGTGCGCGAGCCCGCGAACCCACGAGTCCGCGAACCCGCGAACCCGCAAACCCACCGCTCAGGTACCGGTCGTACCGACGTACGCCGCAAGGTGCTCCCCCGTGAGCGTGGAGCGTGCCGCGACCAGATCGGCGGGGGTGCCCTCGAAGACGATCCGGCCGCCGTCGTGGCCCGCGCCCGGGCCGAGGTCGATGATCCAGTCGGCGTGCGCCATGACCGCCTGGTGGTGCTCGACGACGATGACCGACTTGCCGGAGTCGACGAGCCGGTCGAGCAGGCCGAGCAACTGCTCGACGTCGGCGAGATGCAGACCGGTGGTCGGCTCGTCGAGTACGTAGACGCCGGCCTTCTCCGCCATGTGCGTGGCCAGCTTGAGCCGCTGCCGCTCGCCGCCGGACAGCGTGGTGAGCGGCTGGCCGAGGCTGAGATAGCCGAGCCCGACGTCGGCGAGCCGGCCGAGGATGCGGTGCGCGGCCGGCGTGCTCGCCTCGCCCGCGCCGAAGAACTCCTCGGCCTCGGTCACCGACATCGCGAGCACCTCGCTGATGTCGCGGCCGCCGAGGTGGTGGTCGAGCACCGATGCCTCGAACCGCTTCCCCTCGCACTCCTCGCAGGTCGTGGCGACACCGGCCATCATCGCCAGGTCGGTGTAGACGACGCCGGCGCCGTTGCAGTTCGGGCAGGCGCCCTCGGAGTTGGCGCTGAACAGCGCCGGCTTCACGCCGTTGGCCTTCGCGAACGCCTTACGGATCGGTTCGAGCAGTCCGGTGTACGTCGCCGGGTTGCTCCGCCGCGAGCCGCGGATCGCGCCCTGGTCGACCGACACCACACCCTCACCAGCAGGGATCGATCCGTGCACGAGCGAACTCTTGCCGGAGCCCGCGACCCCGGTGACCACGCACAGCACCCCGAGCGGGATGTCGACATCGACGTTCCGCAGGTTGTGCGCCGTCGCGCCGCGTATCTCCAGCGCGCCGGTGGGCTTCCGTACCGTCTCCTTGAGGGTGGCCCGGTCGTCGAAGTGGCGGCCCGTGATGGTGCCGGCGGCCCGCAGCCCCTCGACGGTGCCCTCGAAGCAGACGGTGCCTCCTCCCATACCGGCGCCGGGGCCGAGATCGACGACATGGTCGGCGATCACGATCGTCTCCGGCTTGTGCTCCACGACGAGCACCGTGTTGCCCTTGTCCCGCAGCCGCAGCAGCAGGCTGTTCATCCGCTGGATGTCATGGGGGTGCAGGCCCACCGTGGGCTCGTCGAAGACGTACGTCGTGTCGGTGAGCGAGGAGCCGAGATGGCGGATCATCTTGACGCGCTGCGCCTCGCCGCCCGACAGTGTGCCCGACGGGCGGTCGAGCGACAGATAGCCGAGCCCGATCTCGACGAACGAGTCGAGCGTGTGCCCCAGCGCCGCCAGCAGCGGTGCGACGGACGGTTCGTCCAGCCCCCGCACCCACCCGGCCAGATCGCTGATCTGCATCGCGCAGGCGTCGGCGATGTTGACCCCGCCGATCCGCGACGACCGGGCCGTCTCACTGAGCCGAGTCCCGCCGCACTCGGGACAGGAGGTGAACGTCACCGCCCGGTCCACGAACGCCCGGATGTGCGGCTGCATCGCCTCCCGGTCCTTGGCGAGCATCGACTTCTGGATCCGCGGGACCAGCCCCTCGTACGTCATGTTGATGCCCGCGATCTTCATCCTGGTCGGCTCGCGGTGGAGGAAGTCGTACAGCTCCTGCTTCGTGTACGTACGGATCGGCTTGTCCGGGTCGAAGAAGCCCGACTCGCTGTAGAGCCGGTAGTTCCAGCCGCCCGCCTTGTACCCGGGGATCGTGAGCGCGTCCTCGTTGAGCGACTTGCTGTCGTCGAAGAGCTGGGACAGATCGATGTCGGTGACCGAGCCCCGGCCCTCGCAGCGCGGACACATGCCACCGGTGATGCTGAAGCTGCGCCGCTCCTTCACGGTCTGTCCGGCGCGCTCGACCGTGACCGCGCCCGATCCGCTGATCGAGGCGACATTGAACGAGAACGCCTTGGGCGAGCCGATGTGCGGCTGCCCGAGCCGGCTGAAGAGGATGCGCAGCATCGCGTTGGCGTCGGTGGCGGTGCCGACCGTGGAACGGGGATCGGCACCCATCCGCTGCTGATCGACGATGATCGCGGTCGTCAGACCTTCGAGTACGTCGACCTCGGGCCGCGCCAGCGTCGGCATGAAGCCCTGTACGAAGGCGCTGTACGTCTCGTTGATCAGGCGCTGCGACTCCGCGGCGATCGTGCCGAACACCAGCGAACTCTTGCCCGAGCCGGAGACGCCGGTGAACACCGTCAGCCGGCGCTTCGGGATCTCGATGCTGACGTCCTTGAGGTTGTTCTCGCGCGCACCCTGCACGCGGATCAGATCGTGGCTGTCGGCGACGTGCGGCGCAGGCGACTGCGTGTCCGTCCGCGTGGCTGTGCTCATCGTGTCTCCATCTGTATCTGTATCTGTCCGCTGGGCGGGGCTGCGGGGCTGCCTTCGCGCTCCCCGTCGGCGTCGCGTGGCTGGATCCGGCCGGCTTCGAGAGTACGAGGAGAGTACGAGCGAGCA
Organism: Streptomyces sp. NPDC057617; assembly: GCF_042800555.1. NCBI lineage: Bacteria > Bacillati > Actinomycetota > Actinomycetes > Kitasatosporales > Streptomycetaceae > Streptomyces > Streptomyces sp. NPDC057617. The sequence goes on along the minus strand of NZ_JBHVGV010000011.1, from coordinate 226,812 downwards.
CGAGGAGAGCGCGAGAGCGGCGGCCGGCAGCCGGCGGCGGTCACCGGTCCTGAAGCAGCCCGAGGACATTGCCGTCGGGGTCGGTGAAGGTGGCCACCAGACGCCCGCCGCCGACATCGTGCGCGGGCTCCTTCACGGTGGCACCCGCCGCCGTCACCTCGGCCAGCTTCGCCTCGATGTCCGGTACGTGCCAGTAGGCCACCGGCGAGGTCATGCCCTGCTGCCCGCCGCCCGGCACCAGCCCGATGTGCTGGCCCGCGGCCTCGAAGCCGACGTAGTAGGACTCATCGGCCACCGGCGTCACACCGAGCAGCGCGGCGTACACGGCCTTGGCCGCCGCCAGGTCGGACACGGGGTGCAGCACGGTCTTGATCCCCTGGGTGGAAGAGCTGGTCATGGTCACTCCTGAAGTCGTGGGTCCGGTGAAGTCGCGGGTCCGGCCGGGGTCTGTCCACACCGGACCGTCCATGGCGGTCACGCTAGGCGCGCCTCGGACCCGGCGCTTCTCCATTCCTGACCGGTTGGGCCACGTGGCACGTGCCGCATGCCACGTGCCGCGCGGCGTCCGACGTGCTGCGTCATCCGGACGGGGGACACTATTGCAAGCGGGCGCTTGCAATAGTTAGCGGGGTGGGGGCAGTATGGAGGCATGGCATCACTCAATGTCGGCAATCTCGGTGGATACCTGCGCGAGCAGCGGCGTAACGCGCAGTTGTCGTTGCGGCAGCTCGCCGATGCCGCCGGGGTGTCGAATCCGTATCTGAGCCAGATCGAGCGCGGGCTGCGGAAGCCGAGTGCGGACATTCTGCAGCAGCTCGCCAAGGCGCTGCGGATCTCCGCGGAGACGCTGTATGTGCAGGCCGGGATGTTGGACGAGCGGGGGCGGGACGAGCTGGAGACGCGGGCCGTCATCCTCGCCGACCCCTCGATAAACGAGCGGCAGAAGCAGGTGCTGCTCCAGATCTACGAGTCGTTCCGCAAGGAGAACGCGCTCGACGTGGAGAGTTCCGACGCGGAGAGTTCCGTTACGGAGAGCACCGGCGCCGAGAGAACAGACAGCACGGGTAGCACTGCGAACGCCGCGACGGCGCGGAGTTCCGGACGTACGGCGAACGCGGCCGGCACGGAAGCCCTCGGCGGCGCCGAAGCAGCCGAGGCCGTCGAAGCCGTTGAAGTCACGGATGTCCCCGGGCGCGCGGCCGGTGCGGCGGGCGGCGGGGGCGGGGGCTTCGAGGGCCTCTTCGACGACGGTTCCGGCGCCACAGGCGGCAGTGCCGCCACACCACCCTCACACTGAACTGATCCGGGAGGACACCAGTCATGGCCATCGTGGATGACCTGCGCAAGACCCTCACCGACCCGACCCCCCTCTACTTCGCGGCCGGCACCGCCGACATCGCCGTCGAGAAGGCCAGGAAGGTGCCCGGCCTGATCGAGCAGTTGCGGGCCGAGGCCCCGGAGCGGCTGGAGGCCGTACGTAACTCCGACCCCAAGGCCGTCCAGCAGAAGGTCACCATCCAGGCCAAGGAGGCCCAGGCGACCGTTCAGGCCAAGGTCAGCGAGGTGATCGGGTCGCTGGACACCGATCTGAAGAAGCTGGGCGAGAGCGCGCAGGACCTGGCGATGCGGAGCCTGGGCAGGGCCGCGGAGTACGCGGTCAGGGCGCGGGAGACGTACGAGAAGGTCGCCGAGCGCGGCGAGCAGACCGTACGGACCTGGCGCGGCGAGAGCGCGGAGCAGATCAACGAGATCGCCGTCGCCGTCGAGCCCCGGCCCGCGGCGCGGAAGAGCGAGCCGAAGGGTGAGTCCAGGACCGGGACCAGCACCGAGTCCAGGACGCAGCCGAAGGCGCAGCCCAAGTCCGCGGCGACCGCCGCGAAGCCCGCGACCGGCGCCAAGCCTGCCGCCAAGCCCGCTCCCAAGAGCGAGCCGAAGGCCGCGGCCAAGCCGGCCGCCGCAGCCAAGAAGACCACCACCGTCCCCCCGCGCAAGACGACGGCGAAGAAGACGCCCCCGCCCTCCGCCAAGTAGCCGAGCGGCCAAGTAGTCAAGTAGCCGAGCAGCCGGGCCGGGCACCGGCCGGCCCGGCCGGGGCTGTGCAGCCGAAGCCGAAGCCGGGGCTGAGCAGCCGGGGCCGGGCCTGGCCACCGCCGGGCGCCCGGCGTCGGTGGCCGGACCCCGTACGCCGAGCCGACCGCCGAGGCCGAGTCGGCCGCCGAGCCGGCCACCAAGCCAGCCGCCGCCCACCGGCCGCCCCCGAAAGTAACGGCCCGGGCACCTCCCCGGTGTTCCGGGCGTTATCCGGGTACCTTGGCGTACGGGCCGACCGACCGGCGTTTCCTTCCCTCTTCAGGGTCACCCACTCACCAGGCAGGTGGTGTCAGCATGTTGCTCTCGGGATTCGGCACATTTCTCTGGCTGCTCAATCTGGCGATGCTCGTCCTCGCCGTCGTCGCGCTGTTCCTCTCCGCGACGGCCCGCGAGGACGCCTATCGCGCCGCCGACAAGCAGACCAAGAAGTTCTGGCTGATCATTCTGGGGATCACGGTCGCCGTGAACCTCCTTGTGCCGATGCTGTTCCTGCAGATCGCCGGGCTCGTCGCCACGATCGTCTTCATGGTCGACGTACGGCCCGCCATCCACCAGATCTCCGGTGGCGGCGGACGCCGCGGCGGCTCCAGCAGCGACGGCCCCTACGGTCCGTACAACGGCGGACGCTGAGGCCGGGCCGTACAACCGCGGACGCTGAAGCCAAAAGCCCCGAAAGCCAAAGGCCTACGCGTCGCCGCCCCGCCCCAGCAGCAGCACCGCCACATCGTCCGTCAGCTCCCCGCCGTTCAGCTCCCTCACCTGTGTCACCGCCGCCTCCAGCAGGTCGTCGCCCCTCAGGCCCCGGGCGAGCTGGCTGTTGATCATCTCGACCATGCCCTCCTGGCCGAGCCGCTGCGTGGCCCCCGGTCCCACCCGGCCCTCGATCAGGCCGTCCGTGTACATCATCAGGTTCCACGCCGGGCCCAGCTCCACCTGTCTGCGCGGCCAGCGGGCGCGCGGGAGGAGGCCCAGGGCCGGGCCGCCCTCCTCGTACGGCAGGAGCTGCGCCGCCCGTCCGTGCCGGGCGACCAGCGGTGAGGGGTGGCCGGCCAGGCACAGTCCGGCCCGGTGGCCGTCCGGGGTGATGTCGACCGTACAGAGCGTCGCGAAGATCTCCTCGCTCTCCCGCTCGTGCTCCAGCACCTGCTGGAGCGTGGAGAGCAGCCGGTCCCCGCTGAGCCCCGCCAGCGTCAGCGCGCGCCAGGCGATCCGCAGCTCCACGCCGAGCGCCGCCTCGTCCGGGCCGTGCCCGCAGACATCGCCGATCATCGCGTGGACCGTGCCGTCCGGCGTACGGACCGTGTCGTAGAAGTCCCCGCCCAGCAGCGCCCGCGACCGGCCCGGCCGGTAGTGGGCCGCGAAGCTCAGGTCCGAGCCCTGGAGCAGGGGAGTGGGCAGCAGACCGCGCTCCAGCCGGGCGTTCTCCTCCGCGCGCAGCGTGGACTCGGTGAGCTGGCGCTGCGCGATGTCCGCGCGCTTGCGCTCGACCGCGTAGCGGATGGCCCGGCTCAGCAGCCGCCCGTCCAGCTCGTGCCGGAAGAGATAGTCCTGCGCCCCGACCCGTACCGCCGCTGCCGCCCGCTCGACATCGCCCTCCGCCGCCAGCGCGAGCACGGCATGCCGGGGCGCCAGCCGCAGTACGCGCCTGAGCGGGGCCAGATCGTCGCCGTCGCTCTGCCCGGGCAGCGCGAGATCCACGAGGATGCAGTGGATGTCGTCCGTGAGCAGCCGCTCCGCCTCGGTGAGATTGCGGGCCGTACGGATACGGACGCGGGTGCCGGCCCCCTCCGGCAGCTCCGGCGCGGTGAAGGAGCCCGCCGGGTCGTCGTCGATCACCAGCAGCATGAGATCGCCGCCCTTGGCGGTCTCCGCCGCGGACCGGTCCTCGGCGCGGTCCTCGGCACGGCTCTCAGCGCGGCTCTCGGCACGGTGGTTCCCGGCGGTGGCGGTCTGGTCCTCCATGGTCGCGGCCTGGCTCTCCACGGGCGCCGGCCGGTTCCCCACGGTCTCCTCGGTCGGACCGTTCGAACCTGTGCGCTGCCTCGGTACGGGTACGGGTACAGATGCCGGCATCGGTATGGGTTTCCTTCCCTCCCCCCGAGGGCGCGGTGGAACGACGATCGACGATCCACCAGACGGGGACCATAGCGGTAGCGCCCGCCCCAGCGGAATGGCCTTTTGGCGAAGAGCCACCGTCATATGCCGCTGGCCATATCGCATCCCGCGCGATTCGGGCATCGGTGGCCATGACATACATCACGTACGGGTACGGGCATGGCCTTTATGGACTTTGGACATGTGCAACGTCACACGTGGAGCCTGCGGGGTAAGTCCGTGAACTGGCCCTGCATCACATGTGAGTCTGATGTGGAGCGCTGTGTGGGTGCTGTGCGCATCACATGCCGGACCGGGTGGGCGTGCGGTATGGCCCAACGTGGGCCGTATTGCCCGGCTTATTCAATGGTGCTCTGTGTCGGGCTACTTGTCCGGCCGTACGACGTCGAAGATCAGCGTCGTTACTTGTCCGGCCGTACGACCCCGAGGATCGGCATCGAACCCGCGCCCGCCAGCGTCACATTCCGACCCGGCCTCGGCGCGTGCACGATCGCGCCGTCCCCGATGTACATCCCCACATGGCTCGCGTCCTGGAAATAGATGACCAGGTCGCCCGGGCGCATGTCCTTGACCGCGACCTTCGGCAGCAGCCGCCACTGCTCCTGCGACGTACGCGGGATGAGCCGGCCCGCCGCCGCCCATGCCTGGGAGGTCAGCCCTGAGCAGTCGTACGAGGACGGGCCCTCGGCGCCCCAGACGTACGGCTTGCCTATCTGGCCCGTCGCGAACGTGATCGCCTTCTTGCCCGGCGCGCTCGCCGCGCGGTTGATGTCCGTGAGCGCGCCCGAGCCGAGCCACGCCGACTGCGCCCGGAACGCCGCGTCGGCCTCCAGTTGTGCCAGCCGCGCCCGCTCCTCCTTCTCCAGGCTCGATTCGAGCTTCTTGGCGGCGGCGATCTGCCGGGTGATCTCCTTCTTCGCCCGCTCCTTCTTGACGCGGCTGGCCTCCAGCTCCTGCCACTGGGTGCTGGCGTCCGCCGTATAGGTCTTCAAGTCCTCCTGCGCCTGGGTCAGTTCGGCGATGAGATCCTTGGTGGCCTTCTGGCCCTGCTGTATTCGCCCGACGCCGTCGAGGAAGAGCTGCGGATCGTCGGTGAGGATGAGCTGCGCCTCGGGCGGCAGCCCGCCGCCGCGGTACTGCGCGCGGGCCGCCGCGCCCGCCTGGTCCTTGAGCGCGTCGATCCGCAACTGGCCCTGTACGAGGTCCTCCGCCAGCCCGACGACCTCGGCCGACTGCTTCTTGGCCTGCTCGTCGGCGAGGTTGTACGCGTCGGTGGCGGACGCGGCCTTCTGGTAGAGGAGGTCTATCTCTTTGCGTACGTCGTCCAGGGACTTGCCGTCCTTGGTCACCGAGGAGGCGCCCGGCGGGAGTTCGACCGGGGGCGGGGGGACGGCGGGCGGCGACGGCGCGGCCGGTGCGCCGAGCACCGCGGGCGCGGCCAGCGGAACCACCGGCGCGGGGGGCGGCATCGGTGCCGCGTACGCGCGGTTGAGCAGATCCGGCGACGCCAGGACGGCCAGGGCGCACACCACGGTGATCGCGGCAGCGGCACTGCGACGTCGGTTCACAAGCTCCCCCTCCGAGCCGGCCAGGCCCACCCGCTGGGCTCGAACCGGTCTGAAACGCGCCTTCATCGGCCGAACAGGATCTACAGGACCCAACTGACATACCGCCAGCAACTGCTGTCGTCCGTCGCGATCGTGTCATGTCCTCCAGCAAAGGGACAGAGGGGTCCTGCACCTCACAGGACTCATTCACCACACCGTGGACGAACGGGCACCCGCTGGTGTTCCCGTGGTCACATACGGTTGACCTCGCGCCCGTTGAGACCTCGCGCCCGTTGAGACCTCGCGCCCGTTGAGGCCCGGCGCCGGCCGGCCTGCGCCGCCGGTCACGCCCCGCCCGTACCCGTACCCGTATCCCCGCCCGTACCCGTAGTACCTGTGCCTGTACCCCTGCCCGTACCCGAACCCGGCGCCAGCGCCCCCCACTTCACCGTCACCTCGCCCTGCCGCCACCGGCGCGCGTCGTCCGTCAGCGGCCAGTCGGCCGCCAGGTCCCGTACCGCCCTGACCCACCGCTGCCGCGCGCCCAGCGAACCGTACGGAGCCGCCGCCGCCCACGCCCGGTCGAAGTCGCGCAGAAACGCGTGGACCGGCTCGCCCGGCACATTCCGGTGGATCAGCGCCTTGGGCAGCCGCTCCGCCAGATCCGACGGACGGCCCAGCGAACCGAGCCGCGCCGCGAACGTCACCGTCCGCGGCCCCTCGGGCCCGAGCGCCACCCAGACGTGCCGCCGCCCGATCTCGTCGCACGTCCCCTCCACCAGCAGCCCGCCCGGCGCCAGCCGCGCGCACAGCCGCGCCCAGACCGCGGCGACCTCGCCCTCCTCGTACTGCCGCAGCACATTGGCCGCCCGTACCAGCACCGGCCGTACACCCCCGTCCAGCGGGATCTCGAAGCCGCCGTGCCGGAAACGGAGCCCCTCGCGCTCGTACGGAAGCGCGGCGGCGACCCGCGCCGGTTCGATCTCGATCCCGACGACCTCGGTACGAGGGTCGGCCGTACGCAGCCGCAGGAGCAGCTCGACCGCGGTCCAGGGGGCCGCTCCGTACCCCAGATCCACCACAACCGGCACGGCCGCGGACCGGCGCAGCGCGGCTCCGTGCACGGCGGTGATCCAGCGGTCCATACGGCGCAGCCGGTTCTGGTGCGTGGTGCCCCGCGTCACGGTGCCCACCGGGCGGACAGTGCCTGCCGGACGGACGGTGCCCACCGGGCGGGACGAGCGGGGCGGGGACACCGGAGGCACCATGGAACGAGCGTAGCGACACGCACCGACAGCGATGTTCATGTGGGACGCACCCGTGTTCAGCACCCGTGTTCATGTGGGACGCACCCGTCAACCCCGCGAAGGTTGAGCCACCCATAGTAATGAATTGGCAAAGTGGCGGCGAAAGTGGAAATGAAGGAGCCCGCCCCGCTGTTGACGGCCCTTGGAGGGCCGAGCAGACCCTCTCTTTGCCGTGCCCCGAGGCCGCGTGCCGAGCGGCTCCCCGAGCGAGAGGCCGTAGACGTGAGCCAGTACGTGTCCCGTATCGCCGGCACGTTCGCAGGACCGGCTCGACCAGGACCGGCCCGTCCGTCCCGGCTCCGGCTCCCCGGCCAGCCCCGCCGGCCCCGCCGCATCGCCATGCTCAGCGTCCACACCTCGCCCCTGCATCAGCCGGGCACCGGCGACGCGGGCGGCATGAACGTCTATATCGTCGAGCTGGCGAAACGTCTCGCCGCCATCGACATCGAGGTCGAGATCTTCACCCGCGCCACCACCGGCGGCCTCGACCCCGCCGTGGAACTGGCCCCCGGAGTGCTCGTACGGCATGTCGACGCCGGCCCGTACGAAGGCCTCGCCAAGGAGGACCTGCCCGCCCAGCTCTGCGCCTTCACCCATGGCGTGATGCAGGCCTGGGCCGGCCACCGCCCCGGCCACTACGACCTCGTCCACTCCCACTACTGGCTGTCCGGCCACGTCGGCTGGCTCGCCTCCGAGCGCTGGGGCGTCCCCCTCGTCCACGCCATGCACACCATGGCCAAGGTCAAGAACGCCGCGCTCGCCGAGGGCGACCGGCCCGAGCCCGCGGCCCGTGTCATCGGCGAGACACAGGTCGTACGGGCCGCCGACCGCCTCATCGCCAATACGGCGGAGGAGGCCGGCGAACTCGTCCGTTTCTACGAGGCCGAGCCGGCCAAGGCCGCCGTCGTGCACCCCGGCGTGAACCTGGACCGTTTCTGTCCCGGCGACGGCCGCGCCGCCGCCCGCGCCCGGCTGGGTCTGCCGCCGGACGCCTTCATTCCGCTCTTCGCGGGCCGTATCCAACCGCTCAAGGCCCCTGATGTGCTGCTGCGCGCGGTGGCCGTCCTGCTCGACCAGGATCCCGCGCTCCGCAGGAGGCTGGTCGTACCGGTGGTGGGCGGTCCGAGCGGTACGGGGCTGGCAAAGCCGGAGGGCCTCCAGAAACTCGCCGCGCGGCTGGGGATCGCGGATGTGGTGCGGTTCCGGCCGCCGGTGGGGCAGGACCGGCTCGCGGACTGGTTCCGGGCGGCGTCCGTACTGGTCATGCCCTCGTACAGCGAGTCCTTCGGCCTTGTCGCGATAGAGGCCCAGGCGGCGGGCACCCCGGTGGTGGCCGCGGCGGTGGGCGGTCTGCCGGTGGCGGTACGGGACGGGGAGACGGGCTTTCTGGTCGCCGGGCACGATCCGGAGGCGTACGCGCGGGTGCTGCGCGAGTTCGTCGACCACCCGGAACTGGTCGACCGGATGGGCGCGGCGGCCTCCCACCACGCCAAGTCCTTCGGCTGGGACACGGCGGCCGCGGCGACGGCGGAGGTGTACATGGCGGCGCTGCACGATCACCGCCGTCACGTACGCTCGCACCATGGCTGACGTACAGGGGGCCGGGGCTGGACAGCGGGCGGGGAGCGCGCAGGCGCAGGAGGCGTCCGCCGAGCGCGCCGTGCAGGTTGCGCTGGTCGTCGAACAGGCCCTGGACTCCGCCGAGCTGGCGTGGGAGAGCCCGCGCCCCGGCTCGTACGTCGTCACCCTCCCCGGCACCCGCAAGCTCTCCACCACCTGCTCGCTGCTGGTCGGCCGGCACGCGCTCTCCCTCAACGCCTTTGTGGTCCGCCGCCCCGACGAGAACGCCGAGGCCGTGCACCGCTGGCTCCTGGAGCGCAACCTCAAGCTGTACGGGGTGAGTTACGCGGTCGACCGCCTCGGCGACATCTACCTCACCGGCAAACTCCCGCTGGCCGCTGTCACCGAGGACGAGATCGACCGGCTGCTGGGGTCGGTGCTGGAGGCGGCGGACGGTTCGTTCAACACCCTGCTGGAGCTGGGGTTCGCGAGCGCGATCCGCAAGGAGTACGCGTGGCGGGTGTCGCGGGGCGAGTCGACGCGGAATCTGGACGCGTTCGAGCATCTGACCCGGGGGCCGTCGGTCTGAGGCAGGTTGAGACCGGTTGAGACCGGGTTGAGACCGCCTGAGTCGTGGCACGACTCTTCCCTGTAGCCGATCGGGCATGTCATGCTCACCTTCAAACGCACACCTGAACGTCGTTCATATATGTGGAGGCGCGCAATGGGGTACGGACAGGGGCACGGGCAGGGGTACGGGCAGGGGTACGAAGGTCAGCGTGCGGTCGGGGTCGGCAGGCGGACCTTGCTGGGCAGCGCGGTCGCCGTGGCCGCCGCCGGGGTGATGACCACCGGAACACCGGGAACAGCAGGCGCCGTGACACGCGCCGCCGGCTCGTCCCGTACCTCACCCCGTACCTCAACCCTCTGGCGAGAATTCGCCGCCTCCCCGTACACCCACCCCCAGATCCCGTACGTCGGCCGCGCCGGCCAGCGCGCCGGTGCCGCCCGCTTCCCCCGCCACCGCGTCGTGGCCGATGTCCGCGCGTACGGCGCCAAGGGCGACGGTTCCACGGACGACGCGCCCGCCATCAACCGTGCCCTCGCCGCTGCCGGAGAGCGTGGCGGGGGCACGGTCACCATCCCGCCCGGCACCTACCGCATCGACGACGTCATCCGTATCGCCCACAGCGGTGTCACCCTGCGGGGCGCGGGCAGCGGCCGTACCAAGCTGTACGCGACGAAGAACCTCACCGAGCTGATCGGCCCGTACGGCAGCCGCTACGGCGGCGACAAGTCGAGCTGGTCCTGGGCCGGCGGCCTCATCTGGCTCTGCCCGCAAGGGCGTTGGGACTCGCTGACCGCCGCCATCAAGGAGCGCGCCTGGCCGTTCGAGGGCTGGACCGGCAACAAGCGGGACGAGTGGAGCACCCTCACCGGCGTCGCCCGCGCCCGGCGCGGGGACAGGACCGTGACCGTACAGGACGCCTCTGCCGCCTCGAAGCTCCGGCCCGGACAGCTCGTCCTGCTCCGGCTCGCCGACGACCCGGACCACACCCTCCTGGAGCACATGGCGGGCGACGGCCCCGGCACCCAGTCGTACGACTGGGCCGCCATGACCAAGCTGACGTCCTACGTTCCGTACGAGTGGCCGGTGCGCGTCACGGCCGTACGTGACAGGAAGGTCACCCTGGAGCGCCCGCTTCCGCTGGACGTACGCCCGGAGTGGGACCCGCGCCTTACCACCCTCGTCACCCCGCTGACCAGATCGGGAGTGGAGGGGCTGACGCTGGAGGCGGTCGAGACACCGCAGTCCCCGCATCTGCTGGACAAGGGGTACAACGGGGTCGCGTTCCAGTGTGCGTACGACTGCTGGGCCGACGACGTGGTCGTACGCCACGTCGACAACGGCTTCGGCCTGATCGCCGCGTCCGCCTGCACCCTGCGCCGTACCCGCGTCGCGGGCCGCGGCTCGCACCACCCGTACTACTGCCGCGAGGGTTCGCACGACAATCTGATCGAGGACTTCGTCATCGAGCGGCGTACGGTCCCGGCGCCGCCCGCGGGCACCCAGCTCCACGGCATCAATGTGGAGGGCCTCTCCAGTTACAACGTCTGGTCCCGCGGGCTGATGGAGATGGGGACGTTCGATACGCACCGGGGCATGCCCTTCGCCAACGTACGCACGGAGATCACCGTCACCAACGACGGCCGCCACGGCGGCGACGCGATCGCGGGCCCGCTGTACGGGGCGCGGTTCACCCACTGGAACGTCACGGTCACCAATGAGCGCGCGGGCCTGATCAAGATCGACGAGATCGCTCCGTACAGCGCGACGGCGGGCATCAGCGAGGTCCGCGAGTTCGACCAGATCGACGTCCCGGACTTCACGGGCGAACTGCACGCCAGGCTGGAGGCGTACGGCACTCCGGGGGCGATCAGGCCACGGAACCTGTACGAGGCACAGCGCGCGCTGGACCGTGCGGCGGAGTGACGTACATCAGGAGTGAGGCTGAATGGACCCCTCCCCCTGCACGCCCTCCCAGGCCGCGGGCCCATACACGGCCTCGGTAACGGTCGCCTCCTCATGCCGCGTACGCCGCACGACCAGCGCCCCGCTGTCGTGCAGCAGATACCGATAGCGGATGTCGTCCTCGTCCTCGTACGAGATGACACGATTGGCCGGCTCAAGACCCGGCGGAAGCGCCGCCGGAAGCAAGGTGACATGAACGGTCATGAATCGACTGTACGTCCGGTGCCTGTTCGGTGGGCGTATGCGGGCATATGCCCCGCCCGGGGCGCCCGGTCATCCGTTGTAACCGAAGGGACCGTGCTCGGTGAGGGGGCTCCGGCCGTCGAGATAGCCGTACAAGCCGGCGGCGGGGTACTCGATGATGTCCTCGGGTAGCTCATACACCGAGAACCACCGGAGTCCGAGGCACTTCTCGGGCTCCCGGTTCTCGGGCTCGCCTTCCCACTCGGTGGCCTCGAAGAAGAACCCGATGCGGGTGACGTCGGACGACTGCTGGTGATGCACGGTGTGTACAAGCCGCAGCCGCGCGGAGTCGACCCGCACCCCGGTCTCCTCGAACAACTCCCGAGCAGCCCCGTCCCGCAAGGTCTCGCCGCGGTCGAGCTTTCCGGAGGGCATGTGCCACCGCCCGCACCCGTACGATCCGCCGCGCTGCGAGAGCAGGAGCTTGTCGCCGTCCCGCAGGAAAACATGCGTATCGATCACGGGTACTGCGAGGGCGGGCTGCGGCTGTGCGTTCATGAACTCACCGGTGGTCGTCGGGTCTGGTGTGGCTGCTGACGCTACCGGTGAGGGTGGGGACGATGTCGGCGATTCGGCGTGCTACGTCCGTAGGAGTGGAGTTGGTGGTGTTCAGCGACAGGACTCGCACACCCATCGCCGTGAGTGTCTGCTCCGCTTCCGCGTACAGGGCGACCTCACGTGCGGGGAAGGCGGGATCAAGGTGGAACCGGTGGCGTACGCCCCTGCGGGCAAGCCGCTCGGCAACGACAGTGGGTTCGGCGGTGAGGATGACCGAGAGATCGGGCAGCAGCACATCGGCATTGAGCGCGAGCAGGAACGGCACCGGGACCTCGTCGAGACGTTGCAGTACGAGGGTGGACGCGAGATAGCGGTCACAGACCACGGTCTCGCCGGCCCGGAGGTGCGGCCGCAGCTCGGCCTCGATGTGCTCGTACCGGTTGGCGGCGACAAGACAGGCGAGGGCGCGGCCACGAAGGTGGGCCGCGTTGGCGCGGATGAACTGTCCCAGGTCGCTTGTCGAGGGTTCGGTTGTGGTGTGGACCATGTTGTCACCGCCGCGTAGCAGGTCGGCGAGTTCGTGGAGGGTGGTGCTCTTTCCTACAGCGCTCGGGCCGTCGAGGGTGATGAACAACCCACGGCGTACGGCCGCGGTCATGCGGCGGCCCCCGTCGCGCGGTTGCGTGCGTGCTGCTCACGGGTCAGGCGGGCGAGGGCGGCACGCAGCTCGGGCAGGCGCACGCCGCCGAACTGGATGCCGACGGAGAAGTTGAACTCGTCGCGTGCGCGCATGGATTCGTCGGCGCCGTCCGCAGTGAGGTCGACGTCGGAGTACGCGAGCAGACTGTCGGGACTGTGACCGGCCTTGGTGAGTGTCGTCCACACCGGAGTGCCCGGGTAGGGACGGAACTCGAACACGGAGGCGCGGAAGCTGCCGCCGAGGCGGTCCGCCAGGTCCCACAGACGCTGGATATGGCGCACGGTCGCTTCCAGGTCCTCGTGCCGCTCTCCCGGATATCCGAGAATGAAGTACCCCTTCACGCCGATGCCACGTTCCAGCAGTCGCCGGGTGACTCGCTCGGTCATAGCGGCGGTGATGCGTTTGTCCATGTCGGCGAGGACCCGGTCACTGCCCGACTCGATGCCGAGGGCCACCTCGCGCAGGCCGTTGCGGGCGAGGGCGTCGAGCAAGCTCCCGTCAGCGCGGTGCAGGACATTGATACGGCCGGTCGCGTCCCATACGAACCGGTCGCCGATGCGGTGGCGGGCAAAGGCTTCCATCTGCGGTCGGATGACACTGGCGGCGCCGAGGAACAGGTCGTCGACGAAACGGAACGCCGTTGTTCCATAGGCGCTGTGGAGCGCTTCCAACTCGGCGATGATGTTCTCGGGCGCGCGGGCACGGATCGTGACATCGGGGTTCGCGGAGACCGCGGCGCCGCAGAATCCACAGTCGTACGGACATCCCCGGCTGCCGACGATGTTCGCCTCCGTCCGCCCGTCGTCCGCGATATACGGGTCCTGCGGCAGGAAGACGCGGTTCACCATCGGCAGGGTGTCGATACCGGGCGAGAGCCAGCTCGCGGTGTCTCCAGCGCGGGCGAGGCCGACATTGTTCCGTTCGAGCAGTCTGTCGCGCCACATCACGCCGGGCAGATCGGCGCGGCGGCGGTGGTCGTCGAGCAGGGCGGCCGTACGGGTTTCACCTTCTCCGATGACGAGGGCGCGCAGGCTCGCCATACGAGGGTCGGCCAGGATGCGGTCGGGCATGGCCCGTGCATGGTGCCCACCAACCATGAGGTCGATGTCGGGCTGAAGGCCAGCAGCAATCCGCGCCGACATCTCGTAGGTGGGCGCGAGGAGATTCATACCCACCCAGCGGGGGCGGGCGGCGTTGATGAGGGCGATTGTCCGGGCGATACCGAGGCCGTGCGCCTCGGCGTCCAGTAACCCGACGTTGAATCCGCCGATCTCCTGGGCGTACGTCGCGATGTAGGCCATGCCGAGTACGGGCAGGGTGTAGTCGTTCAGCCGGGGCCGTACCCCATAGTCGCGCAAAGGGGCGTTGACGAAGAGGACATCGAGGGGACGGGTGAGGTCGGCGCCGGCGATCAGGTCAGGTGTGGTGTCTGGTTCCTCCGTGCTGAGTGGTGCGGACATGGCTCCCCCAGGTGAGAGTGAACAAGGTCAGTACGTGAAGTACGTTCGGGTCGGGCGCCCAGCGGCGCCATAGGGATTCGAACTCCCCTTCTGCCGCTGGAAGTTCGAGTGCGGCGGGAGCGGCGCTGCGCGCCCAGGTGCGTACGGCGAGGTCGCCGTGCGGGTATACGGAGAAGTCGCCCGTGTAGTCGGCGGCCGCCGCTGCCGCAGTCCATGGCCCGATACGGGGGACTGCGATGAGGTCCTTCATCAGGCGATCGGGTTCAAGGGTGCGCCAGCGTGCGCCGTTGTTGAGATAGGCCTGAGCCGCGGCCCGCAGGGCCGTTCTGTTGAAGGCCGCGCCCACAGCGCTGAACTGTTCGTCGGTGAGCGAGAGAACGGTCTCGGGATCGGGGGCGAGGGCGTACGAACCGGTGGAAGTCCCCACACTGCGACCATAGGCGGCGCAGTAGTCGCGGTAAACCTTCTTCGCCTGTCCGGCCCGTACGACCTGGCGCAGTAACGCCGTGGTGATCGCGTCCCAAAGGGACGGATTGGTGAGCCGGGCGACGGTCCCGAGTTCCGCCAGTCGGCGGACAAGCGGCGCCGCTTCGGGGTGGGGCGGAAGTTCAAGCGGAGAGGTGTACGAAATCGGGGGCGGGGCCGGGTGGTTGGCGGTACCGGCATTTGTGCCGGAGGGACGGATGACCGGCCCGTCGCTGTTCGCATGAGCGACCCAGATGACACCTTGGTGCTCGACGACGCGGAACGCCTCGCCGTTGTCGGTTTCGTGCCATCCCGGATGTTCGGTGGTGGTGGTCGTTGTACTCATGCGCTCGATTCCGGCTGGGGGCGGGTGGACCGTACCTAGTAGCGGTAGATCCTGGCAGGGGCTGCCCCCGGCCTGCGGCCGGCATGGGGGGTTGCGACGCACAGCGACGGTATCGTTACACGATGAGGGCGTGGCAAGGGTGCACCTGTTTGATTTCACGAACAGGAGCCCCTCGCTGGTTGGTGAGAGGCTCCGGGTGCGGGGGGAGGGGCGAGCGCTTCAGAGGGCGAAGTGGTCGAACTCGCCGGCTTTGACGCCCTTGAGGAAGGCAGCGAACTTGGCGTGGCTGGTGGTGGTGATGGTGTCGGGGGCGTCGCTCTCGCGTATGAGGATCTCGCCGTTGTGTTCGGCGATCTCGACGCACTGCGCCGCTTCGTTCCCGGAGAACGACGACTTCTGCCAGTTGATGTCTGTGCTCATGCCTCTGTCTCTCACAGGTCTCGTGCAATGTGATGGATGAAGCTGCGCGACTCATCAGGCTCTAGAGAAGCCTGCTCGGCAAAGTCGAGCAACGTTCGATTCTTCTCCAGTTCAGCGGCGGCGTCCAGGAACAGCCCACCGGAGACGTAGTCGATGTGGACGGTGTCGAGCTGCCGGATGACTCCGCCCGCGTAGAGCACGGTCTGCGTGAGATCGATGAAGTCTTCGTTCGCGAACGGGATGATCCGAAGCATTACCTCCGGCCGTTCGGACATCTTGATGAGGTGATCAAGTTGCTGACGTGCGACTTTTCGTCCGCCGATGCGCATCCGCAGGGCGGCCTCGTGCACGATGGCTTCCAGTTCTGGAGGGTCCTCGCGCTCGAAGATGGACCGCCGCCTCATGCGGTGCTCCAGCCTTGCTTGCACTTCGTTGGCGGGGAGCTTGGGGCGTCCGCTGTCGAACAGCGCCCGGGCATGATCCTCTGTCTGTAGGACACCTGGGAAAGTGACTGGCTGTAGATACCGCAGGTATTTCGCGTGGTGCTCCAGTTCGGCGATGTCCAGGAAGCTGGGTTGGAGGACGCCGCGGTACTCGTCCCACCAGTACTGGCCCCGGTGTTCGCGCGCGATCGCGCACAGCGCATCGATCAACTCGGCGTCGTCGCACGCGTAGAAGACCGCCAGCCTGCGGATTCGTTCCTCGCTGATGCCGATGCGGCCCGACTCGATGTGGCTGATCCTGGCCTGGTCGGTCGAGAGGAGGCCGGCTGCGTCGCGGGCTGTTTTGCCCGCCCGGTCGCGCAGCTTCCGCAGCTCTCCACCAAGGCGCGCTTGGCGTGCGGTCGGATTGTCCCTTGGGGGCATGTCACCTTCCCTGTCTCAGCACAGTGTTGCGCGTAACGGTGCCATGGGTCCACCCAGCGTCACTGAAAAGAGGTACCAGGGTGGACCGGTGCATGCATTTACTCTACGGTCGTCGCAGCACCGCGTCGCACGTCAGTAAGACCGAAGTGCAGCCGCTGGGGCGCGCCTTGAGGTGTGCCCATGAACGCGCGGCCATTGCCACGCTTGGCGGGCATCGCGGGTCCACACCGCGTTGGGAGACGATGACATGACCCCTGTGAGCACGCTGGTTCCTCCCTCACCGACACCTCCGGCCGAACCAAGTGACCCGTTCTATCGGCTGGTTGTGCCGAACTCGGCGTGCGCGCCGCGGATCGCGCGGGACTTCGTCGGGTCGTTACTCCGTATCACCGGTCACCCCCGTCTCGCCGACGACGCCCGTCTCTGCGTGACCGAAGTCGTCACCAACTCCCATCGGCACACCCGCTCCCGGCTGATCCGGGTCGATGTGGCGGTCTGCCGGGCGGAGGTGACCGTATACGTAGGGGACAACGAGCCGCGCGCCCTGCCCGTAGCGGCCCCGAGTGACGCCGAACATGAGCGCGGGCGCGGGCTTCTGCTCGTGGAGAGTCTCTCGGTCCGGTGGGGATCGGTGATTTACGGGGGGTGCTCGCCGGTGGCGAAGGCGGTCTGGTTCACGTTGGCCGTGGTCGAGGCTGAGGCTGAGGGTGAGGGTTGTCTCGCATTGTCGTAACGTCTAGCGTTACGACAATCTTAAGAGCATGCGGGATGAATGAGAGACGAGTGAGCGCCAACAGCAGGCTGACCATCGCGGCCCACGCCCTGGCGTGGATGGAGCTGAACAAGCGCCAAGGCCATGAGATCGCCACCTCGGAACAGATCGCTGAGAGCGTGAACACCAACCCCGTGGTCATCCGGCGCCTGCTCGCGGAGCTGCGCAGGGCGGGGCTCGTCGAATCGCGGCGTGGGGCGGGCGCGGGGTGGATGCTGGCGCGCGAGCTGGAGTCGATCACGCTGTTGGACGTGTACGAGGCCGTCGAGCCCGGCACGCTCTTCGCGATGCACCGCGCCACACCGAACCAGGAGTGCCCGGTGGGCTTCGGCATCCGCCCGACGATGCAGGGCATCTACGCGGGGATCGAGGAAACGGTACGGGGCGAGCTGGCCCGTACGACCGTGGCTGGGGTGTTGCGGGGGGTGCTGGAGGTGGGGGGCTCGGCTGAGGTGGGGGCTGGGGTGCGGGTTCGTGCCGAGGGGTAGTTGGGGTGGGGCGGGGCCGTTGGATGCGGGTGGGGGCCGCCCCTCTGGTTTGAGTTTCGCGGGGTCGTGTCGGGTGTCAAGGGCGCTCCTTCGTCGCGTCGGCTTCGCCGATTGCGCTGCGCTTAACCCTTGACACCCGCCCCGCCCCCGCAAGTGCGAGTGAGTGGGAGGGGCGGCCCGGGGGGAAGGGTCCCCGGAGGAGGCCGCTTGTGGGGGCCGTTTCTTTGCCGGGTGGCCGGTTGGTGGGTGGTCTGCGCGGCAGTGGAATGGGGCCTCTGGGGTCGGCTTAGCGTCCGACCGCCGGTTGTTGGCTGGGGTGCAAGCAGGTGTCTGAGACTCGTTGCCCGGTGGCACCCCTAGCCTTGGGCCCACCGCATTGTGCCTGGTCAGGGCGGGGTGGGTGGCTGGGGCTCCGGGCGGGTGGCCGTCTCTTGTGTCGTAGGGACGCGAGAGGGAGACCGAGGCGCGCCCACGGGTGGTCACCTGTCCCTGAGCGGCGCTACTGGGCGGGGGTTGGGGTTTCTGGGTGGCGGAGTTGGGTTGCGTGGCGGCCTGGGGGTGCGCCGAACATGCGGCGGTATTCGCGGCTGAACTGTGAGGGGCTCTCGTAGCCCACGGCGTAGCCGGTGTCGGCTACGTCGCGGGGGTGGGCCAGGAGGCGGGCGCGTGCCTCGTGCAGGCGCAGGTGTTTTTGGTACTGCAGCGGTGTCATCTGCGTGAGCGCTCTGAAGTGCCGGTGGAACGAGGTGACGCTCATCGATGATCGTGCGGCCAGCTCTTCTACGCGAAGTGGCTGGTCGTAGTGGGTACGGATCCAACTGATCGCGTGGCTGAGCTGGGCGACGTCGCTGTCGGGGAGGCCGATCTGGCGTACCGTCGCGCCCTGGTCGCTGCTGATCAGCCGCCAGAGGATCTCCCGTTCGTACAGCGGCGCCAGTGCTGTGGCGTCCTGCGGGCGGTCGAGCAGGCGTGCCATGCGTCCTATGACGTCGAGCAGGTCCGGGTCGGCGGTGCCGGTCGCGAGGCTGGGGACATGGGTCCGTTCGGTCACAGCTCGGGGCGTGGCGAGGAGGAGTTCCGAGATGATCGAGGGTTCAAGGCGCATCTCGAAGGCGAGGTAGGGCTGGCGCGAGGTGGCCTGGATCGCGCACGTCACGGGGAGGTCGACCGAGGCGACGACGAACTCTCCGGCCCGGTAGCAGAGGGTCTGCTTGCACAGGACGGTACGTACGTCGCCTTGCAGAATCAGGGCGACACTCGGGCTCACTGTCTCGCCGGTCGGCGGGGTGCTCGTACTGAAGCGTGCCAATTCGACCCGCGGCAACGCCGTCGCCGCCCGGCCTTCTCCGGCGTGACGAGCGACCACGTCGCGAATCTGCCGTAGCGCGTCCACCCGCCCAGTCAAACACCGCCTTCGCGCGACCGCCAAGCTTGGCAGGATCGTGCAAACGAAGAGGGCCGCTCGCTGCTCGCCGCACAGAGCTGCTCGAACGCGCCGAAACGACGGGCACGCCCTACGCCACCGACGACCCGACGCCCCGCGCCCTGACCGCCGCGGCATTCGGTTGCCTCGTGGCCGCCCAGCACTCCTGGCTGGCCTCCGGCGCGAAAGATTCCTTCGCCGACGCCATCGCCCGAGCCATGGCCACGGTCACCCCCGCAGGCCCTAGGACTGCCCACCGGCCCTGACCGCGCACCGCTCTCCCTCTCGCGTCCATGCGGCACAAGAGACGGCCACCCGCCCGGAGCCCCAGCCACCCACCACGCCCTGACCAGGCACAATACGCTGGGCCCAGGGCTAGGGGTGCCACCCGGCAACGAACCTCAGACACCAGCTTGCACCTCAGCCACCCACCGGCGGCCGGACGCTGAGCCAGCCCCAGAAGCCCCATTCCACTGCCGCGCAGACCACCCACCAACCGGCCACCCGGCAAAGAACAAAAACCACCGGAGTGCTCCTCCGGGGACCCCTCCCCCGGGCCGCCCCTCCCACTCACTCGCACTTGCGGGGGCGGGGCGGGTGTCAAGGGTTAAGCGCAGCGCAATCGGCGAAGCCGACGCGACGCAGGAGCGCCCTTGACACCCGACACGACCCCGCGAAACTCAAACCAGGAGGGGCGGCCCCACCCGCACCCCACGGCCCCGGCCCACCCCGACTACCCCTCGGCACGAACCCCAGCCCGCACCCCACCGTCACATCCCATCAGCCATATGCCGCTGCATCTCCCGCGCCCTCTCAAGCAACCCAACCGCCCACGACTTTCCACCAGCCCCCGAAAGCGCGGCCATCTCAATGCCCGCCTTCTGTGCCAGCACCAGCACCGTCACCACAAACCCCTCGGACAGCGTGTTCATAACGGCGTTGCGCGTCTTGCTGTGACGTACCAGCAACGCGTCGACGAAGGC
The DNA here is from genome assembly GCF_042800555.1 of Streptomyces sp. NPDC057617. NCBI lineage: Bacteria > Bacillati > Actinomycetota > Actinomycetes > Kitasatosporales > Streptomycetaceae > Streptomyces > Streptomyces sp. NPDC057617. Next base: position 206,995 of record NZ_JBHVGV010000011.1, on the reverse strand, counting down.
CGTGAAGCCGGCCGGGTCGATCCGGGATACGTCGGCCTCCATCGGCCCGAAGCCGGACGGGACGCCCAATTCGGCCTCGTACAGGGCCACTTGGCGTAGGAACAGCCGGGAGACACCGCTGGACGGGTTCCATAGAGTCCGGTCGCCCATCTCGTAGTACTGGCTCAGCGAAGCCCCTTCCTTCGCTGCCCCTCTGGCGTAAAGACAAAGCTCTCACCGAACGGCCCGTCCTCCGCCCCACCCGCCCCGCCTCCGAAACGGACAGCAAGCAGAACGGGTTCCTCACGCTCAGGTGGCCACGAGGACTCGGCTTCCGGGGCGCCGCCGTTCCAGAGATGGAAGAACACCATCGGTTCGGCAGGGTCTTCGCTCAGGTAACCGAGCGTCTTGCTGTACAGGGGGCTGGTCCCTCCGAACAGGATGGACGGGGGGCCGAACTCGTCCACGACGTCCGCCCATACGCGGTCCGTCTCCGCCCACCGACGTACGCCGGTCCGCAGCGCGTGGTGCTCGTCAGCCGGCAGAAGCCGATCGGGCCCGAGCCAGCCGCGGCGGTGGGCGAACTCGGCGTAGACCGAGGCGACGCAGTGCTGGTCAGGGTTTCCCGGACCCGAACCGGGGATCAGATCGCAGAACGCGCCTGCCACACCGATGTTGGTCATCGCCCCGCGAGCTTCCCAGGCCCGTTGCTGCTCGGCCCACGCGTCGGGCTGGTTCTCCACGAACAGCAAGTGATCTATCAGCATCCGCAACGGCCCTTCGCCCCTCCCGAACATCCCGGGACGGCGCAACGCCAAGTTCAACTGGTCGATGAGATAAGCACGTATCTCACTGCTACCCGCAAGCGATCTAGTGAGGGACACACCCGGAGTGTCGCTCACGCCGCACGTGCCCCGCACCCGCATTCGCACCCGCCCCGCACCCGCATTCGCACCCGCCCCGCACCCGCATTCGCACCCGCCCCGCACCCGCATTCGGCCCCCCACCAGTCGCCTTGGCCCCTCCGCCGACTCAAGATCGTTCGATGAACGATGACACACAGCATCCGGGCGGGCTGGGCCGCCGGCACTTCCTGGCAGGCGCTGCCGCCGGGGCCGCCGCGACCCTCACCGCCTGCGACTCCCCTCGACGCAACAAACCCGACACCACCTCCACCCCCACCTCCGCAATCGAGTCCATCGACCGCGAACGCCACCGCCCCGGCACCCCCGACTGGCGTATCCACGCCACCGGCCCGCCCGACGCCGTCCAAGGCTTCGCCGACAAGGTCAGCGTCCTGCCCGGCGAGGAGTTCGGACTGCACGTCTCGACCACCGCGCCCGGCTTCCGGGTCTCGGCGTACCGCATCGGCTGGTACGGCGGCGCGCAGGCCCGGCGGGTGTGGCGTTCGGACCGGGTGGCGGGCCGTGTCCAGCCTGGCCCGCGCGTGATCGCCGCGACCCGTACGGTACGGGCGGACTGGGACCGTACCCTCACTGTCCGCACCGACGGCTGGCCGGAGGGCGCGTACCTGCTCAGGCTCGACGCGGAAAACGGCCCCGGCCCCGGTCACGGCTACCAGCGCTACGTCCCGCTGATCATCCGCTCGGCGAGCACGCGCGGCAGAACCGTCCTGATGCACGCCCCCGCCACCTGGCAGGCGTACAACCTGTGGGGCGGCCGCAGCCTCTACCAGGGCGAGGACGGCGCGTACCGGACCCGTTCACTCGCGGTCAGTTTCGATCGGCCGTACGACAAGAACGGCGCGGACAAGTTCATGGTGTACGAGCGGGCGGTGGTGGTCCTGGCGGAACGGCTCGGTCTGCCGATGGCGTACATCACTGGTATCGACGTCCATGCCGACCCCTCAGCGCTGAAGGGCGCCACGGCCGTCGTCGCCCTGGGCCACGACGAGTACTGGACGCCCGAGCAGCGGCGGCACGTGACCCGGGCGCGCGACGCCGGGACGAATCTGGCGTTTCTGGGCGCGAACACCTGCTTCCGCAGGGTCAGGCTGGAAGATACGGCCCGCCCCGCCGCCGAAGCCAGCCCCGCCACCCCCACCCCCACCGCCACCAGCCCCGCCACCATCCCCAGCCCCGCCCTCCGCACCGTCGTCTGCTACAAGACCGACTACCGCGACGACCCGTACCTCGTCGACCACCGCTCCATGGCGACGACCGACTTCCGCCAGCCGCCCGGCGCCGACCCCGAATCCTCCTTGACCGGCGTCCTGTACGAGGGCTTCCCCACCGATGCCCCCTATGTCGTGCACGGTCCGGACCACTGGGTCTTCGACGGTACGGGGGTGAGGCGCGGCGACTCCTTCGCGCATCTCGTCGGAGTGGAGTACGACCGCGTCACCCCAGAGGCCCCCGGCCCCGCCCCCGCCCCCGCGCCCGCGCCGATCGAGATCGTCGCCCACTCCCCGCTCGTCTGCAACGGCCGGAAGAGCCACTCCGACTCCGCGTACTACACCGTGCCCAGCGGTGCGGGCGTCTTCGCCACCGGGACGATGCGGTGGGTGGAGGGGCTGATGGCGGGGACGCGGGAGAACGGGCGCAACCATGGTATGGACGCACGCACCGGCGCGTTCGTCACCCGTACCACCGAGAACGTGCTCCGCGCCTTCGCCGAGGGCCCGGCGGCAAGGACGAGGCCGGCGCCGAGGGACAACGTACACACGCTGTATACGGCCTGGTAAGTGGACAGGGCCTCCAGCCGTCCCAGGCCCGTCCATTAGGCTCGGCCCCATGGCCGACGCACCGTACAAGCTGATCCTCCTCCGCCACGGCGAGAGCGAATGGAACGCCAAGAACCTGTTCACCGGCTGGGTGGACGTCAATCTCACCGACAAGGGCGAGAAGGAGGCAGTCCGCGGCGGTGAGCTGCTCAAGGACGCCGGCCTGCTGCCCGACGTACTGCACACCTCCCTCCAGAAGCGCGCCATCCGCACCGCGCAGTTCGCGCTGGAGGCCGCGGACCGTCACTGGATCCCGGTCCACCGTTCCTGGCGGCTGAACGAGCGCCACTACGGCGCGCTCCAGGGCAAGGACAAGGCGCAGACGCTCGCCGAGTTCGGCGAGGAGCAGTTCATGCTGTGGCGCCGCTCGTACGACACGCCGCCGCCCGCGCTTGAGGACGGTACGGAGTTCTCGCAGAGCGACGACCCGCGCTACGCCTCGATCCCGAGCGAGCTGCGCCCGCGCACCGAGTGCCTCAAGGACGTCGTCGAACGGATGCTTCCGTACTGGTACGACGCGATCGTCCCGGACCTGCTGACCGGCCGTACGGTCCTGATCGCCGCCCACGGCAACAGCCTGCGCGCCCTGGTCAAGCACCTCGACGGCATCTCCGACGCCGACATCGCGTCCCTGAACATCCCCACGGGCATCCCCCTCGTCTACGACCTCGACCCCGACTTCCACCCCCTCACCCCGGGCGGCACCTACCTCGACCCGGACGCGGCGGCAGCCGCCATCGAGGCAGTCAAGAACCAGGGCAAGAAGAAGTAAGCCCGCGCGGCCAAGGCACATCGCCAAGGCACGTCTGGCCGTCGAAGAGGCGAGGCGGCAGGGCCAGCGGCCCCCGCTGGCCCCCCGCCTCATATACGAACCTCGCATACGAAAGGGCCCTGCCCGCATTTCCCGGACAGGGCCCCTCGTCTCACCCATCTCTTCTGTGCGTGCCGTACGCGACTAGCCGCAGCCGCCGCCGCACTGGCACGAGCCGCCCGACTGGCAGCCGCAGCCGCAGCCCGAGCCGCAGCCGCAGGCCCCGAGCATGGGCAGGTGGATGGCTCCGGCCGGGGCTTCCGGACGGGGGTCGGTCGTAGGGGAATCGGCCATGGGATCCTCCTCAAAGGCGTGCGCGGATGACGCCTCTGCCCATTGCAAGCCCTCCCCGGCGGGCGTATCAACGGCGCATCTCCGGCGCATGCGCGCAAACACCGCCGTGCGCGCCTCCGCGACCTCCGCGAAAACGACAAGGGCGACAAGGGCGACGTCCCGCGGCCCTCCCCTAACGGCCGGGCCATGCCCTCCCCCTACGCCCCTCCGCCTACGCCCCCTCCACCGGAGTCTCCGCCTGCTGGATCTCGTCCGCGTGCTCGCCCGTCACCAGGTAGACCACCCGGTTCGCGACCGCCACCGCGTGGTCCGCGAAGCGCTCGTAGTAGCGGCCGAGCAGCGTCACATCGACCGCCGTCTCGATGCCGTGCTTCCACCGGTCGTCCATCAGGTGCTGGAACAGGGTCCGGTGCAGCAGGTCCATCTCGTCGTCGTCCTGTTCGAGCTGGAGCGCCAGATCGACGTCCTTGGTGATGATGACCTCGGCCGTCTTCGCCATCAGACGCTGCGCGAGCTGCCCCATCTCCAGCAGAGTCGCGTGCAGGTCGTGCGGCACGGGCGAGGTGGGGAAGCGGAGGCGGGCCAGCTTGGCGACGTGCTGCGCCAGGTCGCCCGAGCGCTCCAGGTCGGCGCTCATCCGCAGCGAGGTGACGACGATCCGCAGATCGGTCGCGACCGGCTGCTGCCGCGCCAGCAGCGCGATCGCCCTGGCCTCAAGGTCGTGCTGCAGGTCGTCGACGCGCTGGTCGGCGGCGATCACGCTCTCGGCGAGCTTGAGATCGGCGTCGAGCATGGCCGTGGTGGCACGGCCGATGGCGGAACCGACCAGCCGGGCCATCTCGACCAGGTCCTCGCCGATCGAATCCAGTTCCTCGTGGTACGCGTCCCGCATGGGGTTGTCCCTCTCTTGGTGTTTTTTCCCGGCTTCGCCTTGACGTTCCTCGGCTACCCTTCCCCGCCTCGGTGTGCCTCGGCATTCGTGGCGTCCAGGCGCCCCCCGACCCGTACGCCCCCGCCCGTAGCCGGGGCCGCTGAGCCGGGGGCTGTGACCGGAAGCCGCGGCCCCCACGGTCCCACGCTCCGGCCGGAACGCGTCGGGCGCCTCCCCCGCAAATGAACCGGCACTATCCCCTCCATGAACTCTGGGCGACGAGTGTCGGAGGAGACACCCGGACGGCTGGGAGAGTGTCCGGGGGCCCGCATACGCTGGTCGCATGGACGTGAACGCGGCGGTCGCCGCATTGGCAGCGATCGCCGGTGTCTGCACCGGCGTGATCGCCATGCTGGCGTTTCGCTGGAGCGAACGCGACCAGGCACGGCCCACCCGTACGTCCCTGCACACCGACGCCGTGCTGCCCCCCGGCGTGGACACCGTGCTCTCCGTGCTGCGCTCCTCCGCGGTTGTCCTCGACGAGAGCGACTCCGTGGTCAAGGCCAGCTCGGCGGCGTACGCGCTGGGCCTGGTCAGGGGCGGAAAGCTCGCCGTCGAGCCCATGCTGCACATGGCGCGTGACACCCGGCGGGACGGCGAGATAAGGCAAGTGGAACTGGACCTTCCGAGGCGCGGTACGGGCCGGGGCGAGGCGCTCGCGGTCTCCGCCCGGGTGGCCCCGCTCGGCTCCCGGCTGGTGCTGCTCCTGGTCGAGGACCTCACCGAGGCCCGTCGTATCGAAGCCGTACGACGGGATTTCGTGGCGAATGTCAGCCACGAGCTGAAGACCCCCACCGGGGCGCTCTCGCTGCTCTCCGAGGCTGTCATGGACGCCTCCGACGATCCCGAGGCGGTCACCCGCTTCGCCGGGCGGATGCAGATCGAGGCGACCCGGCTCACCAATCTCGTACAGGAGCTGATCGACCTCTCGCGGGTGCAGAACGACGACCCGCTGGAGGACGCCGAGCCCGTACGTGTGGACGAACTCGTCGCCGAGGCCATCGACCGGTCCCGGCACGCGGCGTCCACCAAACAGATCACCATGGCGGCGGGCGGCACCGTCCACCTCCATGTGTGGGGCAATCGCGGCCAGCTCGCCGCGGCCCTCGGCAATCTCGTCGAGAACGCCGTCAACTACTCTCCGGCCCGCACGCGCGTCGGTATCGCCGCGCACCGCGTCTCCGCCACCGGCGGGGACCTGATCGAGATAGCCGTGACCGATCAGGGCATAGGTATCTCGGAGAAGGACCGGGAGCGGATCTTCGAACGGTTCTACCGTGTCGACCCGGCTCGCTCCCGGGCAACCGGTGGTACGGGGCTCGGCCTCGCCATCGTCAAACATGTGGCCGCCTCGCACGGCGGGGAGGTCACCGTATGGAGTTCGGAGGGCCAGGGCTCCACCTTCACCCTGCGGCTGCCCGAGGCGGGAGCCGTACGGGACCGGAGGCGGTCCACCAGCCCGGACGAGGACGACCGGCTTCCGGAGCACGATCCGGAACACGACCGGCTTCCGGAAGACGACCGGTCTCCGTACGACAGAGACACAGACACCGATACCGACAGCGACAGCGACCCCAGCCTTGAGCTGGCTGATCCCCCGACCGTGATTCCTGCCCCGGAGGTCCTTCCGTGACCCGAGTGCTCGTCGTCGAGGATGAGGAATCCTTCAGCGACGCCCTTTCCTACATGCTCCGCAAGGAAGGCTTCGAGGTCGCGATCGCGACCACCGGGCCCGCGGGGCTCGACGAGTTCGAACGCAACGGCGCCGACCTCGTCCTGCTCGACCTGATGCTGCCCGGTCTGCCGGGCACCGAGGTCTGCCGCCAGCTCCGCGGCAGATCAAATGTCCCGGTGATCATGGTCACCGCCAAGGACAGCGAGATCGACAAGGTCGTCGGCCTGGAAATAGGGGCCGACGACTATGTGACCAAGCCCTTCTCCTCGCGGGAGCTGGTCGCCCGTATCCGCGCGGTGCTGCGCCGCAGGGGCGAGCCGGAGGAGGTCACGCCGGCCGCGCTGGAGGCGGGCCCGGTCCGGATGGATGTGGACCGGCATGTGGTGACGGTCTCCGGCGGCAAGGTCGATCTGCCGCTCAAGGAGTTCGACCTGCTGGAGATGCTGCTGCGCAACGCGGGCCGGGTGCTGACCCGCATGCAGCTCATCGACCGGGTCTGGGGCGCGGACTATGTGGGCGACACCAAGACGCTCGATGTCCACGTCAAGCGGCTGCGCGCGAAGATCGAGCCGGACCCGGGCGCGCCGCGGTATCTGGTGACGGTGCGGGGTCTGGGGTACAAGTTCGAGCCGTAGACCGGCCCGGGCCGCGGCCCCCGACCGGAGCGCGCCGTCGCGTACGGCGCGCACCATTACGTACCGCTCCTCCGTGCGGCGCATCCGTGCAGCGCCTCCGTACGGCGCGTCGCCCGGATACGGCGACGCGCGTATACGGCGTCGCTCGGAGCGCAGGAAAGCCGCAGCGCTGTGGCGCCCTGCCCGGCTCGCTTCCCATCGGGACGGCACCCCCCTGCTGCTTGCCGTAACGGCGGGTCGGGTACGGGGGGGTGTGTGGGGAGTGGTGTCTACCTACTAC
>NZ_JBHVGV010000011.1:91761-199637 GCF_042800555.1 Streptomyces sp. NPDC057617 | reverse complement strand
ACATTCCCCCTTGTAGGGATGACTCGGTACGCAGCCTTCGCGCCTAGCCTCGACACCGACCCTCCTCCTCTTCCTTCCCTTCTCCCCCCTGCCCCCCCCCCCCCCCACAGCGCTGTTGTACGTGGCAGTGCTGTATGGGCTGTGCTGTACGTGGTGGTACGTGCTGCCTGCCGAGCGCCGCTCAGTGCTCGGCGGAGCCCGACGCGGACTCCGACACCGACGGCGTTCCCGCCTCGCCGGCCTCGCCGGACTGGCTCCCCGACGGCGAGTCCGAGGGGGACCCGGACGGCGAACCGGCCGGAGAGCCCGAAGGACCGCCGGACGGCGACACCGAGGGCGACGGCAGCGCGCTCGGGCCGACGTCCTTGAAGTAGGTGTCGGACGGGAAGACGAACGCGCGCAGACCGATGTCGCCGGTCTCGCTGAAGGTGAAGACGACCCGCTGGGCATCGCCGTTCTTCGCGGCCTCGCGCCCGTTCTCGATCACGGCGGAGGCGTTGCCCTTGCCGCCGAGCTGGACCGAGCCGCCGGCCGGTACGGTCACCGGTCCCGACCCCCCGGCGGGCGAGAGCGTCACACTTGCGCTGGTGCCGGGCAGCTTGATCGCGTCGAGGGTCTGCGCGCTCCTGCCGTTGTTGAAGACCGTGCCGGTGACGACCGCGGGACCCTCCGCGTCGGCCTCGGGCTGGGTGATCACCGTCGCGTTCTGGATGGAGATGTCACCGACGGAGGTGGCGGCGTTGTCCGGCTTGACGCCGAGCGTCTGCGCGTTGTTGCCGGCGCCGCACGCGGTGAGCGGGGCAAGCGAGAACACGAGGGCGGAGGCGGCGAGGACGCCGCGTCGAAGGCTGCGGCTCACGGCGGCGGCAACTCCTAGGACGTACGGACGGAAAGGGCAGGCGGGCGTTCAGCGCGCCTAGGCTACCGAGCCGTCGCGGACGCCCCGCACCCGACCCGCCTCCAGCCGCCCCGCCCGGTACGGTGCGGCCCCCGGCGGCCGTCGTGGTGGCCCGGATTCCGTATCCCATATCCCTCCCGATCCCGCCGTTTAGCACGCCGTTCACATAATGCCGGTGATCAATTCCTCCGCGCGCCGTACATTCCCCGCGAATACCGGGCCACAGGCCCGGCGTGATCAAATTCAGAATCTCTCGCACTTCGATCCGCCTTCGATCCGCACGAGTGATCGACATCCGAACGGACTACGGGAAGTTCGACGCCTTAAATCCGGCAAATCGGGACGTTCATCCTCGTTCAGGGGTGTTGTGCGGGGCGTAACGGGCGCGTTTCTGTGCGCCCGCGCAGCCGCTCCGACCTGCGAATACCCTCTTCCGGAAGCCGCCCGCAGCACGTTCCCGGTGCGCTTGTCAAGCCCCGAGAACCGTCCTGACCTGCGAAAACGCCATTCAGAAGATGCCATTCTCGTGTTACCCTGGATAGCCACGGAAGGGGTACCTGTCACATGACGTTCAAGGTTGGCGACACCGTGGTCTATCCCCATCACGGGGCCGCGCTGATCGAGGCCATCGAAACTCGCCAGATCAAAGGCGTGGACAAGACCTACTTGGTGCTCAAGGTCGCCCAGGGCGACTTGACAGTGCGTGTACCGGCGGACAATGCGGAGTTCGTCGGCGTGCGCGATGTGGTTGGTCAGGACGGGCTGGACCGGGTCTTCGAGGTGCTCCGCGCACCGTACGCAGAAGAGCCGACGAACTGGTCCCGTCGCTACAAGGCAAATCTCGAGAAGCTCGCCTCCGGCGATGTCATCAAGGTCGCTGAAGTGGTGCGCGACCTCTGGCGCCGCGAGCGTGAGCGTGGACTCTCCGCAGGTGAGAAGCGCATGCTCGCCAAGGCGCGACAGATTCTTGTCAGCGAGCTGGCTCTCGCGGAGAACACGAACGAAGACAAGGCCGAGGCTCTGCTCGACGAGGTCCTCGCGTCCTGAACCGCAGGACGTCCTGAACCCAGGATGTGTGACGCTGCTGTGCCCGCAGCGCCGCACGCATGCCGTGCCGTCGCGCATGCCGTCCCACGCAGTCGCAGTGAATGCCGTGGTGCCCGCTGACCAGCCTTGAGGGAAAAGCTGTGTCGCCGGGCGCTGCGGCATGTCCGTACACCCGCAGTTTCCCCATACCCGCAATGTCCGTACACCCGCACCTCGTACGACATCAGGTCCACACAGGCACCTGGCCGCCTGATCCCACGCACACGCACACCTGCGGGGGCTTCTCGCGCCGCGCCGGGGACTTCGCCGGGCCGCCGCCCGGGGAACGCGCCATGCCCGGGCGGACCCGGGGAGGCCGGGCCCGGGGCAGCCGGCGCGATCCGTCTCGACCGTGTGTCACGGAAGGGTCCGGTCAAGGCGTCGCGCCCGGCACGCTGTGGCCATACCCATGTCGGCCGAGGAAACAAACCTGCCGGAGTGCAACCGATGTCAGACGAAGCCCGCCCCCACCGCACCGCAGCCGTCATCCCCGCGGCAGGCCGGGGCGTACGGCTCGGCCCCGGAGCCCCCAAGGCGCTCCGCGCGCTGGGCGGCACACCGATGCTCATCCACGCCGTCCGCGCGATGGCCGCGTCGCGCGCCGTCTCGCTCGTTGTGGTGGTGGCCCCGCCCGACGGCGCCGCCGAGGTGAAACACCTCCTCGACGAGCACGCCCTGCCCCAGCGCACCGACTATCTCGTCGTGCCCGGCGGTGAGACCCGCCAGGAGTCCGTACGGCTCGGGATCGAGGCCCTGCCCGAGTCGATCACCGCCGTACTGGTCCATGACGCGGCGCGCCCGCTCGTACCCGTCGACACCGTGGACGCCGTCGTCGAGGCGGTACGGGACGGAGCGCCGGCCGTCGTGCCCGCGCTGCCGCTCTCGGACACCGTCAAACAGGTCGAGCCGCGCGAGAAGGGCGAGCCGGAACCGGTCGTCGCCACGCCCGAGCGGGCGCTGCTGCGCGCTGTACAGACCCCGCAGGGCTTCGACCGCGCCACCCTCCAGCGCGCGCACGAGACGGTGGCGGCGGTCGGCGAGGGCGCGACGGACTGCGCCGGTATGGTCGAGCGGCTCGGCGCGCCGGTGGTGGTCGTGCCAGGACACGAGGAGGCGTTCAAGGTGACCCGGCCGCTGGATCTGGTGCTGGCAGAGGCGGTTCTCGCGCGGAGGAGGGCGAACGATGGCTTCTGAGAAGGCTTCCGGGCCCGCTGAGAAGGCTTCCGCGTCCGCTGAGACGCCTCCTGCGCCGGCCGAGACGGCTCCCGCGCCCGCTGAGACGTCTCCCGCGGCCGCACACCTGCCTCTGCCCCTGCCTCTCGTGGGCATCGGGACCGACATCCACGCCTTCGAGGAGGGCCGCCCGCTGTGGTGCGCGGGGCTGCTCTGGGAGGGCGAGGGGCCCGGTCTGGCCGGCCACTCCGACGCGGATGTCGTCGCCCATGCCGCCTGCAACGCGCTGTTCTCGGCCGCCGGTCTCGGCGACCTCGGCGCGCACTTCGGCACCGGGCGCCCGGAGTGGTCCGGTGCCTCAGGACTCACCCTCCTTACGGAGGCGGCCAGAATCGTGCGCGAGGCGGGCTTCACGATCGGCAATGTCGCCGTGCAGGTCGTCGGTCTGCGGCCGAAGATCGGGAAGCGGAGGGACGAGGCGCAGAAGGTGCTCACCGAGGCCGTCGGCGCCCCGGTCGCGGTCTCCGCCGCCACCTCCGACGGGCTCGGCTTCACCGGCCGCGGGGAGGGGCTGGCCGCGATCGCGACGGCGCTTGTGGTCCGTACCGGCTGAAACCGGCGGGCCGGGACCGGTGGGACCGGCTGATCGAAATACCGGGCGCGGGACACGGGTTGAGAGAGCGTCAGCGGTTATTCGTACAGCCGTAGTCTCAGCAGTTCCCGGACCCCTGCCCGGCCCGTATCCCGGGCACCGGCACGGCACCGGCACCAGCATCAGGAACCTCAGGAAGCAGGAAGGCAGTCATGGCAGCCGCACTCTCCGAGAAGCTCAAGGAACTCCTCGACGGACCCGTCTTCGTCGACATCGCGACCATCCAGCCCGACGGCAGCCCCCAGGTCTCGCCGGTCTGGGTGAAGCGCGACGGGGACGATCTGCTCGTCTCGACCACCATCGGCCGCCGCAAGGAGCAGAACCTGCGCCGCGACCCCCGGGTGTCGGTCGTCGCACGGCCCGAGGACGCGCCGTACCTCTACGCGGAGATCCGCGGCTCCGCGACCCTGACCACCGAGGGCGGCCAGGAGCTGATCAACGAGCTGTCGCTCAAGTACACCGGCAAGCCGTACGCGGAGTTCAACCCGGCGTCCAAGGAGGACGCCGAGCGGGTGGTCGTCCGTATCACCCCGCGCAAGATCGTCGGGCGCTTCTGAACCGGAGTATCTGAACCGGATACGGACCGGCCACTCGACCCGATCGGGCCAAACGCCCCAAACACCGCGAAATTCCGCCGGTGACTTTGCCGGGCGGGTATGAACGTCACGCTTCTGTGTCCCCGTGGCCCAAAGGGTCGCGGGGCACTACCCCAGGCGCACTACCCTTGTCGCGTGACTATTCGGCTGTACGACACCGGCGCCCGGCAGATCCGTGATTTCATCCCGCTCACGCCGGGCTGTGTCTCGATCTACCTGTGTGGCGCCACCGTGCAGGCCGCCCCGCACATCGGGCACATCAGGTCGGGACTGAACTTCGACATCATGCGCCGCTGGTTCGACTACCGCGGCTACGACGTGACGTTCATCAGGAACGTCACGGACATCGACGACAAGATCATCGCCAAGTCGGCCGTCCAGGGGCGCCCTTGGTGGTCCATCGGGTACGAGAACGAGCGCGCCTTCAACGCCGGCTACGACGTCCTCGGCTGCCTGCCCCCCAGCTACGAGCCGCGCGCCACCGGCCACATCACCGAGATGGTCGAGATGATGCGCGGCCTGATCGAGCGCGGTCACGCCTATGAGGCGGACGGCAATGTCTACTTCGACGTCCGGTCCTTCCCGCAGTACCTGGAACTGTCCAACCAGGACCTGGACGATCTGCGCCAGCCCTCCGGTGAAGGCGAGACCGGCAAGCGCGACCAGCGCGACTTCGCGATGTGGAAGGCCGCCAAGCCCGGCGAGCCGAGCTGGGAGACCCCCTGGGGACGCGGCCGGCCCGGCTGGCATCTGGAGTGCTCGGCGATGGCCCACAAGTACCTGGGCAGCGCCTTCGACATCCACGGCGGCGGGATCGACCTGATCTTCCCGCACCACGAGAACGAGATCGCGCAGGCCAAGGGGTACGGGGACGAGTTCGCGCGGTACTGGGTGCACAACGCCTGGGTCACCATGAGCGGCGAGAAGATGTCCAAGTCGCTCGGCAACTCGGTGCTCGTCTCCGAGATGGTCAAGCACTGGCGCCCCATCGTGCTGCGCTACTACCTCGGCACCCCGCACTACCGCTCGATGATCGAGTACAGCGAGGAGGCGCTGCGCGAGGCCGAGTCGGCGTTCGCGCGGATCGAGGGATTCGTACAACGGGTCACCGAAAAAGCTGGGAAGGCCGTCGCTCCCGCCGGTGAGGTGCCGCCCGCCTTCGCCGAGGCCATGGACGACGATCTCGGCGTACCGCAGGCGCTCGCGGTCGTGCACACCACCGTCCGGCAGGGCAATTCCGCGCTCGCGGCCGACGACAAGGAAGCGGCCGTCGCCCGGCTCGCGGAGGTACGGGCCATGCTCGGCGTCCTCGGCCTCGACCCGCTCGACCCGCACTGGGCCGGCGAGACCGACCGCGGCGAGGACCTGCACGGCGTCGTCGACACGCTCGTACGGCTCGTCCTGGAGCAGCGCGAGGCCGCGCGGGCGCGCAAGGACTGGGGTACGGCGGACGCCATCCGGGATCAGCTCCAGCAGACCGGACTGGTCATCGAGGACAGTCCCACGGGCCCGCGCTGGACGCTGGGACCGCGCTGACCTGCGCCGATGTGCCGCCCGGAGGTCCCGGGCGGCACACTGGCGTACCGGCGGCGCGTCGGCGTACGTACACTCCGAAGCACGCTCCGAAGGGTTACCCGGAAGCGTCCCGAAGCACTTTCTGAAGCACCACTGAGGCAAACGAAACAGGTAGGTCATGGCCGGGAACAGCCAGCGCAGGAACCGCCGCACGTCCAACAAGAAGGGCGCGCAGGTCGGCAGCGGTGGCAAGCGACGCCGCGGGCTTGAGGGCAAGGGCCCCACCCCGCCCGCGTCCGCCCGCAAGGGCCACGCCCAGAACCGCGCCGCCAACGCCAAGGCCCGGCAGACCGCCCGGCGCCAGGTCGCCCGGCGCGGCGGCAAGGGCACCAGCGAGATGGTCGTCGGCCGCAACCCGGTCTTCGAGGCGCTGCGGGACGGCGTACCGGCGACCATGCTGTACGTCCAGCAGTTCATCGACAACGACGAGCGGGTCCGCGAGGCGCTCCAGCTCGCGGCCGACCGCGGCGGTATCCATCTGATGGAGGCGCCCAAGCCCGAGCTGGACCGGATGACGAACGGGCTGAACCACCAGGGCCTCGTCCTCCAGGTCCCGCCGTACGAATACGCCCACCCCGAGGACCTCGCGACGGCGGCCCTGGACGACGGCGAGGACCCGCTGATCGTCGCGCTCGACGGGGTCACCGACCCGCGCAACCTGGGAGCCGTCGTCCGCTCGGTCTCCGCCTTCGGCGGGCACGGCGTCGTCGTACCGGAGCGGCGCGCGGCCGGGATGTCCGCGGGCGCGTGGAAGTCCTCGGCCGGTACGGCGGCCCGTACGCCCGTCGCCCGCGCCACCAACCTCACCCGCGCCCTGGAGTCGTACCGGAAGGCCGGGCTCGTGGTCGTCGGGCTCGCGGCGGACGGCGAGACGGAGGTCGGCGATCTGGAGGCGCTCGGCGGGCCGGTAGTGATCGTGGTCGGCAGCGAGGGCCGCGGCCTGTCGCGACTGGTCGGGGAGACCTGCGACTTCCTGGTACGGATCCCGATGCCGGGCGGCGCCGAGTCGCTGAACGCGGGGGTCGCGGCGGGAGTGGTGCTGTACGAGGCGGCGCGCCGGCGGGCGTGAGGCGGGGCGGGCCGGGGGCGGCCCCGGGGGCGTCCGGTCCGAGGCTCGCGTCGGCAGGGTTGTTGATCTTGACGGGTCTCGGACATTTCCCGCGCGTCAAGGCAGTGTCCTAAACACAAGTCACTCGGTTAGATGAGTGTGGACACCAGAACGCCCCGGCCCGGGTTCGACGATCAGCCCCCGCTGAGCATGCTCAAGGTGGATTGCGATCCCGCGCAGGTCATCGTGAACCACGCCAGCTTCCGGGTGAAGCTCGCATCTACCCAGCGCCCAAGCTCCGCGCGCGCCCTGGCGGACACCGCGCGCTTCCCCCCCACGCCCCCGGGCGCCCCCGGGGGAGGCACGGCAGGCAGAGGCGGTGGCGGCCGGGGCTCCGGAGCCGGCGGCGGGGCCGGTGGAGGCGGTACGGGTGGGAGCGCGGGCCGCCGCAGGGCGCCCGTCGTCTGGAGCGGCAAGTCGGCACCGGGCGATCCCGGCGCCAGCGGGCTTCTCCAGGCCGTACGGAACTCCGCCACGCCGCCCGCGGGTTACCGCGACACGCGCGACGCACGGGCCGTACCGGGTGGCCGGCCCGGCGGACCCGGGCGGCCGGGCATGTCGGGTCCTGCGGGCGTGTCAGGTGCGGCGGGGATGTCCGGGGCGCAGGGACGGGCGTACGACGCCGGCGCCACGCAGGTCATCCCGCGGCTCGACGTCGACGGCGAGGCCACGGTGGCGACTCCGGTGGTCGGAAGCCAGGGCCATGGGCGCGGCCGTGGCTCCGGCTCCGGTCCCGCCGCCCGTACCGGTGTGGGGCCGCTGCTGCCGCCCATGCGGCAGGCGGTCGGCGCGTACGACACGCCCGGCCCGGAGGCGGAGCCGGAACCGTATCTGGACCCGTACCGCGAGCCGTACGCCGACACGGGCACCGGCACGGATACCGACACCGACGCGTACGAACTGCACGACCTGTACGACGACAGGCACGACCACCACGACCACCGCTCGCGCGCCCAGCGGTACGGCGCCGCCGGCACCCGGGCCGGCGACGCGGCAGGCGTCCGGCACGCGTACTACCCGGGCCGCCGCATGAACCTCGGCGTGGTGCTGCTCCCGCTCCGCGTCTTCCTCGGCTTCATCTCCATCTACGCCGGCATGGGCAAGCTCTGCGACCCCGTCTACTTCGACGGCGGCGAGCGCGGCTCCATGGTCACCTGGCTCTCCTCGCTGCACCCCTGGGCCCTCGCCGAACCCCTGCGGGACTTCGCGCTCTCGCATCCGGTCGGCGCGGGGCTCAGCGTCGCCTTCCTCCAGATCGTGGTCGGCGTACTGACCGTCCTCGGCCTCTGGCAGCGGGTCGCCGCCTGCGTCGGCGCGCTGCTGTCGGCGGCGCTGCTGCTGACCGTGAGCTGGCGGACCGTTCCGGCGTACGACGCGCCCGACATCATCTACCTCGCCGCCTGGTCCCCGCTGATCATCGCGGGCGCGCCGGTCTACTCCGTGGACGGGCGGCTCGCCGGCGAGGCCTGGCGTACGCTCGGGCCGCGCTCCGAGATCTGGGACCTGCGGCGCCGGGTCCTGCGGCGGGGCGGGCTCGTCGCGACGGTCGTGATCGGGCTGACGCTGCTGGTCGGTTCGGTGCTGGGCGGAGCCGTACGGTCCTCGGACATGGTGACCGTACCGGGCCCGAACGCCGACCCGGTCAACCAGCTTCCCGGCGAACCGCTGCCCAAGAAGCCGGGCGAGGGCGGCCGCAGCGCCTCCGGTACGCCCAGCAGCGGCGGTACGACGGAAGGCCGGCCGTCCGAACCGTCCGCGACCCGGTCGGGCACCCCCGAGGCCGAGCGCCCGGCGCCGGGCGGCGGACCCGTACCGGAGGCGGGCGGTGCGACCAGCACCGGCCAGAGCCAGCAGCAACAGCCCAGCCAGACCCAGGGCACCACCGGCCGCCAGGCCCCGCAGACGGCCCAGCAGGCCCCGCCCCCGTCCAGCAGCCAGGGCGGCGGCCCGTCCACCACGGGCGGCGGCGCGGGCGACGGCAGCACGGGAGCGAGCAGCGGCGACGGCGGCGGCTCGGGCACGGGCGGCTCGACATCGGGCGGCGGCAACCACAACCCGATCGGGGGGCTGCTGGGCTGAGGTCGGGGGAGCGGGCCGCGTGGACCCGCACGCCTCGTGGTTCCGCTCACTTTTATTTGCCGATCGTTCCATAACCGCGTACGGTCGTCCGCATGGCCCGACCTCGTGAATTCGACACCGAAGCCGCCGTCGCCGCGGCGATGGAGGCGTTCCGGCGCAACGGTTACGGCGGCACGTCGATGCGGGACCTGGCCGAGGCGATGGGGATCGGCAGCGGGTCCATCTACGCGGCCTTCGGCAGCAAGGAACGTCTCTACCGGGCCGCGCTCGACCTGTACCGCCGGCGTTACGCGTTGCCGTTCATCGATCTGCTGCGCCCCCCGGAGGGCGGTGTTTCCTCGGGGAGCGATGCCCGTGCGGCGAAGAGCGATGCCCGTGGGGCGATCCGCGAGATCTTCACCGGCCTGATCGACGAGATCACCTGCGAGGGCGCCGCCTCGTGCCTGATCGTCGGCGCGGCCATGGAGCGTGCGCACTGTGACGCCCAGGTGTCCGAGCGGCTGCGTTCGACGACGCAGTCGCTGGAGTTCGCCCTGTACGACGTGCTCACGCAGGCGCAGGACCGTGGCGAGATACGGGATGACCGCAGCGCCGCCGACCTCGCCGGATTCCTGACGGTGAACCTTCAGGGGCTACGGGTCATGGGCGCCATCAATCCGGACCGGGCCGCGCTGACGCGGGCGGCGGAGGTGGCTCTGACCTGCCTGGACTGACCTGCCCGGGCGGGGTAGGCGAACCGGTCGTCGGGGTCCGTATTTCTTGTGATTCCCCGCGCGTGATTCCCCGCGCGCCTTGGCGTACCCGCGTTATGTAACGATCGTAAAAGAACTAGAGAGAAGAAGATCATGAGTCCTCTTGGCGTTGGCATCATCGGCGCGAACACCAGCGGCTGGGCGTCGATCGCGCACGTCCCCGCGATAGCGGCGTCCCCCGACTTCGAGCTGCGTGCCGTCAGCACCACCCGGCGCAGTTCGGCCGAGGCCGCGGCGGCGCGGTACGGCGTTCCCGGCTACGACAACCACCGGGAGCTCCTGGCGCACCCCGGCGTTGACCTGGTCGTGGTGTCGGTCAAGGTCCCCGAGCACTTCGAACTGATATCCGCCGCCATCGAGGCCGGCAAGGCCGTCTACAGCGAATGGCCGCTGGGCAACGGCCTGGCCGAGGCCGAGCGCCTCACAGAACTGGCGGAGAAGGCCGGAGTCCGCACCATCGCCGGGCTCCAGGGGCGGTACGCCCCCGAGGTCCGGTACGCACGCGACCTGATCCGCGACGGATACCTCGGGCGGGTCATCGGGACCACCATGGTCGGTTCCGGAATGGTCTGGGGGCCGGAGGTGCCCACCCGCGCCGGGGCGTACATCTTCGACAACGCCAACGGCGTGACCCCGCTCACCTCGGCGTTCTCACACGCGGCCGACCCGCTGAACCACGTGCTGGGCGAGTTCCAGACGCTGACCGCGAACCTGGTGGCAGGCCGTAAGGAGACACGGATCACCGAGGACGACGGCACCGCTCCGGTCACCGCGCCGGACCAGGTCGCCGTGATCGGTACGCTCGACGGCGGTGCGGCGGCGTCGGTGTTCTACCGCGGCGGCACCTCCCGCGGCGACAATTTCCGCTGGGAGATCAACGGCACGGAAGGCGACCTGGTCATCACCGCGGACTGGGGCAACATGCAGGTGGCGAACCTGACCCTGGCCGGCGGCCGGGGAGCGGACACCGCGGTCGCCCCGCTGGACGTCCCGGATTCCTACAGCGGCGACGGCCCCGCCGAACTGCTGCGGTCCATGGGCGGAAACGTCGCCCGCCTGTACGCCCGGCTCGCCCGCGATCTGGCCGAAGGCACCCACACCGTGCCGGACTTCGCCCACGCCCTGTCCCGGCACCGTCTCATCGACACCATAGAACGCGCCTCCGCGACGGGCACCGTACAGAGCGTGGGCTGAGCCCAGGGCCGGGGCTGAGCCCAGGGCGCTCGGTCCGGTGTCCGCGCGGAGTCGGTGTCCGCGCGGGTCGGCGTCCGCGTGGACGCCGAGCCCTTGGCCGGTCGGTCCGTGCCCTCTCAGCGGGGGCCCGACGCCAGTTCCTTCGCCGCTTCCGTCAGGTCCTTCGCCGTGTCGATGGCCCGCCAGTACGCCCCCTGCGGCAGCGGAAAGCCCGCCAGGCTGCGCTCGCGCGCCAGCCGCGGGAACGTCGTCCGCTCGTGGTCACCGCGCTCCGGCAGCAGTTCCGCGAAGTGTGAAGAGAACACGTACACACCGGCGTTGATCAGATAAGGCGACGGCGGCGCCTCGATGAAGTCCAGGACATGGCCGAACTCGTCCGTCTCGACGGCCCCCCATGGAATCCGGGGGCGGGCGAGGGCGAGCGTCGCCGTCGCGTCGCGCTCCGCGTGGAACGCGGCCATTTCGCGCAGCGAAAAACGTGTCCAGATGTCGCCATTCGTGGCGTACCACGGCTGCTGCGGGGCAGGAAGCCTGGCAGCGGCGTACTTGAGCCCCCCACCGCGCCCCAGGGGCTCGGGTTCCACCACGGTCGTGACGCGCAGCGGCAGATCCGCCGACTCCAGCCAGTCCTGGAGGACTTCGGCGAGATGCCCGCACGAGACGACGGCATCGGTCACGCCCTCGGCGGCGAGCCAGGCAAGCTGATGGCCGATGATCGGGGTCCCCGTGCCGGGGATCTCGACCATCGGCTTGGGACGGTCATCGGTGTACGGGCGCAGCCGCGACCCCTGGCCGCCCGCGAGGACCACGGCCTGCGTCGGAAACGTATGCATGCCGTGAACGATAGGCGGGGCGGCACGGCGCGCGAGCCCCCGGTCGGTTTCCGCGGGCCGGTCGGCCTGCGTGGGCCGGTCGGTTTCCCGCGGCCCGGTCGGTTTCCGTGGGTCGGTCGGCCTGCGGGCCCGGTCAGCTTCCCGCGGCCTGCTGTGAGACGCCGTACGCGAAGGAGGTGTCGCACACGGGGCGCGAGAACGACTGCGCGCGGGTGGGCCCGTACACCGCCACGGCCGCACGGCCCAGGGCCCGCGCGATCGACATGCAGTGCCTGGCGAGCGACGGACGCTCCTCGACCTGCCGCTGAAGGTGCGTCAGGGCGATGCCCGGGTCCTTCTCCTGAAGTTCCACAAGGAGCTGTTCGCGCAGAATATCCTGGGGCGTACGGGACTTGGCCCGTACCGAAGCGGTGTCCGAGGACGCGGTCAGGACCTGCGACTCGGCGGTGCTGGACGCCCACGGGACGCGGGCGACCGCGAGGGTCCCGGAGAGCACCAGGACGACGGGCAGTACGAGAGCGAGAGTTCGGCCGATACGGCGGGCTGAGTGGGTCACGCAGGCGAGCGTAGCGGCCAGTGATGATTTGGCGACATTTAGTCACTCTCCCGAGGGATGGTTCGAGCGTTCTTTTCGAATCGGGTGTTGACGGTGCTGTCCGAAAAGGCCAGTGTGCCGGGGTATTTGTCGACACACGTAAACGGCCCCGCACCGAAGTGCGGGGCCGTACAAAGGAATTCGGACGAGGCCGGGGGCTCGGGCGGCAGAGCCGGCGCGGCCGACTCTGCCAGTCCGGTCCGGACAGCGGCCGACTCAGTCGGTCAGACGCTCGCCCGTCGAGGTCGAGAAGACGTGCGTCTCGCCCGCGCGCGGTACGACATGCAGCTTGGCGCCCTTCTCCGGCACCGCGCGCCCGTTGACGCGGACCACGATGTCCTTCTTCTCACTGCCGAGGTCGGCCGTGCCGTACACATAACCGTCGGCGCCCAGCTCCTCGACGACATTGACGGTCACGGCCAGACCGGCCGGCGCGTCCTTGGACAGCGTCGCCGCGGCGCCGCTGTCCTCCGCGAGATCGAAGTGCTCGGGGCGGACACCGACCGTCACGGTCTTGTCGCCCTTCGCCGAGGCGGCGGCGAGCGCCTCGCGCGACACCGGCACCACGCTGTTGCCGAACTTCACACCGCCGTCGGTGATCGGCACCTCGACCAGGTTCATGGCCGGGGAGCCGATGAAGCCGGCGACGAACAGGTTCTTCGGCCGGTCGTACATGTTGCGCGGCGAGTCCACCTGCTGGAGCAGCCCGTCCTTGAGGACCGCCACCCGGTCACCCATGGTCATGGCCTCGACCTGGTCGTGGGTCACGTACACCGTGGTGATGCCGAGGCGGCGCTGGAGCGACGCGATCTGCGTACGGGTCGAGACACGGAGCTTGGCGTCGAGGTTCGACAGCGGCTCGTCCATGAGGAACACCTGCGGCTCACGCACAATGGCGCGCCCCATCGCGACACGCTGCCGCTGACCACCGGAGAGCGCCTTCGGCTTGCGGTCCAGGTACTCCGTGAGGTCGAGGATCTTCGCGGCCTCCTCGACCTTCTTCCGGATCTCCGCCTTGTTCACACCGGCGATCTTGAGCGCGAAGCCCATGTTGTCGGCGACGGACATGTGCGGGTACAGCGCGTAGTTCTGGAACACCATGGCGATGTCCCGGTCCTTCGGCGGCAGGTGCGTGACATCGCGCTCACCGATACGGATGGCCCCGGCGTTGACGTCCTCCAGACCCGCGAGCATCCGCAGGGAGGTCGACTTGCCGCAGCCGGAAGGACCGACGAGTACGAGGAACTCGCCGTCCGCGATCTCGATCTCAAGCTGATCGACGGCGGGCTTCGTGGAACCCGGGTAGACGCGGGTTGCCTTGTCGAACGAGACAGTTGCCATGACGCTGTGTCCCTCCACCGGCAGGAACGTGCCGGACGATCCGAGTAAAGGAATGGTTCCCCCGCCGGCCGGCGGAAGATGGGTCTAGTCCACCTGGGTGAACTGCGGGTGACGCTACCTGGCGTTTCCCGATCTGTCAGCACTCCGGCGAACACCAAATTCCCGGCCGACCGCCGATCGGGGGCCGCTACACTGCTGCCACACGCCTCCTTAGCTCAGTTGGCCAGAGCAACGCACTTGTAATGCGTAGGTCGTCGGTTCGAATCCGACAGGGGGCTCTTGCGATGTCCAGGGCGGACAGGGGCTGACCTGGACATCTACCGGAATGCCGGCAGGTTGCGGGCGGCCCACTCGGCGAAGGGGCGGGCCGGGCGGTGCAGGACGGTCGCCACGTCGGGGCTGATCTTCTGCTCGGCCGGGAGCGGGACACCGAGGACGTCCAGAGTGCTGGTGACGATCTGCTCCGGCATGAACTGCGCCATGCGGGCATGAGCCTCCTCGCGGGACAGTTCCACGAAAGTCACCTTCTCGCCCAGAGCCTCGGAGATGGCCGCGGCCTGCTGACGTGGACTGATCAGCTCGGGGCCGGTCAGCTCGTACGCCCGACCCGCGTGCCCGTCCTCGCGCAGCACGGCTGCGGCGACCGCGGCGATGTCCGCCGGGTCGATGACGGGCAGCGCCACGTCACCGAACGGGGCGAAGACCGTGCGCTCGGTGCGGACCGTCTCGGCCCAGGCGAAGGCGTTGGAGGCGAAACCGCCGGGGCGCAGGATGGTGAAGCTCTGTCCGGACGCGCGCACCGCCGCCTCGAACTCCCGCAGCCGGGCGTGTGAGAGCGCCTCCGGCCGGGTGGCGCTGACCTGTGAGGAGACCAGAACGACCCGCTCGATCCCGGCGTCTATGGCCGTGTCCAGCAGAACGTTCGGGCTCTCACCCCGGCTGTTGAGCTCGCCGGCCAGCAGGATGAACAGGGCGCGGGCTCCTGTGAGGGCGGGGCGCACGTTCTTGGCGTCCCCGATGTCGGCCTGGGCCCACCTGACCCTGGCCGCGTGGTGTGCGGGCTGGGGCCGCCGCGACAAGGCCACGACCTCCTCGCCCGCCTCGGCCAGCAGCTCCACCAGCGTCCGCCCGATGTTGCCGGTAGCACCCGTCACTGTGATCATGGTGATTCCCCCATGTGAGTTAGTTGACTGACTTGATTGAACCTAGCATGCGCCCACCGGAGGCTGTCTATAGTCAGTTGGGTGACCAACTCAGTGAATCGGCGGGTACGGGCGTCGCTGAAGCGCCAACGGCTCACGGCGGCGGCGGCCCGGGTCCTGCACGAGCAGGGGGTCGAACGCACCACCCTCGCCGACATCGCGCGCGAGGCCGACGTCCCCGTCGGAAACGTCTACTACTACTTCAAGACCAAGGACGAGCTGGTCCGGGCCGCGCTGTCCGAACACAGCGCGCACCTGGACGAACTCACCGCCCGGCTGGAGCAGTTGGCCGATCCCCGCGACCGTCTCAAGGCGCTGATCGAAGCCTGGGTCGGCCGGCGCGACATCGCCGCCCGGTACGGCTGTCCCACCGGCACCCTGGCCGTCGAACTCGACAAGCGCGCGGACGGGACCCTCGACGCGGAGGCCGGCGCGGTCATCCGGCGGCTGCTGGACTGGGCTGGGGGCCAGTTCCGCGAGCTGGGCCTGTCCGACCCGGACGACCTGGCCCTCACCCTCGTCTCCGCCTACCAGGGCATGTCACTCCTGGCCAACGCCCTGCGCGACCCGGACATCATGACCCGTGAAGGAGCCCGCCTCCTGCGCTGGCTCGACTCCCTCCACGCTCCCGGTGGGCACGTCTGACCTGACCCGGCGCACCGCCAGGACACCCGACGCCACAGCAAGCACGGTCAGCACAGCGAGGATGCGCCGCCCGAGGACCGGTCGGCGGGTTCAGTGGAACGTCTGCGTGCCGATGGCGGCCAGGAGCCCCAGCTTGTCGTAGCTCTCGGTGCCCGGCGGGGCGGTGTAGACGAGCAGGCGGTGCGACTGGTCCGGATCGAGCAGCGACTGGCAGTTCAGCTCCATCATGCCGACCTCGGGGTGGACGAAGCGTTTGACGTGCTGGGGACGGATACCGACTTCGTGCTTGTCCCACAGGCTCCGGAACTCTTCGCTTCGCGTGAGGAGAAGGCCGGCGTAGTGGGCCGCCCGGGAATCGGGGCCTCGTAGCGTCGCTGTCTCCCGCAGGCCGGATGCGAACATCCGCGAGAGCTGTGAGTGATCCGCGGGAGCGTACAGCTCGCGGTAGGTGGGGTCGGTGAACCAGCGATAGCCGATGCTGCGCGCCGGGCCGGTGTACCGGGTCGTGTCGCCGGTGAGTGCGATGCCGAGCGGGGTCTGGCGCAGCGTTTCCCCGAGTTCGCTGACAATCTCCGCCGGGGTGTCGTCCAGGCGGTCGAAGATGCGCAGCAGGCCGGGGCTGATGTGCTCGCCGGCCGCACCCCGGTCGGGCGGGCGGTGTCCGGCCAGACGGAACAGATGGTCGCGCTCGGTGAGTGAGAGATGCAGACCCTGGGCGATCGAGGCGATCATCTGCTCGGACGGCTGGGGGCCGCGCTCCCGCTCAAGCCGGGCGTAGTAGTCGGTCGACATATGGCAGAGCGCGGCGACCTCCTCACGGCGCAGCCCGCTGGTCCTGCGGCGTTGTCCGCGAGGGAGGCCGACGTCCTCGGGTTGCAGCAGCTCCCGGCGGTGCCGGAGAAATGCCGCGAGCCCGGTCCGATCGATCTCCATGCGTCTCCCTCCCTTCCCTTGGTGCTGCTTCTGGCGCTGCTTCCTTTCTATCGCCCGCACACGCGCGTAACCACGGCTCGTCGGTCCGCCCTTCCGGCCTGCGGCTCGCCTCTCTCCTGCACATGTCGACCGGAGCGTCGTCCTGCCGAACAGTCGGCCTTCCGAACGGTCGGCCTTCCGAACAGCGGATCGAGAGTCCCTGAATAAGTCCGGCCGGCTCCACCACTGTGGAATCAACGACACCACCAGGGAGTGAACACATGTCACGCGAAACCGTCGGCATCACCGTCCCCGACCTGTCCGGGAAACGCGCTGTCGTCACCGGAGCGAGCGACGGCATAGGGCTCGGCATCGCGACGCGGCTCGCCGCCGCCGGCGCGGAGGTCATCATGCCCGTCCGCAATCCCCGCAAGGGCGAGTCCGCGCGTGAAGAGATCCTCCGGCAGGTACCCGCCGCGGACGTGTCGCTGCGCGCACTCGACCTGAGTTCGCTCGCCTCCGTCGCGGCGCTGGGCGAGACCCTGCTGAGCGAGGACAGGCCCGTTCACCTGCTCATCAACAACGCGGGCGTCATGACTCCGCCCGACCGGCAGACGACCGTCGACGGGTTCGAGCTCCAGTTCGGCAGCAACCATCTCGGCCACTTCGCCCTCGTCACCCGTCTGCTGCCCCTCCTGCGAGCCGGCCGGGCACGTGTGACCTCGCAGATCAGCGTCGCGGCGAACAGCAACGCCATCAACTGGGACGATCCGAACTGGGAGCGGTCCTACGGCGCCATGCGCGCCTACAGCCAGTCGAAGATCGCGTTCGGGCTCTTCGGTCTGGAACTCGACCGGCGCAGTGAAGCGGGCGGCTGGGGCATCACGAGCAACCTGTGCCATCCAGGGATCGCCCCGACGAGTCTGCTCGCTGCCCGCCCCGAGATCGGACGCGACAAGGACACCGGGAGCGTACGACTCATCCGGGCCCTGTCCGCGCGCGGCATCCTCGTCGGAACGGTCCGGAGCGCGCAGCTGCCCGCCCTCTACGCCGCCACGTCCCTCGAAGCCAAGCGGGGAGGCTTCTACGGTCCCAGCGGGCTCGGTCACATGGGCGGGCCTCCTGGGGAGCAGAAGCTGTACAGCCGGCTGCGCGGCACCGACGACGCCCGGCGCATCTGGGAACTCTCCGAAGAACTCGTCGGCGTCCGGTCCAGGGGCTGACAAGTTCGTGCACAATGCGAGTTCGCCGCCCTGCCACGGCAACCGCTCAGCGGAGTTGGCCGTCTCCTCGGGGGATACGGGCTACTTGAGGAGACAACAGTGACGATGAAGCCGGAAACAGGCCAGACGAGGACGCGCCCCAGGGAGGTGGAAACAGCCTTCCTGCTGCTCCTCGTGGCGATTGTCGTGGACGCCGTCGTCTGGGTGCTGGACACATTCGTCATCTCTCCCTCGGGGCTCGACGAAATGCGCGACGAAATGGGCGAGAGCGAAGCGATCCAGCAAGTCGCCATGTCTGCCGGATTTCTGGTTTTCACCAGCTCCTTTTTCTTGTTCTTCGTCTTCAGGATGCGCCAGGGCCGAAAATGGGCGCGGAGCGCACTCGCCGCGGCCGGTGCTCTCGTCATGTTCTTCCTGGTCAACAGCATGACCACGAGCGAATTCCATAAAGAGACCATGGCTGACGTCATATACGATCTTTTCATCAGTGTCAGTCCGGTCGTCCTGATCGCCGGTGCTGTTGTGCTGATGTTCCTGCCGACGGCGAACACGTACTTCTCCGCGGCCAAACACTCCGAGTAGAACGGCGGCGGTGCACCCAGCACCACCCCACGGCCGGGCCTTACGCCCAGTGTGCGGCGCCCTCGCTGTCCGTAGCGTCATGAGCATGGCGCAGGGAGCGTCTCGGCGGAGAGGGCGGCGGACATGTTCCAGCGGAAGAGCGGGAGCGAGGGCAAGGAACTGATCTCGACCGTCGGCGGTGCGCTCGGGGTGGGTCCGGCGCGTGGCAGTAGCTGGTTGGTGGCCGTGGCTTTCCCCGTGCAGGCCGAGGCGGGGTCGTCCAGGTGACCGATGTGACCTGTGCGACGACGAGTTCCTCGACGGCTGTGGCGACGAGGGTACTCATCGCCGATGACCAGCACCTGATGCGCAGTGGATTACGGCTGTTGCTGGACGCGCAGCCGGGTGTCGAGGTGGTGGCCGAGGCCGCTGACGGCATCGAGTGCGTGGAAACGGCCCGGAGGCTGCGTCCCGATGTCTGCCTCGTCGACATCCAGATGCCGGGACTCGACGGCCTGGAGGTCACCCGCCTGCTGGCCGGGCCCGAGGTGTCCGATCCGCTGCGTGTCGTCGTGATGACCGCCTTCGGCGAGGACGGTTACGTACACCGGGCGCTGGACAACGGTGCTTGCGGGTTTCTGCTGAAGGACGCCGGCCCGGCCCTGCTGTTCGAGGCGGTCCGAGCGGCACGGCGCGGAGACGCGCTGATCTCGCCGGCCGTCACCGTGCCGCTGCTGCGTCGGCTGAAGGAGGGGCGCCCGCCGTCGTCCCCGGGCGGGCTCGCGGCGGGCAGGCCGGCATCGCGGACAAGCCTGACGGGGCGTGAACTGGATGTCGTACGCCGGGTGGCGATCGGGCGCACCAACCAGGAGATCGGCTCCGAGCTCTCTCTGTCGCTCGGAACCATCAAGACCCATCTGGCGAACATCCAGTCCAAACTGGGCGTACGCAACCGTGTGGAGATCGCCTCCTGGGCGTGGGCCACCGGCACCGTCTCACAGGGCTCCCGTCTCTCGACCTGACCCTGCCCGCTCGCGCGGTACGGGATCCGAACGGCGCAGCCGAGGCCCGTATCAGCCGTTCGGCCGATGCGCTCCGGCCGTTCGGCCGAAGCGCTCCCGTATCTCACGAACGCACCATGGATCCCGTGGACACGACGCCCTGCGGCCGGCTGTCCCTCATCCGCACGCTGCTCCAGCACCTGGCCACCTCCGGGCAAGCCGATGAACCCTGGGAGGGCTCCATGGCGATAAGGCCGTTCGGTGAGTTGGAGTCGAAGATCATGCGGATCGTGTGGCGGCAGGAGGCCCCCGTCACCATCCACGCACTCACCAGCGCGCTCAACGGCCCTCGCACGCTGGCGTATACGACGGTGATGACCGTCACCGAACGGTTGCGGGAGAAGGGCTGGCTGACCCGAGTGAAGAACGGCCGGTCCTATCAGTACAGCGCGGCGCGGAGCGCCGACTTCTACACCGCGGAACTCATGCGCCAGGTCCTGGACGCCTCGACCGACCGGGAGCGCGCCCTCCGGCGTTTCGCCGCGCGTCTCGACCCGCGGGAAGCCGCGGCCCTGCGTCAGGCGCTGGCCGATCCACCGAGTCCCGCCGCCGGAGCGCATCGGTCGAACGGCTGATCTCGAAAAACTACAACACGTAGAATTCTTACAACGCGTAGAACTCCCTATTCGGTGGTTCAGAAACTACAATGCGTAGAAAGAACTCCGACGCATATGCACTGGTGGCCGATTCCGGGCGGGTCGAGATTACCGGAAGAGAGGGCATATGCGGACATGGAACTCGTTGAATTCCATAAGAGTTTAAACGGGGTGGAGTACGGAATTGCAATCGGGATGATTTCTCGCCGATCGAACTACTGGCAGGTCAATGACCGCAGGTCTGCGGGTTGATCATTCTCCGGATGTGGCCGGGATGTGTAGTGGGGATTCCTGTCCGCGCAGCGGGGTGCCGCACTCGAACCAGCCTTTCGGTGGGATGCCGTTGACCGGCACACGGAATGATCCTTAATCTTTTGGATATGGGTCGGTCGGCAAGCGAACCACCGCGACAACAGTTCAATGGGTGAAGTTCTCCATGACCGAGGGCCGACCCGTCGGCACGCATCGGAGGAATTTCTGTGAAACCGATCAGAATAGTCGCTGCGGGATTCGTGGCCGCGCTGGCATTGGGCGCTGTCTCCGTAGGCGGCCCCTCATCCGCATGGGCCGTGGCCCCTGCCGAGGCTGCGGCCGGCTGTCCCGCGGCGATCGCCGAGGCGGATGCGTTCCTCAGGCTCGGCACTCGCGATCCCGTCATATTGGCGAATTACATCGAGGTGAGGATTCGTGATGGGAATTACCTCGGTGCTGAGCTTCGGCGAGCCCAGTATATCCTGGGTGAGCTGAACAAATGGTGCATCTGATTCCCTTGGGCTCACAAACGATTGGAACGCCGTGCGTCGAATCATCGTCACTTTCGCTTTCTCCGTCGCAGGGATTTTCTCTGTCGTAACCCTTCCGTCTTCCGCCGGCCCCTGCGACCACCTCACGCCGGGCACCTACGCACACGCCGAGTGCCTGAGGGAGCATCAATGGGGCTGACCTCCGGAAGCCGGCACTTCCATCGGTGAAGAGTCGTCTCATCGAGCAGGGTGACCGGGTGGATGGTCTGTGACAGACAGAGCGCGTGAAAGCAGGGCCGCCTGACCAGCTCCGACTTGGCGAAGTCGAGAGCTTCAGGAGGCCCTGCTGCTGCAATTCTCGCGAAGTTTTCACCTTCGCCTGCCACATCCGCACTGCTCGGACGGTGCGAAAGGGGCGGGTGGTCAGCGGCCCGATATGCGGTTGGCGGTGCGGGCTATGGGGTGGGTGGTGGGGGTGTTGGTGGTGGATTCCTTGGTGTCCGCCGTGCGGTAGGCGGCGTACAAGGCGTGGACGCCGAGCCAGCGGAAGGGTTCCGGTTCCCAGTTGCGGACCTTGTGGTGGACCCAGGGGAGGGTGGTCAGGTCCGTGGGGCCCGCCTGGCCCGAGTCGTGCTGGATCAGGTCGCGGAGGGTGCGGGCGGCGAGGTTGGTGGTGGCCACGCCTGAGCCCACGTAACCGCCCGCCCAGCCGAGGCCGGTGGTGCGGTCCAGGGTGACGGTGGCGCACCAGTCGCGGGGGACGCCGAGGACGCCGGACCAGGCGTGGTCGATACGGGCGCCGGCGGTGGCGGGGAAGAAGCGGACGAGGATCTCGCGGAGCGCCTCGACGGTGGCGGGCGGGGTGGGGGCGGTGTCGGCGAGGCGGGCGGCGCGGGAGCCGTAGCGGTACGGGTAGCCGCGGCCGCCGAGGGCTATGCGGTTGTCGGCGGTGCGCTGCGCGTACATGTAGGCGTGGGCCATGTCGCCCAGGGTTTCGCGGCCGTCCCAGCCGATGGTGTCCCAGACGTCGGCGGGGAGGGGTTCGGTGGCGATCATCGAGGAGTTCATGGGGAGCCAGGCGCGGCGGGCGCCTTTGATACTCGCGGTGAACCCTTCGGTGCAGCGGAGGATGTAGGGCGCGCGGACGGTGCCGTGGGGGGTGACGGCGTGTTTCGGCCTGATCTCGGTGACCGGTGTCGACTCGTGAATGGTGACACCGAGCCCTTCGACGGCGGCGGCGAGGCCCTTGACCAGTTTGACGGGGTGGAGCCGGGCGCCGTGCGGGGTCCAGGTGGAGCCGAGGGCTCCGGCGACGCGGATGCGGCCGGCGGTTTCGGCGGCGTCGTGGAGGGTGCGGTCGGTTTCGCCGAAGGCGGCCTCGGCGGCGTGGAACTCCTTGAGGCGGGTGAGCTGAGCCGGGGTACGGGCGATTTCGAGGACGCCGCCCTGGTGGATGTCGGCGTCGATGTTCTCTTCGGCGGTGACGCTGATGACTTCGGCGACGGTGTCGTTCATGGCGCGCTGGAGGCGTACGGCGGCGTCATGGCCGTGCAGGGCGGCGTAGCGGTCGCGGCCGGCGATGCCGTTGTAGAGCCAGCCGCCGTTGCGGCCGGAGGCTCCGTAGCCGCAGAACTTGCCTTCCAGGATGGTGATGTTGAGGTAGGGGGCGGCTTTCTTGAGGTAGTACGCGGTCCAGAGCCCGGTGTAGCCGCCGCCGACGATGCAGATGTCGGCGGTGGTGTCGCCGGGGAGGGGCGGGCGCGGGGCGGGGAGACCGTCCTGGGCGTACCAGAAGGAGATGTCGCCGGGGGCGGTGGTGGTACGGGGGGCGCTTCCGGTACGGCTGCCGGCCGGGCTGCTTTCCGTACGGTCGCCGGCCGGGTTGCTTCCCGTAGGGCTGCTCGTACCGTCGCTGTGTGGGCCCGTTCCCGTACGGTCGCCTGAGGCCGGCCCCGTATCCGTAACGTCGCCGGGCGCGCCACTCCCCGTACCGGTACCCCTGCTCGTACCGCTACCGCCGTCCGGTCCGTCGCTGTCGCCGTCCGGTCTGCCCGGCTCGTCGTTGTTCGCGCTGGTCATGTGGGTGTTCGTACACCGCTGCTCGTACGTTTGTCCAGGTATCGGCGGGGTCCGCGGGCGCGCGCCAGCGGGTAGCAGGCCAGGCCGATGAGGACCGCGGCGACATGGCCGAGGTCGGTGAAGGTGGGGGCGGCGATGAGCGGGAGTCCGTAGTAGATGAGGACGACGGCGAGGTACGGCAGGTGCCAGGGCAGTGGCACCCGGTAGGTGAGGATCCCGGCGATCCCGGCCAGCGCGTAGCTGACGCCGATGTCGAGGGTGTGCGCGGCGGACTGTGGGGCGTGGCCGTGCAGGATGGCCCAACCGAGGACGCCTTCGCTGATGAGTGTGGCGCCGATGTGCGCGAGTACGGCGACGGCTAGCCAGCGCGAGGTGCCGAGCCAGTGTTCGGCGGGGGCGTGGAAGAGGGTGTAGAGGACGGCGTACGGGAGCCACGTGCCGCCGTCGGTCCAGAAGGCGCTGGAGATCAGGACGCGGAGGGGGTCGGTGGACAGTTCGTGGATATTGGTGGAGCGCTGGAGCAGGAATTCCTCTTCGAACTCGGGTGACATGCGGTGGAGTGCGACGGTGGTGACGAAGAGGGCGGCCAGCCAGAGGTGGGTGCCGGGGGCGCTCGTGATCCAGGTGCGGACTTTGCTGGTCCACGGGCGGACCGCGTTGGCCCATGGGCGGACCCCCTTGGTCCATGGGCGGACCGTGTGAGGAATGCGGCGCATGGGGCGATTCACGCACGGTCGTAGGATCGTGGGCGTGATCGACATTCCGGTGGAGCTGGCGGAAACACAGTCGAGGTTTTCGGGGGAGGCGGGCCGGGCGTTCATCGCGGCGCTGCCGGGCCGGGCGGCGGATTTTCTGGAGCGGTGGGAGCTGCGCCGTACGGGTCCCGCGATGTACGGCAAGTGCGCGCTGGTGCTGCCGGTGGGGTGCGCGGACGGTACGGCGGCGGTGCTGAAGCTCCAGCAGCTCGACGACGAGTCGGCGGGGGAGCCGGTGGCGCTGCGGGCGTGGGGCGGGGACGGCGCGGTGCGGCTGCTGCGGTACGACGAGGGGACGGGGACGCTGCTGCTGGAACGGCTGGTTCCGCGTGGGCTGGACGGTCCAGGCGGACCGGACGGGGTGGCTGGTTTGGGCGGTCCCGGCGGGCCTGACGGGCTGGCTGGTTCGGGCGGTTCCGGCGAGCTGGCTGGTGCCGGTGGGCCGGGCGGTCTGGGCAGTCCGGTTGCGGGCGATCCGAACGCGCGTGATCTGCTTCCGCGTGATCTGCCCCCGCGTGATCTGAGCGGATTGCCGGTCCGGGAGGCGGTCCGGATCCTGGCGGAGCTGCTGGCGCGGCTGACATCGGTGCCGGCTCCGGCGGGCCTGCGGACGCTCGGGGATGCAGTCGCGCGGATGCTGGACGAGGCCCCGTCGCTGGCGGGGGAGTTGGTGGACGAGGGTGAGCGGCGGCTCGTACGCGACTGTGCGGCGGCGGTGCGCGAGGTGGCGGACGAGCCGGGGGACCGGCTGCTGCACTGGGATCTGCATTACGAGAACGTGCTGGCCGCGGAGCGCGAACCGTGGCTGGCGATCGACCCGAAGCCGCTGGCGGGGGATCCGGGGTTCGAGCTGCTGCCGGCGTTGGCGAACCGGTTCGGCGCTGCCGACGCGTACGACGGGACGACGGCTGTCTCCGAGCCGGCCGGCTCGGAGACCCTGTGGCGCTTCGACCTGATGACGGAGGTCCTGGCCCTGGACCGGTCCCGGGCGCGCGCCTGGACCCTGGGCCGCGTGCTGCAGAACTCCCTGTGGCGGCTGAGGGAGGGCGACCAGGAGCTGGATCCGGTCCAGGTGTCCATCGCTCGGTCACTGCTGGCACGGTGAGCGGGGGAGAGGGCAGGCTGCGGTCATGATTCGTACTGCCACTGCCGCCGATGTTCCGGTGATCCACGCGATGATCCGTGAGCTGGCGGAATACGAGAAGTGCCTGGACGAGGCGAAGGCGACCGAGGCGCAGCTCCACGACGCGCTCTTCGGCGAGCACCCGGCGGCCTTCGCGCACATCGCGGAGTCGGACGAGGACGGCGAGCCGGTCGGCTTCGCGCTCTGGTTCCTGAACTTCTCAACCTGGCGCGGGGTGCACGGCATCTACCTGGAGGACCTGTACGTACGGCCCGCCAGCCGCGGCGGCGGCCACGGCAAGGCACTCCTGACGGAGCTGGCCCGGATCTGCGTAGCGCGCGGCTACGAACGGCTGGAGTGGTCCGTCCTGGACTGGAACGAGCCGTCGATCGGCTTCTACCGATCACTGGGTGCGGTGGCACAGGACGAATGGACGGTCTTCCGCCTGACGGACGAGCCACTGCACACGCTGGGAGCACGTGCGGGGGCGTAGCCGGGCCTGGTGGCGGGGCGTGGCCGGGTCTGTGGCGGAGGCGTAGCCGTCCATGGGGCGGGGCGTCGGCGGGGGCGTAGCCCGGCCCGTCAAGGGCTGGCGTCCGTTGCTGATTCGCGGGTGCGGGGGGACGCGCCCGTGATGACGAGTACGGCTACGACCGCCGCGGCGATCAGGATGGCGGCCGCCCAGGCCAGGGCGACCGTGAAGCCGTGGACCGTCGCCGTGTTCACCAGAGCCGTTCGCTCGGGCGGGGTGAGGCCGGTTGTCTTCGCCGCCGCCAGATACGTACTCGTCGTGGTGATCGCGATGGTGTTGAGCAGGGCCGTACCGATGGAGCCGCCGACCTGTTGTGCGGTGTTGACGGTTGCCGAGGTGACGCCGGAGTCCCTGGCGGCCACGCCCGAGGTGCCGGTGGCGATGGCGGGCATGAAGGTGAGGCCGAGTCCGAGGCCGAGCAGTACGGTGCCGGGCAGGATGTGCGCCGGGTAGCTGGAGTGGGTGTCGATGAAGGTCAGCGAGTACAGCCCGGCCGCGCCGAGCAGCAGCCCGGGCCCGAGCAGGTAGCGCGGCGGTACGTGCGGCAGCAGCCGGGCGGAGATCTGGGTGGATCCGATGACGATCGAGGCGGTCAGCGGCAGGAAGGCCAGTCCGGTTCTGAGGGGCGAGTAGCCGAGGACGGTCTGCAGGAAGTACGTCATGAAGAGGAACGCCCCGAACAGCCCGATGGTCGTCAGGCACATGATGAGCATCGAGCCGCCGCGGTTGCGGTCGCGGACGATGTGCGGGGGCAGCAGCGGCCCCGGCGTACGGGTCTGCCACCACGCGAATCCGCTCAGCAGCGCGGCGCCGCCGGCGAGCAGGCCCAGGACGAGCGGGGCGCCCCAGCCCTGGATCTCGGCCTCGCTCAGCCCGTACACCAGGGCGACGAGCCCGCCGCAGCCGAGGACCACGCCGGGGATGTCGAGGTGCGCGCCGTGGGTGCCGCGGGTGCCGGCCCGGTCGCTGAGCAGGGTGTACGCGCCGACGACGGCGATGGCGGCGATCGGCACGTTGACGTAGAGGCACCACCGCCAGCTCAGGAACTCGGTGAGGACCCCGCCGACGAGCAGCCCGATCGCTGATCCCGCGCCGGCGAGCGCGCTGAACACGCCGAAGGCCTTGGCGCGTTCGTCGCCTCTGGTGAAGGTGGT
This sequence comes from Streptomyces sp. NPDC057617, assembly GCF_042800555.1. NCBI lineage: Bacteria > Bacillati > Actinomycetota > Actinomycetes > Kitasatosporales > Streptomycetaceae > Streptomyces > Streptomyces sp. NPDC057617. The sequence continues at coordinate 173,169 of NZ_JBHVGV010000011.1, read as the reverse complement.
GGTGAGCAGCGAGAGCGCGGACGGGGCGAGGAGCGCGGCGAAGGCGCCCTGGAGCGCACGGGCGAGGAACAGCATTTCCGGGCCGGTGGACGCGCCGCCGATCGCGGAGGCCGCGGCGAAGCCGATGAGGCCGATGACGAAGGTGCGTTTGCGGCCGGCGAGGTCGGCGATCCGGCCGCCGAGGAGCAGGAGACCGCCGAAGGCGAGGGTGTAGGCGGTGATGACCCACTGGCGGTTGCCGTTGGTGAGGCCGAGTTCGCGCTGGGCGGAGGGCAGGGCGATATTCACGATGGTGGCGTCGAGAACGACCATGAGCTGGGCGGTCGCGATGACGGCGAGCGCCCACCAGCGGTGGGTGTCGGTCTCGGCGCCGGTCTCGGGGCGGGGGTGCCGACTGGGGTACGGGCCCCGGGAGCCGCGTTGACCTGGGTCCTGGCCGGGGTACGGGCCGGGCCGGCCGCCCGAGTTCGCCGGGTCGCTCATCCGGGGTCTTCCCTTGTGTGGGTGTGGGCCGGTGGTGGGGTGTGCCGAAGAAACACCTGGATAGAAGACCACGAATCGGGTGATTTCGCTTCTTGCGGGGAGTGCGGGGCGCGAGCCCGGGTGGGGTGGGGCGTCGTGATACGAACTGGGGCGGGCCGTGCCGTACGGGCGCCTGCGGGCCTCGCCTCCCCGAGTGGCGCGTACGCCGCGTGCCACGCGTCCGGGAGCGGGATGCCGTGTCGGCGCGGACCCCTCGTACTGGTGGCGGCTGATCCGTACCGGCGCGCCACTGCCCGTACGGGCAGTGGCCCACCCGTACCCGCTCCGCGCCCGCCGTACCGCCCGCGGCTCGCTCGTACCCGCGCCAGACCCCCGTCCAGGCGCCGGTACGAGCGACCTCCCCCGGCCCGGGGCCCCACCCCATCCCCTCCACCCCCGGCCCTTACGGCTCCAGGACCACCTTCCCCACCGTTCCGCGCGTCTCCAGTGCCTGGTGGGCGCGTGCCGCCTGCGCCAGTGGGAAGCGCTGGACGGCCGGGCGCAGGCGGCCGGTTGCGGCTTCGGTGAGGGAACGCTCCTCCAGGACGCGCATGTCGCCGCCCGCCTTCTGGAGCATCACCGGCCCGAGAACGCTCTCAGAGGTGATCCCGCGCTCCGCCAGTTCCTCGTCCGTGAAGGTCAGCGGCGCTCCGTCGAGCAGGCCCCTGCCCGACCAGCCGAAGACGAGGTGCTTGCCGCCCTTGGCGAGCAGGTCCACGGCCGCGCGGCCCGCCTCCCCGCCGACCGAGTCGAAGACGATGGTCGCGCCCCGGCCGCCGTGGTGTTCGCGGAGGTGGTCGCGTACCTGTACGGGCCAGTCGGGCAGGGTGTAGTCGACGGCCAGATCGGCGCCGTTCGCGGCGACCCGCGCGGTCTTGGCGGGTCCGCCCGCGAGGCCGATGACCACGGCGCCCGCGTTCTTCGCGTACTGCACGAGCAGGGTGCCGATCCCGCCCGCGGCGGCCGGTACGAGGACGATGTCGCCCTGGCCGAGGCCGTCGGTGAACAGCAGGATGCCCATGGTCGTACGGCCCGTCCCGATCATGGCGACCGCCTCGGCCTCGTCGAGCCCGGCCGGGATCTCGTGCAGGCGGGCGGTGTCGGTGACGGCGAGTTCCGCGTACCCGCCCGGCACCATGCCCAGGTGCGCGACGACGCGCTTGCCGAGCCAGCCGGGGTCCGCGCCCGCGCCGAGTGACTCGACCGTACCGGCGACCTCGCGGCCCGGGACGGTCGGCAGTTCGGTGGCGGCGGGGTACGGGCCGCGCATGCCCTCGCGCAGCGCGGTGTCGAGGAGATGAACCCCGGCCGCGGCGACGGTGATCCGGACCTGGCCGGGGCCGGGAAGCGGGTCCTCGACCTGCTCGTACGTGAGGTTCTCGGCGGGGCCGAAGGCGTGGAGGCGGATGGCGTGCATGGCGGGCTCCCTGGGGTTGTGCGGCGGTCTGTGCGACCTGTTTGTACGGCTGTCTTGTGCGGCCAGGTCTGTGCGGCCAGGTCTGTGCGGCCGGTCCGTACGGCGGTCTGCGCAGCGGTCTGTGCGGCCGGTCTGCGCGGCGGTCTGTGCGGCCGGTCGCGAGGGCTGTCCGGTGGGTCGTCCGGTGGGTCGTCCGGTGGGTCGTCCGTACGGTCCGTACGGCGTGTCGCGTCCGAATACGGTTCGTACGGCGAATCCGGCGTATCCGGTGAATACGGCGTGTCCGGACGCGACCTGTCCGACTGGCCATGTGGGCTCTGGGAGCAAGCCTCCGACCTCAAGCGTGCTTGAGGTCAACCCCCGCCGGGCGGGCCGCATCCCGCAAGAACTGCACCCGCTGGAGCGCCAGCGACGCCGCCGCGATCCCGCTGTTGAACGACACCTCCGACAGCACACCGGGCGCGGCGACCTCGTCCCCCGCCAGGTACACGCCGTCGCCGCGGTCGATCCGTGGCCGGTCCCGCCAGGTGGTGCCCGGCAGGTCGACGGCCCCGGTCCGGCCGGTCGCGAGGGACTCGCGCCGCCACACCGTACGCTCGCGCCAGCCGGGAAACCCCAGGTCGAGCAGGTGCTCGGCGCGGGCGATGCCGTCGGCGGCGGACTGTCCAGGACCGACCGGGAAGTGGCCCTGGAGCAGTTCGTGGCCGGCCGGGGCGAGGGACGGATCCTGCGCGGTGAACCGTTCCAGCCAGCCTGGCGCGTCGAGGTCCGAGACGATGAACGGGTCGCCCCTGCGCGCCCGTACCGCCAGATCGAGCAGCGCCGTACGGCCGCCGGTCCAGCGCAGACCGTCGTCCTTGAGGAGCCGGCGGGCCGCGCTCAGGGAGGTCGCGACGATCACGGGGCCGTCCTCGGCGAGCGAGTCGAGCGCGTCGAGTGAGTCGATCCGTACCGCCGTCTCGATCCGTACGCCCAGATTCCAGGCGTGCCCGGCCATACGGTCGGTGAGCTGACCCCAGCCGCCGACCGGGTAGCGGGCCTCCGGAGGCAGTGCGGCGGCGCGCCGGAGCCGTTCCTGGACGAAGGCGGCGGAGAGCGCGCCGGGGTCGTCGTGGAAGAGGGCCACGGCGGCGAAGTGCGCGGCGGCGCGGGCGGTGTCCGGCCCGGCGAGCGCGGTGGCCCAGGTCATGAAGTCGGTGTCCACCGGGGCCTGTTGGGCCGGACGGCGGGCGAGCCGGAACACGCCGAGGGGCGGGGTCCTGCGCAGCGCGCCGCCGCGGTGGAAGCGGAAACGGGCGGCCTCGCGCGCGGGCGGGCTCGTCATGGGGCCGAGCAGCCCGCGGCGGCGCAGCCAGGCCCAGTGGGGGCCGCGGCTGTAGAGGGCGTGCGGCCCTTCGTTGGTGAGGTACGGGCCTTCGGCGGTACGGGCGCGGCCACCGAGGGTGTGATGGGCCTCGTAGAGGGTGACCGCGGCGCCCGACTCGGCGGCGGTGATGGCGGCGGTGAGTCCGGCGAGGCCGCCGCCGATGACGGTGATGCGGGTGGTGTGGGTGGTGCGGTGGCTGCTACTACGGCGGTGGCTGCTGTCGCTGCGACGACTGCCGTCGCTGCTGTGACTGCGATTGCTGCGGTCCATGGTGTGCGTCTCTCCCCTGCCGACTGTTGCTTTCGCCTGCTGGCTGTTGCTTTCGCTCACTCCCAGTGCGTGGGCTCCCGGCGGTGTGACGGATACCGGACAGCTCGATGTGACATCGGCGCGTTGTCAGTGGTGTACGTCACCATGGGGACATGGCGAGGAAGACGACGACGAAGAGCGGTGCGGGCGGGGGCGGCGGAGGCGCGGCGAGGCGGGTCGAGGCGCGTCGGGCGGAGGTGCGGCTGCCACCGCTGAGTCCGTACGGCGGCGGGCTGGAGCCGGACGGGGATTATGACGGGCTGGAGTTCAAGGACCTCGACCTGACCGGGCAGGAGGGGGTCGGCGCGCGGTTCATCGACTGCGCGCTGCGGGAGTGCGTTCTCGACGAAACAGCGCTGGGGCGGGCGCGGTTCATCGATTCCGTGCTGAGCGGTGTCCGGGGTGTGGGCACGGATCTGGCGGGCGCGTCGCTGCGGGACGTGGAGGTGGTGGACGCGCGCCTGGGCGGAGTGCAGCTCCATGGCGCGGTGCTGGAGCGGGTGCTGATCCGGGGCGGGAAGATCGACTATCTGAATATGCGGAAGGCCCGGCTGAAGGATGTGGTGTTCGAGAGCTGTGTGCTCTCGGAGCCGGACTTCGGGGACGGGGAGCTGGAGCGGGTGGAGTTCCGCGACTGTGTGCTCAGGCGGGCCGATCTCACGGGGGTGCGGATGAAGGACGTCGACCTGCGGACGGTCGCCGAGCTGGACATCGCCCGGGGCCTGGACCGGCTGGCGGGCGCGGTGATCAGCTCAGCCCAACTCCTGCACCTGGCACCGGCGTTCGCGGCGCAGATCGGGGTGCGGGTGGAGGACTGAGGGGAGTGGGTACGGGAGTGAGGCCGGGCGGGTCGCTGCGCTCGGCCGGGCGGTGCCGCGGTTCGTACTTCGTACGCAGGGCCCGGGCCGGGCGGACCGAAGGCCCCGGCCTGGGGGGATGGGCCGGGGCCTTCGTGGTGCTCCGGGGGCGCGCCTGGTGTGGGGGGAGGAGCGATTGCCCGCTCCCGGCGCTGCCCCGGCACTCCTCGTCTGCCCGGAGGCCGGGGATGTACGCCTGACGATCCGGAAAACGATGCAAGGGGTGTGTGCCGGTCGCGTGCCCGCGGTGGAGGGCCTGTAGGGGGAGGGTGACGAGCGGCGCGCCACCCTCGTACCACCAGCCCGTACAAGCGCAGGTCAGACGCGGGGGAAGCGGGCCTGGAGGTCCCAGACGATCGGGTTGTCGGCCAGGCCTTCGTGCATGTCGGCCAGGTCCGCGATCAGATCGTGCAGGAAGTCGCGCGCCTCGCGGCGGAGCAGCCGGTGGCTGAAGGTGAGCGGGGGCTCGTCGCCCGCCATCCAGTCGGCCTCCACATCGACCCAGCCGAACCGCCGCTGGAACAACATCCGGTCGGCCGACTCGGTGAAGTCCAGCTCGGCGTACTGCGGCGTGGCCGCGCGGCTGCCCCGCGGGTCGCGGTCGAGCCGCTCGACGATGTCGCACAGCGCCCACGCGAAGTCGAGCACCGGCACCCATCCCCAGGCTGTGGACACCTCACGGTCCGCCTTGGTGTCCGCGAGATAGACATCCCCGCAGAACAGGTCGTGCCGCAGTGCCTGAACATCCGCGAGCCGGTAGTCGGTCTGTGGCGGATCGGGAAAACGCCGGGAGAGGGAATACCCAATGTCAAGCACCCCCCAATGCTCCCACGCCCACCCCCCACCACCCCACGCACCCACCTGCCACCCCCGCGCGCCCGCTCACTACCCCCGGCCGCGCGGTGTGGATCGGCTCGTAAGTCTCTGGCCTGCAGAAACGTCACCGTTCGCACGTTCGAGTGAAGGATTACAGTTTCCTTTCCTGCCGTGCGGCCTAGGCTGGCAGTGTCGCTTGCACGAAGGAGGTCCGCCGTGGCACTGCCTGTTTCCGAATACGAGCCGTATGACTCGGACTCGTACGAGCCGGATGAGCCGTACGAAACCGAGGGCGGCGAAGTCGATTACATGCGGATGCTGCGACAGATGAAGGGAAAGATCCCGGCCATGACAGTGGAAGCGGCCTTCGACGTGTTCAGTGCGGCTGCCCCAGCGGGGTGGCGCGTGGAATTGATCGAAGGGGAGATCCACGTGGCGCCTCCCGCCAATGGCGAACACGAAGAAATTGTTTCGGAGTTGAGCGGACAGGTCCGCGATCACCGCAAAGACCTGGGGCGTTACACGTGCATCGGGCTGTACGTTCCAGGCGCGTCGGTCACCGGAAAGATCGTGCCCGACCTGGTGATCGCGCCGAAGGGGAGCTTCGCGGACACATTGGAGTATCACGATCCCGCTCCCGTGCTTCTGATCGCCGAGGTGACATCGCGCTCGACCGGTGACAACGACCGGGTCAAGAAGATCCGTGGGTATGCCCGCGCCGGTATTCCCGTCTACCTCCTCATCGACCGGGAAGCCGATCAGGCTGTGCTGTGCACAGTTCCTTTCGGCGAGGACTACAAGCGCAAGGTTCCGTACAAGCTCTCCGAGCCGGTTCCGCTTCCTGAGCCGCTGGGGTTCGAGCTGGACACCGGCGAGTTCTGAGCCGGGCGGCTGGGATCGGGGGCGCCTAGGATCGGGGGGTGGACAAGCGGCTGGGTGTGCCTCTGACATTTCTTCTTCCCCTCACCCTTCTTGTACTCAGCGGCTGTGCCGGTGAGGGGGCTGTGCGGGGGCGGCCGGGGAGTGCGGGGGTGCGGGATCCTTATTTTCCTCGGCTGGGCAATGGCGGTTATGACGTTCAGCACTATGGGCTGACCCTCGACTATGTGCCCGCCACCGGTCGGCTCAAAGGCACCGCCGAGATCACCGCCCGCGCCACCCAGGCTCTGAGCGCCTTCAATCTCGACTTCGCGGGGATGCGGGTCGATTCCGTGACCGTGGATGGCGAAAGTGCCGCGCTCCACCGCGCCGGTTCGGAGCTCACTCTGCGGCCCCGTGACGATGTGGCGCGGGGCGACATCTTTCGTACGGTCGTCCGCTACTCCGGCGTGCCGCGGCGGATCGTCGATCCCGACAAGTCGGAGGAGGGGTGGCTGGTGGCGGGGCAGCGGGCGGTGGGGCTGGGGGAGCCGACCGGTTCGATGGCCTGGTATCCGGGCAATCACCACCCCAGCGACAAGGCGGCGTACGACATCCGGATCACCGTGCCCGAGGGGCAGAAGGCCGTCTCCAACGGTGAGTTGAGGAGCGAGAGTACGACGGACGGGCGCACCACCTTCGTCTGGCACTCCGCGCAGCCGATGGCCAGCTATCTGGCGACCGTCGCGATCGGTCCGTACAAGACCGAGACCTCGGTACGGACCGAGAAGCCCGAGAAGGCCGGGAAGACTGGGAAAGCCGAGAAGGCCGGGAACACAGGCGGGACGGACGCCGGGAAGACCGGCAAGGCGGCCAGGACCGCGGACCAGGACACAACCCCCCTGCCCATCTACAACGCCGTCGATCCCTCCGTCGCCGCCGACAGCGCGCGGCTCCTCGCCGAGCTTCCCGCCATCGTCACCTGGGAGGAGAAGACCTTCGGGCCGTATCCCTTCTCCTCAACCGGCGTGATCATCGGGCGCAAGGGCGATTCCCAATACGCCCTGGAGACCCAGAACCGGCCCTTCCTCCCCGGTCCCACCAGCGTCGCGACGCTCGTACATGAGATGGCCCACCAGTGGTTCGGGAATTCGGTGACCCCGAAGTCCTGGCGCGACATGTGGCTCAATGAGGGGTTCGCGGAGTACACCGAGTGGCTCTGGGCCGAGCACACCGAACAGGTGCCGGTGCGGCAGAGTTTCGAAGAGGCCTACGACGACGACGAGAATTGGGCGTTTCCGCCCGCCGAGCCGCCGTCCGCCGCGCATATCTCCAACGCTCCGGTGTACGGGCGCGGCGCGATGGTCGTCCATCAGGTACGGGAGGCCGTGGGCGACGCGGCCTTCTTCCGTATCGTGCGGGGCTGGCTGGAGACATACCGTCACCGCAATGCCGACACCGATGACTTCACGGCCTATGTGGAGCGGGAGTCGGGCCGCGATCTGGGCGGGATCTGGGACGCGTGGCTGTACGGCGACGGCGACGACAGGCCTCCGCTCGACTGACCGCCCGCGAGGCTATTCAGCCGGCAGCCCGGCAGCCCGGCCGACCGCCCCTGCGGACGGCCGGCCGAGCTGCGCTCAGAGCTTCGTCACGCCGTCAAGAGCCGACGTCGGAAGCCCTCGTCAGAAGCCCTCGTCAGAGGTTGACGCCGAAGTCCGTCGCGATGCCCACCAGGCCCGAGGCATAGCCCTGGCCGACCGCGCGGAACTTCCACTCCGCTCCATTGCGGTACAGCTCACCGAAGACCATCGCGGTCTCGGTCGCGGCGTCCTCGCTCAGGTCGTAACGGGCGATCTCGCTGCCGCCGGCCTGGTTCACGATGCGGATGTACGCATTCCGCACCTGGCCGAAGTTCTGGCTGCGGGTCTCGGCGTCGTAGATGGAGACCGGGAAGACGATCTTGTCGACATCGGCCGGCAGACCCGCCAGATTGACGTTGATCGCCTCGTCGTCGCCCTCGCCCGCGCCCGTGCGGTTGTCACCGGTGTGGACGATGGTCTGGTCGGGCGTCGACTTGTTGTTGAAGAAGACGAAGTGGCCGTCGGAGACGACCTTCCCGCCTCCGTTCACCGCGATGGCCGAGGCGTCGAGGTCGAAGTCGGTGCCGGTGGTCGTACGGACGTCCCAGCCGAGGCCGACCGTGACGGCGGTCAGGCCCGGTGCCTCCTTGGTGAGGGAGACGTTGCCGCCCTTGGACAGGCTTACAGCCATGGGGATGTCCCTTTCGTTGTCGTGTGCGGGCTTCGGGTCGTCCCGAAGTTACCGTCACCCGACATAACGCGGGCAGAGGACCGGGAGGTTCCGCGCCCCTTTACTTTCTTTACCCGGAGGGAGGACAGAGCGCGCGTACGCACCGGCAGGCGCGGGTCGATACGGAGCGGGGGCGCGGCGAAAAGGGGGTGACGGGAATGGCGCGGGCACGCGACCATGGGGGCATGTCCGGGCCTCCGTATGTCATCCGCGGTTCGGTCTCCCTGCCGGAGGCCGAGCTGATGTGGCGTTTCTCGCGCTCGTCGGGGCCGGGCGGACAGCACGTCAACACCAGCGACTCACAGGTCGAGTTGCGCTTCGACCTCGCGAAGACGGAGGCGCTGCCGCAGGTCTGGAAGGACCGCGCGCTGGAGCGGCTCGCGAACCGGCTGGTGGGCGGTGTGATCGCCGTACGCGCTTCGGAGCACCGCTCACAGTGGCGCAACCGCGAGATGGCGGCGGTACGGCTGGCATCCCTGCTGGCCGAGGCGACGGCCCCGCCGCCGCGGGCCCGCCGGAAGACGAAGATCCCACGCGGTATCAACGAGCGCCGGCTGCGCGAGAAGAAGCAGCGGGCGGAGACGAAGCGCGGCCGCACGGGCCGCGACTGGTCGTAACGGCGCGGGGGCTCTCCTGCCCCTGCGCGGGGGCTCGCCTATCCCTGGCCCAGTTGCCGGTAGCGGCCCTTGAAGTACATCAGCGGGCCGCCCTCCGTGCTCGGGAGTTCCGCCGTCAGGACGCGGCCGATGACCAGGGTGTGGTCGCCCGCCTCCACCCGTTGTTCCGTACGGCACTCCAGGGTCGCCAGCGCGCCGCCGATCAGCGGGGCGCCGCTCGCCTCGCCGCGCCGGTACGGGATGTCCTCGAACAGCAGGCGGTCGCTGATCCTGCCCTTCATCGCGAACCGGCCCGCGATGTGGCGCTGGCTCTCCGTCAGCAGGGAGGCGGCCCACAGGGGCTGTTCGGCGAGCAGGTCGTCCATGCGGGAGCCGTTCCGTACGCTCACCAGCACCAGCGGCGGGTCCAGGGACACGGACATGAAAGCCGTCGCCGTCATCCCGGCGTTCTCGCCGCGCGGTCCTTCCGCGCTCAGGGGCGGTTCGTACGCGGTCACCAGCACCACGCCCGCGGCGAGCCGGGACAGGGCGGCGCGGAACTCGTCGTTGCTCACCCCCTCAGCATGGGGGACGGCCCCGGCGCTGGGAGCGGGGGCCTCGGTACGGGAAGCGGGGGTCGCCCGGAACTGGGACACGGCCGAACGCTAACCTTGTCCGCCGTCGCCCCGCATCGGCCCACCGGACCAGGACCGGTCCTAGGACCAGCGGGACCGGCCCGGTTCCCCAGGACGCGTCCGCGGGCACCGGCGCACCCATCGGCAATGGCGCCGACCCCACACCCGAAACCGCACCCCGGACGGCACCCGGAACCGCAACTCCGGACCGCACCCCGGACGGCACCCACGGGCGACACGCACGACACCCGCGCACGGCACGCGCGACACGCCCACGGAATTTGCTTTCCGAAAACCTGGGGAGCGCTCTCAACATGCACTCTTCCCGGTCATCCGATCATGTGACTTGAGTCACAGTGTGGGGTATTTGTTGACCCTGTGTACCGGGCGAACAGCTCGCTGTGATTCAGTGGCGATGAGAATGCAACGCGAGAGCCGATGAGAATCCTGGAGTTGCTGTCGAGGTCTCGGGGAGAGCGAACAATGGAGACCGAGTCGGAGCCGTATGTCCGTCTTGCGACCCTGCGGCAGTTGCACCGGGCCGTCGCCGAACTGAACGTCGCCCGCAGCCTGGCGGACACTCTCCAGGCCGTCGCCGACGGCGTCGTGGACGGCCTCGGCTACGAACTGGCCTGCGTCAATGTCGTACAGGCCGACGGTGACCTGGTCGTCGCCGCCTTCTCCGGCAGTGAAGCCGCCGAGGCGCTGATCACCGGCCGGGTCGGCTCCCGCGGCTCCTGGGAGCGTCGCCTCTCCATGGGTGAGTGCTGGGGCGAGCTGCGCTTCATACCCCACACCGAGGGCTGGGTGCTGCTGGAGGACGACGTCCCGCAGTGGTACACCGAGGGTCCCGATCCCCGCTTCGAGGACGAGTGGCACCCGCAGGACCGCCTCTACGCCCCGATGTACGCGCGTGCGGCGGCCTCGAAGTACGGGCGTGCGGCGGCCTCGAACGGCGAGGAGGAGTTGCTGGGGGTCATATCCGTCGACCGCCCGCGCGGTGGCCGCCGCCCCGGACCCTGGGGGCAGGAGGCCCTCCAGATGTACGCGTCCCAGGCAGCGATTGCGATCAGTAACGCTCGCCTCCGAGCAAATATGCAGCGTGCTCTCGTCCGGCTCGAACGCGAACAGCAGGCGTTGCGGGCCAGTGAGGAATCCTTCCGTCAGGCGTTCGAGTACGCGCCGAGCGGGATGGCCGTCGCCGAGATGGGCGGGGACCAGCACGGGCGGCTGCTGCGGACCAATGACGCGCTGTGCCGGCTGCTGGGCCGCCCGGCCTCCGCGATGCGCCGCTACTCGTTCTCCGACCTGGTCCATCCCGAGGACATCGGCACCCTGCTCCGTACCTCCGCCGAGGGCGGCCGGGCCGAGCTGCGCCTCGCCCGCCGCGACGGCACGTACATCTGGGTCTCGCTCCGTAACTCCGTGGTCGCGGACACCACCGACGGCCCGCGCTTCCTGCTCACCCATGTCGAGGACATCGAGGAGCGCAAGAGCCGCGAGCTCCAGCTCGCCCACCGCGCCTCCCACGACTCCCTCACCGGCCTGCCGAACAGCGCCGAGCTGCGCTCCCGCCTCAGCTCCCGGCTCTGTTCACGCCCCCACGCCCTGCGCGAGACCGCGGTTGAGGCCCTGGACGCGGCGTACGGCGGGTACGACGGCACGGTCCTGTACGAGCCGGGGTACGACGCGTACGACGGCTATGACGGATACGACGGGTACGAGGAACAGGCCGGTCTGCGTGGCGGGGCACGGGCGGCCCTCGGCCCGGGCACCGGCGGCGCGGCCGGCGGCGGAGGCTTCGACCACCATGTGCACATGGTCGCGCCCACCGGCGACGGCGAGACCGACGACGGCACGAAGGGCCTCGCGGTCCTCTTCTGCGACCTCGACGGTTTCAAGTCCATCAACGACCGGTTCGGCCACAACACCGGCGACGCGGTCCTGATCGAGGTCGCGCGCAGGCTGACCACCGGGGTACGGGACGGCGATACGGTGGCCCGGCTCGGCGGTGACGAATTCGTCGTCCTCGCGGACGGCCTGGGCGCGGCGGACGCGGCGGATCTCGCCGTACGGCTGCGGAACGCGATCATCCCGCCGATCAGGGTCGACGGGCGCGCGGTCAGGGTCGGCGCGAGCTTCGGCATCAGTTGGGCGGCGTGCGGGATGTCCGTGGAGGAGGTCCTGCAGTCGGCCGACCAGCGGATGTACGTGGAGAAGCGGTCGCGCAAGACGGTCCACCGGAGGGCCGGATAGTCCGTGCAGGGTACGAAGCGCAAGGCAGGAAATGCAGGGCAGGACAGGAAGCGCGGGGCAGGAAGTACGGGCAGGAACCCGGGCCGGGGCACGGACTCCCAGCCGGGGCACGGTCTTTCCGGACGTCATTTTCAGGCGTCCTTTTCCGGCGTTCGCGGGCCGTCCGGTACGTATCCGGGACAGGGCTGCGACATGCCCGCGACGCGTTGTTCACCCAGGGGCGGCACAGTGGCTGCCCTCAGTCAACGCCCGTCCATGGGCTTACTCATTCGAGGTAGGCTCGGCCGGTCGGCGACGCTGGCGAGATGGTAAGGAGTGACCCAGGGATGACGGCCGGGAACAACGGCGCGAGCACGCCCGAGGACGAAGACCCGTTCGGCTATCTGTACGAGGACGGTCAGGCGCAGGGCGGCAGTCAGCGGCGCCAGGGCGGCTACGGCTACCCCGGGCCGACCGCGCAGCCCGGCGTGCCCAGGACGTCGTACAACCAGGTCAGGACGGTCGGCGAGCGCCAGTACGGACAGCAGCAGGTCCCGCCGCAGCAGGCGCAGTACGGGCAGCCGACGGCTCCGTACGGGCAGCAGGCCCCGTACGGTCAGGGCCAGGCGCCGTACGGCCAGCAGCCGAACGCGCACTACGCGGCCCCCGAGACCCACCCCGGCGGTGCCACCACCCGCCAGGTGCCGGCCCAGCGCGGCGGTGGCCGTGGCGGTCCCAACACCAGGGGCCTGCTGATCGGCGCGATCGCGGTCGTCGTGGTGGTCGTGATCGGTATCACGGCCGCGGTGCTCTCCAGCGGCAGTGACAAGGAGAACAACGACGCGGCCCCGACCGACGGCCCCTCGGCCCCCGTGTCCCAGCCGGCCGACGGCAACAACAAGCCGAGCGACGGCGCGTCCGACAAGGCCGACGAGGGCATCCAGCTTCCCAAGCAGGACGCGGCGACCCTGAAGCTGGGACCGCCGGCCGCCCTCGCGACGGACATCAAGGGCGCCGAGGGCACGAACGGCTCGTATGTGACGGGCTTCAACGCCGTCGGCGCGTCGGTGACCTGGACCGCGGACATCGAGAAGGCCGGTTCGTACGCCCTGTCCGTGCGCTACGCCATCCCGGCCAAGGACGCGAACGCGACGCTGACCGTCAATGGCAAGGCTAATTCCAACCCCATCGGGCTGAAGAACTTCATCCATTCGAATGACCCGAACTGGGAGAAGAACTGGCAGACCACCTGGGCGCCGGTCGACCTCCAGGCGGGCAAGAACACCATCAAGATCTCCTGCGAGGCGGGCAACCAGTGCGACGCCATCCTTGACTGGCTGGAAGTCACGCCTCCGAAGAACTGACCGCCCGACCCTGGGGAACCCGCGAGCCGACCACCCGTAGGAAACCCGCCACCGTCCCGGCCATCGCCTCGCGAGCCGGGACGAGGTATTTCCGGGGGTCGACGACCGAGGGACGGGCCGCGAGGTACTCCCGTACGGCACCGGTGAAGGCCGTGTTCAGGGCCGTACCGACATTGATCTTGACCATGCCGGCGGCGACCGCCCGGTGGATCTCCTCGTCGGGGACGCCGGAGGAGCCGTGCAGGACGAGCGGTACGGGGACGGCCTCGCGCAGGGCGGCGATCAGCGAGTGGTCGAGGGTGGCGGTGCGGCGGGTCATCGCGTGCGAGGAGCCCACCGCGACCGCCAGCGCGTCCACCCCGGTCGCGGCGGTGTAGGCGGCGGCCTCCGCCGGATCCGTACGGACACCGGGGGTATGGGCACTACCGTCCTTGCCGCCGACCGCGCCGAGTTCGGCCTCGACCCAGATGCCCTGGTCGTGGCCCCAGCGCACCGCGTCGGCGGTGGCCTTGACGTTCTCCGCGTACGGCAGTTTCGAGGCGTCGAACATCACCGAGCTGAAGCCCGCGCCGGGTGCGGCCCGCAGCAGGTCCACCGACTCGACATGGTCGAGGTGGAGTGCGAGCGGTACGGCGGAGGCGCGGGCGATCGCCACCGCGGCGGCGGCGATGGCGCGCGGCTCGCCGCCGTGGAACCTCACCGCGTTCTCGGAGAGTTGGAGGATCGCGGGGCGGCCGGCCCGCTCGGCGCCGGTCGCGATGGCCTCGGCGTGCTCCAGGGTGATGACATTGAACGCGGCGATGCCATGGCCGGCGGCAGCGGCGGCCGTGACGAGTTCTCCGGTGCCGGCAAGTGGCATGGGCCCTCAGTTCCGTTGTGCCAGTTCCGTTGTGCTTGTGTGCGGTTGTACTGCGGTACGGGCCCGCTGCGGGGGCTGGGTTTCAGAGCGGCGGGTGTTCGGTGACGGTGACGCGCGGGAGGAGTTCCTCGTACGCCTCGGGGTCGAACTCGCCCGCCACCGGGGCCAGGACCGTCGCCGTGGCGAGGGCGACCGCGCGGCTGAGCCGGGCGGGCCAGGGGAGTTGTTCGACCAGGCCCGACAGCAGTCCGGCCACGGCCGAGTCGCCCGCGCCCGTCGGATTGCCCTTGGCCGGGGCGGGCGGGGCCGCCTGCCAGACGCCGTCCGGGGTGGCCGCGAGTATGCCGTCCGGGCCGAGGGAGGCGATGACCGCGTGGGCGCCGCGGCGGCGGGCGTCCCGGGCGGCGCGCAGGGGTTCGCGGGAGCCGGTGAGCCCGGCGAGTTCGTCGGCGTTCGGCTTGACCAGATCGGGGCGGGCGGCGACACCGCGGCGCAGGGGTTCGCCGCTGGTGTCGAGCAGTACGGGCACGCCCGCTCCCCGGGCCCGGCGGATCAGCTCTGCGTACGCGCCGACATGGATGCCGGGTGGCAGGCTGCCGCAGAGGGCGACGGCTTCCGCGCCGGCGAGCAGCCGTTCGTAACCGCTGAGGAAGGCGTTCCACTCGGCGGCGGAGACGGTCGGCCCGGGCTCGTTGAGCTGGGTGGTGTCGCCGCTGGTCTCGTCGACGACGGCGATGGTGCGGCGAGTGGATCCGGCGATGGGTACGAGGGCGTCCACGGGGCGAGTGGTGGCGCGGGCGGGCGCGGTGCCGGGGCGGCGGGGGTGGCCGGTGCCGGCGCTGGAGGCGCGGGCGGTGCGGGGGTTGGGGGTGCGGCCGGGGTTGCCGGGCTCGGCGGTCGGGCTTTCGGCGGGCGGCGGCGGGGTGGTGCCCTCCAGGCCGGTGCCCTCGTGGCCGGTGTTTGTGCCCGTGGTGGCCGGGCCCGGGCTTTCCGTACTGCCGATGTGGTCCGGGTCCGTGCTCGGGCCGTGCCGGCCGTCGGCGCCCGTACCGGTGCCTGTACCGGCGAGCGGACCCGTGCTCGGACCTGCCGCCGGGCCGCGTCGCGTGCGGGGGCCCGTACCGTGCCGGGAGCCGGTGCCCGTGCCGGTGCCGGTTCCGGGGGCGTGGCGGGCGTCTGCGCGGCGGGGACCGTAGCCCGCGCCGCCGCGCCGTCCGTCCACGCCAGGGCCGTGCGCCGAGCCGTATCCGGAGCCGTACGCCGGTCCGCGCCCCGCGCTGTAACCGGAGCCCGCGCCGTGGTGCGCGCCCGCCAGCAGTTCCCGCAGGACATCGCCCGTACGGCCGCCCGCGAACCCCGTCACCACGGTCTCGTGGCCCAGTGCCGCCAGCACCCGCGCGACGTTCAGGCCCTTGCCGCCGGGGCGTTCGACGACCTCGCTGACGCGGTGGGTGGTGTGCGGGACGAGCACGGCGGTGCGGTACGTGATGTCCAGCGCGGTGTTGAGCGTCACCGTCAGGATCACCGTCACACCCCCGGGGAATGCGCTTGCTCGACTTGCTCGGCCTGTTGCCGATTGCCTATTACCGGAGTTACCGGAGCGATCATGTCAAAAAGAAAGCGGTTGGCCCAGACCCCGGGCAGCCGCCGTCCCCGGTCGGAAGCCGGTCCGGGGACGGCGGGCGGCCGGAATCAGCCCAGCCGGGGTTCGACGATCCAATCGCCCTTGTACAGCACGCCCTTGACCGAGAAGTCCGCGTCCAGCACCACCAGATCCGCGTCCTTGCCCGGCTCCAGCGAGCCGACCCGGTCGTCCACGCCCAGCAGCTTCGCCGGGTTGGCGGAGATCGCCTGGACGATGTCCTCGACCGGCAGCCGGTCGACCGTCGCGGCCCGCTTGAACGCCGTGTCCAGCGTCAGTGTGGAGCCCGCGATCGAGCCGCCCTCCACGAGCCGCGCCACCCCGTCCTTGACCTCCACGGCCAGCGGCCCGAGCTGGTAGAGCCCGTCGCCGAAACCGGCCGCGTCCATCGCGTCCGTGATGAAGGCGACCCGGCTGCCGCCCGCGCGGTGGAAGGCCAGTTCCAGGGCCGCGGGGTGCAGATGCGTACCGTCGTTGATCAGCTCGACGGTCACCCGCTCGTCCTCCAGCAGCGCGGCGATCGGCCCGGGCGCGCGGTGTCCGAGCGGCGGCATGGCGTTGAAGAGGTGCGTCGCGACGGTCGCCCCGGCGTCGATGGCCTCGACGGTCTGCTCGTACGTCGCGTCCGTGTGCCCGATCGCGGCGATCACGCCGTGTTCGGCGAGCAGGCGTACGGAGTCGATGCCGCCGGGGAGTTCGGTGGCGAGGGTCACCATCCGCGCCGTACCGCGCGCCGCGTCGAGCAGTTTGCGCACCTCGGCCGGGTCGGGGTCGCGCAGCAGCGCCTCGCTGTGGGCGCCCTTGCGGCAGGGGGAGATGAAGGGGCCTTCGAAGTGGATGCCCGCGAGATCGCCCTGCTCGACCAGCTCGGAGAGGATGCCCGCGCGCTGGGCGAGGAAGGCCGTCTCGCCGGTGACGGTGGACGCGACGAGCGTGGTGGTGCCGTGCTCGCGGTGCGTACGGATGCCGGTGAGGACGTCGTCCACGGAGCCGGAGGTGAAGGAGGCGCCGCCGCCGCCGTGGTTGTGCATGTCGACGAAGCCGGGGACCAGCCAGTGGCCCGACAGGTCCAGGGTGGCGGCGCCGTCCGGCGCGGCACCCGCGATCCGGCGCCCCTCGACGATCACCCGCCCGCCCTCCACGATCCCGGTGGGCAGCACCACCCGGGCGCCGGCGAGAACGGTGCTTTCGGCACGAGCGGCCATCAGGCGCTCACCTCCGGGACGAGTGGATCGGTGGGGGGATGGGGGGTGGATGCGCTGGCGGCGGAAGGACCGCCGTCGGCGCGGGGTGGTCCGGCCGCGGCCAGGTCGTCGGCTACGGGCCGGGCCTCGGCCGCGGATGCTCCGGCGGCGCGGGCCGCGTCAGCCGGAGCCGCGTTGGCCGCGGACCGGTCGGTGGCCGCGGGTCGACTGCCCGCTGCGGACTGGCTGTCCGCCGCAGGCCCGGTCCCGGCCGTGGACCGGCTGTCCGTTACGGGCCGGCCGTCCACTACGGACAGGGCCTCCGCCGCAGGCGACCCGGCCGCGCCGGCCCGGTCCGCCCGGATCTCGTCCATCGGAGCCCGGTCCGCCCGGGCCTCGGCCTCGTTCGTCGGGGCCTGATCTGCCGGAGCCTGATCCTGCGGTCCCAGCAGGTCCCAGGCCAGCAGGCCCGCGCCCAGGCAGCCCGCCGTATCGCCCAGGGCCGCGGGGACGATTTCGGGCAGTTTCTGGAACGTCACCCGCTCCTCGACCGCCGCCCGCAGCGGTGTGAACAATGTTTCTCCTGCCTCGGCCAGACCGCCACCGATGATCAGCGTGCGCGGGTCGAGCAGGGTGAGCGCGGTGACCAGCCCCGCCGCCAGCGCGTCGACCGCGTCGAGCCAGACCCGTACCGCCTCGGGGTCGCCCGACTCCACCGCCTTCGCGCAGTCGGCCGCGTCCGCCGCCGGATCGCCGCTCGCCGCCGCCCAGGCACGGCTCACCGCCGCCGCCGAGGCGAGCGTCTCCAGACAGCCCCGCTGCCCGCAGCCGCACAGCGGCCCGTCCGGGCGCACCACGACATGCCCGATCTCGCCCGCGTACCCGTGCGCCCCGGCCTCTATCGCGCCGCCGATGCCGATGGCCCCGGCGATCCCGGTGCCCAGCGGTACGAACATGAACCGGTCGGCGCCCCGGCCCGCGCCGAGCCGCCCTTCCGCGAGACCTCCGGTCCGTACGTCGTGCCCGAGCGCGACCGGTACGCCCCCGAGCCGGGCGGCGAGCAGATCGCGCATCGGTACGTCGCGCCAGCCGAGGTTCGCCGCGTACACCGCGACACCGCGCTCCGCGTCCACGATCCCGGGGACCGCGACGCCCGCCGCGAGAGCGCTCTCGCCGAAGTGCTCGGCGCCGTACGCGCGCAGCTCGGCCGCGAAACCGAGGATGGTCTCGACGACGGCGTCGGGGCCGCGCTCCCTGCCGGTCGCGCGCCGCACCTCGTACAGCAGCGCGCCGTCCGCCCCGACCAGGGCGGCTTTCATTCCGGTGCCGCCCACATCCAGGGCGATGACGTGTCTCACGTGGACAGTCTCGCGTGTGGACCCATGAAAGGTCTAGTCCACTGTCCTGGATTGTTGCCCGCCCATACAAACGCGCATACAAACGCCCGTACAAACGCGGTTGCCTCTCGGATGCCCGTCCGCTCTTGACCCGGATGCTCGTCCGCTCTTGGCACAGACGTTGCCGAAGCGAAACCGGCACTGCGTGGACCGTAAACCTCCGGATAGGGGAAAATCACTGATCCATAGCAGGACTTCATGAGGGACCATCGAAGAACAGAGGCGGAACAGAGCTGTGCAGCAGCGCTTTCGGGGAGCGACGGCGGCCATGGCCGCACTTGGTTTGACAATGGCGCTGGCCGGCTGTGGCAGCACGGGAGGCTCGGGGGACGTCACTCTGAAGCTCGTGGCCGCCGACTACGGCAACGGTCCGTCGGACAGGTCCGACAAATACTGGGCCACCGTGGCCAGGGAATTCGAGTCCACGCACCCGGGTATCAAGATCGACGTCGATGTCCGCTCGTGGAAGACCGTCGACCGGGATGTCGCCGAGATGGTGAAGCAGGGCCGCGCTCCCGACATCGCACAGATCGGCTCGTACGCCGACTACGCCAAGGACGATCTGCTCTACACCGCCGACGAGGTGCTCTCCGTACCCACGCAGGCGAACTTCCTCACCCAGCTCTCGGACGCCGGAAAGGTCAACCGCATCCAGTACGGGCTGCCCTTCATAGCCTCCGCCCGGCTGCTCTTCTACAACAAGAAGCTGTTCGAGTCGGCCGGGATCGAGGCGCCCAAGAACTGGGACGACATCAAGACCGACGCCGAGGCGCTCAAGGCGAACGGTGTGACGACCCCCATCGCGCTTCCCCTCGGCTCGGAGGAGGCGCAGGGCGAGACGATGATCTGGCTGCTGAGCGGCGGGGGCGGCTACACGAACAATGTCGACGACTCGTACGACATCGACTCGGACCAGAACGTCAAGACGTTCGAGTGGCTCAAGAAGAACCTCGTCGAGGAGAAGCTGACCGGCCCGGTCGCCCCGTCGAAACTCGACAGGACCACCGCGTTCAAGGCGTTCACCAGCGGTCAGGTCGGGATGCTGAACGGGCATCCGACACTGCTGCTCGACGCGGAGAAGGAGGGCATCGACGTCGGGATCCTGCCGCTGCCGGGCTTTGACGGCAAGCCCAAGCCGGCGATGGGTGTGGCCGACTGGATGATGGCCTTCAAGCAGAACAAGCACGGCCAGGAGATCGGTTCTTTCCTGGACTTCGTGTTCGAGGACAAGAACGTGCTCGACTTCGTCGGGCAGTACGACCTGCTGCCGGTCACGTACAGCGCGAACGAGGCGATGGCGGCGGACACGCAGTACAAGGACCTGGCCACGTTCCAGAAGGTGCTGCCGACCTCGGAGCTGTATCCGTCCGGCAAGAGGTCCTGGGGCGGCGTCAGCCAGGACATCAAGGACAACATCGGGCAGGCGGTCGAGCCGGGCGGGAATCCGGCGGCGATCCTGGGGCGGATAGCGCGGGACGCGACGGCGGCGGAGACGTCGGAGTGACGGCCGGAGTAGCGTGCCGGGGATATGACGACCGCGACGCCTGATCCCGCCCCTGATCCGGTTCCTGATCCTTCTGGGCTGTCCGCGCGGGACCGCGCCGTTCTCGCGGTGGAACGGCGCGGCTGGCCGGGCCCGGGCGCCAAGGAGCGTGCGATCAGGGAGGACCTGGGCATCTCCCCGACCCGC
Source organism: Streptomyces sp. NPDC057617 (assembly GCF_042800555.1). Taxonomy (NCBI): domain Bacteria; kingdom Bacillati; phylum Actinomycetota; class Actinomycetes; order Kitasatosporales; family Streptomycetaceae; genus Streptomyces; species Streptomyces sp. NPDC057617. The sequence goes on along the minus strand of NZ_JBHVGV010000011.1, from coordinate 153,109 downwards.
TACTACCAGCTCCTCGGCGCGCTGCTGGACGACCCGAGGGCGGCGGAACACGACCCGGTGACGGTCAACAGACTGCGCAGAATCAGAGCGGAGAAACGAGAAAGCCGAGAGGGCTGACGCCAGCAGGCCTCCGGCCCGAGCCCGCCGCAATCCAGCCCGTCCGTGCCCGGCTGTACGGACCAGCCCGGCCAAATCAAGCCTGTCTGGCGATTGAGGACAAGGCCCCCGGGCCGGGCCAGGCCCCCCGTTCCGCCGCGCCCGCACCACCCCCGCCGATACGATCAAACGCATGGGTACCCCATACCTGCCGCAACCCACCACCCCCGCCGGCACAGCCGGCCTCGCCGCGCTTCTCGACCGCCCCGGCAACGCGGTCGTCGCCCTCGACTTCGACGGCACCCTCGCCGACATCGTCCCCGACCCCGAACAGGCCCGCGCCCACCCGCGCGCCGTCCCCGCGCTGGCCGCCCTCGCCCCGCATGTCGCGTCCGTCGCGGTGATCACCGGCCGTCCGGCCGGGGTCGCGGTACGGTACGGCGGCTTCGCCGGAGTGCCCGGCCTGGAACACCTCGTCGTCCTCGGCCACTACGGCGCCGAACGCTGGGACGCCGTCAGCGGCACCGTCCGTACCCCCGCCCCGCACGAGGGCGTCGCCGCCGTCCGCGCCGAACTCCCCGGATTCCTGGAGCGGTTCGGCGCCTGGCGCGGCACCTGGATAGAGGAGAAGGGCCAGGCGGTCGCGGTCCACACCCGCCGCGCCACCGACCCCCAGGCCGCCTTCGAGGCCCTGCGCGACCCCCTGGCCGAACTGGCGGCCCGCCACGGCCTGATCGTCGAACCGGGCCGCCTGGTCCTCGAACTGCGCCCGCCCGGCATGGACAAGGGCGTGGCGCTGCTGGAGTACGTCCGCGAGACGGGCGCCGGAACCGTCCTCTACGCGGGCGACGACCTGGGCGACCTCCCCGCCTACGCGGCCGTCGAGAAACTCCGCTCCGACGGCCACCCCGGCCTGCTGATCTGCAGCGGCTCCGAAGTCCCCGAACTGTCCGCCCGAGCCGACCTCCACCTCCCCGGCCCCGCCGCCCTCGCCGACTACCTCGCCTCCCTCGCCCGGGCCATGGACCGACCCGGCCCCGCCTGACCGGCTGGGCCTGGCCCCCTCAGGGGGTCAGGCTCGGAGGGCGGTCAGTTGGTCCAGGAACCATTGTTGTGGGGGGAGGGCCGTGGCGGCTGCGGAGAGGCGTTTGGCGCGTTCCGCGCGGTCTTCGGGTGGGAGGGTCAGGGCCTGGTGGAGGGCCTTGGCGGTGGCGGTGATGTCGTACGGGTTCACCGTCAGCGCGGCCTCGCCCATCTCCTCGTACGCTCCCGCCTCCCGTGACAGCACCAGTGCGCAGCCGCGCTCGGAGACGACGGGGATCTCCTTCGCGACCAGGTTCATGCCGTCCCGGATCGGGTTGACCAGGGCCACGTCCGCGAGGCGGTAGGCGGCCAGGGAGCGGGCGAAGTCGTCGCGGACGTGGAGGACGACCGGGGTCCAGCCGTCCGTGCCGAACTCGTCGTTGATCGCCTCGGCCACGCGCTGGACCTCGGCGGTGTAGTCGCGGTAGACCGCCAGATCCTGCCGGGAGGGGTAGGCGAAGGCGACATGGACGACGCGTTCGCGCCATTCGGGGTGGTCGACGAGGAGCTGCCGGTAGGCGAGCAGACCGCGGACGATGTTCTTGGACAGTTCCGTACGGTCCACCCGGACGATCGTCTTCCGCGGCTCGCCGGAGCCCGGACCTGAGTCTCCTGTACGGCCGATCTGTTCGCGCAGGGTCGCGATCCGGTCCTCCACGTCCGGGCGGTGCGCGCGCTCGCGCAGGAAGTCGCCGTCCGCGCCGAGGCCGTGCACACCGATCCCGGTGTTGCCCGTACCGCCCAGCAGTTCCGTACAGCAGGCGCGGAAGGCGTCCGCCCAACGGTGGGTCAGGAAGGCCGCGCGGTCCGCGCCGAGGATGCCGCGCAGCAACTGGCGGGCGATGTCGTCGGGCAGCAGCCGGAAGTAGTCGACCGGCGCCCACGGGGTGTGCGAGAAGTGCCCGATCCGCAGGTCGGGGCGGAGCGCGCGCAGCATCCCGGGCACCAGCGCCAGGTGGTAGTCCTGCACCAGGACCGCCGCGCCCTCCGCCGCCTCGTCCGCGAGCGCCTCCGCGAAGGCGCGGTTGTACGTCTCGTACGACGCCCACTGCGCGCGGAACTCCGGGCCGAAGGACGGCTCCAGCGGTGTCTGGTAGAGCAGGTGGTGCAGGAACCAGAGCGTGGAGTTGGCGACGCCGTTGTACGCGTCCGCGTACACCTCGGGCGCGATCCCCAGCATCCGGACCCGCTGGCCGCCGGTGTCGGCCGGGTCGAGCCGTCCGTCCGTACGCCGTACCGCCTCGCGGTCGCCGTCGCCGAGCGCCGCGCACACCCACACCGCGCCGTCGTCGGACCCGATGGCCGAGAGGCCGGACACCAGACCGCCGCCGCCGCGCTTCGGCGCCAGCGTGCCGTCGTCGCGCAGGGTGTACGAGACGGGGCCGCGGTTGGACGCGACGAGGATCTGGGCGGGGTGGACCTGGGGCCGGGGGGGCGGCTCGGTAACCATGTGCCGAACCTAGCCCGTCCCGTAAACGCTCAAACGTACGGACGGTGTGGCGTGCGCCCCGTCGGAGAGGCAGCCAGGTCAGGCGCCTGCTGCCGTCGAGCCCGGTCCGCCCGGCCCCGCCCCGTCGAAGCTCAGCGGCGGCCGCGGGTCGCCGCCAGTGCCACCGCCCCCGCGCCCGTCAGCGCCAGTGCCACCCCGCCGAGCAGCCACAGCCGCTCCGCCACGCCGCCGGTGTCCGCGAGATGGCCTTCCAGCGGTTCGTGCACCGCGCCCTCCACGGCCTCCCGTGCCGGGCCGTATACCCCTGCCCGGTCCGCCGGCGGCTGGTCCGCGGCCAGCGCCTGTCCGGACGCAAGCGGTGTGAGCGCGACCAGTGTCCCGGCCAGCACCCCGATTGCCCGGCTGATAATCACATCTTTTGCCCTCATAAGGGTGCAATGTAAGCAACTGATGTGATGATGCGCGGTTACGCCGCGCGTCCGGCCGTGTACTCCGCGATCTCCCGCATCGGCGGCCGCTCCTCCGTGTCCACGGAGTAGGTGCGCGGTACGAACCCGTCCTCGCCCCGGTCGAACTGCGTCAGCTCCGGACGTACCAAATGCGCGCGGGACAGCCGCAGTTGGGCCGTACGGTAGATCGCCGCGGCCATCCGCCCCAGCGCCCGGTCGTCCTGGTGGCGGTGCAGCCGTACGCCCACATCGACCTGGCCCAGCGCGTCCAGGCCCACCGTGTGCAGCGCGTCGACCAGCAGCCCCAGCTCCACGCCGTACCCGACCGGGAACGGCAGCCGCTCCAGCAGCGAGCGCCGCGCCGCGTACTCCCCGCCCAGCGGCTGGACGAACCCGGCCAGCCGGGGCCAGTGCAGATTGAGCAGCGGGCGCGCCACCAGCTCGGTCACCCGCCCGCCCTGACCGGCCGGGCCGCCCCGGCTGCCGGTGAGAGCGCTCTCATCCAGCGGACGGTCGTACATCGCCTTCACGAACTGCACATCCGTGTCCGTCAGCAGCGGCCCCACCGTCCCGGACACGAACTCCGCCGAGAACCGGCGCAGATCCGCGTCCACGAAACACACCACATCGCCGCTCGTCACCAGCAGCGACCGCCACAGCACCTCGCCCTTGCCGGGCAGCGCGGTCAGCCGCGGCAGGATCGCGTCCCGGTGCACCACCCGCGCGCCCGCCGCCGCCGCGACCTCGGCCGTACGGTCCGTGGAGCCGGAGTCGATCACCACCAGCTCGTCGACCAGCGGCGCCCGCTCCATCAGCTCACGCCGGATCACCGACACGATCCCGCCGACCGTCGCCTCTTCGTCGAGCGCCGGCAGCACCACGCTCACCGTGGTGCCGCGCGCGGCCTTCGCCAGCAGGAGCCGGTCGAGCGTACGGTCGGCCGCCGACCAGGAGCGCCTGGTCAGCCAGCGTTCCACCTCTTCCAGCACGGTCGGTACTCTCCCTGACGTGTCGTGCGTGTCGTGAGTGTCGTGCGATGCCCGCCCATGCATGCTCACGCGTGCCCATACGTTTCACGCGTGCTCATGCATGGTCACGCGTGCCGACGTGATCCATCTCGCGGTGCGGACCACTATCTCAACCGTCCGCTCCTTCGGTTACAGTCTTGAACAACACGAGTGGCCACCGCATGCCGGGGTCGTTTCGTGAAAAAACGCGCCGGACCAGGGGTCCGACGCCATAGCGCTCATCCAGAGGGACTGAGGGAACGGCCCGTTGAAGTCCCGGCAACCCTCCCGCCGACCGCGAGGTCACGGTGGGGAAGGTGCCAATTCCGTCTTGCGGCGAAATGCGTCGTAAGGAAGATGAGGAGAAAGGGCCTCGCCATCATGGCTGTGCAGACCGTCCGCCACGCCGACGCCTCTGTCGATCTCGGACCCGCCGCCGCCCTCTCGTGCCGCGAGTGCGGAGAGCGCTTCCAACTCGGGCCGATCTTCGCCTGTGCGAGCTGTTTCGGGCCGCTCGAAGTCGCGTACGACCTGCCGAGCGGCACCCCCGAAGAGCTGAAGAAGCGCATCGCCGAAGGACCGGACAACATCTGGCGGTACGCGCCGCTGCTGCCCGTCCCCGCCGATGTGGCGAGCAAGCCGAACATCAACCCCGGCTTCACCAAGCTGGTCAAGGCCGACAACCTCGCCCGCGAACTGGGCGTCACCGGCGGCCTGTACGTCAAGGACGACTCCGGCAACCCGACGCACTCCTTCAAGGACCGGGTCGTCGCCATCGCCGTCGAGGCCGCCCGCGCCTTCGGCTTCACCACCCTCTCCTGCTCCTCCACCGGCAATCTGGCCGGCGCGGTCGGCGCCGCCGCAGCCCGCGCCGGCTTCCGCTCCTGCGTGTTCATCCCGCACGACCTGGAGCAGGGCAAGGTCGTCATGGCGGCGGTGTACGGCGGTGAACTCGTCGGTATCGAGGGCACGTACGACGATGTGAACCGGTTCTGCTCGGAGCTGATCGGCGACCCGCTGGGCGAGGGCTGGGGCTTCGTCAACGTCAACCTCCGCCCGTACTACGGCGAGGGCTCCAAGACCCTCGCGTACGAGATCTGCGAGCAGCTCGGCTGGCGGATCCCCGACCAGATCGTCGTCCCGGTCGCCTCGGGCTCGCAGCTCACGAAGATCGACAAGGGTCTCCAGGAGCTGATCAAGCTGGGGCTGGTGGAGGACAGGCCGTACAAGATCTTCGGCGCCCAGGCCGAGGGGTGTTCGCCGGTGTCCACCGCGTTCAAGGCCGGGCACGATGTCGTACGGCCGCAGAAGCCGGACACGATCGCCAAGTCGCTGGCGATCGGCAACCCGGCGGACGGACCGTACGTCCTGGACATCGCCCGGCGTACGGGCGGGGCGGTCGAGGACGTCGACGACGAGCTGATCGTCGAGGCGATCAAGCTGCTGGCGCGCACCGAGGGGATCTTCGCGGAGACCGCGGGCGGGGTGACGGTCGGTGTGACGAAGAAGCTGATCGACGCCGGTCTGCTCGACCCGGCGCTGACGACCGTGGTCCTCAACACGGGTGACGGACTGAAGACCCTGGACGCCGTGGCGGCGACGACGGGGCCGACCGCGACGATCCGCCCGAGCCTGGACGCGTTCCGCGAAGCCGGCCTGGCCCGCTGAATCCCGACGACGTTACCGGCGTTACGGAAAGCCGGAAGACGGAAGGCAGAACACCACTATGAGCGTCAATGTCCGCATCCCCACCATTCTCCGTACGTACACCGGCGGTCAGGCGGAGGTCCCGGCCGAGGGGGCGACCCTCTCCGAGGTCATCCAGTCCCTGGAGGCCAACCACCCCGGCATCGCCGCGCGCGTCCTGGACGACCAGGGCAAGCTGCGCCGCTTTGTGAACGTGTACGTGAACGACGACGATGTCCGTTTCGAGCAGGGCCTGGAGACCGTCACCCCGGCGGGCGCGGGCGTGTCGATCATCCCCGCGGTCGCCGGGGGCTGAGCCTCCCCGAGCCCCCGGAGCCCTATGCCCCGCCGGTGCGGCTCGTTCTGACGGCTCCCCCGATGGTCCCCCGATGGTCCCCCGATGGCTCCCTCCGCGAAGCAAGCGGAGGGAGCCATTCTCTATGGTTGAACGCGATAGAGTATGGGAACGCCCCTCCGCCGCCCCTGCCGCGCGTGTATCAGAACGCGACAACATGGGGGCAAAGTCCTGGTGTTGTTTGCGCTATAGGTGCGCTTTGCCCGGCCCGACTTGCCCGGGAACGCAGCGAATTCGTCGCTATGCGTGTTCAGCCATGCCCAGAATTCTCGTCCGATTGACCTGTTGCAGAGGGCAGTTGGGCAGATACATTCAGCCGCGGTCGACGCGTTCCGGCGCGAAGTGTGGCCCCCTGGAAGGGCCAGTAATAGGGGAGTTAGGCATGGCTCAGGGCACCGTCAAGTGGTTCAACGCGGAGAAGGGGTACGGCTTCATCGCGGTCGACGGTGGTGCGGATGTTTTCGTCCACTACAGCGCGATCCAGATGGACGGTTACCGCACCCTTGAAGAAGGTCAGCGAGTGGAGTTCGAGATCTCGCAGGGCCAGAAGGGTCCGCAGGCGGACATGGTCAAGCTCGCCGTCTGATCCCGGCGCGATCGGCCACCGACGCACTCAGCTCACGCGCGAGGGGCCCGTATCCCAGAGATGGGGATACGGGCCCCTCGTGCGTGCACACGCGCGGTACGCGCTCGGGGTGCCCGCGGGCGTACCCGTACCCGTGCCTCGAAGGGGTCGCGGGAGCCGGGGGAGCTTGCACTCTCGGGGGTCGAGTGCTAATCATTGGCGTTAGCACTCTGCAAGTGAGAGTGACAACTTGAGGACCGGGTCAGTGAGGCCCGAAGAGCCGGTGGGGCAAGGAACCGCACGGCTCTCAGGCCGTCCGTCGCGGGCGCCGTCGCGGTCCGTTCCACCCGCCCCCTGGGCCTGGCGGCCCGGGGAGACCCCTGTCCGGGAGGACCACTTCACATGGCCAAGATCATCGCGTTCAACGAGGAGGCACGGCGCGGTCTCGAGCGCGGGATGAACCAGCTCGCCGACGCCGTCAAGGTCACCCTTGGCCCCAAGGGCCGTAACGTCGTCCTCGAGAAGAAGTGGGGCGCCCCCACGATCACCAACGATGGTGTGTCCATCGCCAAGGAGATCGAGCTCGAGGACCCGTACGAGAAGATCGGCGCCGAGCTGGTCAAGGAAGTCGCCAAGAAGACGGACGACGTCGCCGGCGACGGTACGACCACCGCGACCGTGCTCGCCCAGGCGCTCGTCCGCGAGGGCCTGCGCAATGTGGCCGCCGGTGCCAACCCGATGGCCCTCAAGCGTGGTATCGAGAAGGCCGTCGAGGCCGTCTCGGGCGCTCTGCTGGAGCAGGCCAAGGACGTGGAGACCAAGGAGCAGATCGCTTCGACCGCCTCCATCTCCGCCGCCGACACCCAGATCGGCGAGCTGATCGCCGAGGCCATGGACAAGGTCGGCAAGGAAGGCGTCATCACCGTCGAGGAGTCCCAGACCTTCGGGCTGGAGCTTGAGCTGACGGAGGGTATGCGCTTCGACAAGGGCTACATCTCGGCCTACTTCGCCACCGACATGGAGCGTATGGAGGCGTCCCTGGACGACCCGTACCTCCTGATCGTCAACTCCAAGATCGGCAACGTGAAGGACCTCCTTCCGCTGCTGGAGAAGGTCATGCAGTCGGGCAAGCCGCTGCTGATCATCGCGGAGGACGTCGAGGGCGAGGCGCTGTCGACCCTGGTCGTCAACAAGATCCGTGGCACCTTCAAGTCGGTTGCCGTCAAGGCCCCGGGCTTCGGCGACCGCCGCAAGGCCATGCTCAACGACATCGCCATCCTCACCGGCGGCACGGTCATCTCCGAGGAGGTCGGCCTGAAGCTGGAGAACGCCGGCCTGGACCTGCTGGGCCGCGCCCGCAAGGTCGTCATCACCAAGGACGAGACCACCATCGTCGACGGTGCCGGTGACAGCGACCAGGTCGCCGGGCGGGTCAACCAGATCCGTGCCGAGATCGAGAACAGCGACTCGGACTACGACCGCGAGAAGCTCCAGGAGCGCCTCGCGAAGCTGGCCGGCGGCGTGGCCGTCATCAAGGCCGGTGCCGCGACCGAGGTCGAGCTGAAGGAGCGCAAGCACCGCATCGAGGACGCGGTGCGCAACGCCAAGGCGGCCGTCGAGGAGGGCATCGTCGCCGGTGGTGGCGTGGCTCTGCTCCAGGCCGCTTCGGTCTTCGAGAAGCTGGAGCTGGAGGGCGACGAGGCGACCGGTGCCAACGCCGTCAAGCTGGCGCTGGAGGCCCCGCTCAAGCAGATCGCCGTCAACGGTGGCCTCGAGGGCGGCGTCGTCGTCGAGAAGGTCCGGAACCTGACGGTCGGCCACGGTCTGAACGCCGCGACCGGCGAGTACGTCGACATGATCGCCGAGGGCATCATCGACCCGGCGAAGGTGACGCGTTCCGCGCTGCAGAACGCGGCGTCCATCGCGGCGCTGTTCCTGACCACCGAGGCCGTCATCGCCGACAAGCCGGAGAAGGCCGCGGCTGCGGCTCCGGGCGGCATGCCGGGCGGAGACATGGACTTCTGAGCCACTTCGGCTCGGATCCGGTCCTTCTGTACTGAGGGCGGCACCCCTGTGGGGGTGCCGCCCTCGGGCGTTTCCAGGGTGACCGGCCAGTGGGTGCGGTCACCTTCCGGGGCTGGTTCCGGGGCTGGTTCCGAGGCGGGGAAAGGCCGTTGAGGTGAGGTCCTCGGAGAGGGTCCACAACCGGCGTGCCAGGGACGGGTCCTGGGCGGTGGGGGTGCGGGTGGCCCGGGTGGGGTGACCGCGGAGTTCGCCCCGGCCGTCGGGGCCGATGTAGGCGGCGCCTTCGAGGTCCTGGGTGGCGGCGAAGAGCGTCGGCAGGGCGCCGGCGGAGCCGCTCTGCATGACCAGACGGCCGACGGTCGCGGCGACCAGGCTCATGAGCGGGCCGAGGTGCCGGTTCAGTCCGGTGGCCGCCGCGCCCGGGTGGGCGGCGAGGGCGAGGAGCGGGGAGCGGGCCTCGGTCAGCCGGCGTTGCAGTTCGAGGGTGAAGAGCAGGTTGGCGAGCTTCGACTGCCCGTAGGCGGCGGAGGCGCGGTACGGGCGGCGCCGCCAGTTCGGGTCGTCCAGGTCGAGCGTGGCGTTCTTGTGGGCGTTGGACGCGAGGGTGACCACCCGGCCGGTGATCCGGGGGAGCAGGAGGCTGGTCAGCACGAAGTGGCCCAGGTGGTTGGTGCCGAAGTGGGTCTCGAAGCCGTCGGCGGTGCGGCCGTACGGGACGTTGGCCACGCCGGCGTTGTTGATCAGGATGTCGACCGGGCGGTCCCAGGAGGCGGCGAAGCGGCGGACCGAGGCGAGATCGGCGAGGTCGAGAGGGAGGATTTCGGCGCTGCCGGTCATCATGGCCGCGGCTGTCTCGCGGGTGCGCTCGACATTCCGTACCGCCATGACGACATGCGCCCCAGCGGACATGAGCGCACGGGCGGTCTCCAGGCCGATGCCGCTGCCCGCGCCGGTGATGATCACGGTACGGCCGGTCTGCGGCGGCAGGTCGGCGAGGGTCCAGGGGGCGGTGGTGGTGCGGGGAGTGCTGCTGGGTGAGCTGGTCATGGCTGCAAAGTAGTCAATGGATACATTGTAGTCAATGGCAACATCTAGGTAGGGTGGTCCGGTGACCGCACCCCGGCCCTACCACCACGGAGACCTCCGTACCGCGCTGCTGCGGCAGGCGGAACGTACCCTCGCCGAACACGGCGCCGACGGCCTCTCGTTGCGGGAACTCGCCCGCGAGGTCGGCGTCAGCCATGCCGCGCCGCGCCGGCACTTCCCCGACAAGCGGGCGCTGCTCGACGCCCTCGCCGAGGTGGGGTACGAGCGGCTCGGCCGCAGGCTCGACGCGGCGCTGAACGGCGCCGAGGGCGATGTGACCGAGCGGCTGGTGCTCTTCGCGCAGGTGTATGTCGAGTTCGCGGTCGAGCACCGTGAGCTGCTGGGGCTGATGCACGGCCCGAAGGAGGGTTCGCGCGGGGACCGGCTGCGGGAGGCCAACGACAGGGCGTTCGCCGCGCCCGTACGGCTGCTCGCGGAGGCCCGGGCGCGGGGTGACATCGACCCCGATACGACGGGGCGGGCCGATATGGCGGTGCTGGCGCTGTTGCAGGGGCTCGCGGTGCTCGCGGCCACGGGGATGAACGGCGCGAAGCCGCTCGGGGTGCTGGTGTCGGAGACGGTCGAGACGCTGCTGGCGGGCTTGCGGCCGCGGTGACGGCTTTTTGGGCCTGGGGCTTGGTGCTCGGGGCTTGGTGCTTGCGGCTTGGGGTTTGGGGTTTGGGGGCGCGGGGCTGGTGCTGGTCAGGTGTGGGCGCGGCGGTGGGCGGCCACGCGTTCGCGGGTCGCGCAGCGGCGGGAGCAGTAGCGGCGGGGGAGGCCGCTGCCCTGGGTGACGTATACGTTCCGGCAGCCGGCCGACGCGCAGATGCCGCCGGGCGGGCGCTGCCGGTCCCAGACGAGAACGGTCAGCGCGAGGCACGACGAGGCGAGGAACCACTCGGCCCACGGCGCGTCGTCCGTGCTGTCCAGGTGCGGGTGCCAGGCGGTCAGACCGTTGTGCGAGGTGAGACGGAGGGGGCCCGGGCTCAGGCGCAGCAGACGGTTGAGTGAGGCGGCGGCGGAGCCGACGTCATCGGCGGCGAAGACTTCGCGGAGCTTCAGCGCGACGGCACGCATGTCGGCGATGTCCTGGGAGGAGAGTTCGATGGGGTCGGCTTCGCCGTGTTCGCGCAGGACTTCGGTGACTGTGACGATCGCGCCGGCCGTGTCGGCTGTGGTGGCCGCGTTGGCTGGTGGGCTCTCGTGGGTGGTGAGGGCGTTGATGAGGGCGGCGGTTCGCTGGGCGGTGGCCGAGGGCTTCGGGTTCGGGGCCGGTGGTGGCATGGGCCGAATGTAACGCATCTGGTCAAGTTTTGAGTTACGTGCGTAACGTGCCGAGCATGCGAAAGCGTTACGCACTCCGGTCGTACGTCGTAGGGGCCGCCGCGGCCCGTACGGGTGACGAGATGTCGGGCCCGGCGCTGCTTCTGGCTGGGCTGGCGATCACCGGATCGGCGTCCACGGCGACCCTGCTGCTCGCCGGTATCACGGTCTCGGCGGCGGTCGGCGGCCCGGTCTTCGGTGTACTGCTCGACAGATCGCCCCGTCCGGGCCGGCTGCTGGCCGTGGCGCTGGGGGCGTACGCGTCGGCCCTTGTCCTGATTCTGCTGAGCATCGGGCGCGTACCGGTGGTGGCCACGCTCCTGATCGCGGCCTGCGCGGGCTTGCTGGGCCCGGCTCTGTCGGGCGGCTGGACCGCCCAACTCCCGCACGTAGTAGGGGAGAAGGGCCTCCCCCGCGCCACCGCCCTCGACGCGATGACCTTCAACGCGGCAAGCCTGCTGGGTCCGGCGGCAGCGGGAGCGGTCGCGGGCGCGGTGGGGGCGCCGGCGGGCGTGATCGTATCCGCGACGTTGATCGGCGCGGCGGTGCCGGCGGCGTGGAGGCTCCCCGTACCGTCGCTTCCGCCTCCGTTCCAGCCCCCGCCCCCGCCCGCGCCGCTGTCTCCGCTCCCGCTCCGGCCCTCGGCCCGTACCCCTCTCGCCGCCGACATCCGGGCCGGAGTCCGGGCCATCGTCCGTACCCCGCCCCTCGCCCGGGCCACCGCCGGGTCCGTCATTTCCTGTGTGGGGCAGGGCATGTTCGTCGCGTGCAGTCCGTTGCTGGGGGAGCGGGTGTACGGGGCGGCCGGGCATGGGGTCCTGCTGCTCTCCGGTGTCGCAGTCTCCGCGCTGTCGGCCAATGCGGTGCTCGCCCGGTGTCCCCGGCTGATGCGGCGGCCCGACACCGTTCTCCGGTGCGGCACGCTCGTACTGGCGGTTGCCTTTCTCCTCGCCGCGACCGGCCGGCCGGTTCCGCTGATCGTCGCTGCGCTGATCGCCGGTCTGGGCGAAGGGCCGCAGCTCGCGGCGCTGTTCGCGGTACGGCACCGGGAGGCGCCCGAGCGGCTGCGCGCCCAGATCTTCACCACCGGCGCCAGCCTCAAGATCACCGCCTTCGCCCTGGGCGCCACCCTCACCGCCCCCCTCGCCCCCCACTCCCTCCCCGCCACGCTCCTCGCCGCGGCCGCAATCCAGGCCTTTGCGGCGCTCAGTTACGGGCGCAGCGGGCGGCGGAAATCGCCTGGACAGTGGCGGGCGTGACGAATCAGAGTGGCGCGCATGACTTCGCTCGTACGACACATCACATTCGACTGCGCCGACGCGTACGCGCTCGCCGGATTCTGGGCCGAGGCGCTCGGGGGATCGCTCGCCGAGGACGATCACCCCGGGGATCCGGAGGTATTGGTGACGGCGGAGGGCGTGGCGCTGCTGTTCATCACGGTGCCCGAGGCCAAGTCCACCAAGAACCGTGTCCACTTGGACCTCCAGCCCCAGGACCGTACCCGCGACGAGGAGGTCGACCGCCTCCTCGCCCTCGGCGCCACCCTCCTCGCCGACCACCGCCGCCCGGACGGCACGGGCTGGGCAACGCTCGCGGACCCCGAGGGCAACGAGCTGTGCGTGGAACGCAGCGCCGCGGAGCGAGCGGCTTCCCTCATCACGGCCCCCGCCCAGGGAACGTAGCCCAGGAAGCGTGAGCGGCTGCCTAAATACCGGCCGGGGTAAGGGTGTTGAGCCAGGCAGTGATGGTGGAGGCGGCGGGGAGGCCCGGGAGTTCGAGCATCATGTCGTGGCCGGTGTTGGGGACGAGCACCGGGGTCGCGCCGAGGAGCTTGGCGACGGTACGGATGTCATGGACCGGCGCGCGGTCGTTCTCCGGGCCCACCGCCAGGACCGGGCAGCGGATGGTGCTGGGATCGATGGTGACGGTGCCGTTCCTGAGGCGGTTCAGGACGGCGGGGGACTCGGGGGTCAGCCGCCCCATCAGATGATCGAGGTCCTCCTCGGAGATATGGCGGAACCACATCTCCTGGATCTCCTCCCGCCCGTACGTCACCGGGCGGTCCGCCGGAAATCCTTCGACCCGCGTCGGGCCGAGCTGTCCCGGCCCCACGGTCGAGACCAGGACAAGGGCATACGGTACGTACGCCTCGGCCACCAGTTGCGTCACCAGGCCGCCCATGCTGTGGCCCAGCAGGACGGGCGGCCTCAGATCCGGGTCGAGGTCGGGGAAGAGGGTGAGCAGGACCGTACGTACCTCGGCCGCGTAGTCACCGGGCGTGTACGCCAGGAACTCCGCGTCCGGCAGGGACCGGGAGCCCGTGTGGTTGGACAGCGACATCGCCAGCGGCGTCCAGCCCGCCTCCGCGAACACCGGCATCCACCGCTCGTACGCCCACCAGCCGTGCATGGCCCCGGGCACCATCAGTACCCGGCCGCGCTCCGTCACCGTGGGGTCACGGGCCTCGCGGACCAGGAGCCCGTCCACATCATGGTCGGTCCACTCCAGCACGCTTCCCACGATAGGCGAGGACGCCGGAGGCGGCGGCTTCGGCCGTCCCCGGCGGTTGCGGTGCGGGTGCTGGGGCGGGGGCTGGTACGGAGCCGGGGCCTATGCGGCGTGCTCGGCCTTGACCTGGCTGATGAAGGCGGCCCAGCTCACCGCCGGGAAGGTGAGAACGGGCCCGGCGGGGATCTTGGAGTCCCGGACGGGCACGATGCCGGTGGGGGTGCGGGCGGCTTCGAGGCAGTTGCCGCCGCTGGCATCGCTGTGGCTGGACTTGTGCCAGGACGCGCCGCTCAGGTCGTACTCATGCCTGCTGCTCTTCATGCGCGTAATCCTCCGCCGCTGATTCGATCAGGGCCAAGGAAGCTTCGGGTGACAGTGCACTGGCCCCAATCAGATCGTAGGTCAGTGCGAAACGCCGCACAGTAGCCGGATCGTCGTGCAGTTGGCCCGATGCCAACCCGTCGACGTAGGCCAGCGGAGGGGCGTCGTCGAAGTCCATCAGCTTGAGGGCGCCGCCCATTGCCGCGTGGGCGCCGGACGTGAACGGAAGCACCTGCACGATGACGCGGTGGCGGCGCATGAGCGCGGCGATATGGCGTAGTGCCTCGGCCATCGTCGCGGGGCCGCCGACTGCCCGGCGCAGCGCGGCTTCGTCCAGCACCGCCCAAACCGTGGGCACCGCAGGCTCGTTGAGCAGCTTGGTCCGTTCCACTCGTGGGACCAGCAACTCGTTGATGACTTCTTCCGTTGCCGTGGGCAACCCCGCGCGGAAGACCGCTCTCGCGTACGCCTCCGTCTGCAACAAGCCCGGGATCAGCAGCGGCGCGTACTCCTTGATCATCACCGCCGTCGCCTCGGCCTCCGCCGCCTCCGCGAAGTGGTCCGGGTACTTCGACTTCTTCAGCACCTCGCAGTGGCGGAAGAAGTACTCCCCGGTCTCGAAGATCTCGTCGAACTTGACGGCGAACTCCGGCTGCATCCTCCGGACGCCCACCTCCAACATCCCGATGAACGCACCGCTCACGAACAGCGGCTGCCCCAACTCGCCCTGAGACATGCCCTTTCTCTCGCGGTGGTACCTCAACTCCGCACCGAGCATGGCGCGTGGCGACGACGACGGGTCGAGCGGCTTCTGAACCGGCATGGGCACTCCCCCAGAACACGTGGTGGCGTTTGTCTGCTCTGTCTGGCCAGGCTAGCCATCCATGACCACTCTGTGTGGTGAAAGCCTATACATAGCGTGGAGATGGCGGCTCATGGCTATCTGGAGGAAGTGACAAGTTATTGAGAATCGAAACAGGAGCGTGACCTTTCGGTGGGTGAGGGTGGGGACGCCTGGAGGCGGTCCATCCGGCTTGTTGAACGGCCGGGAGGTTTGGTTCTGCGGGATGTGCAGCAGGCAGATGGTGAAGAGCGCGCCGGTGGTGTCGTCGGTGCCTTGATCCCAGGTGACGCAGTCCAGTTCGAGCCGGCGGATCTCGTCGACGCGGTAGCCGCCGAACAGCCAGACGCCGACCATCGCGCGGACCATCTCGACGGGGTAGTAGGTGGCTTGCCAGCCGGCTTTGCGGGCCCGGCCGGAGCCGTAGGGCTTGAGGTCCTCGGCGTTCAGGGTCAGCCCTGCGGCCATGAGCTTGGCCCATGACGCGTCGTCGATGATCCTGGGGTTGGGTCCCATCTGGGCGCGCAGGGACAGGGGCATGCTCATCACGCGGCGGGGGTCGAAGCGCGGTTTGATCCATTCCCATTCGATGAGGTCGCAGAAGAATCCGCGGATGCTGCCGATCCGTGCCGCCCGGCCGCCGGGGGCGATGGGCTGGCCGAAGCGGCTGCGGTTGCGGTTGTGTCCGGCCCACTGGCCGACGGTGGCCTGTATGGTGTCGGCGACGTACTCGGCCGCCATGTCCCTGGTCAACTGATCCGGTGCGATGACAGCGGGGTGTTTTTCCGCGGCCCAGCGTGCGGCGATGAGGATGACGGAGAACGTTGAGCGGATGGTCTCCCGGGCTCATGCGTGGAGAACTTCCGCCAGCGCAGGGCCCAGTCGGCCCATTCCGGCGGGACAGTGGAGAGCATGTCGGAACGGGGGCCGGCCTTGCCCTCGTTGCTGTGGAGCGGGGCGGGGATGATGCCTTTCCCCGCGAGCACCCGGGAGAGCTTGATCAGACCGCGGCGTCGGCTGTGCAGTCCGTCCGCCTTGTCATAATCGGCGACCAGTTGGCGCACCAGGGTGTCGGTGAGGTCTTCCAGGCGAGGGCTTCCGGCGCTGAGGAGGGCGTCGAGGACCGCGTTGCCGACCTGCCACTCCAGCAGGTGCGGGGAGGTCTGCCAGGAGCTCAGCGTCTGTTCGACCTCGCGCAGTGCGGGCTCGGTGGCTCCGGGGCCGAAGATCAGGTCCGCCAGCCTGTGCAACTGGTTGATTCCGGCAGTGTGGTGCAGGCGGTGATGCCCGCCGAGGAGGTGCCCGAGGGCCGCGATGTGCAGACGGGCCGCGCCGGCCGTGCGGGAGACCTCCGCCCAGGTGGCTTCGTCCCATGACTGGTAGGAGCGGCCGTGGGCGCGGACTGCGTCGAGGACTCGGTTGCGTGCGGCGCGGCCCGTTTTGCGGGGCCAATCCCGTACGGCCTCGTCGACCGGGCGCATCAGGTCGAGCAGGGCATCACGTGTCGTCGCCCCGTTGGGGGCCCGGCCGGTGTCGGCTTGGTTCATGGCTCCTCCAGCAGTGAGGCGAGAGTCGTTCGCGGTCGGCGTGGATGGTGGTGTTCGCACGGTGGAAACGGGCGGCCAGTTCACGGCCGGACAGCTGGATGCAACGCATGGTGGTCGCCAGATCGCGGTGGCCGACATACTGGGCGATCTGGTCGATGGTCCAGTCGGCCCGGGCCAGGTCGGTGAGCCGCAGATGCCGGAAGGTGTGGGTGGACAGCCGGGCGGCCTCGGCGCGTCGGGCGATGCGTTCGACGGTCTTCGACCAGCTTGAAGCCCCCGGAGGGGCACCGCAGTTGCGGTTCGACGTTGACCGGAACAGCGGCCCGTCGATGCGGCCGAACAGCGTGCGGCGTTCGCGGAGATAGGCCACGAACAGCTGGGACGTGGTGCCGAAGGCCACCTCCCGGGCCCTTTGGGATTTGGTGGTCTCCGCCCGCAGATGGATCAGACGGTGCGCGGGCTCGAAGTCCCCGACGTCGAGGTGGACGAGTTCTTCGCGGCCCAGAGCACCGTCGTAGGCGAGCGTGACCATCAGCCGGTTGCGCAGTGATTCGGCGGTGCAGGCGGCCAGGATCCGTTGCCAGACATCCTCGTTGGGGATCCAGGGAGCTTGCTCGATATGCCGTACCAGGCCCTGGCGGGGTCTGCGGCCGGCACGGCCTGCCTGTCCTCGGCGGACTGGGTTCTGTTCGCGCAGGCCGTCTTCGACCAGGTACTCGTAGAAGGACCGGACCGCGACCAGGCGCTGTTGGACGGTTGCGTTCGCCAGACCCGTCTCGGCCCGGTGCGGAGCCTTCGGCGTCCGACGCGATGGTCAGTCCAGCATGTTCCTGATCCAGGCAGCGACGGTGTCCGCGCGGGCCAGTAGCGGGTCCGTGCCTGCCGAGGCACAGAACCGCAGGTGGTCCTCGACCGCACGTCCGTACGCGTCGACTGTGTTGGGTGCTCGCCCGATGTTGGCCATGAACTCCAGCCACCGGCGGGCCAGTTGGTGCTCCGCGACAGTGGGGAACTTGCCCCACGGGATCGGGGCCATGACCGCAGGCCAGCGACCTCGTGCACAGTTGGCCGTGGCACGTCGAGGGCGGTCGGTGCGGCTATCGCGGTGGGTTGGCGAGTCCTCGGCCGATGGTGCGGGCCGCCTCGCGGAGGGCGCTGTCGACGCGGTCGTACGGCGTGCTGGTGGGCAGGGTGACGAAGACCGCCGCCACGGCCCGGTTGTTCCGCAACACCGGTGCAGCGAAGGAGAGTTCGCCCAGTACGTACTCTTCGTGGGCGGTGGCCATGCCGGTCTCCCTGATGCGGATCAGCTGGGAGCCGAGGGTGCCCGGGGCGGTCACCGTGTGGCGGGTGTGGCGCCGTACCTCCGCCGACGGGCCGTGGCCGTGGGCGAGGAGGATCTTGCCGGCCGATGTGGCGTGCAGTGGCAGGCGTTTGCCGCTGACCAGGCACAGCGCCGTGCCGTCGGAGGGGACGGCGATGTCCGCGTGGCCGCCGGTGCGGGATGTGAGCGTGCGGAGGGCGGGGAGCGAGAGGTCGAGCAGGCCGCGCGGGCAGGGGGCCGCGGCGCCGAGGGCGCGGATGCGGGTGCCCAGGCGGTAGGAGCCGTCGGCCGCCCGCTCCAGCCCGCCCCACGCGACCAGCTCCCGCACCATCCGCAGCGCCGTGGGCACCGGCAGTCCGGTCCGTCGGGCGATCTCCGTCAGACGCAGCGTGGCCGGCGCGCCCACGAACGCGTCCAGCACCGAGAAGACCCGCCCGGCAACGCTCTCGGCCATTTCGCACCTCGCGTTTTCATCCAGTGAAAGCCCGGCGTTGTCGCCGCACGGCACGCCCCGCGAAGGTCAACGCATGACTCTCGACCTCTCTTCCGACGAACTCCTCTCCACCACCCGGGCGGTCCGTCACCGCCTCGACCTCACCCGGCCCGTGCCTCGCCAACTGCTTGAGGAATGCGTGGATTTGGCGGTCCAGGCACCGACCGGCCGCAACCGTCAGCGCTGGCACTTCGTGATCGTGACCGACCCCGAGCGGCGGGCCGCGCTGGCCGAGGTGTGGCGCGACGGCGTGCGCACGCCGGGCGTCTCCGACCCCGTCCCCGAACGGGACGTGCGCCGAGCCGACGTGGCGCACATGGAGCGGGTGTACTCCGGCGCCGCCCATCTCTACCAGCATATCCACGAGGTCCCGGCGATCGTCGTGCCCTGTGTGGAGGGCCGCACCGACAACGCGCCCATCCTGAAGCAGGCCGGCACTTGGGGCTCCATCCTCCCCGCCGTCTGGAGCTTCATGCTCGCCGCCCGCGCCCGCGGCCTCGGCAGCTGCTGGACCACCGGCAACCTCGTCCACGAGAAGGAGTCGGCCCGCGTCCTCGGCATCCCCTACGACGACGTCATGCAGGCGGCGTTCATCCCGGTGGCGTTCACCCTCGGCACCGACTTCCGCCCGGCCCGCCGCATCCCGAGGGAGAAGGTGCTGCACTGGGACACCTGGTGAACAGGGCAGGCACATACGTGTTCCGCCGGTCCCGGACGCCTTGATGGACTCGGGATCGTCGGCGAAGAGGCGACCGGCCCCTGACCGGTAACCGAACACCTGCCAGCCCGGGCAAGGGTGTTGTGGGCGATCGCCTTACGGGCCAGTTGTCGTGATGGCCGGCGGGCGAAAAAGTGCCATCCGGGCTGCATTCATCCCGTCTCCCCTCGCGTTCCCCATTCCCCTCACAGCCGGGAGTCCCCCACATGCCAGGCCCGCGCCGGGACTCACTGTGACTTCCGACATAGCCAACAGGCCCTAGATCCATCCGATTCCACATAAGTTGACGATGACGCCGCCTCCGTTCCGCTTCATATGGGCGATCTCGTGCTTCATCAGCGGGCTGCCTCCTGCGCCGCCGCCTTCAGTGCCGCGCGGAGGTGCCCCTGTGAGTCGGCCAGCAGCGCGGCGGCGGTGGGGCCGTCGACCGAGCCCAGGATGGTGAGGATGGCGTTCTTGACCTCGCCGTCGGTGGCCGTGAGAGCGCTCTCAATGCGGTCGTCGGGGGCGCCGGTGGCGAGCGAGACGATACGGCGGGAGCGCGCCCGCAGCTTGTCGTTGGAGGCGCGGACGTCGACCATCAGGTTTCCGTATGTCTTGCCCAGCTTGATCATGGTGATCGTCGAGATCATGTTGAGGACGAGCTTCTGTGCCGTACCGGCCTTGAGGCGGGTGGAACCCGTGATCAGTTCGGGGCCGACGACGATCTCGATGCCGTGCTCGGCCGCCGCGGCGAGCGCGCTGCCCTCGTTGCAGGACAGACCGATGGTGAGCGCTCCCAGGGAGCGGGCGTGCTCGACCGCGCCGACCGCGTACGGGGTGCGGCCCGAGGCGGAGATCCCGACGACTGTGTCGGCCGCGGTGAGCTTCAGGGCGGTGAGGTCGGCGGCGGCCAGCTCCTTGGAGTCCTCGGCGCCCTCGACGGAGGTGACCATGGCGCCCGGGCCGCCCGCGATCAGCCCGACCACGTCCTCCGGGTCGGTGTTGAAGGTGGGCGGGCACTCGCTGGCGTCGAGGACGCCGAGGCGTCCTGCCGTACCGGCGCCCGCGTAGATCAGCCGGCCGCCGCGGGCCGCGCGCTCGGCGGTGGCGTCGATGGCGGCGGCGATACGGGGGAGCTGGGCGGCGACGGCGGCGGGCACGGTGGTGTCCTCGCCGTTCATGATGCGGGCGATGTCGAGGGTGGGGAGCTGGTCGATCTCCGCCAGTTCGGGGCGGAAGGCCTCGGTGGTGAGGGTGTCGAGCTGGGCGCGGAGTTCCTCGTACCCCTCGCGCCCCTCGCTGTGCCGATCGGCGCCGCGCTGCGCGCCGTTGTGCTCGCCGTGCTGGGAGGTCATGGAGAAGCGGCTCTTTCTGCTGGGGGTACCGGTGCGGGTGCGGGTGCCGGAGGCCGGCCGGGGCGGCGGGTCAGCGGGTGGCGCTGCGGGGGCTGTGCCGGTGCGCGAGGGCCTCGTACGACGCGGAGAGCGCGGGCGCCGCCGTCTCGTACGTACGTTGCGCGACCCCGATGAACAGGCAGTCGACGACGAGGAGTTGGCTCGTACGGCTCGACATCGCGGCCGGGCGCAGCTCGCTCTCGCGGGCGGTGGAGGTCGTCAGCACATGGTCGGCGTACTGCGAGACCGGGCCGTCCGGGCGGCCGGTGATCGCGACCGTCGTCGCGCCCCGGTCGAAGGCGACCCTGAGCGGCTCGATGACATCGCCGGTGGAGCCGGAGTGGGTGATCGCGATCGCGACATCGCCGGCCCGGAGCTGGACGGCGTTGGTGACGGCGAGGTGCGGGTCGGAGTGGGCGTGCGCGATCAGGCCGATACGGAGCAGCTTCTGCGCCAGGTCCATGCCGACGAGGGCGGAGGCGCCGACGCCGTAGATGTCGATCCGGCGGGCGGCGGCGGCAGCGGCGACGACCGCGCCGAGCTGGACGGTGTCGAGTGCGGCGGCGGTGTCGGCGAGGGTCTGCTGCTCGTCGTAGGCGAGCTTGGCGACCACATCGGCGATCGGGTCGTCCACGGCTATGTCGGCGGTGACGGCGGGCGCACGTCCTGACTGCTGCTGCGCGGCGAGGCCGGCGAGGGCGAGGCGCAGATCGCGGTAGCCGGGGTAGCCGAGGAGCCGGGCCGTGCGGACGACGGTGGCCTCGCTCGTACCGGTCAGCTCGGCGAGCCCGGTGACCGTGAGCGCCGCGCAGCCGGCCGGGTCGCCGGCGACGGCCTCGGCGACGAGCTGCATGGAGCGGGTCATGGTGGGCGCGAGGGTGCGTACCTTGGCGGCGAGTGCCGCGGGGGCGGGCGGCGGATCGCCGCTGAAAATTTCCTTCACGTCTTGGGTCACCTCTGAAAGATATTTTCGGCCCGCGCCGGTCGTCAACCCCCGGTCATCCCTGACAATGGCGGAATGAGCGACCGTATCGACGATCCCGACCCCGATCCTGGCCTTGGACCTGACCCGGACCTTGAGGTGGATGAAGTGGATCCGCTGGAGCGCGCGCTGCATTCGGCGCGGGCGCTGGTCCTGGCCGATCTGGCGGCGGGCGGGGTGGCGCGCGCCGACGTCGTGTCGCTGGTGGAGGAGTCGGTCTCGCACCGGCGCTGGTGGGTGGAGCAGTGGCCCGAGGGCGCGGCGTTCGTGGCGGGGCTGGTCGCCCAGGATGTGCAGGACGCGCTGCTGGAACGGTACGGACGGTGGCCGCTCTGCCCGGTCTGTACGGAGACCGGGGGCGTGGAGACCGAGCCGCACGCGCTCGATGTAGAGCCCGAACTGGGGCCCGATCCGCACTGGGTCTGCTCGGAGGCGGGCGTGGTGGTCGCGGCGGTGGGCGCGCTGAGGGCGGGGACGGGGACGGGGACGGGAACGGGGGCGGGCGGCTCGTGACGGTCTATATAGACCCGCCGACCTGGCCGGGGCACGGGCGGCTGTGGTCGCACCTGGTCAGCGATGTCTCGTTCGACGAACTGCACGCCTTCGCGGCGGCGGCCGGCTGCCCGCGCCGGGCCTTCGAGCGCGACCACTACGACGTGCCGGGGGAGCGGTACGGGGATCTGGTGCGTGGGGGCGCGGTGGAGGTCGGCTCGAAGGAACTGGTACGGAGGCTCACGGAAGCGGGCCTGAGAAGGCCGAAGGGACGACCGGCCCCAGCGGCCTAGGCAGCGGGCCGAGCGCCATGCGTCCGGGGCCGGCTCGGGTCCGGGCCCGGCGGCATGGCCTGGACCCGAGGCTTACTGATCGTTTCGGGTCGACGCACCGGCTCACCTGCGGAATTGTCATGGACGGGACTCTGATGTCCGGCGTATCGTGACTCGGCCGCGGGTTCCTTCGCAGGCCGTTCCGTTTCTCGCCTGTGGGGGGCTCTCATCGTCATGTCCGCATCCACTGATCCGCGTCCGCGTCCGCCGCTGCCCGGAGAACCGACTGCGGCGTCGCACGGACTTCTGGCCGTGGCCGTCGCGGGGCTCGCTCTCGCGGCCCTCAGCGATCTGTTCAGCCTGTTCACCGAAGTCCGGCTCCGGTCGGTGATCGACGGAGACGGCGGCTTCGCCACGGCCCCGCAGCAGGAACTGGATGCCGCCGCCTCGCTGTACGACACGGCCGCGTGGTACCAGGCCGTCGTGTACCTGCCCTGCGCGATCGTCTTCATCGTCTGGTTCTTCCAAATGCGCCGCAAAACCGGGCCGCTGGCGCCGGACCGGTTCCGCAGGGGACCGGGGTGGGCCATCGGAGCCTGGCTGATTCCGCTGGCGAATTTCTGGATGCCGTACCGCATCGCCTTCGACATGTGGGGCGCCGCCACTTCGCTGCCGGCCGACGGCGAGCGGTACCGGGCGCGGGTCTGGCCGGTGAACCTGTGGTGGGGGCTGTTCGTCTCCAGCATGCTGCTCAACTCGTACGCCGGGAGGAATGACGCGGCCGCCAAGACGCTGACCGAGATCGAGGAGGGGGTGGTGCTGTACATGGCCGCCGACGTGCTGCACATTCTCGCCGCCGCTGCCGCCGTACACTTCGCCGTCCAACTGACCTCCATGCAGCGGCTCAAGGCGGTCGAGGGGCCGTTCCGTACGGCGGCCGCAAAGGATGAGTCGGCCGCGAAGAACGAGTTGGTTTAAGAACACGGTCGCTGGGCAGGCAGAGTCGTTTCGGCGATGAAAACGCTGGGCCGTACGGGTGAGTTCGTGGCCGGTGGGCTGTTCGGGGCACACGCGGGCTGCCTACAACCGGGTTGTGATCAAAAACCTCGTGCGGCGCGGCCTTCCCGCGCTCGCCCTCGCAGCCCTGCCCGTTCTGGCCGCCGTTCCCGCCGCTGACGCGGTGGAGAGCGGCCGTGCGGTCCGTACCGTCGAGAGCACGCAGCTCCAGGAGACGCTGCGGAGCGACTCCAAGTTCTACGCGCCCGCCACCCTCGGCAAGAACCAGGCGTGGACCTCCGGCAACGGACGCGCCATCCTGCGCGTCCAGAGCGACGGCAACGTCGTCCTCTACAAGGACAACCGTCCCGTCTGGCAGGCCCCGAACGTCTACCCCAACGCCGACCGCCTCGTCATGCAGAGCGACGGCAACCTCGTTGTGTACAACAAGGCCGGCAAGGCGCTCTGGGCCGCCGGGACGTGGCAGAAGGGCCGGTACCTGGCGGTCCAGGACGACGGCAATGTCGTCGTCTACAACAACGCGAACAAGCCTGTCTGGGCGACCAACACCGGCGACTGACCGGCACGCCCGGCACTGGCACTTCCGCATCGGCAGGCCCGGTCCGGCTGTGGGGCTTCAGCCCCGTACTGCCGGCCGGGCCGTCTGCCGTCCGCTGTCCAAGAGGCGGCGCGTGGCGCTCAGTCCGCGGGCTGAGCGCCATCCTCTTCGGTCCCGGCCGCTTCCGTGCCGGGAGCCTCGGCCTCGGCCGCCTTCTCCTCGGGCTCGTCCGCCACGAACCACTCCTCCGCCTCGTGCCGCAGCCCCAGCTCCGTCGCCTTGAGGGCAACGGTACGGAAGGGCAGCCGCTGGTGCATGGCGACCGAGGCCAGGGTGGGGAGGGAGATCTCGGTGCCTGCCATCTCAGAAAGCTCGGACAGGCGGATTTCCCGTGCGCCCGCCAGCACGGCCCCCAACAGGTCTTGCGCATTCCGGTCCCGCCGCACCGCCTCCGACTCGGGCTCGACCTCGTACCCGAAAAGGCTGAGCCATTCTGCCACTTCCGTCGGGCTCAGTCCGACATGGTCTGCCACCGCGTACGACTGCACCGCCGTGACCTTCCTCGGCGTGTCAAACCGCAGCACGTCGCTGTCCGACTGTTGGAAACGGTCTAGCAGTTCGGTGTCCTGCGGACAGTCGTAGCCCAGTGACCGCAGCTTTGCCGCCGCCTCCGTCATCGACAGATTCGAGTAGTAGGCCCGCTCGGCGATGTCCTGGACCCAGAGGGGTTCCTCCTCATCCGGCCAGGCGTCGTGCGAGACGGTCACATACCGTTCGCACAAGAAGTTGAGGTCCTGCTTGTTCGGCAGCGGCCGGCCTAGGGGGAGTTCGGGGACCTCGAAGCCGAGCGCGCTCAGTTTCTCCGCGACGCCTTCTACAGTCCTGCCGGTGCGGTACGCGACTCCCGCGAGATGGGGCACCGGCACCGTGCGGTCCACGGTGAGGGCGATGTCGTTGTAGCTGATGATGTCCCAGTCGTCGTCGGGTAGCGGGGTGTGCTCGCGCGACGCGCACTCCTCGGACAGGGAGAAGCCCGTCCGCTTCAGCAGTTTGATCACCGCGTCGAGGGTGACACCGCAAAACCGCGCCACACTGATGAGCTGCGGGTGGTTTATCTCCTGCGCTTCTTCCGCAGACAGAGGATCGGCATGGAAGTCCCACAGAGTAAAGAGGATCACGCGCTCCTCCGAGGTCCAAGCCGTGATCTCCTCGTACGTCGGGGACTCCTCTGGCACGGTGAAGCCCAACTCCGTGAGCCGATCGGCCGCCTCACGCGGGGAGCATTCGGCCCTGGCCGCGCTGTAGCACACCTGGGCCAGCGACAACTCATCACCGGGTTGGATCCATCCGGGCTGCCCGAGCGGGCGGAGGAGGAGCAGGTCGCCCGGCTGGATCCGCTCGGCGCTCTCCGGCAGCGGGGCGACGGAATAACCCAGCGAGATCAGGCGTCCCGCGACCGCTCCCACATTGAGCCTTGTCGCTCGGACCAGCGGCAGGATCTCGTCGAGCGGCGTCGGCTCTCCGGGGTCGCGCCACTCGTGCAGGGCGTTGAGGCTGAGAATGCCTGAGTTCAGTACGAACTTGGAGGGGCGGGTACCGTACCTCAGCAGCCCGTTCACCCCCTCCAGCCAGGACTTGTACTCGCTGGCCCAATTGCTTGGCGAGCCGGTGTCGATGAGCAGGAGTGTGTCCGAGGGCCGGGCGCACGGCAGTTCGGAACTGGTCCACGCGGACGTGGTGAGGGGGGCACCGAGGTCCGCCCGGTAGAGCGTGAGCAGCCTCCAGCGCAGTACGGGAGCGGGGACGGTGCTCATGTACGAGGCGACATGGGTGTCAGGGCCCGCCGGATACCGGCCGGTGACCAGCGGCAGTAGTACTTGGTCCGGGCGGAAGAACCCCAGCTCCGCGAAAGTCCGTTCGGCATCCCCCATTGGCCATTGAACCTCGCTGGTCCGCGCCCGCTCGGCCACGGCGTCCGCGAAGCGCACCGACACGGTGCTGACCTTTTCGAGCCAGTCCGGCCGCAGCAGGGGGCGCGCGGTCGAGAAGAGGCTGGGCAGTGCCTCGTCCAGCAGCCGGTCCACATAGTTGCTGTCGAAGACGCGGATGGTCTTGCGGTCGACGCTCAGCTCGGGCTGGTGATCCCCGGCGAGGTTGACCACGGCGCCGTACGGCTCGTCCACGTTGTTGACCGTGGAAGCAAGCAGTCCATCGCTGAGTAGCCAGCCCGTACCGTCGACCCACCACACGTCCGGGTGGTCGGACGGATAGCTCGCGCCGCTGAGCGAAAACATCTCCTCGTCATCGAGCCAGGCCAGCTCAGGACCGCTGAGGGAGAGCTGCCCGGGCTCCCACTCGTGAGTACGCGAGCCGTGCTCGGCGGTCGTACGGTACGGGGCCAGCCAGAGCACTCTCTGAAGCGTGTCCACGCAGGAGATGCGCTCTCTGTGCTCGGTGAGGAGCAGCCGTACCGTCGTACCCGGCTCGGTGCCCGGACCCAGGTCCTCGATACGGAACAGATTGCCCGGGCCCGCGATCTTGACCTGGAGCCTGCGGCCCGGGCGGCCGTCGCGGCCCATGCGGCAGGTGGTGACCTCGATCTCGTCGGCCAGCATGAAGTAGCTGAGCACACCGATGCCGAAACGGCTGTTGGGGTGCAACTCGATGCGCGGTTCGCCGAGTTCGGCCCAGGCGGTCTGCTCCTCGATGTACTCGGGGAGGTCCACGAAGCGGGCGCCGCCCTGGGAGAAGACATTTCTCAGCTCGTTGATGCCCATGCCGATGCCGTTGTCGCGGCATTCGAGATACGGGCGCCCCTGGTCGTCCACGGACTGGACGAACTCGATCAGTCCTTCGAACCGCTCCTCCGGGCGCTGTCCGGACCGGCGCAGATATTCCGTACGGCGGTCGCGGTAGCGGACGGCGTCCAGGGCGTTCTGGTACAGCTCGCGGATTGCCAGCTCGCGTTCGCCGTACAGCTCCTCGCCCATGAGCAGCTCCTGCACCCGGTCCTCGGCGAGCTGGAAGCGGATGCCGTCGGAGAGGTGGGCGGGGGTGTTGCCGCTGAGGCGGACGCGGTCGGCGTCGGCGTACGGCGGGAGGGAGCGCAGCGGGGCGAGGGCGGGGGCCGGGGAGCGGTTGATGTCGCGGAGGAGGGCGTCGACGCGCTGGGCGTGCTCGCGGAGGGCGATCTGTACGGCGGGGTGCTCGCAGAGGGCCTTGAGGGAGCGGCCCAGGCCGGAGTTGGGCCAGTTCGAGCCGCGGATCGTCGTCAGCAGATCGGTGAGCTTGACGCTGTCGGAGATCCCGATGTGCTCGACGAGGATCTCGGGCAGGTCCAGCGGGTCGACGGCGAAGGCCTGCGCGGTCTTGGCGAGGGAGGCGACGAGGGGCTCGCGCAGCTCGTGCTCGTCCCTGGTCATGGCGGCGACGAGATCGTGGTCGGACTCGTCGTGGTCGCCGGGCCGGGGGGTACGGCGGGGTACGGCGAAGGGGGTCGCCCGCAGCTCCTGGAGGAAGCGCATGAAGCGCTCCCCGGACAGCACATCGGCGGCCCAGGCCGGGCATTCGGGGCCGCCGGGCGGCGGGCCGAGCAGGGTCTTGAGGGTCTGGGACGCGTACAGCTCGGGCTGGCGGATCAGCCAGCGGTGGAAGAGCCACCAGCGGATGCGCTCCACCGAACCGTCGGAGACGCCGCGCTGTTCGAGGGTACGGAGGCGGCGCTGGAGGCGCGGGAAGCCCTGGGCGAACTTGCCGAAGCGGTCGCGCTCGGGGGTGGTCTCCTCGGCCTCGGCTCCGGCTCCGGTCCCGGCTAAGGCTCCGGTCCCGGTCCTGGCTGCGGCTCCGGCTACAGCTGAGGCCCGGGCTCCGGAAGAGCCGCCGGCTGCGGGGCCTCTGGCGACCACGGCCGCGCGCTGTGCGGCCTCGTGCGTCCAGAAGGCCTGGCTGACCAGGGGCAGCAGGACCGCCAGCGCGGCTTCGCTGGGCGAGAGCTGGGTGCCTGGGGCCAGCTTGTCGGTGAGGAAGCCGAGACGGTCCTGCGCGCGCTTGGCCAGTTCGCTGTCGTGCCAGGGGTCGTCGCGGAGGGCCGCCGCGGCCTTCTCGTACCCGTCCGCGAGCCGCCCGGCGAGGGTGCCGCAGACCTCCTTGAGCGCTTCGCGGGCGCTGCCCGGGGCGGTGCGCTCCCAGACGGGATGGGTGGCGGTGCTCCGTACCCAGGGGTGCTCGGAGGAGTCGCGGGCCGGGCCCGGCAGTACGGTGAACTCGGGCCAGGGGATGTCCGTTTCGACCCTGATCCGCTGGACCGGGGGCTTCTTGCCGTACGCCGTGTGCAGTTCGGTCACCCGCTGCTGGACGGCTTCGGCGAACTCGCCGATGTGCAGGGTGTGCTGGACGCCGGCCACGATGTCGGAGACGGCGCGCGAGAAGAGGCTGAAGGAGTCGCCGGGCTGGGTGCCGATGTCGGTCCCATGAGCGTCTTCGCTCCGGACGACGGCCTCGGACTCGTCCACGTACAGCGCGTACTGGCCCTTGGAACAGGCGTACACGTAGGCGACCTTGCGGCGCAGGGCCGCCGCGATCTTGGGCTTTTCCCAGCCGGGCATCCGGGGCGGGGCGGCCTTGGCCTTGCGTGCGGCTCCTTCGCGGCAGGCGTCGATGAGGAAGACGACCTGGCCGGCGGGGGAGTCTTCGAGCTCCTTCTGCCAGCCGATCTCGATACAGCTCTCGGCGAAGGAGCCGCCCTCGTAGTAGGCGTCCTCGGGGATGAGATAGTCCCGGCCCTCGAAGTGCAGGCCATGGCCGCTGAGCAGGATGAACAGGGTGTCGCCGCGGCCGGCTTCGCGCAGGAAGCGCAGGACGTGGCGGTTGACGGCGTTCGGGGTGATGCCGCGCTGCGACTCGGCGATCTCTACGGGCTGGAAACCGCGTTCCGACAGCGCGGTGTTCATCCGCTGGAGATCGTCGCGGATGAAGGGGAGGGACCGGATCGCCGGTTCGTCGTACTCACTGGCGCCGATGAGCAGGGCCTTGTGGCGCGGGCGTGACGACGGTCCGGAGCGGGGCGAGGGTGATGACCGGGGCGACGGCGGCATGAGAGCGGAACCGCTACGACGGGCGCTTGAACGTCAGGGTCAGGCCGCGGGTGCCCTGGATCTGGCCGCTGCCGATGAGCTGGATACCGCCGCTCGCGGTGACCTGGAAGGAGAGCTGGGCCTCGGCGAGGGGGAGCGTACCGCCACGGTTCGCGACCTCCTCGAAGACCTTCTGGAGGGCGTCGACGGTGTCCGCGAGGTTCTTGCGGAGGGGGCCGAGGGGGACGGAGCGCAGGACGGTCTCGCCGTCGGAGCCGTGGCGGAAGAGGCCGCCCATGGCGTTGCCGTCGCCGCTGTCTTCGTCTTCGACCACGTCGACCCAGAAGGGGAGGGTCGGGCCCTCGGCCTGATCTGTGATGTGGTCCGCGATGCCGTCCGCCGTCTGCTCCGTCATACCGAAAACGCCCCCTGAAGCTGATGGAGACTCAACTCTAGTGCGGTGTAAGGCGTCTATCGACTGACGGGCGCGAACGAGGTGTCACGTGGGTATGACTTCGTACGGTGGTACCGCAGCGATACGAGCGTCAGCGCGATCGCCGCCACCGTCATCGCCGCGCCCGCCCAGGCCGTCGAGGCGAAGCCGAAGTCCGCGTCGATGACCGCGCCGCCGAGCCAGGGGCCGCCCGTATTGCCCAGGTTGAAGGCGGCGGTGGTGGTCGCGCCCGCGAGGGTGGGGGCGGCGGCGGAGAGATTGAAGATACGGGCGTTC
This sequence comes from Streptomyces sp. NPDC057617, assembly GCF_042800555.1. Lineage (NCBI taxonomy): Bacteria > Bacillati > Actinomycetota > Actinomycetes > Kitasatosporales > Streptomycetaceae > Streptomyces > Streptomyces sp. NPDC057617. The sequence goes on along the minus strand of NZ_JBHVGV010000011.1, from coordinate 123,753 downwards.
AGCGCCGGGCCCGTGTAGAACGCCGAGACGCCGAGCAGGAAGGTCAGCGCGACCACGGCCACCGGGTTCGCGGCGGTGAGTGCCAGCAGTACGAGCAGGACCGCGGAGGCGGTGATGCCGCTGATCAGGACGCCGAAGAGGTGCGCGTCCGCGTACCGGCCGCCCAGCGCCGTACCCACCAGCGCGCCCACCCCGAACAGCATGAGGACGGTCGGCACCCAGCCGCTGTCCAGACCGGCCACATCCGTGAGCAGCGGTGCGAGATACGAGAAGGCACAGAAGACACCGCCCGCGGAGAGCGCGGTGGCGGCGATGGCCAGCCAGACCTGCCGGTCGCGGTAGATCGTCAACTCCCGCTTGAGACGCGGCCGTTCGGCGGGGCGCGGGATATGCGGGATCAGGGTCATGACACCGATCAGTGCGACCGCCGAGGCAGCGCCGACCGCCCAGAACGCCGAGCGCCAGCCGAGGTGTTCGCCGAGGAACGCGCCGCCCGGTACGCCGAGGACATTCGCGATCGAGAGGCCGCCGAGCATCACGGCCATGGCGCGGGCACGGGCGCCGGGCGCGACCATCGCGATGGCGACCGCCGCGCCGACGGCCCAGAATCCGGCGCAGGCCAGGGCGCTGACGACACGGGTCGCGAAGAGGATCTCGTACGTCGGGGCGAGCGCGCCGACGACCTGGCCGAGGCCGAAGACGGTGATCAGGGCGAGCAGGGTGGTACGGCGGGGGAGGCGCAGGGTGGTCACTGCGAGCAGCGGGGCGCCGACCACCATGCCGATCGCGAAGGCGGATATGAGGAGGCCGGCGGTGGGGATGGAGACGTTCATGTCGTCGGCGAGGGGCGGGAGGAGGCCGGAGAGCATGAACTCGCTGGTGCCGAGGGAGAAGACGGAGAGGCCGAGGATGTAGACGGCGAGGGGCATGCGGGGGCGGGGTATCCCGCCGTGTATGTCGGCTTCTGTGCCTGGGCTTGCGGAGGTATCGAGGAGGGCGGTGGTGTCGGGCGCGTCCGGCATGACAGGTGCCAACGCGGGAATTGGGCGTTACATTCCCGGCTCGCGTTCCTGGCTTCTCTCCTGGCTTTCTCCTGGTTTCCCGCCCGAGCCTCCTAGCCTTCCGCGCCTTCCGCGCCTTCCGCCCGGAGACCGGTCAGCTCCGCGGTGAGGTTGTGGCGGGCGCGCGCCTCCCATTCCCGTACCGCATAGGGGGTGCGGAACAGGCCCGGCAGAGCGAGCAGTTGCTCCAGTACGGCTGCCCGGCCCGCCCGGAAGTCGGCGTCGGGGACGAAGCCGTACTCCTCCCGTACCGCGGCCTGATACGCCTCGTACGCCTCCGGGCCCGAGGCGAGGATCGCGAGGTCGGCGTCGCAGAGGACGGCGCCATTGCGGTCGCCGGGGGCGGCGGCGTGGGTGGTGGTGAGGCGGACGAGCCGGGCGACCTCGCGCGTACGGTCGTCGCTCAGCCCGGCCTCGCTGAGAGCGCGTTCAGCGAGGCGGGCGGAGCGCTCCTCGTTCTCGGAGCGGTCGGGGCGGTAGACGGCGTCGTGGAACCAGGCGGCGAGGCGTACGAGATCGGGGTCCTCGGCGTACTCGGCGAGGGTGTCGATGTGGTCGAGGACGGCGAGCAGGTGGGCGGTGGTGTGGTAGCGGCGCTGGGGTTCGGCCCAGCGGGCGAGCAGGTCGTCGGCGTAGGGGTACGGGTCGGGGCGCGCGCCGCCTGCGCCTGCGTCCGCGTTACGGAGTGTGTCGAGGGCGGCGGCGAAGCGGTCGCGGAGGGCGGGGTCCGGGGCGTGGCTGGGGCTGTTCGGCTCAGGCGCGGGCATGGCACGACCTTAGGCGGGAGCCCCCGGCCGGGAAGCCGGGGGCCGCTTCGTACCGTCTCCGCATACGCCTCCGTACGGCGCGGTCAGAGCGCCTTGAACCCGCGCAGCCGCAGCGAGTTGCCGACCACGAACACCGACGAGAACGCCATGGCCGCCCCGGCGATCATCGGGTTGAGGAGTCCGGCGGCGGCGAGCGGGATCGCGGCGACGTTGTAGGCGAAGGCCCAGAAGAGGTTGACGCGGATCGTGGTGAGCGTGCGGCGTGCGAGGCGGATGGCGTCGGCGGTGGCGCGCAGATCGCCCCGTACGAGCGTGAGGTCGCCCGCTTCGATCGCGGCGTCGGTGCCGGTGCCCATGGCGAGACCGAGGTCGGCCTGGGCGAGCGCGGCGGCGTCGTTGACACCGTCGCCGACCATGGCGACGCTGCGGCCCTCGGCCTGGAGCTTCTTGATGACGTCGACCTTGTCCTGGGGCAGGACCTCGGCGATGACCTGGCCCGGGTCGATACCGACCTCGGCGGCGACGGAGGCGGCGACGGCCTTGTTGTCGCCGGTGAGGAGCACCGGGGTCAGACCGAGGTCGCGGAGCCGGCGGATCGCTTCGGCGCTGGTGTCCTTGACGGCGTCGGCGACTTCGAGGACGGCGCGTGCCTCGCCGTCCCAGGCGACGGCGATGGCGGTACGTCCTGCCGCCTCGGCCTCGGACTTCCGCTGCTCCAGGGCGGCGGGGAGACGGATCTCCCATTCGGCGAGGAGCTGGGTACGGCCGACGAGGACGGCGTGGCCTTCGACGACGCCCTGGACACCGAGGCCGGGGACGTTGGCGAAGTCCTCGGGCACTGGAAGAGCGCCATCAGTGCCGGTCGTGGCGGTTGTACCAGCCGCACCGGCTGTACCAGCACCGGCCATGGCGGCCAGGCGTTCAGCCGCCCCAGTCGCCACAGCCCGCGCGATGGGGTGTTCCGAGGCGTGTTCCAGCGCGCCTGCCAGCCGCAGCGCCTCGGTCTCGTCCGTACCGGCGGCGGTGTGCACGGCCAGCAGGGTCATCCTCCCGGTCGTCACGGTGCCCGTCTTGTCGAGGACGACCGTGTCCGCCCGGCGGGTGGATTCGAGCACCTCGGGCCCCTTGATCAGAATGCCGAGCTGCGCCCCGCGCCCGGTCCCGACCAGCAGGGCCGTCGGCGTGGCGAGGCCCAGCGCGCAGGGGCAGGCGATGATCAGCACGGCCACGGCGGCGGTGAAGGCCGCGGTCAGACCGGCGCCGTTGCCGAGCCAGAAGCCGAGCGTGCCCAGGGCGAGGGCGATGACGACGGGGACGAAGACGGCGGAGATCTTGTCGGCGAGGCGCTGGGCGGCGGCCTTGCCGTTCTGGGCCTCCTCGACCATCCGGGCCATCCGCGCGAGCTGGGTGTCCGCGCCGATACGGGTCGCCTCGACGACCAGCCGCCCGCCCGCGTTGAGGGTCGCCCCGGTCACCGCGTCCCCGGCGGACACCTCGACCGGTACGGATTCCCCCGTGAGCATCGAGGCGTCGACGGCGGAGGAGCCCTCGACGACCGTGCCGTCGGTGGCGATCTTCTCACCGGGCCGTACGACGAAACGGTCGCCGACCTGGAGCCTGGCGGTCGGCACGGTGGTCTCGCGCCCGTCGCGCAGGACGGTGACCTCCTTGGCGCCCAGTTCCAGCAGCGCGCGCAGGGCCGCGCCGGCCTTCCGCTTCGAGCGGGCCTCGAAGTAGCGGCCGGCCAGGATGAATGCGGTGACCCCGGCGGCGGCTTCCAGATAGATGTTCCCGGCGCCGTCGGAGCGGGCGATCGTCAGCTCGAAGGGATGCGTCATTCCTGGCATCCCCGCCGTACCGAAGAACAGCGCCCACAGCGACCAGCCGAACGCGGCGATGGTGCCGACCGAGATCAGCGTGTCCATGGTGGCCGCGCCATGGCGGGCGTTGGTGAGGGCCGCACGGTGGAAGGGGTAGCCGGCGTAGACGACGACCGGGGCGGCGAGGGTGAGGGAGAGCCACTGCCAGTACTGGAACTGGAGGGCGGGGATCATCGCCATCGCGATGACGGGTACGGAGAGGACGACGGCGGTGATCAGGCGCTGGCGCAGGGAGCGCAGCTCGGCGTCCTTGGCCTGGTCCTCGGCGCTCGGCCGGTCGTCGCGGGGCTCGCCGGGCGAGGGCTCCGGCCGTACGGGAGCGGGCTCCCGCGCGGTGTAACCGGTGGCCTCGACGGTCGCGATGAGGTCCTGTACGGCGACGTCAGCGCCGCGGTAGACGACCTTGGCCTTCTCGGTCGCGTAGTTGACGGTGGCCTCGACGCCGTCCATCCGGTTGAGCTTCTTCTCGATCCGGGCGGCGCAGGAGGCGCAGGTCATCCCGCCGATCACCAATTCGACTTCGGCGGGTGTGCCGGTGGTCTGGGCGAGGCTCATGGCTGATGGCTCCTCGGTGTCGGCCCGTACATCTTCATCGTACCCCCTGGGGGTATCTCTTCCCTTCAGGTATACCTCGGGCGGGCGATGAGTTCAACATACCCCTTGGGGGTATTTCTATTCGTGTGCCGCGATTCTTGTGGGGCCCACGGTACGGGTGCGCCGGTGCGCCGGGGTTTGGCTCCCCTTAGGCTGGACATTGGACTAGACCTGTAGCTGTCCGTGTTTCTGCGTTCCCGCCCGTCCGGGCGCTGCCCTGCCCGTCCCCCGAAGTCCACCCCCCTATGAATGAGGTCCCATGAGCAAGCGTGCAGTCCTGGAGGTGATCGCCCTCGACGCGGCGGACGCGGTCGCCGCGCGGCGCGGAGGCGCGGACCGCCTCGAACTCGTCACCGACATGGCGGCGGACGGGCTGACCCCGCCCCGCGAGACCTTCGCGGAGATCCGCGCGGCGGTCGACATCCCGCTGCGGGTGATGCTGCGGCTGGCCGACGGGTTCACGGTGGCCGAGCCCGGCGCGCCCGGCGACGCGGACGCGCTGGTGGAGGCGGCGCGCGGGCTGCGGGCGGAGGGAGCGGACGAGTTCGTCCTCGGCTTTCTCGACGATGCCGGGATGCCCGATCTGGTGACGGTGGAACGGCTGCTCGCGGAGCTGGACGGCTGCCGCTGGACCTTCCACCGGGCGATCGACCGCGCGGCCGACCGCGACGCGCTGCGCAAGCAGCTCGCGGATCTGCCGGGGCTCGACACGTACCTCACCGCCGGTTCGGCCACGGGCGTGGACGACGGCCTGCCGACCCTCCTCGCGGAAGCCCGCGCGGCGGGCCGCGGCGAACCGGGCTACGGCCCCCACATGCTGGTCGGCGGCGGACTCCGCCTCGACCATGTGGAGGTCCTGGTCGACGCCGGCGTCGACGGCTTCCACATCGGCGGCGCGGCCAGGCCGGGCGGCTGGGAGGCGCCGGTTTCATCGGAGGCGGTACGGGAGTGGCGGCTGAGGCTGGACGGCTGATCGGGGCGGTTCGGGGCGGGCTTCGCCGTCCGCCTGATCGGCACTCGGCAGGGAGCTTCCCGCGCTCGCGCAGGGGATATGTGTCATATTCGGGCACATATCCCACGGAAGTCCCGCTCAACTCCCAGCGAAAGGCGCGTCATGAAGTTCGCGGTCATCGGCGGTACGGGGCTGATCGGGTCGCAGGTCGTCAGGAAGCTGAACGCCGCCGGTCATGAGGCGGTGCCGCACGGGCATTCCACCGGGATCGACGTCATCAGCGGCCGGGGACTGGACGCGGCGGTGGAAGGGGTGGACGTCATCGTCAATCTGACGAACTCCCCGACCTTCGACGAGGCCTCCCCGGCCTTCTTCCGGACCTCGATGGACAACCTGCTGGCCGCGGGCCGGAAGAGCGGCGTCGGTCACTTCGTGATCCTCTCGATCGTCGGTGTGGACCAGGTGCCGGAGCTGGACTACTACCGCGCCAAGGCGCTCCAGGAGGACATCCTGGCGGCCGGGCCGATCCCTTACTCGATCGTCCGCGCCACACAGTTCATGGAGTTCATCGACGCGGTCCTGTCCTGGACCGCCGACGGCGACACCGTCCGGCTGCCCGCCACGCCGATCCAGCCGATCGCCGCCGCGGACGTGGCCGACGCGGTGGCGGACGTCGCCGCGGGCAGCCCGCTGAGGGGTATTCGCAATATCGCGGGCCCCGAGATCTTCTCCCTGGACGAGCTGGGCCGGATCACCCTGGCCCACAGGGGCGACAGCCGTACGGTCGTCACCGACCCCGCCGCCGGCATGTTCGCCGCCGTCAAGGGCGACGTCCTCACCGACAAGGACGCCCGCCTCGCCCCCACCCGTTACGCCGACTGGCTCTCCTGAACCGCTCGTCCGGCCAGGGGATCAGTCCCGAAGCTCGGGCGGGAGCGGCTCCGAGTGCAGGACCGTCAGGCCTGAGACCGCTCGGGTCAGGGCCACGTACAGACGGCGCAGGCCGGTGCGTTCGTCCGGTTCCGCGGTGACGACGAGCGTGGGGTCGTCCAGGACCACGTAGTCGTATTCCAGACCCTTCGCCAGCGAGGCCGGGACCAGGGTGAGTCGGGAGGCCGCCGTCGTCTCCTCGCCCGGGGAGAGCCAGGGCATGCCCGCCGCTGCGAGAGCCTCGCGCAGGGCCGGGATTCTGGAGTCCGCAGCGATCAGGCCGGTGGAACCCTCATGGGCCAGGGCTTCCGTACAGGCCGCCACGACCGCCGCGTCCAGGGCGTCCGTACCGCCGGCCGCGCCGGGCACCTCCCGTACCTCCAGCGAGCCCGGCGACTCGCGGACCGACCGGACCTCCGCCAGGCCCGGCGAGATGTGCGGGAGCAGCCTCGACGCGTACGCGATGACCTCGCGCGGTACGCGGAAGCCCGCCGTCAGCTCTTCGACCACCGCGTCCGCCTTGCCGAGATGGCGCAGGGCGTCCGCCCAGCTCGCCGTGGCCCAGGGGGTGGTTCCCTGGGCCAGGTCGCCCAGGACCGTGGCCGAACCCGTCGAGCAGCGGCGGCCCACCGCGCGGTACTGCATGGGGGACAGGTCCTGCGCCTCGTCCAGGACGACATGGCCCAACGAGTGCGTACGGGCGATCAGATCGGCCGTCTCGTCGATCAGCACCGCGTCCGCCGCCGACCACTTCACCGACTTGAGGCCGCGCGCCGGCTTCGTCCACAGGATCGTCCGCTGCTCGTCGTCCGTCAGCAGGCCCTCCGCGTGCTCGGCCAGGAACTCCGCGTCGGAGAGCAGCCGTAGCACCAGTTTCGCCGGATCGACCGGCGGCCAGACGGCCTTGACCAGCGCCTTCACCGCCGGGTTCCGTGCCACCGCGTCCTGCACACGGTCGTCGGGCGCCTCGCCGGCCCGTTCCATCTGTACGAACACGGCGTGCGCGACCCGTTGCGGAAGGGCCTCGCGGGCGGCGCCGTACCGCATGTCCCGGGCGAGCAACTCCCGGACGATCTCTTCGAGTTCGTACACCGGCACGCGCCAGCGCCGCGAGCCGCGCACCACCACGACCCCCTCCGTCGGCAGGGTCACATGCGCCCGTACGGCCCGGCGCAGGACCTCCGCCATCCGGGCGTCGCCCTTGATCACCGCGGCGGGTGCCGGGTCCGTACCGCGTACCTCGACCGAGGCGGCCGAGGTGGCCCCGGCGACCCCGCCGGCCCCGGTGACCAGGTCGTCCACCGTCGACTGCCTCACCTCCAACTCGCCCAGCGCGGGCAGGACTTGCTCGATGTAGTGGAGGAAGGACGCGTTCGGCCCGATGACCAGCGTGCCCGTACGGGCCAGCCGCTCGCGGTGCGCGTACAGCAAATACGCGACCCGGTGCAGGCCGACCGCGGTCTTGCCGGTGCCGGGACCGCCCTGGACACAGACCGTACCGCCGAGGCCGCTCCGTACGATCTCGTCCTGCTCGGGCTGGATCGTCGCGACGATGTCCCGCATGGGGCCGACACGCGGGCGTTCGATTTCCGCCTGGAGCAGTTTGCTGATCTGCACGGCCTCGGCGGGATCGGTGAGGTGCTCGTCCTCGTACGCGGTGAGGTCGCCGCCGGTGTAACCGAAGCGGCGGCGCAGCGCGACATCGAGCGGGTCCTTCTTGGAGGCGCGGTAGAACGGCTGGGAGACGGGGGCGCGCCAGTCGATGACCATCGGGTCGCCGTCGGCGTCGTGCACATGGCGACGGCCGATGTAGAAGCGGTCGCCCTCGGCGCCTTCGGCCTCGGCGGCGCCCACGGCGTGCAGATAGTCGAGGCGGCCGAAGAATAGGGGGGTGTGGGAGAGATCGGCGAGCGCCTTGATGCGCTCCTCGATCTGGGACTCCAGGACGGCGGCGTTGACCCAGTTCGCGGTGACATCGCGGATGTCGAGCGCCTGGACGTCCTCGCGCATGGCGCGGAGGGCGGAGCGGGAGGCGCTGAGGTGGGCGCGCTCGGTGGAGAGAGGGTCGGCGGCGAGGGGGGCGGCGGGGTCGGAGCCGGTGGTTTCCGCAGGGGCGGCTGGTCTGGCCGGTTCGGGTTCGGCGGGTTCGGTGAGGGTGGCGAGGTCGGGGGTCTGGTCGGGGTCGTACGCGGGCACGGTCTTTGCCTCCGGGCAGTACGCACGCCGAAACGCCACGAGCCGGTCGGTCGACAGACGGGCCCTGGCGGTCGGCGTGGATCACATCATGGCGGTGGCCGTCCGGTTTCCGTCCGGACGGCGGCGCTCCGCAGAGGGAGGCGGGCAAGAGGGGAGATTGTAGTCAGCGGGGGCGGGACGGGCGAATGGTTTTTCTGCCGGTGCCGGTGCGGGCCTCGGCGGCGGGCCCGCGACGCCCCTGTGTCCGTCCCGTAGGGGAGACCCCGTATGCCGGGAGTCGTACGGGCCACCGCGCCCCGAGTCGTACGCGCCGCCCGGGAGGTTCCGTCCATGGTTCGATGCGTACGCCGGTGCAGCGAATCCATCATGGACATATGAGCACAGCAGCCTTCACCCCATCCCACGCCCCGCACGGCGCGCCGCCCGGCGCGACCGCCTCGGGCACCGCACCCCACCCCGCCCACCACGTCGGCAACGCGCTGCGCGCGGTCAAGGTCTTCGTGAGCACCGCGTTCCGGGTGGCGGTCCTCGGGGAGTACGCGGAGGAGGCCGACATCCGGCGCCGTACCCCCTGAGCACCGCTTACGATGGTCTCCGTCGCTGTGTGGCGCGCCTGATCCACTAGGGTCGCGGCCGTGACCTACCCGACCGTGACCCCCCGCTCACTCGCCGCAGTGGGCGCGCTCGCCCTGTCGCTGGCCGTGTTCGCCACGCTCTGTGTCGCGCGGCAGATCCCCATGGCCGACACGCTCGTCTACCGGGCGGAAGGCGCGGCGGTCGTCGGCGGCACCGACCTCTACGGGTTCACGGTCACCCAGTGGCAGCTTCCCGCCACGTACCCGCCGTTCGCCGCGATCCTCTTCGTACCCACGACCTGGCTGCCCGTCGATGCCCTCAAGGTTGTCTTCGTCATCGGGAATGTCGCGCTGCTGGCCCTGTTCGTACGGCTGTCCTGGCGCTTCGCGGGGCTGCCGGCCGGTCCCGTACCGCTGCTCGTGGCCGTCGCGGCCGGGCTCTGGCTCGAACCCGTCTTCCAGACCGTCCTCTTCGGCCAGATCAATCTCGCCCTCGCGTGTCTTGTGCTGTGGGACCTGTCGAGACCGGAGCACGCGATCGGGAAGGGCTTCGCGCTCGGTGTGGCCGCGGGCATCAAGCTGACTCCGGCGGTCTTCATCGTGTACCTGCTGGTGACCGGGCGGGTACGGGCGGGCCTCACCGCCCTCGCCGCCTTCACCGGGACGGTGCTGCTGGGGGTGCTCGTACTGCCTGCGGCCAGCGCCGAGTTCTGGACGCGGCGGCTCTTCGAGACCGGGCGGGTCGGCAAGCCGTGGATCGTCGACAACCAGTCGTTGCAGGGGCTGCTCGCGCGTGTCCTGCACACCCCGGAGACAGATGCGCTGTGGGTGGTGGTGGCGGGGGTCACGGCGGTGGCCGGGCTGTGGACGGCCCGCAGGGCGGTCGTACGGGCCGGGTCGGAGAGCTGGGGCGTGCTGGTCACCGCGCTGACGGCGCTGCTGGTGTCGCCCATCAGCTGGTCGCACCACTGGGTGTGGTGCGTTCCGCTGCTGGCGGTGCTGATCGCGGAGGGCCGGTTCCGTACGGCGGCGCTGGTCGGGGTGGTCTGGACGGCCCGCAGCTTCTGGGCCGTACCGCACGAGGGTGAACGGGACCTCCGGCTGCCCTGGTGGCAGCAGCCGCTGGCCTCGCCGTACGCGCTGTGCGCCCTGGGCCTGCTGGCCTTCGCGGTCTGGCGCGTCTGCACCACGGCGGGCACGGCGCCGGTACGGGGCGGGGTACTGGTCCCGTCGCCACGTACGGAGTCGGGCTCGGGCGTGAGCACGTCGGCGGGGACGGGGTGAGGGGGCGGGCGAGGCGGTCGGGGCAGGGCCCGGGCGAGCGGGGGCCCGTGGGCCGCAGCCGCCGGGGAGGCCGGCAGCCTGAGCGAGCCGGGCAGCCACCACGTCCAGCAGCCGGCCCCCAGCAGCCGGCCTCAGTCCGCAACCAGCTCAGTCCGCAACCGCCTCAGTCCCCCGCCGGCAGACCCCTCAGTCCCCCGCCAGCAGCTCGTCCGCGTCCACGATCCGGTACGCGTACCCCTGCTCCGCCAGGAACCGCTGCCGGTGTGCCGCGAAGTCCTGGTCGATCGTGTCGCGCGCGACGACCGAGTAGAAGCGCGCCTCGTGCCCGTCCGCCTTGGGCCGCAGCACCCGGCCCAGCCGCTGCGCCTCCTCCTGGCGGGAGCCGAACGTACCCGAGACCTGGATCGCGACCGTCGCCTCCGGCAGGTCGATCGAGAAGTTCGCGACCTTCGACACGACCAGCACCGAGATCTCGCCCTGCCGGAACGCCTCGAACAGCAGCTCCCGCTGCGCGTTGCTGGTCTCGCCCTTGATGACCGGCGCGTCGAGATGCTCGCCCAGCTCGTCGAGCTGGTCGATGTACTGGCCGATGACCAGCGTCTGCTCGCCCATGTGCTTCCGTACCAGCGCCTCCGTCACCCGCCGCTTCGTCGCGGTCGTCGCGCAGTACCGGTACTTCTCCTCCGTCTCGGCGGTCGCGTACGCGAGGCGCTCGCTGTCGGTGAGGTTGACCCGTACCTCGACACAGTCGGCCGGGGCGATGTACCCCTGCGCCTCGATCTCCTTCCACGGCGCGTCGAACCGCTTGGGCCCGATGAGCGAGAAGACGTCCGACTCGCGGCCGTCCTCCCGTACGAGCGTGGCGGTCAGCCCGAGACGGCGGCGGGCCTGGAGGTCGGCGGTGAACTTGAAGACGGGCGCGGGCAGCAGATGCACCTCGTCGTACACGATCAGACCCCAGTCGCGGGAGTCGAACAGTTCCAGGTGCGGATAGATGCCCTTGCGACGGGTCGTGAGCACCTGGTACGTGGCGATGGTGACCGGGCGGATCTCCTTCTTGGTACCGCTGTACTCGCCGATCTCGTCCTCGGTCAGCGAGGTGCGCTTCACCAGCTCGTGCTTCCACTGGCGGGCGGAGACGGTGTTGGTGACCAGGATCAGGGTCGTCGCCTTGGCCTGCGCCATCGCGCCCGCCCCGACCAGGGTCTTGCCTGCGCCGCAGGGCAGGACGACCACGCCGGAGCCGCCGTGCCAGAAGCCCTCGACGGCCTGCTTCTGGTACGGGCGCAGCGCCCAGCCGGTCTCGTCCAGCTCGATCGCGTGCGCCTCGCCGTCGACATAACCGGCATGATCCTCGGCCGGCCAGCCCAGCTTGAGCAGCGTCTGTTTGATCTGGCCGCGCTCGGAGGGGTGCACGGCGACGGTGTCGGGGTCGATCCGGGCGCCGACCAGCGGCTGGATCTTCTTGGAACGGAGGATCTCCTCCAGCACCGGACGGTCCGTGGACGTCAGCACGAGACCGTGGGTGGGGTGCTTGGAGAGGACGAGCCGCCCGTAGCGGGCCATCGTCTCGGCGACATCGACGAGCAGGGCGTGCGGCACGGGATACCGCGAGAACTCCACCAGCGCGTCCACCACCTGCTCGGCATCATGCCCGGCGGCCCGCGCGTTCCACAGCCCCAGCGGAGTCAGCCGGTACGTATGGATGTGCTCGGGAGCCCGCTCCAGCTCGGCGAACGGCGCGATGGCACGACGGCAGGCCCCCGCCTGCTCGTGGTCGACTTCGAGCAGCAATGTCTTGTCGCTCTGGACGATGAGCGGTCCGTTCACGTACCTGCACCCCTTCCGCGCGGGCCAAACGTCCAGTGTGCCTCATGCACGAGCGATCACATCCGGCTCTCGACGGTTCGCATGCCGGCTCCGGTCCGCCTTCGCGCCCGGTCGATGAAGTCGAGCGTGTGGACGGCTTTCTCCGTCTCGCCGATCTGGTGATACAGATCCGCGGCGAGTTCCAGGTTCTCCAGAGCCTCGGTGTTGCGGTCCTGCTGAAGGAGCGCGCTCGCGAGATTCGTGAACTCGGTGGCCAGACCGTGGTCGTCCTTGCCTTCGAGGAATGCCTCCAGGGCGAGGGTGTGCAGCCGTACAGCCTTGTTCCACTTGCCCTGCTCCTGGCGGACAAGGGCCATGTTGCCCAAGGTCATGGCCTCGCCGCGGCGGTCGCCCAGGCGCCGGAAGATGCCCAGAGCGTCCTGTTGTGCGGTGAGGGCCGCTTCGAACTCCCCGGCGGTGGTCAGCGTGCCACCCAAGTTGGACAGCTCGATTGCTCTCTCATGGGGCATGAGCAGGCCGTCGGTCATGTTGAGCGCGCGTTTGTGCAGGGCTATGGCCCGCTCGGCCTTGCCGTCATTCCGTATCGCCTTGGCGAGGCCGCCCAGAGCCTGGGAGTAACCGCGCAGGTCGCCCTGTTTCCGGAAGATTTTCGCGGCCTTGCGGAGGGCGCGGGAAGCCTCCTCCGCACGGCCCATCTCGATCAGAGTCTCGCCGATGTTGCTGAGAGCGCGGGCCCTCCCGATCCGGTGATCGCCGCGCTTGAACAGCCGTGCGGCTTCGGTGTGGGCCGCCACGGCTTGTTCGAACTTGTGCTGCTCATGTAGCGAGAGTCCAAGGTTGTTCAGCGCGCTGGCCAAGGCTTGGCGCTTCTTCAGCTTCCGGCAGATCTTGACGGCCCTGTAGTGGGTGCGAACCGATTTTCGCAGCTTGCGCATGTCCCGGAGCACCACACCGAAGGAGCTCAGAAAAGATGCCTCGCGAAAACCGTCCTTGCGCCTTCGACTAGACCGGATGCCCGCGGTCAGTACCCGCCCGGCGTCCTCCACGTATCGCATTTCCATCAGGAATTGCGAGATGGGCACCGCCAGGGCCACACACATCAGATCGTCGCCGGCCTTGTGAGCCCAGATGGCGGCCGCGACCAGGGTGTGCCGTTCTGACTCCAGCCACTGCAGCGCCGAGGTTCGGTCGGAGAAGAAGGGCTCCGCCGCCGGTCGCTGTACGACAGGGCCGAAGAGTGTTTCGCACGCCAGCGTGGCCATCTTGTGGAAGTAGGCGAGCAGACGCATGAGGCCCTCGCCCCAGGAGTCGTTGCCCGACGTGAGCCGCTCCCGGGAGTAGAGGCGTACAAGGCTGTGCTGCTGCCAGCGGCCGTACGGTTCTCGTGGCTCGACCAGGTGTCGGCGTGCCAGGTCCAGCAGGAGCCGTTCGGTTTCCTTGAGGCTCTCGCCGTACAGCTCGGCCGTGGCCTCGGTGGAGAAGTCCGGTCCGGGGTGGAGAGACACCAGCCGGAAGAGCTTGGCCTGGTCTTTGGTGAGCCTTCGGTAGGACAGTTCGAACGCCGCGGTCACGGCGCGTTCCTCCCGGCTCAGCACGGAGAGTCTGGAGTGCGTGTCCTCGAGGTCTCGGCGGAGGAGGGACAGGGGCCGCGGCGGCACGTCCACGAGCAGGGACGCCAGGATGCGCAGGGCCAACGGCAGACCGCCGCACAGCGCGACGAGCCGGTCGGCCTCGCCGGGCTCGACCGCCATCCGCGAGTCCTCGGGCAGGGCCGTGCGGAGGACGTCGCCCAGCAACTCCCGCCCCTCGTCGGCGGGCAGCTCCCGCAAGGTCAGCGCCAGGGCGTCCAGTTCCGCGAGGGAGTGCCGCGAGGACACGAGCGTGGCCGTGCTCCCGTCACTCGGCAGGAGATGGCGGATCTTGCCTGTGGCCGGTACGTCGTCCAGGACGACCAGGACCCGTTGCCCGGCAGCGGCCAGTGCGTCGAGCGCGGAGCGGTACATGAGTACGCGTTCCTCGATCCCGGGCGGAATGTGTTCCTGGGCGATGCCGAGCGCTCGCAGCAGGATGGCGAGGGCCCGCTTCGGTGACACCTTGGCCTCCGCGTCGTAGCCGTGCAGATCGACGAAGAGAACCCCACCGGGGAACCAGCCCTCTTCCCGCAGCGCTCGGTGGGCGGCCTGGAGAACGAGTTCGGTCTTGCCCGTGCCGGCGAGCCCGGTGACCACCACAGTGCCGGCCGTCTCGTCCGGCGCTGTCGGCGCCAAGGCCGCGAGGACCTGCTCCAGCTCAGCGCCGCGCCCTACGAAGGTCGCCGACTGCCGGGGAAGTCCGGCAAGCGCGGGGTCCGGGCGGCCCGGGAGCGTCAGGGTCACGGTCCGCCCTTGGACGACGGTGCCGAAGAACACTCCTCCGCTGATATGGTTCTCGGTTCTGCCGGTCATTCCCCGGCCTGCCTGTGCCGGGCGACGGCCCTGCTGAAGGCGAGAACCTCAGCTACGGTGAACAGGCTTCTGGTTTCCTCGGTGACCACGTACCCGACCTCGCGCCAGGCGTGGAGGAACGCGGGGTCGATGCCCATCTCGACCGCATGCTCTGCCATGTTCAGCAGCATGTCGTCGAAGTACTCCTTGGTGAGCGGGGTGGGCTCGTCGGCGTCAGGGTCGAAGAACATTGGGTCGCCCGGCCCCGGCTCACGGCCGAACTTCTCCCGGAAGGCGTCCAGTTGGCCTTCCATGCCTTCCATCAGCTCCTGTCCGCGCAGGGTGTCGGTCGAGATCCGTATCACGGAACTGCCGTCCGCGTTCCAGATGCGCTCGACAGGGCGGTCGGACCGGCGACGCGTGGTTGCCGTCCTGCCGGACTTCGTGCGGACCTTGTGCATCACTGCCTCGCGCACGGCCTCACGCCGCTCGGCCCATCGCTCGTCCGGTTCCTCATGAGTGCCGTCCGCGATGTCGGCGCTGGCCGCCTCCTCGAGATCGGCGGCGCCCTCGCGAGCGGCCGCGCTCAGGCGCATTCTGGCGTGCATGCCCGCCCAGTCCAGCAGGTCCGGGGTGATCACTGCTTCCCGCGTGGAAACCTTGGGAATGCCCAGCTCAAAGGCCAGGCGCGGCAGGGCGAGGCCGGGAGAGCTGGTCCACAGCAGGGCCTCCGAGGGGATCGACTCGGTGAAGGCGGGCACTGCGAAGAGACGCCCGAGGGTGTCGGCGACGGACATCTCCAGCGCGGGAGCGACAAGGAGGATGTCGAGCAGCGGCACCAGCGTCGATGCCTCGTCCAGGGAAAGAGCCCACACCGCGGCATGTTCGACCACGTCTTCCAGAAGCTCGCCAGGCTTCGTCATGAGCGCCGCGTACAAGGCCGGCAACAACACTCGGGATTCCTGTTTCACTGACAGTCCGGCATCGCGGAACCGGCGTAGCCCGTCGCGGAGAATGGCCTCAGGCGTGTCGTCGGCCCACAACTCCTCCGTGTTTTTCCAGAACCGCCTGATCCGTTCTCTTGCGTCCTTCGGCGGGTCGGGGAGCCGCAGGTCCAGAGACGGCCCGTAGACCGTGCGGCAGCCCTGGAGGGCGGCCTCGGGCAGCAGCCGCCTGGGCAGACGGCGCTGGTCGAGGCCAGCCGCCTCAAGCCGGCCGGCGACCGCCAGCATCAGTTTCCCCTCGTCCACCGGGAGCTCCAGCTCCTCGCTAGCCGAGACGACTTCGCGTACGAATTGCTGGAGGCTCTTCCCGTGTACGGTGCCTTGCAGAAGGCGCAGCCACGCGTCACGCGCGTTGGCGAACTCGAACTCGTCACGAAAGGCTCCGGGCCAGGCCGCTCCTAGGAAGAGCGCGTCCAGCGGGTCGATCTCCTGGTGCCAGTCCGGGTCGGTTCCTTTCCGCTGGGTGTACCCCAGCGACACGTAACCGAACGCATAGGCACCGGCCAGGCTGAGCTTCCCCGGTGCGTTCGAGCGCAACAGCCGCCCGAGCGCCTCCTCGCCGAGTGCTTGCGGGTCGCCACCGCCCATGGCTTTGGCTGAGGTGGCCGAGACCGCTCTCCGTGCCCGCTGTTCCTGCTTCTTCCTCGATGCTTTGCCCACATCGCCCTCCCCGGAGCAAGGATGACGCATCGCATCGGACTCGACTGCGGTATCCCGGGAACCCTCGACAAGCGGGTTGAGGAACCCTGTGGTTGAGGGGGTTCGGGGGCCGTCGGTGGGCGTACGGGGGCGGGGTGGGGGCATCAGGGGGGTATGGGTGGTGGGAGCGTGGGTGCCCGGGTGGGGCGGGGGATTGTGGTGGCGGTGGCCTTTGTGGCGCTGGTGGCGTTCTCGGCCGTACTGGCGAGACTCACGCTGACGCCGTCCCCGGCCTCCGCGGAGATCGCGGGGGCCAATCTGCGGCCGGGGCATTCGCTGCGGCAGTACGTGGAGAGCTACACGTTCCTCGGCGCGTGCCGGCAGATCGGCGGGAATCTGCTGCTGGGGGCGCCCTTCGGGCTGTTGCTGCCGGTGCTCGTGCCGCGCAGGATGCGGATGGCGCGGGTGGTGCTGCTGACCGCGCTGGTGATGGTGCTGGTGGAGCTGGCCCAGGGGGCGATCGTCGAGGGGCGGGCCTTCGACATCGACGATGTGATCCTCAACACGACCGGCGCGCTGCTCGCGTACCTGATCGCGCTCACCGCGTACCGCGCGATCGGGCGCCGCGTGGGCCGCCGCCGCGCCCGCCGTGCCGGCGCCCGTAGCCGTACCCGTACTCGTACCCGCCGTGCCCGCCTCAGCGGCCTTCGCCTTCGCCTCTTCCGGGCAGCCCCGAAGAAGCGCGCCGCCAAGGACTGATCCAAGGGCTGGCCCGTTCTCATACGAAAGTGCTGTCCACATACTTGAAGAGTGTGCACGGGGTCACTACCTTCCCGAGGTGACAGCGGCACCCGTGTTCAGCCACCGCCGAGGGAGGCACTTCTCGCATGAAGAAGCCCTGGAAGACGCCCTTGAACCGCCGCACATTCAGTCAACTCGCCGTAACTCCGCTGCTCGCGGGGCCCGCGCTGCTCCGGCCCGGGGTGGCTCAGGCCACGTTGGGAGCCTCGCCTGCCTCGTCGCGGAGTACCGTCGTACGGGCCGTGAAGCGGGCCGTCGCGTTCATGGACGGGACCGTCTCCTACAGAGGTGGATACGTCTGGAACTATCTGCCCGATCTCTCCGTCACCTGGGGCGAGATGGAGGCCAAGCGCACCATGTGCTGGGTCCAGCCGCCCGGTACGCCCTCCGTCGGCCACAGCCTGCTCGACGCGTACCACGCCACCGGCGAGGAGGTCTGCTGGCGGGCCGCCGAGCGGACCGGGCTCGCGCTCGTCGAGGCCCAGCTCCCGGTGGGCGGCTGGAACTACATCCATGACTTCGCCGGTGAGGACTCCCTGCGCGACTGGTACGAGACGATCGGCGCCAACGGCTGGCGGCTGGAGGAGTTCCAGCACTACTACGGCAACGCCACCTTCGACGACGCGGGCACCTCGTCCGCCGCCCAGTTCATCCTCCGGCTGTACGCCGAGCGCCGCGACCCCCGCTTCAAGCGCTCGCTCGACCGGGTCATCGGCTTCCTGCTCGCCTCGCAGTTCAAGGGCGGTGTCGCCGACGGCGGCTGGCCGCAGCGCTATCCCGCGTTCGCCGGATCCGTCAGCCGCACCCCCTGGCCCGACAAGCGCCCGCCCTGGCTGCCGGGCGATGTACGGCACGGCATGGAGGACGGCGAGTACACCCAGCAGGTCACCTTCAACGACGATGTCCTCGGCGAGAACATCAAGTTCCTGCTGATGTGCATATCGACCCTCGGCCGCCGCGATCTCATCGACCCCGTCCTGCGGGCCATGGAATGTCTGCGCCGGATGCAGCAGCCCGCACCCCAGGCCGGCTGGGGCCTCCAGCATCTCTCCCGCGCCAAGGGCGGCCGGCCCGCGGGGGCACCCGCCGGAGCGCGTTCGTACGAACCGCGAGCCCTCGCCACCCACACCACCCAGACCAATGTCCAGCAACTCTTCCACTACTTCCGGCTGACCGGCGACCGCGCCTATCTGCGCCGGGTGCCCGAGGCCCTCGCCTGGCTGGAGAGCTGCGCGCTGACGAGCGAGCAGATCGCCGAGAACCCGCTGCTGGCCGGCCGTACCCACCCGACCTTCGTCGAACTCGGCACCAACCGCGCCCGGTTCGTCCACCGCTTCGGCTCCAACATCCGCAACGGCGCGTACTACAACGACTACGACCACAAGGACACCCTCAGCCACTACTCCGGCGGCCGCTCCGTCGATCTCGCCGGTCTGCGCGCGACGTACGAGGAACTCGCCGCGCTGACCCCCGCTCAGATCGCCGCCCTGCGCGCCCGTTCACCGCTCTCGCCCGCCAACGCGCACGGCGGCCGGATCCCGCTGCCGCGCTACTTCTCGCCGCGCGATCTGCAACTCTCCGACCTGCTGCGGGACGCCCCGCTGCCGCTGCCCACCGTGACGGACGCCGAGGCGGCGGCGCTCGTGGACGGCCTCGGCACGCGCGACCACTGGCTGACGCCGGTCGACCAGATCACCAACCCGTACCAGGGGCCGGGCTCGACGCGGCCGTACGACGGCCGCGCGTATATGAGCAAGCACGTCGGCGACCCGCGCGACACCTCGCCGTACAGCCCGAAGGACCCGCCGCTGGAGCCGCCGTACCGGCCCACCGAGCCGCCGCTGTGCATCAGTTCGGCCGCGTATGTGGCGAACATGGCGAAGCTGATCGGGTACGTGGCGGGTGCCGGGTCCTGAAACGGCAGGGCTCTTACGCTCTTACGCGGGGTCGTCGGCCAGTTCGGCGACCCCGGTGATCCGGTGCAGTGGGTACGTACGGACCTCGTCCGCGGTGTGGTCGTACGCCGTCACATAGCCGCCCTCCACCCGCACCGGAGCGATGACCCGCTGGCTGGCCGCGCCATCGGCGTTGACGTAACCGATCCAGACCGCCGAGCCGGTCATGGCGGCGGCCTGGACTGTCGCGAGGGTCTCTGCGGAGGTGGTACGGGGGAGCCGGCCGTCCGGTGAGAGCGCGATCATTGACGCGCCGTCGGCCGAGGGCGCTCCGTTGCCCGAGGGCGCGTCGTGCGCGGCCGGTACGGACGGCGGAACCTGCTCCGGCACCTGCGCCTGGGCCGGCTTGCGGGCCACCGTGGCCGCCCTGTCCCCGGCCCTGATCGCCCGTACCGCCGCGCCCAGCAGCGTCGCGTCCGGTACGGGCGGGCCGTCCGGGACCGGCGCGGGCGCGGCCCGGGGCGGGGTCCGGTGGGCATGGGCGCGGGTGATCATCACATCGCCCTCGGCGGACTCGGCGGCGGGCGCGAACCCCATGGTGCGCAGCCCGTCCAGCAGGGCCGCCGGATCGGCGTGGGCGGACAGCACGGTCGGCGCGAGCCGGCGCAGCCGCAGGGACTGCGACCGCTTGTCGGCGAGGATCTCGTCGAGTACGGCCTCGTCGTCGCAGCGTACGTACGCGGAGGCGGAGCCGACCCGGAGATGGCCGTGCTTGCGCGCCACATCGTCGATGAGATAGGCGAGCGGCTGCGGAACGGGCGTACGGCTGTGGGCCTTCAGGAAGTCGTGCAGATCGGAGGCGGACCGGCCGGCGTCGAGGGCGCGCCGTACCGAACCGGGGGTGAAGCGGTAGACCGTGGCACCGCCCTTGGACTCGACATCGGCGGCGACGGAGAGCAGCTCGGCGAGCGGGCGGAGGAGGGGGCCGGGGGCTACGGCGGTGAGATCGGCCTGGAGGAGGACATGGTCGAGCGGCTCGGGGAGATGGGGCGCGAGGGCCACGGCGGCGCGGAGGCCTGCGGCACTGAGGGCGGCGGGGCTGAACGCGGCGGTGGTGCTGAAGGCGGCGGTGCTGGGCGAGGCTGGGCCGGGTCCGGCTGGGCTGAGTGCGGCTGGGGCGAGTGCGGCCGCGGCGAGTGCGGCGCCTGATTCGGTGCCGGTGGTGCCGGTGGTGCCGGTGGTGCCGGTGGTGTGGGTGCTGCCGGTGGTGCGGGTGGTGCCGGTGGTGCGGGTGGTGCCGGTGGTGCGGGTGGTGTTTCCGGCGCCCGCACGTGAACCGGGGCCGCCGCTCTCCGCCCCCGCCACCGGGCCCAGCAGCGCCCGGCCGTGTGTTGAGAGCGCTCCCCGGCCCGTCACCCCCAGCATCTCCGCCTCGTTCAGCGTCCAGGCCGCCAGCCGCGAGCGCAGATCGTCCGCCCGTCCGGTGGCAGACGCGCCGCGCAACGGGCGCTCCCAGCGCAGCCGCGCCAGCAGCGATTCGGGGTCGGGGGCGATGCCCTCGGGCAGGGTGGCGAGGAGTTCCAGGATCCGTCGCCGTACCTCGGGCGCGGCACCCCGGTCCAGGTCCGGGCCGAGCGCCGCGAGCGTACGCCCCTTGCTGTCCTGACTGCCCGCCAGTCCGGGCGTACGGGTCGACGCCAGCCAGGCCGTCGCGATCCTGCCCCACCGCTCGGGCGAGGGAAGCTCCTGCCACTCGTCGTACGAGGGCGTCGGCGCGTACCGCTCGTCGGCCTCGCCGTCCGTGGCCAACAGCCCTGCGGTATAAGCGAGTTCGACCCAGAACGCGGCCACCGGCTCGGAGACGCCGAGGGCACTGGCGGTGCGTTTGAGATCGCGTACGGAGAGGCCGCCCGCGCGCAGGACGTTCGGCCCGCCCTCGTTCCAGTCCTTGGCCAGTTCCTCGATGGTGGCGAGCGCGGTGTACGCCTGGGCGGCGGCCGCGCTGTCCACCACCTGCGGTCGCGCTCCGGCGTGCGCCCCGCCGGCGGCCTCCGGTGCGCGGGGCGCGACATCGGGGGCGAAGGGCTCCGGCGTACGGTGTGCGCGCCCGGCGCGCAGATGCAGCGCGGCCTCGCGCGGGAGCACGACCGTACGGGTGGTCGCGGGCAGCAGCAGCCCCCGGTCGCGCAGCCACTGCACGGGCGGGGTGGGTGTGGAGGTGACCTCCCCGTACGGCGGCCCCCACACCAGCCGGTCCAGCACTGAGAGCGCTTCCATCGGCGCGGTGTCGAGCAGCGCCGCCATCCGCGTGCGGTCGGTGAAGAGCCCGGTCAGCGCGGCGACGGCGGAGACCGGATCGTGGGTGGAGGGCAGACCGGCCGCCGCGAGGATCTCCTGGAGACGGCCCGGCGACATGCCCGAGGTCGCCTCGGCGACGGTCGGGCCGAGCCCGGTCGGTGAGGGGTGCGCGGGGGAGGGCGCGAGGAGTTCGCGGGCGGTACGGACCAGCCGCAGCCGGTCGTCACCGCCCCAGATCAGCGCCCGGTCCCGCAGCGTACGGACCGCGACAGGCAGCGCCTCCTCGATCCGCGGATCGCCCTCGTCGCCGGTCAGCAGCGCGCGCAGCGTGCCGTACGGCGCGGGCTCGGGCGCCACGGCCAGCGCCTCCGCGGCCTGCAGCGTGAACCGGTCGAGCCGCTCCAGCGCCCGTACGACCGACGCGCGGGTGCCCGCGCGGGTCGCGAGCTGCGACAGGTCGCTGGGAACGGGGGTGAGGAGATCGGGCCTGGCACGCAGCAGCGCGGCGAGTGAACTGTCGCTCTGGGTACGCAGGGCCTCCGCGAGCGTGCGCGGTGGCGTACCGCCGGTTCCTTCGGGCACGTGCGCCTCCTGCTCGGCCTTTCCACGGGTCCCCATCCGTTCCACGTTAGCCCCTGAGGGGCGCTTCACCCGCGCCGCGGGGCCCGGGGGCGGCGGCGGGTGTGGTGCCGAGTCTGCTCCGTACCCTGCCCGGAGCGGACATACGGCGCGCGTGTTCGGGGTGGACGTTCGGGGATGACTCCGACACCATCGCGGGTGGCGGTGAGCGCTTGTCGCTGGTGCGGAGGACTGTGTGGGGATCGAGAGCGACCAGCTCGTCTTTGACTATCTGAGCCGGGTCGGGGATGTGGCACAGCAGCAGCAACTCCCCTCCGGGGAGCGGATGCGGCTGGTGTCGACGCTGCGGAACGAGATCGACCGGCAGCGCGGCAGACCGGGCTCCGGCGGCCCGGCGGCGGTGCGCCGGATCCTGGGGCGGCTGGGGACGCCGGACGCGGTGGTACGGGCGGCTTCCGAGGGCGGGTTTGAGAGCGCTTCCGAGAGCGCGTACGAAGCCGTGTTCGAGGACGGGCCCGAGGAGCCGTGGCCGCAGCGGCCGACCGTGCCGGGGCAGCGCAAGGCGGAACCTGTCGATGCGGACGTCTTGCGGGCTTCGGCGCCACCGCCTCCGCGCGAGGCGCCGTCCCCGGAATTCGGCGAGCCCGACTGGTGGCGGATCCAGCTCGGGCCGATGGACCCGACGGCGGGCGACCGGGGGGTCTGGGCGGGGATCGAGGTCCCCGAAATACTGAAACCGCCGCCGGAGGATCCGGAAGAGACGAAGAAGGAGGACGGCGAGGGGGAGAAGGCGGGTGGCGCGCGCGGGTGGCTGGTGAAGCTGCGGCGCGTGGCGGGCGTCGGCGAGAAGCCGGGCGGGGCCGGGAAGGCCGAGAAGGCCGGGAAGGCCGAGAAGCCGGCTGAGGCGAAGCCGGACCAGAAGCCCGGGAAGCCCGGGAAGCCCGGGAAGCCCGGGGTGCTGAGCGGCTTCTCCAGTCCGTTCCTGCTGGTGGCCGCCGTGCTGCTGGTCGCGGGCGCGGTGATCGGCTCCTGGATCGCCCTGGGCCTGGGCTGGCTCCTCGCGTACGCCTCGCGCAGGCTCTCCCGTACGGAAGCGAAGTGGGCGGTCTTCGGCCTGCCCGGCATCTCGGCGGCGGGCGGCCTGGTCTGGCTCTGGGGCCGCATGGACGGCCGCTGGGGCGAACCGATCCCGGACACGGGCATGGCGGAAGCGCTCTCAGGGGTCTGGCCGGTGGTACTCCGCACGGCGGCGGTGACGTCGGCGCTGTACTTGATCTGGCGGGCGCGCCGTCGCGGCTAGGGCCGGCGCCGCGAGGGGCCGGCGCCGCTGGGCCCGGCGCTGGTGCCTTGTCCTCAATCGCCGGACGGGCTCAAAATGCCCGCAGCCCGGGCTTGCTTGTCCTCAATCGCCGGACGGGCTGAAAATGCCCGCCGCCCGGGCTTGTCCTCAACCGCCGGACGGGCTGAGTTTTCCTGCGGCCGGGGCCGAGGGTGCCTCCGGGCTGAAGGGGGCGCCCGGGACTACCAGGGGGGAGCCCGTTACCGGGTCCGGGATGACTATTGCTTCGAGGCCGAAGACCTCTCGTACCAGGTCCGCCGTCACCACCTCGCCCGGCGGGCCCTCCGCGATCACGCGGCCCGACTTCATCGCGACGAGGTGGTCGGCGTAGCGGGCCGCCTGGTTGAGGTCGTGGAGGACGATCACGACCGTACGGCCCTGCTCGTGGTTGAGGCGGCGCACCAGGTCGAGGACCTCCACCTGGTGCGCGATGTCCAGGAAGGTCGTCGGTTCGTCCAGGAGCAGCAGGTCCGTCTCCTGTGCCAGGGCCATCGCGATCCAGACGCGCTGGCGCTGGCCGCCGGAGAGTTCGTCCACCGGCCGGTCGGCGAGAGCGCTCACATCCGTACGGGCCATCGCCTCGGTCACCGCGCGCTCGTCCTCGTCCGACCACTGCTGCCACCAGTGCTGGTGCGGCTGGCGCCCGCGCGCCACCAGGTCCGCGACCGTGATCGCCTCGGGCGCGACCGGCGACTGCGGCAGCAGCCCGATCGACCGCGCGATCCGCTTCGTCGGGATCTTCGACAGCTCCGTACCGTCCAGCAGCACCGAGCCGCCGCGCGGCTTCAGCAGGCGCCCGAGCGCGCGCAGGGTTGTCGACTTGCCGCAGGCGTTCGGCCCGACGATGACGGTCACCTGCCCGTCGGGGACGGCCAGTTCGAGCTCGTGGACGACCGTACGGTCCTCGTAGGCGAGCGTCAGCTCGCGGGCCATGAGCCTGCTCATGCGGTCCCTCCCTTTCGTATCCCCGTCGCACCCGTACCCGCACCCGCGCCCACGGCACGGCTCCGGACGATCAGCCAGATCAGATACGGCGCGCCCACCGCGGCCGTCAGCACGCCCACCGGCAGCTCCGTCGGCGCGAGCACCTTGCGGGCCAGCAGATCGGCCAGTACGACGACGACCGCGCCCGTCAGCGCCGAGCAGAGCAGCGGGATCTGTGCGGTACGGGTCAGCCGCCGCGCGATCTGCGGTGCCAGCAGCGCCACGAAGTCCACCGGCCCCGCCGCGCCCGTCGCGACCGACGCCAGCACCACGCCGAGCAGGACCAGTCCGAGCCGGACGCGCCCGAGCCGTATCCCCAGCGCGGTGGCCGTGTCGTCGTCCACCGACACCGTGCGCTGCGCGTACGCCGCCCACAGCATCGCGGGCACCAGCGCGAGCAGCAGCCAGCCGAGCGGGGCGGCCTCGTCCCAGCCGCGGCCGTTGAGCGAACCGGTCATCCAGACCTGCGCCTGCTGCGCGACCAGATAGTCGCCCTTGGTCAGGAAGAGCGTGGTCACGGAGCGCAGCGCGATCGCGAAACCGATCCCGATGAGCACGAACCGGGTCGCGTGCAGCCCGCCGCGCCAGGCGAACACGTACACCAGCGCCGCCGCCAGGATCCCGCCGGCGACCGACAGATACGGCAGGACGGCGAACGACGTGACGCCGAAGGTCATCGCGCCGACCGTGAGAGCGCTCGCACCCTGGCTGATGCCGATGATGTCCGGGCTGGCCAGCGGGTTGCGGGCGACGGTCTGGATCAGCCCGCCCGCCACGCCGAACGCGAGCCCCACGAACAGCCCGGTCATCATGCGCGGCAACCGCAGCGTGCCGACGACGAGTTCGTTCGCGGACGGCTGCCCGCTCAGCACCCGTACCACCTCGGAGGGCGGTACGAAGCTCTCGCCGACACTCAGATACGCGACGCACACCGCCGCCAGCACCACCGCGAGCCCGCCGGCCACCACGGCCGCCCGCCGGTGCAGCAGGAACGAGCCGCGTCCGATCCGTACGCGGGTGTAGCCGGTGGGACGTACGCCCGTCGTCCGGGCGGCGGACGTCGCGTCCACCGTGTCGGTCGTGGTCCGGGCCGTCATGCCGGCACCGCCTCCCGCCGTCATGCCGGCACCGCCTTCCTGCGGACGAGCGCGACCAGGAACGGCACCCCGAGCAGCGCCGTCGTCACCCCCGCCGGAATTTCGCCCGGCGGGAACACGATCCGGCCGACCACATCGGAGACCAGCAGCATCACAGGACCGAGCAGCGCGGCCATCGGCAGCACCCAGCGGTGGTCGGTGCCGACGATCGCGCGGGCGATATGCGGAACGGCCAGGCCGACAAAGGCGATCGGCCCCGCCGCCGCGACGCCGACTCCGGTGAGTACGGTCGCGCCGACCCCGCCCAGGACCCGTACCGCCGCGACATTCTGGCCGAGCCCCTTCGCGACGTCCTCGCCGAGCGCCAGCGCGTCCAGGCCGCGCGCCACCGAGACCACCAGCACCGTGCCCACCAGCAGGAACGGCCAGACCTGGGCCACCACTTCGGAGTCCCGGCCGGCCACCGAGCCCACCTGCCAGAAACGGAACTCGTCCAGCGCCGCCGCGTCGGTCGTCAGTACGGCCGTTGTCACCGAGAGGAGCAGCGCGTTGATCGCGGCACCGCCCAGGGCGAGTTTGACCGGGGTCGCGCCGCCGCGCCCGCTGGAGGCGACCGCGTACACCGCCACCGAGGCGATGCCCGCGCCCGCGAACGCGTACCAGACATAGCCGGTGAGGGTGTGCACGCCGGCGAAGGCGATGGCCAGCACCACTCCGGCCGAGGCGCCCTGGCTGATGCCGAGGATGCCCGGGTCGGCGATCGGATTGCGGGTGATGCCCTGGAGGACGGTGCCCGCGAGGGCGAGCGCGGCGCCGACCATCAGCCCGATCAGCGTGCGCGGCACCCGCAGTTGACGGATGACCTCGGCATCGTCGCCGCGCGCGCCGTGCAGCAGCGCGTCGACGACGGCGGAGGGGGCGACGGCGCGCGCGCCGACCGCGAGGCTGAGGAGGACCGCGAGCAGTACGGCGACGACGGCGGCCGCCGTCCAGCCGATACGGCGGGCGACCAGGACGCGTCTGACACCGGGGACCGGCGGGGCGGCGGCTGACATGCGGACCAATCGGGGCGAGAGCGGTTTCTGACGGGCGGGTGCGGGTGCGGGTGCGGGCGTACGGGTACGGGGGCGGGCTGGTGCGAGTGCGGGCGTACGAATGGGGCGTGCGGGCAGGGTCGGTTGAGGTCGGGGCTGGTTAGGCTTGGCTAAGTCTAAGCACCCGGTTCAAGCCATCCCCCTGGGCACAATGGGTGCCATGGCTTCCTCCTCGGACCGTCACGCGCCCACGGTCGGCTTCGACCTCGATATGACCCTCATCGACTCCCGCCCCGGTATTCACGCCGCCTACCTGGCACTTTCCGCCGAGACCGGGGTCCCGATCGACGCCGATCTCGCCATCACCCGGCTCGGCCCGCCACTCGAAGAGGAACTCGCGCACTGGTTCCCCGAGGACCGGATCGAGGAGGTGGGCGACCGTTACAGGGAGATCTATCCCACATTCGCCATCGCCCCCACGCCGGCGATGCCCGGCGCCCGCGAGGCGATCGCGGCGGTGCAGGCGCTCGGTGGCCGGGCGATCGTCGTCACCGCGAAGCACGAGCCGAACGCCAGACTCCATCTGAGCCACCTCGGTATCGAGCCCGACGAGGTGATCGGCTGGCTGTGGGCGGAGGCCAAGGGCGAGGCGCTGCGCGCGCATGGCGCGACGGTGTACGTCGGCGACCACACCGGCGATGTGCGCGGGGCGCGTTCGGCGAGAGCGCTCTCGGTCGCCGTACCGACCGGACCGTGCGACGAGGAGGAACTACGGGCGGCGGGCGCGGATGTGATCCTCCCGGACCTGAGAGCGTTCCCGGAGTGGCTGAACAGCTACGCGGCTGTGCTGCCCGGCAACTTGGCGGTCGCTCCGGTCACCCCAGTCGCTCCGGTCACGCCTGTCACGCCAGTCACTGATCAGGCCACCGATTTCGCCTGACGGCGCTGCGCCGCGATCGAACGCAGCACCCCCGCCCCGGCGATCAGGAATCCGACCCCCATCAGCATGCACACGGCGTACGCGAACGACGGGAACGGATCCGTCCCCAGGAACAGTGGCGCCACGGTGATCAGCGTCGCGATCGCGCCGACGATGAAGACGATCGCGCCGATACGGACCAGTCCGTCGCCGGGCCCGGGCTCGTCCGTGGTACGGGGTGCAGGAGTAGCAGTCACCTCACCAGGGTAGTTCCCTGCGGACAGCAGCGGACAGGAACCATCCGGCGACGTCTTGTCACCAGCCTCTGGACCATTAGCCTTGGGGGTGGCGGGTCGGTGGACCCGCTGTAGTGCTATCCAGAGCCGTTTTTGTGCGCGCCCCAGCGCCCCAACGAGTACGAGGACGAGGACAGACGTGCCTACCGGCAAGGTCAAGTGGTTCAACAGCGAGAAGGGCTTCGGCTTTCTCTCCCGTGACGACGGCGGCGACGTCTTCGTGCACTCGTCGGTCCTCCCTGCCGGAGTCGACGCGCTCAAGCCAGGCCAGCGCGTGGAGTTCGGCGTGGTCGCGGGCCAGCGCGGAGACCAGGCACTCTCGGTGACGGTCCTCGACCCGACCCCCTCGGTCGCGGCGGCGCAGCGCCGCAAGCCGGATGAACTGGCCTCGATCGTCCAGGACCTGACGACCCTGCTGGAGAACATCACGCCGATGCTGGAGCGCGGCCGCTACCCCGACAAGGTCCATGGCGCGAAGATCGCGGGCCTGCTGAGAGCGGTTGCAGACCAGTTGGACGTATGACGGACGTATGACACAGCAAGTCGCCCGAATCCGGAACAGGTTCGAAAAGCTGCGGATCAGGTTCGGGCTCCGGGCCGGACAATTCCGGCTTCGGACCGGGTGATCGGGCGTCGGATCAGATAAAACGCAGCGCGTCACGGCCGAGGGGCGGTACGAGTCCCTCGGCCGCGGCACGCGTGAGCAGCCCGTGGACCGCCGCGTAACCGTCGTCGCCCAGATCCGCGGTGAACTCGTTGACGTACAGCGCGATGTGCTGGTCCGCCACCGCCG
The DNA here is from genome assembly GCF_042800555.1 of Streptomyces sp. NPDC057617. Taxonomy (NCBI): domain Bacteria; kingdom Bacillati; phylum Actinomycetota; class Actinomycetes; order Kitasatosporales; family Streptomycetaceae; genus Streptomyces; species Streptomyces sp. NPDC057617. The sequence goes on along the minus strand of NZ_JBHVGV010000011.1, from coordinate 95,583 downwards.
GGTCCATCTCCTGGGAGTGCTCCAGGACGTACGGGCGTGAGGCCTCCGGATCGTCCCAGGCCATCCGTACCGACCTGCGCGCCGACTCCGCCAGCAACTCCAGTGTCCCGGCGCCGAGAGAGCGCTTCGCGATGATCGCGCCCAGCGGGATCGGCAGGCCGGTGGTGGACTCCCAGTGCTCGCCCATGTCGGCAAGGCAGTGCAGCCCGTAATTCTGATAGGTGAACCGCGCCTCGTGGATGACGAGTCCGGCGTCCACCTTGCCGTCCCGTACCGCCGGCATGATCTCGTGGAACGGCAGGACGACCACCTCGCCCACCCCGTCCGGTACGACATCCGCCGCCCACAGCCGGAAGAGCAGATAGGCCGTGGACCGCTCGCTCGGCACCGCGACCGTCTTGCCGGTCAGGTCCATGCCCGGCTGCCGCGTCAGTACGAGCGGACCGCAGCCGCGGCCGAGCGCGCCGCCGCAGGGCAGCAGGGTGTACTCGTCGAGGACCCAGGGCAGCACGGCGTACGAGACCTTCAGTACGTCCAACTCACCGCGTTCCGCCATGCCGTTGGTGATGTCGATGTCCGCGAAGGTGACATCGAGATCCGGCGCGCCCGGCACCCGGCCATGGGCCCAGGCCTCGAAGACGAAGGTGTCGTTCGGGCAGGGCGAGTAGGCGATCCGGAGCGGCGGCACGGGGGTCGCCCCAGGCACTGGTGTCTGCGCGGTCATGACGGCTCCTCGAAGACCGGGGTGAGCAGCGTGAAGGCGTGCCGCAGCGATTCCAGCGCCCGGCCGATCTGCCAGGAGGCGCGGTCGCGCGGTCCCACGGCGTTGGAGATCGCGCGGATCTCGGCGCACGGTACGGAGTGGACGGCGGCGGCTTCCGCGACCCCGTACCCCTCCATCGCCTCGGCGGCGGCCCGCGGATGACGCCCCGCCAGCACGGCCGCGCGGGCCGCCGTACCGGTCGTGGTGGAGACGGTGAGGACGGGGGCGAGGACCGCGGGGATCTCCGGATCGGCCCGTCCGGCGTCCAGGATCTTGGCGAACCGGGCCGCCAGTTCCGCCGGAGGCCGGTGCACGCCGCGGCCGAAGCCCAGTTCGTCGACCGGCAGGTAGCCGTCGGGCGTCTCGGCGCCCAGGTCCGCCGCGACCATCGAGTCCGCGACCACCAGCGAACCGACCGGGGCGCGCCGCGCGAAACCGCCGCCGATACCGGCCGAGATGACGAGATGGTACGGAGGGTCGTACGGCGAGGCCGCCAGCGCGGTCGCGGTGGCGACGGCGGCCGCCGTCGGGCCGACCCCGCCGGCCAGCACGTCCACCACCGGTATCTGCACGGAGCCCGGGCGTGGCGTGTACTGGGCGTGGCTCGCGATCTCGTATCCGCCGGTCAGTTCGCGGACACCGCTGCCGGCGAACCGGCTGAGTCCCGCGACGACGGAGTCGGCCTCCGCCGCCACCGCCGTTACGACAAGTACGCGCATCGGGGGGCCTTCCAGGGGCGCGGTCGAGGGACGGAAGGAGAAGGCCGGGAGGCCTTGCGGTCAGGAGGTCAGGAGGTCTTCTTGAACTCGAACTGCCAGATGCCGATCAGTTCCTTGCCGCTGGTCTCCACGATGCTGACCTGCGTGGCATTGGTCGTCTCGCCGGTCTGGCTGGAGAAGAACGCGCTGCCCGGGATCGTACGGTACGTCTTCTTGTACGGCTCCTGCTCGGCCTGCTGGCCGTCGATGAACAGCGTCCAGCCGTGCTCGGCGATGACCGGGTCGACACCGAAGTGGACCTGGTCGTCCATCGCGACCTCGACGGTCTTCTCGGCCTTCTTGTTCAGGCAGGGCTGGATGTCGGCCGGCTTGATCGCCCCGCCGTCGTTGTAGCAGGCGGCCTCGGTGTTGACCGAGTTGTCGCCGACCGTCACGGTCGCGAGCGGCGTCGGCTTGTCACAGGCGGCGAGGACGAGGAGCCCGGCGGATACGGCACCGAGGGCGACGCCGGCCCTGCGGGCTCTGCCAGAGAAGAACGCAACGGTCATGGGCCGAAGGCTATCGGTCGTACCGGGTGGGCTCGCGAGGGGGTACGGCGGCTCATGCCACGCGCGGGTGCGAGGCGCCGCCGTGTCTGGCCGCGGTGAGCAGTCCCCGTACGGCCGTCAGCGCCCCCGTACCGACGATCGCCGCGGCGACGGACATGCCCAGTACCCCGTTGAGCGGCAGCGCGATCCCGATCGCGCCGCCCACCACCCAGGACATCTGGAGCAGCGTCTCGGAGCGCGCGAAGGCGGACGTCCGCACCTCCTCCGGTACGTCCCGCTGGATCATCGCGTCCAGGGACAGTTTCGACAGCGCCTGGCACAGGCCCGCCGTCGCGCACAGCAGCGCCATCAGCAGGCCGCCGAAGAACAGTGCCGCGAGGATCGCGACGCTGAGAGCGATCCCAAGCATCGTGGCGATGATCAGTTCGGGGCCGCGGGCCTTGAGCCAGGCGCCGATCGCGGTGCCCAGCGCGTTGCCCGCGCCGGCCGCGACGCCGACCACTCCGAGGGATACGGCCGCGGACTGGCCGGGGAGCGGGTGCTCGCGCAGTAGAAACGCCAGGAAGAAGATCAGGAAGCCGGAGAGGGCGCGGTGGGCCGCGTTCGCCTGGAGGCCGTGCAGGACGGAGGGGCCGACGGTACGGAGACCGGGCCGCCTCTCGCCGCGCTTTCCGTTCTTCCCGTTGCGCCGGTCGCCGTTGCGCTGGTCGCGCTCTCCGCGCTCCCCGTGGGTGACCAGGCGCGCCTTGCGCTCGCCCTTCGCCGAGTCGACCTTGTGCGGCAGGGTGAACGCCAGGAACGTTCCTCCAAGGAAGACCAGACTCGCGCCGTACAGCGGCCACTTGGGCCCGATCTGGTGCAGCCCGGCACCGATCGGCGCCGCGACCCCGGTGGCGAGCAGCCCGGCGAGGGTGACGCGTGAGTTGGCCCGTACCAGCGAGAAGCGCGGTGGCAGCAGCCGTGGCACGACCGCGCTGCGGACCACTCCGTACGCCTTCGACGCGACGAGTACGCCCAGCGCCGCCGGATACAGCTCCAGGCCGCCGGTGATCACCGCGGCCGACATCGTGATCGCGAGCGCGGCCCGGGTGAACATCGCGCCGGCCATGGCGGCGCGGCGGCCGTGCGGAAGACGGTCGAGAAGGGGGCCGATCACCGGGGCGAGCAGGGTGAAGGGGGCCATGGTGATGGCGAGATAGAGCGCGACACGGCCGCGGGCCTCGTCGGTCGGTACGGAGAAGAAGACGGTCGAGGCGAGCGCGACGGTGATCATGACATCGCCGGCGCCGTTCACGGCGTGCAGCTCGATCAGCTTGCCGAGCCCCGACTCGCCCGCGCCGTGTGCGTGGGTGGCGCGGCGGATGCCCTTGGCGGTGCCGGTGACCGGCACGCGTACGGCATGGCCGATGACCCGCCCCGTCCTGCGGAGCGGGCCGGCTGCGTCGTCGGACGACCTTGCGGCTGCCACCCCGTCATAGTGCCCCAAGGGCCCGGGGTGCGAACCGATCCCGGGCATGACGGGGCCGTGACGGTGCCATGACGGAGGAGTGAGGGTGAGCGGGGGCCGTGGGGCGGGCCGGGGTCCGGCGCGGGCCGGACGTTCGGCCGGATCTTCGGCGGGGCGGGCCGGGCTGTCGGCCGGATCTTCGGCGGTGGGGCAGGTCGTCGGCCGGGTCTTCGGCGGGGCGGGCCGGGTGCCTTCGCAGGCCGGGGCGAGGCCGGCCGGGCGGGACCTCTGCCGGCCCGGGGGGGGGCCGCGCGGGCGCGGCAGCTGCTCGTGGGGGGGCGAGAA
>NZ_JBHVGV010000011.1:5453-91751 GCF_042800555.1 Streptomyces sp. NPDC057617 | reverse complement strand
GTGGGTTTTGTGGGGGGGGGGGGTGGTGGTTTGCGAGGGGGGGGGAGGGGGCGGTGGGGTGGACCTTTTGGAGTCCTGGGGGGGTCTTGGGAGGAACAGTCTGTGGGGCCCCCCGCGGCCCGTTCGCCGGGTCACGGGCTTGTTGCGGTGTTGCCCGAAGTACGGGAAAGGCGGCGTGCAGGTGGGCGGGGGGCGATGGAGGGGGTAGCGTGCGTAGCGCGCCACCGGCGGTTGTTCTCGGCCGCGCGCCTCTTCGTCATCCCGCAGAATGGAAGACGATAGGTGTGCCCGAGGCGAGGTCGGGCGCGGACGTCGATGCGGCCCTCTGGTCCGCTCCGCCCGCGGCTCGTACATCACGAATCGGCCGGCGCACCCGTGATACGGCGTAGGAGAGAAGCGAGACCTGTGAGTGCTGCGACGACGCGAAGCCGTACCCCTGACCGCCTGTGCGTCGAGGCGGTAGACCTCGCCAGGGCGGCCGCCGAGGAGGCGGCCGCGCCCGGGGTCGTCGGGGAGCATGTCTCGGCGGTGGCGGACGGCGACCGGGTCGTCACCCATTTCTTCGAGTGCAAGGAGCCGGGGTACCGGGGCTGGCGCTGGGCGGTGACCGTCGCACGGGCCTCCCGGGCCAAGGTCGTCACGCTCGATGAAACGGTGCTGCTGCCGGGGCCGGACGCCCTGCTGGCTCCGGAGTGGGTGCCCTGGAGCGAGCGGCTCAGGCCCGGCGACATGGGGCCGGGCGATCTGCTGCCCACGGAGGCGGAGGATCTGCGGCTGGAGCCCGGCTACTCGGGCGAGGACGCGCCGCCGCCGAACTCGGTGCTGGCCGCGGACGCGGTGACCCCCCAGAACCTCGCGGAACTGGTCGAGGCGGAGGACGCGGGGCCCGAGGAGGACCTGGCTCCGGAGGGCGGCGCGCCCGGTCGCGGCGCGGCCGGCGCTTCCGGTGTCGGGAGCGGTGCGGTCGAGGCCGGCGCGGTGCCGACGCGGGGCACGATCGCGTCGGTCGCGGAGGAACTGGGCATGCGCCGGGCGCGGGTGCTCTCGCGGTACGGACTGCATGTCGCGGCCGACCGCTGGGACGAGGCGTACGGCGCGAAGACGCCCATGGCGCAGGCGGCGCCCGCGCCCTGTGTCTCCTGCGGTTTCCTGCTGCCGCTGGCCGGTTCGCTGAGGCAGGCCTTCGGGGTGTGCGCGAACGAGTTCTCGCCGGCCGACGGGCATGTCGTATCGCTGGCGTACGGCTGCGGCGGGCACTCGGAGGCGGCGATCATGCCCAAGCCGCCGCGCCCGGCCCCGCCGGTACTGGACTCGATGGGCGCGGACACCTTCCCGCTGCGCCCGGCTGCGGACAGCGGCTCGGTGCCGGCGGCGGAACCAGAGGACGAGTTGGAGGACCTGGGCCACTCGTAATCCTGGCCCTGCTTCAGACGTACGGAGCCGAGGTGCACGGAGCCGCGGCGTACGGAGCTGCGGCCTACAGAGCCGCGGCGACGGAGCTGCGGTGTATTGATCCGCCCTGACGGACGGCCATCCGCCAGGGCGAAGCGTCACACACCCATGAGCGACGTTCCAGCGGAATCAGCTGCCGTATCCACCACCTCGCAGTGCCCGGTATCCGCCCGGGCAGGTGAGCGTGACGCGCTTGGGCCCGGAGAGCGGTCCGACGACGTACCGATAGCCGTTCGAGCAGTCGACATAGACGTAGTACCGGCTGCCGTCGCAGGACACGGCGAACGTGGAACCGGAGAAATACGGGTCCCAGCAGCTCAGCGAGGCCTCCTGCGGCGGCACCTCTCTGTCGGCCCCGGACGCCGCCGGGGCACTGCCGCTGGTGGTCCGCCCGGTGTTCAGATCGGCCGCCGAATACCCGGCCCCACCCGGTGCGTCCGCCCCGTCCGCCGAATAGGCCGCCGGAGCCAGTCCTCCACCGACCCCCAGCGCCAGCATCACCATCGCCAGGATCACGCCCAGAGATTTGTGAATCCTCATTTCGCTTCCTTTCCGCCCCGGTTCCCCCGGCACACCCGCGGGTCCTATGCCCGGGACGGAACGAGGATCCAGGCGCCGCGATAGCGCAATCAAGATGGGCAAGCATTACGTTCTGTAATCGCCGCGGAATTCCCGTTTCCGTGGAATCCTTGCCGCTCCTGGGCAGAGTCGTTTCCCCTCCCTTCCCGCGCGAATGACAGATTCACCCAAATGAGTGGCGAATTCTCGTCATCGCGGTTTTGCCGAGGAATAGCGGCCGCTGAATTCGGCGCATCGGTACGAAGGGAACCAGCACTGATAGCGCTCTCAGCGGTGGGGCCCCGGCCGGCGGCTGTATCCGGTCCGTATCCCCGGCGGACGGCTACCCCGCACCCCCTCGTTGGGGTGTACGCGGTACCTTCGGGCCGCACGGGGATGGTGGGCCGTAGTCGGAGCCGTCGGAGCAGAGTGGAGTCACAGCGTGAGCGTCAGGACGACCGAGGGGGCCGACCCGTTCGGGACGGCGCGGCTGCGGCGTGGGGTGCTTGACGCGTGGGGGGCCAGTCCCGCGCGGTTCCGGGAGGACGCCAACGCCGAGGAGGACCTGGCGCTCGGGGGTTACCGTGACCGGCTGGTGGTGGAGCTGGCGCAGAACGCCGCCGATGCCGCCGCGCGCGCCGGGGCGCCCGGGCGGTTCCGGCTGACGCTGCGGCCCGGGACGGCCGACGGCCCCGCCGTACTGGTCGCGGCCAACACCGGCGCCCCGCTCGACGCCGCCGGTGTCGAGTCGCTCAGCACTCTGCGCGCCTCGGCCAAGCGTGAGGGGCATGAGAGCGCGATCGGGCGGTTCGGCGTCGGCTTCGCGGCCGTGCTCGCCGTCAGCGACGAGCCCGCCGTCATCGGGCGGCACGGCGGTGTCCGCTGGTCCCTCGCCGAGGCCCGCGAGCTGGCCGGGCAGGCCGCCGAGACCAGCCCGGGACTCGGGGACGAACTGCGCCGCCGCGAAGGGCACGTACCGCTGCTGCGGCTGCCCCTGCCCGCCGAGGGCACGGCCCCCGAGGGGTACGACACGGTTGTCATCCTGCCGTTGCGCGACGGCACCGCGGCCGACCTCGTCGAGCGGCTGCTCGCCGGGATCGACGACGCCCTGCTGCTGACCCTCGCCGGGCTCAGCGAGATCGTCGTCGAGACCCCGGACGGGGAGCGGGTGCTGCGCCGCTCGCAGGACGGACCGTACGTCGACATCGAGGACAGCGGGCTCCGGGACAGCGGGCTCCGGGACAGCGGGCTCCAGGACAGCGGGCTCCAGGACGGCGGGGCCGAGGGCGGCCGGGACCAGTCCGGTGCCATCCGCAACCGCTGGCGCGTCGTCGCCCACCACGGCCCCACCGCCCCCGCGCTCCTCGAAGGGCGCCCCCTGGAAGAGCGGCTGCGCCCCCACTGGTCGGTCACCTGGGCCGTCCCCGTGGACGCCGAGGGCGCGCCCCGGCGCCCCCGTACCGCGCCCGTCGTGCACGCCCCGACCCCCACCGACGAGCCCCTCGGCGTACCCGCCCTGCTCATCGCCTCGCTGCCGCTCGACACCACGCGGCGCCACCCCGCGCCCGGACCGCTCACCGACTTCCTGGTCGAGCGGGCGGCCGACGCGTACGCCGAACTGCTCGGGGACTGGGAGCCCGTCACCACCGGCACCATCGATCTGGTGCCCGGACCGCTCGGCAAGGGCGAACTGGACGGGCGGCTGCGGGCCGCGATCCTGGAGCGGCTGCCCCGGGTCGCCTTCCTGGCCCCGGCCGCGCAAGCCGTACCCACGAGCGAGGCCCCGGGCGAAGAACAGCGCGAACTCCCCAATGCCCTCCGCCCCTTCGAGGCCGAAGTCGTCGAAGGCGCCGGTGCCGACACCGTACGCGTCCTCGCCGAAGTGCTGCCTACCCTCCTGCCCGCCGGCTTCGAGCGCCGTACCGAGCTGCGTACCCTCGGCGTCGGCCGGCTCCCGCTCGGCGAGGCCATCGAGCGGATCGCCGGTGCCGAGCGCCCGCCCGCCTGGTGGCACCGGCTGTACGAATCGCTCGCCGGCGTCGACCCCGAGCGGCTTTCCGGGCTGCCGGTGCCGCTGGCCAACGGGCGTACGGCCATCGGCCCCCGCCAGGTCCTGCTGCCGTTGCCCGACTCAGAACCCGCCACCGATCTCGCCCGGCTGGGCCTGAAGGTCGCGCACCCCGAGGCCACGCACCCCCTGCTGGAGAAGCTGGGCGCCCTGCCCGCCACGCCGCGCGCCGTACTGACGACTCCTCAGGTACGTACGGCCGTCGCCGCCTCCCTGGACGCGGGCGAGATCTGGGATGAGGACGCCGACACGCCCGACGCCGAGGAACTGGCCGAGACCGTCCTCGGTCTCGTACGGGACGCCGGTCTGGAGGCCGGCGACGAACCCTGGCTCGGCGCGCTCGCCCTGCCCGACGAGGACGGCGAACTCGCGCCCGCCGGTGAACTCGTGCTGCCGGGCAGCCCGTTCGCCGGCATCCTCCGCGAGGACGAACTCGCCTTCTGCGATGCCGAGTTGGCCGAGCGCTGGGGCGAACAGCCGCTCGCCGCCTGTGGTGTGCTGGCCGACTTCGCGCTCGTACGCGCCACCGATGTCGTCCTCGACCCGGACGAACTGGAGCCCCGCGACGGCGACTTCGCCGAGCCCGACGACGCGGGCCTGCTGGACGCGGTCGACGTCTGGTGCGAGGACGTGCTGGACCGGCTGCCCGAGACACCCGTACCGCCGGTCGCCACGGAGATCATCGCCGTACGGGACCTGGACCTGGTGGACGACGACGCGTGGCCGCGGGCGCTGGCGCTGCTGGCGCGGCCCCCGTACCGGGACGCGGTGACCCAGTCCGTACGGATCCTGCTGCCGGACGGCACGACGGAGACCGTACGGTCGTACACCGCCTGGTGGCTGCGCGACCATCCCGTACTGGACGGGCGGCGCCCGGCCGGACTGCGCGCGGCGGGCGGCGATCCGCTGCTGGCGGGGCTGTACGACTCGGTGGACGCGACCGGCTTTGACGACGCGCAGGTGCTGCGGGCGCTGGGGGTACGGACTTCCGTCGCCGCGCTGCTCGACGAGCCGGGCGGCGCGGCCGAACTGCTGGGCCGGCTCGCCGACCCGGACCGCGAGGTCACCCCGCAGCAGCTCCACGGCCTCTACACCGCCCTCGCCGACCTCGACCCGGAACAGGTGACGCTCCCGGACGAGCTGCGGGCGGTGGTGGACGGGGAGGTACGGGTGGTCGACGCGGCGGACGCGGTGGTCGCGGACGCGCCCGACCTGCTGCCGCTGACGGGCGGGCTGCCGCTGCTGCCGGTGTCCCCGACGCGCTTCGCCGAACTGGCGGAGCTGCTTCAGGTACGGCGGCTGAGCGAGGCGGTCGTGGCGGAGGTGACGACGGAGGGCGAGGAGCACACCGTCCCGGAGTCGGTCCATGTGCTGCTCGGCGCGGGTACGCCCGAGGTGTACGTCGAGCACGAGGAACTCCGCGCGGGCGGCGTCGAACTGGACTGGCGCCGCACCCCAGAGGGCGTGGTCCACGCGTCGACCCTGGAGGGCGTGGCAGCGGGGCTGGCGTGGGCGGCGGGCCAGTGGCCGCGGCGCTTCGAGGTGGCGGCGCTGCTGGAGGACCCGTCCCGGACGGAGGAGCTGGCGCGCGACCGCTGGTTCGACTAGCCCGCGCCCGGCCACGCGCCGCGCCGTGTCCTCAATCGCCGGACGGGCTGCTGTGTTGTGTCCTCAAGCGCCGGACGGGCTCAAAATCAGCCCGTCCGGCGCTTGAGGACGAACCGGCAGCCGGCCGGACCCGGCCCGTTCGTTTGATCTTCGCAAAGGCTCCGTCTTTCTCCGCGTTTGCGTACAACCATTCACCGGTTCCCCACGTCTGGCTTTCCGGGTCAACGGACCCAAAGAACCAGACTTGGGGACCATATGCGTATTCGTGCCACCGTTGCCGTCGCCTCCGGCGCCCTGGCCCTGTCCGCCCTCGCCGTACCGGCCTCGCAGGCCGCGCAGCAGGACGATCTCCGCTCGACGGTCGGACAGCTCGAAGAGGTCGTGAAGGACCACGCGGCCGGGCCCTCGGCCAAGCGCCAGGCGCTTGCCGCCAAGGCCAACACCCCCGCCGTGATCAGCAAGGCGGTGGTGAACGGCGGCAAGCCCATCGTGGTTTCCGCGACAGGGAGCAAAAAGGTTTCCCTTTCGATCACCGCTTCCGACAACTCGGGCATCGCGGCCGCCGTCGGTGTGCTCTGGACGGGCAAGAACATCGACGACCCGAACAGCAACGGATTCCTCCAGAACGAGGAACTGGCCAAGTGCAAGGCCGTGAACGCCACGACCTCGACCTGCACGGGCACCTTCACCCTCACGGCCAAGCAGCTGAGGAACATTGACGCCACGACCTGGAACGTCCTGGTCATCGCGGCGGGCAATGACGATACGGACATCACCGTGAAGGAGTCCGTCTCCAAGATCAAGGTCCAGCGTGAGTCGAAGCTGACGGTCAATGCCGCGCCGGAGCCGGTCAAGAAGGGCGGCACCATCACGGTCACGGGCAGCCTGACCCGTGCCGACTGGGACAAGAACAAGTACGCGGGTTACGGCGCCCAGTCCGTCAACCTCCAGTTCCGCAAGAAGACCAGCACCGCCTACACCAACGTCAAGGGTGTGAAGACCTCCTCCACCGGCGCGCTGAAGACCACCGTCAAGGCGTCGGTCGACGGCTACTACCGGTGGAGCTTCGCCGGTACGGCCACGACCGCCCCGGTCAACGCCACGGGCGACTTCGTGGATGTGAAGTAGGCCGCAGCGGTACGAAGGAGGGGCCCGGCGGACGACCGCCGGGCCCCTTCACCGTACCGAAGCGCCGTACCGAAGCGCCGTACCGAAGGCCCCGTACGAGCAGCTTCCCGCTACGCCGGGAATCTGCGTTCCACCCACCGCCAGCACAGCTCCAGCGCCCCCGACGCCGCCACCGCGATCCCCACCGCCGCCCACGGCATCGTCGTACCCACCAGTTTCAGCGCGAAGAAGTGCTGGAGCGCGGGCACGCCCAGGACCACCAGGAACGCCGCCCCCATCGCCGCCACCAGGCCGACGCGCCACCAGGTGTACGGGCGCGCCACGATCGCCAGGACCCACATCGCGACCAGGAAGAGCGTGAGAGTCGCGGCGCTGGTCTCCGCGTTGAGGGAGCCGGGGCCGGTGTAGTAGTGCCGGGCGACCATATACGTGACGAAGGTGGCGAGCCCTGCGATGACCCCCGAGGGGATCGAGTAACGCATCACCCGGCGTACGAAGTTGGGCCGCGCCCGCTCCTTGTTCGGGGCCAGCGCCAGGAAGAACGCCGGTACGCCGATCGTCAGCGTCGACAGCAGTGTCAGATGCCGGGGCAGGAACGGGTACTCCACCTGGAAGCACGCCACCAGGACCGCCAGCAGCACCGAATAGACCGTCTTCGCCAGGAAGAGCGTCGCGACCCGGGTGATGTTGCCGATGACGCGGCGGCCCTCCGCCACCACCGACGGCAGGGTCGAGAAGCTGTTGTTGAGGAGCACGATCTGGGCCACGGCCCGGGTCGCCTCCGAGCCCGAGCCCATCGAGACGCCGATGTCCGCGTCCTTCAGCGCCAGGACGTCGTTGACGCCGTCCCCGGTCATCGCGACCGTGTGTCCGCGTGACTGGAGCGCGCCCACCATGTCCCGCTTCTGCCGTGGGGTGACCCGCCCGAAGACCGTCGCGGACTCGACGGCCTCGGCCATCTCCTCCCGTACGGCGGGCAGGTGCCGGGCGTCGACCGTACGCTCCGCGCCCGGGAGGCCCAGCTTCCCGGCCACCGCGCCGACCGAGACGGCGTTGTCGCCGGAGATGACCTTCGCGTCGACGTCCTGCTGGGCGAAGTACGCGAGGGTGTCGGCGGCGTCCGGCCGCAGCCGCTGCTCCAGTACGACGAGTGCGGTCGCCTCGGCGCCGGCCGCCGCGTCCGGGGCGTCCAGCTTGTCGGGCGCGCCGACGGCACGGGCCAGCAGCAGGACCCGCAGGCCCTGCTCGTTGAGGCGGTCGACCCCGGCGAGAGTGGGATCGCCGGGCGGCAGCAGCACATCGGGCGCGCCGAGCAGCCATCCCGACAAGTGCCTCGTCCCGCTGACCCCGGCCCAGGACCCGGACTCCGCCTCGGCGAAGGCGGCGCCGCTGTACTTGCGCGCGGAGGAGAAGGGCAGCGCCGCCGTCACGGGCCACTCGCCGCGCTCATCTCCGTACGCGTCGACGATCGCCTGGAGGCTGGCGTTGGGACGCGGGTCGGTCGCCCCGATCGCGCCGAGCACCTTCCGTACGTACGCCTCGTCCGCACTGCCCAGGGGCCGCAGCTCACGGATGTCCATCCCGCCCTCGGTGAGCGTGCCCGTCTTGTCGAGACAGACGACATCGACGCGCGCCAGCCCCTCGATGGCGGGCAGCTCCTGGACGAGGCACTGTTTGCGGGCGAGCCGGAGGACCCCGATCGCGAAGGCCACGGAGGTCAGCAGTACCAGGCCCTCGGGGATCATCGGGACGGTACCGCCGACGGTTCTGGCGATGGTGTCCTTGACATCGGTCTGCTTGACGAAGAGCTGGCTGAGGATGAGCCCGAGGGCCGCCGGAATCATCATCCAGGTGACGTACTTGAGGATGGTGCTGACGCCGTTGCGCAGCTCGGAGTTGACGAGTGTGAAGCGGGACGCCTCCTCGGCGAGCTGCGCGGCGTACGCGTCGCGGCCGACCTTGGTGGCCCGGAACGCCCCGGTGCCGACGACCACGAAGCTGCCGGACATCACGGAGTCGCCGGGGCGCTTGAGCACCGGGTCGGCCTCGCCGGTGAGCAGCGACTCGTCGACTTCGAGGCTTTCGCCCTCGATGACCTCGCCGTCGACGACGACCTTGTCGCCGGGGCCCAGTTCGATGAGGTCCCCGAGGACGATCTGCGAGGTGGAGATCGCGGTGGCGACGCCGTCACGCCGTACGGTCGGCCTGGCCTCGCCGATCACCGCGAGTCCGTCGAGCTTTCTCTTGGAGCGCAGTTCCTGGATGACGCCGATGCCGGTGTTGGCGAGGATCACATAGCCGAAAAGGGTGTCCTGGATCGGCGCGACGAACGCCATGATCACCCAGAGCACGCCGATGACCGCGTTGAAGCGGGTGAAGACGTTGGCGCGGATGATCTCGGCCGTGGAGCGGCTGCTTCGGACGGGTACGTCGTTGACCTCGCCGCGGGCGACGTGCCGCGCGACCTCGGCGGCGGTCAGGCCGGTGTGGCGGCCGGAGGGCCGCGGAAGCTTGATGGGGTGTACGGGGTCGAGTTCGGCGCCCGCGTCGATGGTGGGGCCATGAGATCCGCGGCCGTGCGGCTCGGGGCCGTCGGTGTCGATCTTCGCCCGTTGCGTCATGGTTCCGACGGTACGGTGCCGGGACAGCGATCACCCGCCGGGGGCCCGGAGATCCGACCCTGGGACTACCCGGCACGAGAGGGAATGGTCCTGCGGCAGTACGCGAGGGCGAGTACGAGCGGGTAGGGGGGCGCGGGACGGGCGACCGGACGTGCAGGACGCGGCGGTCGGGTACGCGGGGCGCGCGCCGGAGCGGCGGCCGGGAGTGCAGGGCGCCGGGGGTTCGGTCAGGCCGCCGGGTCGTGCGGGGGCGGGCCCGCCTCGCCCTTCTCCTCCGCCTCCTTCGCCGCGGCTGCCCGCTTCAGCGCCGCGTCCCTGCCCCGTACGTACCAGATGCCGATCAGCCCGAGACCGCCGCCGGCCAGACAGGTCCAGATCCACCAGGCGTGCCCGTGGTCGCTGAACCACCCGTAGAACGGGAGCTGCACCAGGAAGAGGACGAACCAGATGATCGTGCCGCCCGTGATGGTGCCGACGACCGGCCCCTCCAGAGGCTCGGGCGCGGCGCGCCGGGGCGCTCTCGTCGAAGAACCGGTCATGGCCCTCAGTCTAGGCGGACCCCTCCGGGGGTCTGTGCGCGGCGACGGCCGCCCGCCCGCTCGCGGGGGCCAGCTCCCCGGCCCCGGACGCCCTCGCGGTCACGCCCGTCACGTCCGTCGCACCCGTCGCGTAGAACCGCTCCGTCTCCTCCACCGCCGCCATGAACCGTTCGTCGAAGTCGTCGCGGACGAGTGTGCCGACCACATAGTCCTGGACGCTCATTCCGCGTCTGGCGGCCCGCCGCCTGAGGCGGTCGAGCAGCTCACCGTCTATCCGCAGGCTGAGCACTGTCGATCCCATACGGACCAGCGTCGGGCGCGCCCGCGCCCGGTCGTGTCACTTTCCGGAGCAGGCTCACTCGTATGAGTGATGTGTGGGGATTCGCGGGCCGGTTCGTGGATCCCTGGGGCGCGTGGAGCGACCGACTGGTATTTAGGTAGGGTAATGAGTTACGCTAACAAACATGCCTGACCTGTCCCACGGTGACGACGGTGACAAGAACGAGAACGACGCCGCCGTGAACGCCCTGCGCTCCGCCGTCATGCGGCTGGGTCGGCGACTCAAGCATCAGCGGGTGGACGAGTCGCTCAGTCCGACCGAGATGTCGGTGCTGGGCACGCTCGCCCGCTGCGGCTCCGCCACGCCGGGCGAGCTGGCCCGCAAGGAGCATGTCCAGCCGCCCTCGATGACCCGCATCGTGGCGCTGCTGGAGGCGAAGGGGCTGGTCAGACTGGAGCCGCATCCCGACGACCGTCGGCAGAAGGTGGTCAGCCAGACCGAGGAGGCCGAGGCGATGCTCGAAGAGAGCCGCCGCAGGCGCAATGTCTGGCTGGCGTCCCTCGCCGAGGGCCTGGACGAGGACGAGTGGGCGAAGCTGCGCGCTGCCGCCCCCGTACTGGAGAAGCTCGCCCACCTGTGATCCGCGCGCCGTAAGGAGGCGAACCCACTTTGAGTACGGGACCCGGAGCAGAATCCGCCCCCGCACCGATACCCACCCACGACAGCACGGCCCGGGACCCCCGGGCGACCGGCGGCGGGACGTTCTCGTCGCTGAAGATCCGCAACTACCGCTTGTTCGCGACGGGTGCCGTCGTCTCCAACACCGGTACGTGGATGTCCCGGGTGACCCAGGACTGGCTGGTCCTCAGCCTCACGGGTTCCTCGGCCGCCGTCGGTATCACGACGGCCCTCCAGTTTCTGCCCATGCTGCTCTTCGGTCTGTACGGCGGGGTCGTCGCCGACCGCTACCCGAAGCGGCTGCTGCTGCTCTTCACCCAGGCCGCGATGGGGCTGCTGGGTGTTTCGCTGGCGGTCCTGACCCTGTCCGGGCAGGTGCATGTCTGGCATGTGTATCTGATCGCGTTCCTGCTCGGAATGGTGACGGTCGTCGACAATCCGGCCCGGCAGTCGTTCGTCTCCGAGATGGTCGGGCCGGACCAGCTCCGCAACGCGGTCAGCCTGAACTCCGCGAACTTCCAGTCCGCGCGGCTGATCGGGCCCGCGGTGGCGGGCGCGCTGATCACGACGGTCGGCAGCGGCTGGGCCTTCATGCTGAATGGCCTGTCGTTCCTGGCCCCGCTGGCCGGCCTGCTGCTGATGAGACCGCAGGAACTACACAAGACCGACCTCGTCCCGCGCGGAAAGGGGCAGCTCAGAGAGGGGCTGCGCTATGTGCGCGGACGCCCGGAGCTGATCTGGCCGATCGTCCTCATCGGCTTCGTCGGCACGTTCGGCTTCAACTTCCCGATCTGGCTGACGGCCTTCGCGCATGAGATCTTCGACGGCGGCGCCGGGATGTACGCCTTCTTCAACATCCTGCTGGCGGCCGGCTCCCTGGCCGGCGCCCTGCTCGCCGCCCGCCGCCGCTCCACCAAGGTGCGGCTGATGCTTCTCGCGGCGATGGGCTTCGGGCTGCTGGAGATCGCGGTGTCCGTGTCGCCGACGGTCTGGCTGTTCTCGCTGCTGCTCGTACCGATCGGCATGATCGGCATGACGACCAACATAAGCGCCAATACGAGTGTCCAGATGGCCTCGGACCCGGAGATGCGGGGCCGGGTGATGAGCCTCTACATGATGGTCTTCGTCGGCGGCACCCCGGTCGGCGGCCCGCTCCTCGGCTGGATCACCGACACGTACGGCGCGCGCATCGGCTTCGCGACGGGCGGTGCGGTCTCACTGCTGGCGGCGGCGACGATCGCGGTGGTCCTGACCAGGGTGGCGGGGGTCCGCATCAAAATAGCCCTCCACGCGGGCCGCCCCCGAGTGGAACTCATAACGAAGGACCGGGAGCTGGCACCGGTGGCGTAGACGGTCATCGTGGCGCTCCTCCCCGCCGCCGCGGGGTGCGGCAGCACCCGGTACAACGATACGCACGGTAATCGGGTTACGTACGGACTCGTGCCGTGGGAAGACTTGTGCGTATGAGACTTTTCACCGCCGTGCTGCCGCCCGCTGAGGCGGCCCAGGAGCTGGCGCGGGCGCTGGGGCGGGTCAGGGGGATGGCCGGGGGTGACGCGTTGCGGTGGGCCGGGCGGGACGGGTGGCACTTCACGCTCGCGTTCATGGGGGAGGTCGAGGACCGGGTGCTGCCCGAGCTGACCGTACGGCTGGAGCGCGCCGCGCGCAGGACCGAGCCGTTTCCGCTGCGGCTGCACGGCGGCGGGCAGTTCGGCGGGCAGGTGCTCTGGGCCGGGGCCGCCGGGGGCATCGACGCGCTGCACCTCCTCGCCGAGCGCGCCGAGGCCGCCGCCCACCGGGCCGGGGTGCCGATGGACCGGCACCGCCGCTACCGGCCGCATCTGACCGTCGCCCGCAGCCGTACGCCCATGGACCTGGGGCCGTACGTCGAAGCCCTCAGCGGCACCGAAGGCACCGGCGGCTTCGAGGGCACCCCCTGGGACGTCACCGAGCTGGCGCTCGTACAGAGCAGTCTGCCGGTGAGCGGGGTGCCCGGCGAGCAGCCGCGGTACGAGACGGTCGCCCGCTACCCGCTCGGCCGGGCGGCGGCGGCCGGCGCGGCCCGCACCGGCAACCGCGACCCGGGCGAGAAGCGCGCCGCGCCCGGCCGTTAACCTCGACACGTGGACCCCAAGACCCGAAACCAGATCATGGCCGGCGTGCTGGTGCTGATGTTCGCGATCATCGCCGTGGCGGCCGCGGTCGGCTAGTCACGCAGTCACCTAGTCACGCAGTGGCGCGACAACCCGCCCCGGCCGCCCGTCCCGTACCGCCTGCTACCAGGCGAACGCCTCCGGCGAAGGCCCAGGACCCGGGAAGATCTCGTCGAGCGAGGACAGGACCTCGTCCGACAGCTCCAGCTCCACCGCGCGCAGGGCGGATTCGAGCTGCTCGGCCGTGCGCGGGCCGACGATCGGGCCCGTCACTCCCGGCCGGGTCAGCAGCCAGGCCAGCGCCGCATCGCCCGGGTCGATGGCGTGCTTGTCCAGGAGGTCCTCGTACGACTGGATCTGCGTCCGGATCGCCGAGTCGGTGAGCCGGCGGGTCGTGCGGCTGCCGGCGCTGCCCTCGCGCTCCTTGCGCAGCGCGCCGCCCAGCAGACCGCTCTGGAGCGGCGACCACGGGATGACCCCGAGGCCGTACTCCTGCGCGGCCGGGATGACCTCCATCTCGGCGCGGCGCTCGGCCAGGTTGTACAGGCACTGCTCGCTGACCAGGCCGTACGAGCCCAGCCTGCGGGCCGTCTCATTGGTCTGCGCGATCTTCCAGCCCGGGAAGTTGGACGACCCCGCGTAAAGGATCTTGCCCTGCTGGATCAGGGTGTCGATGGCCTGCCAGATCTCCTCGACCGGGGTGGCACGGTCGATGTGGTGGAACTGGTACAGATCGATGTGGTCGGTCTGGAGCCGCTTCAGGCTCGCGTCGACCGCACGGCGGATGTTGAAGGCCGAGAGCTTGTCGTGGTTGGGCCAGGCGTCGCCGTCCGCGGCCATGTTCCCGTAGACCTTCGTGGCGAGGACGACCTTGTCCCGGCGGTCGCCGCCCTTGGCGAACCAGGTGCCGAGGATCTCCTCCGTACGGCCCTTGTTCTCGCCCCAGCCGTAGACATTGGCGGTGTCGAAGAAATTGATGCCCGCGTCGAGCGCGGCGTCCATGATGGTGTGGCTGTCGGCCTCATTGGTGAGAGGACCGAAGTTCATCGTCCCGAGGACGAGTCGGCTGACCTTGAGTCCGGTGCGTCCGAGCTGCGTGTACTTCATGACTCCACAGCCAACGCGTTCGAGCGCACTCAAGGCAAGCCCGGATCCGCCCTGTGGCCGATTCGGCCGCCGCAGGCCCGTGGCCGCTCGCCCTGGTCGCGCTCTCAGGCCCGGGCCCCCGGCTCAGCGCGCGAACGCGTCCAGCGCCGCCCGTACTTCACCGCGCCCGGCGTCGCTCCCCATGTGCCCCGCGTCCTCGACCACCACCAGCCGCGCGTCCGGCCAGGCCTTCGCCAGCTCCCATGCCGTGCCGAGCGGCCCGGCCAGATCGAACCGGCCGTGCACCAGCACCCCCGGGATCCCCGCCAGCCGCCCCGCCTCCCGCAGCAGCACGCCCTCCTCCAGCCAGGCGCCGTGCGCGAAGTAGCGCGCGCAGATGCGGACGAGGGCCAGCCGGTCGGCCGGGGGCCTGCCGGTGTACGGGGCGGGCGAGCCGTTCGGCTCCTGGGACAGTACGGCGTCCTCCCAGGCGCACCAGTCGGCCGTCGCCCGTTCCCGTACGGCCGGATCCGGGCTCTCCGTCAGCCGGGCGTAGGCCGCGACGAGATCGCCGCCGGATGCGACGAGATCGCCGTCGCGCTCGCTCTCCGGGAGGCCCGCGCCCGCCTGAAAGCGCTCCCAGGCCTCGGGGAAGATCCGCCCGGCGCCCTTGTACAGCCAGTCGATCTCGGAGCGCCGGGTCGTCGTCACCCCCGCGATGACGATCTCCGAGACCCGCTCCGGATGCCGCTCGGCGTACGCCAGGATCAGCGTCGAGCCCCAGGACCCGCCGTACAACAGCCAGCGCTCGATGCCGAGTTGGACCCGCAGCCGCTCCATGTCGGCTATCAGATGGTCGGTGGTGTTGTGGCGCATGTCGGTGGCGGGGTCGCTCGCGTGCGGGGTGCTGCGGCCGCAGTTGCGCTGGTCGAAGAGGACGACGCGGTAGCGCTCGGGGTCGAAGAACCGCCTGCTGTACGGGGAACGGCCCGAGCCGGGGCCGCCGTGCACGACCAGCGCGGGCTTGCCGCCGGGACTGCCGCACACCTCCCAGTGGACGAGATTGCCGTCGCCGACATCGAGCATGCCCTGCTCGTACGGTTCGACGGGCGGGTAGAGCGGCAGCGGCTCGGCGCTGGGCCGGTGATCGGCGGGCGGCTGCTGGGCGGGCGGGGCCTGGGCCTCATCCATGGGGAGCGCTCTCCTCGTACGCGGCGCGGATCTGCGGAGCCGGTACGGCCCCCCGCACCGTACCGGCTCCGCCGCCCGCGACGCGCGCGAGTTCTACGCGTCCGGTATCCAGCTCCCGTGGAAGCCCAGCGGCACCCGTCCCGGCAGATGGATCCGGGCCACCGGCTCGCCCGTGAAGTCCTGCGCGGCGAGGATCACCAGGTCGGCCGCGCCCCGCTCGGGGTTGTGCACATAGGCGAGCGTGTAACCGTCGTCCTCGGCGCCCTTGCCGACGCCGCTGCCCCTGTCCCGGGACGCGCTCTCAAGAGACGGCACGAACACCGCCTCGCCCGCCGCCGCGCCCCGCTCGAAGCGGTGCACCTCGGTGGTGCCCCGGAGCAGGTCGTGCTTGATCAGCGCATTGCTGAACGCCCGGTCCTGCGGCACCCCGTCGGCCGTCAGATACGCCTGCCACATCTCCGCCGCCGACGCCGCATAGGCGTACCGGTGCCGCCGCGACACCAGCCCCTCGTGCACCCGCGGGAACTCCTGCGGCCGGTCGTCGAGCGTGCGCCTGCGGACCCGGCCGGCCGCCAGATCGACGGTCCAGCGCTCCAGTTCGGGCGTGCCCAGGGCGGAGGGACCGCCGGTGCCCCGGCCCGCCGTGTAGAAGGGCGCGGGCATGGTGGTGAGGTCGACGACCACCGACGTGCCCTCGTCGTAGGCGTTGAGCGTGTGCGAGTAGAAGGCCGGGGGCACCTCGAACCAGCGGATCCGGCCGCCCTCGCGCGGCATCACCCCGACCCGCGCCGGGTGCCGGTCGTTCCAGACGTACGGTACGAGCGCGCCAGCCTCGGCGGCGGCCGGGTCGAAGGTCACCGGCATGTCGAAGACGACGACGTACTTCCTGGTCAGCGCGAAGTCATGCATCATCGGGCTGTCGGCGACGGGGATCCTGGTCGTCCGCGCGACCCGGCCCGTACGGTCCACGACGAGGTGCCGGACATGGTCCCAGACCGGGTAGTACGTGATGGCGTGCAGCTCGTCGGCCTCGGCGTCGAACTTGGTGTGCGCGGTGAACGCGCCGTCGAGGGTGCCACGGAAGTCGTACGGACGGACCGTGTTCAGCTCCTCGTCGAGTTCGTACGGCGTCGGCCCGCTCTCCTGCACCGCCAGGACGCGGCCGTGGTACGGGATGACATGGGTGTTCGCGGCGAAGTCGTCCGGCGGGACCGGGCCTTCGTACGGTTCGCCCAGCTTGCCGGCGACGGCGGCGGACCGTACCCAGCGGTTGCGGTACCACTCGGCGCGGCCGTTGCGCAGGCGGACGCCGTGGACCATGCCGTCGCCGAGCATCCAGTGGTGCGCGCGGGGGTCCTCAAGGCCGAGGACATTGGGGCCGTTGCGGAGATAGCGCCCGTTCAGCTCGCGCGGTATCCGGCCGGTGACGGGCAGGCCGAACGCGGTGAGTTCCTCGGTCACCGGCGCGAACGCGCCTTCCAGGAGGGTGGTGCCGGCCCCCGTGCCGACGGGGTGACGGCCGTCACCGATCCGCGCCTCCCCCCCCTGGCCGGCGCGCTCAGTCGTGCCTCTCGTACGGCGCGCCCAGCCCCCACGCCTGGTGCATCGCGTCGGCGAAGGCGCCCGCGAGTTTGTGTTCGCCCGAGGGTGCCGGGTGCGTGCCGTCGTAGGTGTCCGTGTGGATGTCGTACGCCGCCGGGCGCGAGGCCAGCAGCAGCGGGGAGCCGGGCCGGTCCAGGTCGGCGACCGCCTTGCCGAGCAGTTCGTTGAAGCGGCCGACCTCGGCGGCGAAGGCCGGGTCGGACTCCGCCCTGATATTCGGGATGACCGGCAGGAACACGGCCCGGATACGCGGATTCGCCGCGCGGGCCTCGGCGATGAACGCGCGGGCGTTGCGCTCGGTCCGCGCGCTGTCCGTATAGAAACCGAGGTCGATCAGCCCCAGCGAGACCAGCAGGACGCCGGCCCGCCAGGACCGTACCGCCTCGCCGATCAGCGGCCACATGTGGTGAAACCCCACACCCCAGCCGGCAAGGTGGTGGCGCGCGTCGGCCGGGAAGTCCGGGGCGCCGTACGCGTACGAGACGGGCGCGCCGGCCTCGGGGTCGTACAGCTCCGTACGGGGGCCGACGATCCGGTACGGGCCGCCGAAGGCCGCTTCGAGGTGCTGCCACATCCGGTAGCGCCAGGTGATGTCACCGGCGCGGCCGATGGTCATGGAGTCACCGACGAACAGGAAACGCATCCGGACATCATGGCCGAACCGCCGGTCCTGGTGGCCGGTGCGGGCCGGGACATCCCGGGACATGCCCTGGATATCCGTACGGACGCCCGGTGCGCGGCGGCGGGGTGGCAGGCTGGTGGCATGCCTTCGCTTCCGCGCCCTTCCGGCCTGCGTCTTTCCGGTGCCGTCGCCGCCGCCCTCCTCGCGGCCGCCGCCACCGTCGTACCGCTGGGCATGCCCGCCGCCTCCGCCTCCGCCGCCGACGGGCAGCCCGAGCAGACGCCCGACCGGACCTTCACCATCAAGGATCCGCGGATCGTCGAGTCCAGCGGGCTGGCCGCCAGCCGGCTCCACCCCGGCATCTACTGGACGCACAACGACAGCGACGACGGGCCCTATGTGTTCGCGGTGGACTCACGGACCGGTGAGACGGTGGCGACGATCACCATGCAGGGCGTGGGTGAACCAAGGGATGTAGAGGCGATCTCTATTGGTTCCGATGGAAATGTGTATGTCGGCGACATAGGCGACAACCTCGACGGGAGCTGGGACCATGTGTGGATCTACCGCTTCCCCGAGCCCAGGCAGTTGAAGGACACCACGGTGCGGGCGACGCAGTTCACCGTCACCTACGCGGACGGCCCGCGCAACGCCGAGGCGCTGATGGTCCACCCCACCACCGGCCGCGTCTATATCGCCTCGAAGAACGACAACGGCGGCGGGCTGTACGAGGGCCCGGCCCGGCTGTCCTCGTCCGGCAAGAACGTGTTCCGGCGGATCGGCGAGGTGCCATGGGTGACGGACGGGGCGTTCTCGCCGGACGGCAAGGAGCTGGTGCTCCGCTCGTACTTCAGCGCCCGTGCCTATGAGTGGAAGAACGGCGCGCTCGGCGCGGACCACGCGGTGCGCGCGCCCTTCCAGGCCCAGGCCGAGTCGGTGACGTACACGGCGGACGGCAAGGCGCTGATGTTCGGCTCGGAGGGCAAGAACAGCGAGGTCGTACGGGAAGACTTGAACAACGGCAACGGCAAGGGTGACGACTCCGCCGACTCCCCTTCCCGGGAAGGCGGTTCCAGCACCTCGGGCACCAGCTCGGGCAGCGACGCCGGCGCGTCCGGCAGCGGCGGATCCAAGGGCAGCGCCACCCTGGGGGCGTTCATCCTCGCGGGCGGCGCGGCGCTGTTCTTCGGCTTCCGGCGGCTGCGCAAGAAGGGCTGAAGCGCAAGAAGGGCTGACCCCGGGCCGACAACGCGAAGGGCCCCGGCGCGAGGTGCGTCGGGGCCCGGAAACAGCAGCTCAGAGGCGTTCGATCACATAGTCGATGCACTCCGTCAGCGCCGCCACATCCGCCGGGTCGACCGCCGGGAACATCGCCACCCGGAGCTGGTTGCGCCCCAGCTTGCGGTACGGCTCGGTGTCGACGATGCCGTTGGCGCGCAGCGCCTTGGCGACCGCCGCCGCGTCGATCTCGTCCGCGAAGTCGATGGTGCCGATGACCTGCGAGCGCTTCGACGGGTCGACCACGAACGGCGTCGCGTACTTGGACGCCTCGGCCCACCCGTACAGCGTCCGCGCCGAGGTGGCCGTACGCCGGACCGACCAGTCCAGACCGCCCTGCGAGTTGAGCCAGATGAGCTGCTCGTTGAGCAGGAAGAGCGTGGCCAGCGCGGGGGTGTTGTACGTCTGGTTCTTCAGCGAGTTGTCGATAGCGGTCGGCAGCGAGAAGAACTCGGGCACATGCCGACCCGAACCGTGGACCCGCGCGGCGCGCTCCAGCGCGGCCGGGGAGAAGACGCCGATCCACAGGCCGCCGTCGGAGGCGAAGGACTTCTGCGGGGCGAAGTAGTAGACGTCCGACTCGGTGATGTCGACGGGCAGGCCGCCCGCGCCCGAGGTCGCGTCGACCAGCACCAGCGCGCCCTCGTCCGCGCCCGCGACCCGCTCGACCGGGGCCGCGACGCCCGTGGAGGTCTCGTTGTGGGTGAGGGCGTAGACATCGACGCCCGGCTCCGCCACCGGGTCCGGGTGCGTACCGGCGTCGCTGCTGATGATGGTCGGCTCGGCCAGCCAGGGGGCGAGCTTCGACGCCTTGGCGAACTTGGAGGAGAACTCGCCGAAGGACAGGTGCTGCGACTTGTTCTCGATCAGACCGTGCGTCGCGATGTCCCAGAAGGCGGTGGAGCCGCCGTTGCCCAGGATCACCTCGTACCCCTCGGGCAGCGCGAAGAGGTTCCGTACACCCTCGCGCACCGAGCCCACCAGGTTCTTCACCGGGGCCTGGCGGTGGGACGTACCGAGGAGGGAGGTACCGGTGGCGGCCAGCGCGTCCACCGCCTCCGTCCGCACTTTGGAGGGGCCTGCGCCGAAACGGCCGTCGGCGGGCTTGATGTCAGCGGGAATCTGGATATCGGCCACGGCCCCGGAGCCTAGTCCCTCCGCCCGGGCGGAGGGGAACGGTGTCCGTCGGATGAGACGCCGGTCAGGAGGCCGGCCGGGGGTTCTCAAGAGCCTTTCGAGGGCCTCTCAAGGGGGCAGCGGGGCCTGCCAGGGCCAGCCGGCGCGTGGCCGATCTTCACCCTCAGGGAGGACGGCGTCACCCGCGCGCAGGGGGGACGGCGTCACCCGTGCTCAAGGAGCACGGCGTCACCCCGCGCTCAGCTCGCCGGCTTCCTTCTCCTTCTCCGCCGCCCGCTTGGAGGCCAGCTCGTACAGGTACTGCACCAGCGTGATCAGGACGTACTTGCTGGACGAGCGGTCCCGCGCGTCGCACTCCACGAGCGGTACGTCCGGAGCCAGTGCCAGCGCCGCGCGGATCTGGTCCACCGCGTGGAAGGGCCCGCCGAAGTCGTTGCACGCCACGATGAAGGGCGTGCCGTGGTGCTCCAGCCGGTCGAGGGCGTACCAGGCGTCGGGGAGCCGGCGGGTGTCGACCAGCACGACCGCGCCCAGGGTCCCGGAGAAGAGCCGCTCCCACAGGAACCAGAAGCGCTCCTGGCCCGGGGCGCCGAACAGATACAGCACCGACCGCTCGTCCAGGGAGATCCGGCCGAAGTCGAAGGCGACGGTGGTCGAGTTCTTCCTGCGGAGCCCTTCGAGATCGGGGAGTACGTCGACGCCCTCGCCCGCGCGGGTCATCGACATCGTCTCCTCGGTGTTGAGGGGACGGATCTCGCTGACGGAGCGGACCATGGTCGTCTTGCCGACCCCGAAGCCGCCCACGATGACGATCTTCAGGGCGTTGTCGACGGTCCTGGCCAGCGCCGGGACGGCCGGGGGATGACCTGTGGACCGTTCAGAGGTTGCGGAGTCCAACGCGCACCTGCTTCGGGATGTCGGGACCGGGAAGTCGCTGATTGTGGGGGGCTGCGACGAGCGGCGGGGAAGAGCTGGAGCGAGCTGGAACGGACGGGGGAGAGCTGGGACGAGCTTGGGTGAAGCAGCGGCGATCCCGTGGTGACGGACTCGGAATCTGTTGAATATTGCTCAAACGGTGGCCACTATATGAGATTTGACGATCAGTTTGGGAGCTTCCTGTTCGGTTTTCTTCCACGGTCTGCGCGCGACGGGCACAGAAAAGCCTGGGTCGGGACAAAGTGCGGGGCATCCTGGACATATGGCTGAGCCGGAAACGCACCCAGCGACCACACCGACCACACCGACCGCGGCGACCACACCGACCACGAGGGCGGCGGCCTCGGCGGCCACGGCACTGGCCCGGGCGCTGAGAGCGGCCGTACGCGGCGAGGTGGAGTTCGGCGCGGCGGCCCGCGCCCTGACCACCATGGACGCGTCCAACTACCGCCGGGTCCCGGTCGGGGTCGTCGCCCCGCGCGATGCGGCGGATGTGGCGGCGGCGCTGGCGGTCTGCCGGGAGCACGGCGTACCGGTCGTACCGCGCGGCGCGGGCACCTCGATCGCCGGGAACGCCACGGGCGTCGGGGTGGTCCTCGACCTCACCCGCCACCTCGGCTCCCTCGTGTCCCTGGACGCGGAGACCCGTACCGCCGTCGTCCAGCCCGGCATCGTCCTCGACGATCTGCGGGCCGCGGCACGCCCGTACGGACTGACCTTCGGCCCCGATCCGTCCACGCACAGCCGTTGCACCCTCGGCGGGATGATCGGCAACAACGCCTGCGGCTCGCACTCCGTGGCCTGGGGGACGACCGCCGACAATGTGCGCCAGCTGTCCGTCATGACGTACGGCGGGGACACCCTGCGCCTCGGCCGCGGCTGGGCCGGCGCCCCCGCCGGACTGCGCGAGCTGGTCGAGGGCAGTCTCGCGCCGCTGCGCACCGGCTTTCCCGCCGGGCTGCCCCGGCTGATCTCCGGTTACGCCCTGAACGCGCTGCTCCCCGAGGCCGGCACCGACCTGGCCCGCGCCTTCTGCGGCAGCGAGGGCACGCTCGGGGTGGTCACCGAGGCGTCCGTACGGCTGGTCGAGGCGCCCGCCGCGCGCGCCCTCGCCGTCCTCGGCTACCCGGACGAGAGCGCCGCCGCCGAGGCCGCGTCCGGGCTGCTGCCGTACGGTCCGCTGACCGTTGAGGGCATGGCCGAGGACCTCGTACGGGTGCGGGGAGCGGGCGGGGGAGCGGGCCGGGGCGGGAACGATCTGCCGCGCGGCGGGGCCTGGCTCTTCGTGGAGACCGGCGGCGCGACCCCCGCCGAGGCACGGGCCGCCGCCATGACCGTCCTGGGCGCGGCCGACCCGTTCGACGGCACGGTCGTGGACGACCAAGCCGGGCAGCGGGCCCTCTGGCGGGTACGGGAGGACGCGGCCGGCACCGCCACCCGGATGTCCGACGGCAGCGAGGCATGGCCGGGCTGGGAGGACTGCGCGGTGCCGCCCGCCCGGCTCGGACCGTACCTCCGCGACTTCCGCACACTGCTGTCCGAGCACGGCCTGCGCGGCACGCCGTACGGGCACTTCGGCGACGGCTGCATCCATGTCCGTATCGACTTCGACCTGATCAGCCGGGACGGCGTCCGGCGCTTCCGGGAGTTCTCGCGGGAGGCCGCCGCGCTGGTGGTCGCGCACGGCGGCTCGCTGTCCGGGGAGCACGGCGACGGACTGGCGCGCTCGGAGCTGCTGACGACGATGTACGGGGACGAACTGACCGGGCTCTTCCGGCAGTTCAAGGACGTGTGGGACCCGGCGGGCGGGATGAACCCGGGCGTCATCGCCCGGCCCGCCGCGCTCGACGAGAATCTGCGCTTCTCCGTGCTGCCGCGCGAACGGGTCGAGGTCGCCTTCGGCTATCCGCACGACGGGCCGCGGGGCGGGGACTTCTCGGCGGCCGTGCGCAGGTGCGTCGGGGTGGCCAAGTGCCGGGTGGCGGGGCCGGGTTCGGGGCCCGGGGTGATGTGCCCCTCGTACCGTGCGACGGGCGAGGAGCAGCACTCCACGCGCGGGCGCGCGCGGCTGCTGCACGAGATGCTCGCGGGCGAGGTCGTCACGGACGGCTGGCGCTCGGAGGAGGTACGGGAGGCGCTCGACCTGTGCCTGTCCTGCAAGGGGTGCCGCAGCGACTGCCCGGTGGGCGTGGACATGGCCACGTACAAGGCGGAGTTCCTGCACCACCACTACAAGGGACGGCGGCGGCCCGCCGCGCACTACACGATGGGGCGGCTGCCGCAGTGGCTGCGCGCGGCGGCGCCCTTCGCGCGGGTCCTGAACGCGGCGGCGCGGGTGCCGCCGCTGGCGGGCCTTGCCAAGCGGCTCGGCGGCATCGCTCCGGAACGTACGATTCCGCGCCTGGCGCCCGAGACCTTCGGGCGCTGGCTGCGGCAGCACACCAAGGACAGGACGGAGGTCCTCGCGCACGGCCGGGCGGCGATCCTGTGGCCCGACACCTTCACCGAGCATCTGTCGCCGACGGTGGGGCGGGCGGCGGTACGGGTCATGGAGGCGGCCGGGGTCGGGGTGGTGCTGCCGCCGCAGGGCAGGCGGGTGTGCTGCGGGCTGACGTACGTCTCGACGGGCCAGCTCGACCGGGCCCGTACGGTGATGCGCCGCACCCTGGACCGGATGGAACCCCTGCTCGACCTGGACCTTCCGGTCGTCGTCCTGGAACCGAGCTGTGCCGCCACCCTCACGACCGACCTGCCGGAGCTGCTCGCGGACGACCCGCGCGCGGCGCGGCTGGCCGCTTCCGTACGGACCTTCGCCCAGGCGCTGGAGGAGTGCGCCCCGGGCTGGGCGCCCCCGAGGATCGACCGCCCGGTCACCGGCCAGACCCACTGCCACCAGCACGCGGTCCTGGGCGACACGGCGGAGCGACGGCTGCGCGAACGGGCGGGCCTGGTTGGCGAGTTGCAGGGCGGCTGCTGCGGCCTGGCGGGCAACTTCGGCTTCGAGAACGGCCATTACGAGGTGTCGACGGCCTGCGCGGAGGACCAGTTGCTGCCGGCGGTACGGGCGGCGGAGCCGGGGACGGCCGTCCTGGCGGACGGCTACTCGTGCCGTACGCAACTGGCGGAGCTGGGAGGTTATCGGGCGAGGCATTTGGCGGAGGTGCTGGCGGAGGGACTTCCGGAGAGGCTGCCGGAGGGGCTTCCGGACGCCTCTCCGAGCTGATGGCGGGGGCTGATGCCGGGGGCCGGTATGCGCCGGTACACATACGGCCCCGCCCGGCTGTCCCTTCCCCATGGCGGGCGGGACAGACGGGCGGGGCGCGGACGGCCGGTCAGCCGGCGGTGGGGCGGTGTTTGCGGGTTGCCGCCACCAGGGCCGCACCTGCCATGAGAGCCGCACCCGCGAGGCCCGCCGTGCCCGGGCGCGGGGAGTCGGCGGAGCCCGTGGGGCCGGCGGGGCCGCCGGGTCCGGTGGCGCCCGTGGAGCCGGTGGCGGCGAGGGTTCTGGCCGGATCCTTGGTGGCGGGCCGGAGGGACGGCTGGAGGCGGGCCGCGGCCAGGATGAGGTCCGTGACGGCCTTGGGGTGGGTGAGCATCGCGAGGTGCGGGGCGTCGATCTCGACGGTGTGCGAGTGGGCCCGTTCGGCTTCGAAGCGTTCCAGTTCGGGCGAGATGGTCTTGTCCGCGGTGGAGACCATGGCCCAGGAGGGGATGGTCCGCCAGGCGGCGGGCCCCGCTGTGTCGGCGAACGCCTGGGCGGCGATGGGGCGCTGACTGGCCGCCAGTACCGCCGTCGTGGCCGCCGGGAGGGACGCCGCGAACACCGGCCGGAAACGGTCGGCCTTGATGTAGAGGTCGGTGGCGGTGGACCCGTCGGGCAGCGTGAACGGTACGGACTTGAGGGCCGGGGTGAGTTCGCTGCCCGGGAACTTCGCGGACAGCACCGAGAGGACCTCGCCCTTGTCGGGCATCAGCGCGTTGATGTACACGAGCGCCTTGACCTGCGGATTGCCGACCGCGGCGCCGCTGATGACCGCGCCCGCGTACGAGTGGCCGACCAGGACGATCGGGCCTTTGATGCTCCTGAGGACGCTGGCGATGTACGCGGCGTCGCCGTGCAGGCCGCGCAGCGGATTGGCGGGGGCCATGACGCGGTAACCGTCGTTCTGGAGGCGCGGTACGACCTCGCGCCAGCTCGACGCGTCGGCGAAGGCGCCGTGCACGAGCACGATGGTCGGCTTGTCGGTACTGCCGCGGTGGGCCGCGGCGGGCAGGGCGCCGGCGGCGGGGGCGGTGCCCGCGAGTGCTGTCGCGGTGAGCGCCGCGGCCAGCGCGTACCCGCGGCGCGAACGTATCCGAGGACCAGGACGCGCGGGACACGCGGGCCGCGCAGGCCGCGCACCTTTCCGAGGGCCGGAACCCGGAGGTATCCACGGGCCGGGAGCGGACGGCATGGCCATGTCGGTCTCCTCTGGGAGGCGGATGGGGTCGGCATCAGTGTTGCCAGGTCAGCGGGGGCGGGGCGCGCGGTGAGCGGCATGTGGGTGACGGGGCCGAGTGGAGTACAGTGTGTTAGACCTGAAGTCTATTGAAGTGCACCAGCTGATTCTTCTGAACCGGGTGTGCACCAGGGGAGGATTCCGGTGGAAGAGCCGCGTACGACTACGGCTGCCGCCACTCCGAGCGCGCCGACCGTGTCGGCTGTCACGGGCGTGCCGGATGCGGGGGGTGGCGGGCTCGCCGTCGGGCCCGTTGCGCTGGTGGTGGCGGGCGGGCTCTCCGTACAGTTCGGGGCCGCCATCGCCGTACTCCTCATGCCCCGCACCGGGGCCCTCGGGGTCGTCTCGCTGCGGCTCGCGCTCGCCGCGGCCGTCCTGCTGGTGGTGTGCAGGCCCGCGGTGCGCGGGCACTCGCGCGCCGACTGGGGTACGGTCATCGCCTTCGGCGCCGTGATGGCCGCCATGAACGCGCTCTTCTACCAGGCGGCCGACCGTATCCCGCTGGGCGCGGCCGTCACCCTCGAAGTCCTCGGCCCGCTCGCGCTCTCGGTGTTCGTCTCCCGGCGGCTGGTCAATGTGCTCTGGGCCGGTCTGGCGCTCGGTGGTGTGCTGCTGCTGAGCGGTGGCGGGTTCGACCGGCTGGACCCCATAGGCGCGGCCTTCGCGGTGTTGGCGGGCGCCATGTGGGCGGCCTACATAGTTTTCAGCGCGCGGACCGGCCGACGCTTTCCGCAGGCCGACGGGCTGGCGCTGGCGATGACGGTGGCCGCACTGCTCGCGCTGCCGATGGGGGTCGTCGAGTCGGGTTCCAAGCTGCTGGTGCCTTCGACGCTGGGTCTTGCCCTCGCGGTCGCGGTGATGTCCTCCGTCCTGCCGTACACCCTCGAACTGCTCGCCCTGCGGCGGCTGCCCGCGCCCACCTTCGCCGTCCTGATGAGCCTGGAACCGGCCATCGCGGCGACCGCGGGGTTCCTCCTGCTGAGCCAGGCGCTCTCCGCCACCGACGCGCTGGCGATCGCGCTGGTCATCGCGGCGAGCATGGGCGCGGTACGGACACAGGTCGGTGGCAAGGGTGCTGGGAAGGGCGTGCGGGGCGGGGGGAAGCGTGCGCAGCGCGAGCGGTCCGCGCGGGGCGGGGGGAGCGGGGGGAGCGGGCGGGGG
This sequence comes from Streptomyces sp. NPDC057617, assembly GCF_042800555.1. Taxonomy (NCBI): domain Bacteria; kingdom Bacillati; phylum Actinomycetota; class Actinomycetes; order Kitasatosporales; family Streptomycetaceae; genus Streptomyces; species Streptomyces sp. NPDC057617. The sequence goes on along the minus strand of NZ_JBHVGV010000011.1, from coordinate 65,154 downwards.
TAAACCAAGCACGCTTGCTTGTTTCTCCGGGCGCTGCCATGCTCCGGGCACGCACACCGCCGTGTCCCGAGGGGAGCGCATCCGTGTCCGCACCCGGCTCTGCCGCAGTGGTCGAGTTGCTGGGCGATCTGCGCGACGAGAGCGAGGAACTCGACCGGCTGGTCGCCCCTTTGGGGCCCGAGGGCTGGCGGCTCGCGACCCCGTCACCCGGCTGGTCCATCGCCCATCAGATCGCGCATCTCGCGTGGACGGACCGGGCGGCGCTGCTGGCAGCCACCGATCCGGAGGCGTTCGCGGGGGAGCCGGGCAAGGCTCTCGCGGGTTCCGGGTCCGGCGTCGACGAGGCAGCGGCGGCGGGCGCGGAGCTTCCGCCGACCGAGCTGCTGTACCGGTGGCGTGACGGCCGTGCACGGCTGCGCGATGCCTTGCTGGGGGCGGCGCCGGGTGCGCGTTTTCCGTGGTTCGGGCCGCCGATGAGCGCCGCGTCGATGGTCACCGCGCGGCTGATGGAAACGTGGGCGCACGGCCAGGACATCGCGGACGCGCTGAACGTACGGCGCGAGCCGACGGCACGGCTGCGGCATGTGGCGTGGATCGGCGTACGGGCCCGGGACTACGCCTACCTCGTACGCGGCGAGCAGCCGCCCGCCGACCCCTTCCGCGTCGAACTGACCGGCCCGGCCGGGGAGTTCTGGACGTACGGCCCGGAAGACGCGCCCCAGCGGGTGACCGGCCCGGCGCTGGACTTCTGCCTGCTGGCCACGCAACGGGCGCACCGCGCGGATCTGGCCGTACGAGCGGAGGGCCCGGACGCGGATCACTGGCTGGACATCGCGCAAGCCTTCGCGGGCCCGGCGGGCGAGGGCCGCGCGCCCAAGGGGGCGTGATGGTGGCGGAACACATGGGCGCCGACACCATATGGGCAGGGCACATGTCGGCCGACCACATGTGGTCCGGCCATATGTCTCCTGACGCCATGTCGGCCCGGACCACACTCATTGGCGCCAGCCCGGAAGTGCTGCGGGTCGGGAACGCTTCCGGGTTCTACGGCGACCGGTTCGACGCGCTGCGGGAGATGCTGACCGGAGGACCGCTGGATGTGCTCACCGGGGACTATCTCGCCGAGCTGACCATGCTCATCCTTGGGCGGGACCGGATGAAGGACCCGGGCGCCGGTTATGCCAAGACGTTTCTGCGGCAGCTGGAGGAGGGGCTTGGGCTCGCGCATGAGCGGGGCGTCAGGATCGTCACCAATGCCGGTGGTCTGAATCCGGCCGGACTCGCCGACGCCATCAGGGAGTTGGCCGGGCGGGTGGGCGTACCGGTGCGGGTCGCGCATGTCGAGGGCGACGATCTGCGCGGCCGGAAGGAGTGGGGCGACGGCGTTCTCACCGCCAACGCCTACCTCGGCGGCGCCGGGATCGCCGCGTGCCTGCGCGCCGGGGCCGATGTTGTGGTCACCGGCCGGGTCACCGACGCGGCGCTCGTCACGGGCCCGGTTGCCGCCCACTTCGGCTGGGACCTCCCGAACCTCCCGAACCTCCCGGATCTCGGTGACCTTGGGGACGTCGAGGACGTCGGTGGTCCCACCGGCCCGGACCGCCCGGGCAGTTCGGATCGTCCGGATGGTCCGGTCGGCTCGTACGCCGTCGGCCGCCCGCACGCCCCCACTGACCCCGCCGATCCGCTCGACCTCGCCCACCTTCACGCCCTCGCCGGCGCCGTCGTCGTCGGACATGTCCTGGAGTGCGGGACCCAGGCCACCGGGGGGAACTACTCCTTCTTCACCGCGCACGACATCCGCCGCCCCGGCTTCCCCCTCGCCGAGATCCACGCCGACGGGTCCGCAGTCATCACCAAGCACCCCGGTACGGGCGGGGTCGTCGACATCGGGACCGTCACCGCGCAGTTGCTGTACGAGACCGGGGGCGCCCGGTATCCGGGGCCCGACGTGACCGCGCGGCTCGACACCGTACGACTGGCACAGGAGGGGCCGGACCGGGTCAGGATCTCGGGTGTGCGGGGCGAACCGCCGCCCGCCACCCTCAAGGTCGGGCTGACCCGGATCGGCGGCTGGCGCAACGAGATCGTCTTCGTTCTCACCGGGCTCGACATCGAGGCCAAGGCGCGGCTGGTGCGCGAACAGGTGGAGGACGCGTTCGGCGGCCGGCGCCCGGCGGAGGTGCGCTGGGAGCTGGCCCGTACGGACCGGCCCGACGCGGACACCGAGGAGACGGCGAGTGCCCTGTTGCGTCTTGTCGTCCGTGACAGCGATCCCGAGGCGGTGGGCCGTGCGGTCACCGGTGCGGCGGTCGAGCTGGCGCTCGGCAGTTACCCCGGATTCCATGTGACCGCGCCGCCGGGCAAGGGCGCGCCGTACGGGGTCTTCGAAGCGGTGTACGTCGACCCGGCGGAGGTCCCGCACACGGCCGTACTGCCGGAAGGACGGCGGCTGGCGGTGCCGGGTCCCGTACCAGGCCCGGCGCCGGGCCCGGTGCCCCGCCTCGCGCCAAGCCTGGCCCCAAGTCCCGTATGTACCAAGGCACTTGACCCCGCCCCCGTACCCGCCCCTGACCTTCCCGACCCCCTGCCCTCCGGACTGCCCACCCGCCGCGCCCCCCTCGGCCTCGTCGCGGGTGCGCGCAGCGGGGACAAGGGCGGGGACGCCAATGTCGGGGTGTGGGCGCGGGACGAGGACGGCTGGCGGTGGCTGGCCCACGCGCTGACCGTCGAGCGGTTCCGGCAGCTCATCCCGGAGAGCCGGGAGCTGACCGTCGTCCGCCATGTACTGCCCGGTCTCCGTGCCCTCAACTTCACCGTGGAGGGGCTGCTCGGCGAAGGCGTCGCCGCGCAGGCCCGGTTCGACCCCCAGGCCAAGGCCCTCGGCGAGTGGCTGCGCGCCCGCCACCTGGACATCCCGGAGGTACTGCTGTGACCCTCCTCCCTTCCGCCCTCAACCCCGCCTCGCCCGAATACGCCGCTCACCGCGAAGCCATGCTCACCAAGCTCGCCGAGCTGGACGTCGAGCACGCCAAGGCCCTGGCCGGCGGCGGCGAGAAGTACATCGCGCGCCACCGCGCCCGCGGCAAGCTCCTCGCCCGCGAGCGGATCGAGCTGCTCCTCGACCCCGACACCCCGTTCCTGGAGCTGTCGCCGCTCGCCGCCTGGGGCAGCGACTACCCGGTCGGCGCGTCCATGGTCACCGGTATCGGCACGGTCGAGGGCGTCGAGTGTGTGATCACCGCCAACGACCCGACCGTACGCGGCGGCGCCTCCAACCCCTGGACGCTGAAGAAGGCCCTGCGCGCCAACGAGATCGCCTTCGCCAACCGCCTCCCCCTCATCAGCCTCGTCGAGTCCGGCGGCGCCGATCTCCCCTCCCAGAAGGAGATCTTCATCCCCGGCGGCGCTCTCTTCCGCGACCTCACGCGGCTCTCGGCCGCCGGTATCCCCACCGTCGCGGTCGTGTTCGGCAACTCCACGGCGGGCGGGGCGTACGTACCCGGGATGTCCGACCACACCGTGATGATCAAGGAGCGGTCGAAGGTCTTCCTCGGCGGGCCGCCGCTGGTCAAGATGGCCACGGGCGAGGAGAGCGACGACGAGTCGCTCGGCGGCGCCGGGATGCACGCCCGTACGTCCGGCCTCGCCGACCACTTCGCGCTCGACGAACAGGACGCGATCCACCAGGCCCGGCGGATCGTCGCCCGCCTCAACTGGCGCAAGGCGCACGCCGATCCGGGCCCGGCCGAGCCGCCGAAGTACGACGAGGACGAGCTGCTCGGGATCGTGCCCGGCGATCTGAAGATCCCCTTCGATCCCCGCGAGGTGATCGCGCGGGTGGTGGACGGTTCGGACTTCGACGAGTTCAAGCCGCTGTACGGGCCGAGCCTGGTGACCGGGTGGGCGCGGCTGCACGGCTATCCGGTGGGGGTGCTGGCGAACGCACAGGGGGTGCTGTTCTCGGCCGAGTCGCAGAAGGCCGCGCAGTTCATCCAGCTCGCGAACCAGCGCGACATTCCGCTGGTCTTTCTGCACAACACCACCGGTTACATGGTCGGTAAAGAATATGAGCAGGGCGGCATCATCAAGCACGGCGCGATGATGATCAACGCGGTGGCGAATTCCCGGGTGCCGCATCTGTCCGTGCTGATGGGCGCGTCGTACGGGGCGGGGCACTACGGCATGTGCGGCCGCGCCTACGATCCGCGCTTCCTCTTCGCCTGGCCGAGCGCCAAGTCCGCGGTGATGGGGCCGCAACAGCTCGCCGGGGTCATGTCGATCGTCGCGCGGGCGTCGGCGGCGGCGAAGGGGCAACCGTACGACGAGGCCGGCGACGCGGCCGTACGGGCGATGGTGGAGGGGCAGATCGAGGCGGAGTCGCTGCCGGTGTTCCTGTCGGGGCGGCTGTACGACGACGGGGTCATCGACCCGCGCGACACCCGGACCGTGCTCGGTCTGTGCCTGTCCGCGATCCATACGGGGCCGGTCGAGGGTGTGCGGGGCGGCTTCGGTGTCTTCCGGATGTGAGGGGTTGTGGACGTGGACGCTGTGGTGATCACTTCTGTACTGGTCGCGAACCGGGGCGAGATCGCCTGCCGTGTCTTCCGGACCTGCCGGGAGCGGGGGATCGGGACGGTCGCGGTGTACGCGGATCCGGACGCGGACGCGCTGCACGTACGGGAGGCCGACACGGCCGTACGGCTGCCGGGGGCCGCGCCCGCCGACACGTATCTGCGCGGCGACCTGATCGTGAAGGCGGCGCTGGCGGCGGGCGCGGACGCCGTACACCCCGGGTACGGATTCCTCTCCGAGAACGCCGGGTTCGCGCGGGCGGTGCTGGACGCGGGGCTCGTGTGGATCGGGCCGCCGCCCGACGCGATCGAGGCGATGGCGTCGAAGACCCGGGCGAAGGAGCTGATGGGGGCGGCGGGCGTACCGCTGCTGGCGCCCGTCGATCCGGCCGCGGTCACGGAGGCGGACCTGCCGCTGCTGCTGAAGGCGGCGGCGGGGGGTGGCGGCCGCGGGATGCGGATCGTACGCGAACTCCCCTCGCTCGACGCCGAGTTGACGGCCGCGGCGGCAGAGGCGCGGTCGGCGTTCGGGGACGGGGAGGTGTTCGCGGAGCCGTACGTGGAGGGCGGCCGGCATATCGAGGTACAGGTCCTCGCGGACGCGCGGGGCACGGTGTGGGCGCTGGGCACGCGCGACTGCTCGCTCCAGCGCCGCCACCAGAAGGTCATCGAGGAGTCCCCGGCGCCGGGCCTGCCGCCGGCACTCCGTACCGCCCTGCACGAGTCGGCGGTCCTGGCGGCGCGGGCGGTGGGGTATGTGGGCGCGGGTACGGTCGAGTTCCTGGTCTCAGCGGAGGGCCGCCCGTACTTCCTGGAGATGAACACCCGCCTCCAGGTCGAACACCCGGTGACGGAGGAGGTCTTCGGCCTGGACCTGGTGGCGCTGCAACTGTCGGTGGCGGAGGGCGGGTTGCTGCCGCCGGAGCCGCCGCGTGCGCACGGCCATGCGATGGAGGCGCGGCTGTATGCGGAGGATCCGGCGAGGGGGTGGGCGCCGCAGACGGGGACGCTGCGGGCGCTGGATTTCGCCGGATCCACCGCTGCGGGGCGGGCGCCGGACGCGCCGCGCCTCCGTGTCGACACCGGCTACTCCGCCGGGGACACCATCGGTGTGCACTACGACTCGCTGCTCGCCAAGGTCGTTGTGTGGGCGCCTACGCGGGGGGAGGCCTTGCGCGCGTTGAGGTATGCGGTGCGGCGGGCGCGGGTGCACGGGCCGGGGACCAACCGGGAGCTGCTCGTACGGTCGCTGGAACACCCCGACTTCGCGGGCGGACGGTTCGACACCGGGTTCTACGAGCGCCACCTCGATGTGCTGACAGAGCCAGTGCCCGGGGAGCGGTACGCCGCGGTCGCCGCGGCGCTGGCCGACGCGGCGGCTCGGGGGAGCGGGGCCGGGGCCGGTCTGCCCGCGCGGGTCGGCGGCTGGCGGAATGTGGGGGCCGCGTGGCAGACGAAGACGTACGGCGAGCACGAGATCCGCTACCGGGGCACCCGGGACGGGTACGCCGTGGAGGGCGCGGAGGGCGTGTCGGGTGAGTCGGGTGTCGGAGGCGCGGATGTACGGGTCGTCGGCGTCGCGCCACGCCGGGTCAGCCTCGAAGTCGAGGGTGTCGTACGGCACTTCGAGGTCACCGCGTACGGCGACGAGGTCCATGTGGACGGCGCGGACGGCTCGTACCGTCTGACTGCGCAGCCCCGCTTCACCGACCCGAGCCGCCGTACCGAACCCGGTTCGCTGCTCGCGCCCATGCCGGGCACCGTCGTACGGATCGCGGACGGGCTGGCCGAGGGTGCGCGGGTCATCGCCGGGCAGCCGCTCGTCTGGCTGGAGGCGATGAAGATGGAGCACCGCATCACCGCCCCGGCATCGGGCACGCTCACCGCGCTCCACGCCGTTGTCGGCCGCCAGGTCGAGGTCGGCGCTCTGCTCGCTGTCGTCACGGACACAACACAAGAGGACATCGGGAACACTGAGGACATCCGGGAGGACACAACATGAGCGGCAGCCCCCACATCCCCCGCACCCCCCTCATCGAGACCGAGGAACAGACCGCCCTCCGCGCCGCCGTCGCCGCCCTCGGCCGCCGCCATGGCCGCGGCCACGACCGCGAGACCCTCTGGCGCGAGGCCGGCAAGCTCGGCTATCTCGGGGTGAACCTGCCCGAGGAGTACGGCGGCGGGGGCGCCGGAATCGCCGAACTTTCCCTCGTACTGGAAGAGTTGGGCGCCGCAGGCTGCCCGCTCCTGATGCTGATCGTCTCGCCCGCCATCTGCGGCACGGTCATCGCCCGCTTCGGTACGGACGAGCAGAAGCGGCGCTGGCTGCCCGGCCTCGCCGACGGTTCCCTCACCATGGCCTTCGGCATCACCGAACCGGACGCGGGCTCCAACTCCCACCGCATCACCACCACCGCCCGCAAGGACGGCACCGACTGGGTGCTCAACGGCCGCAAGGTCTTCATCTCGGGCGTCGACATCGCCGATGCCACGCTCATCGTCGGCCGCACGGAGGACGCCAGGACCGGCCGTCTCAAGCCGTGCCTCTTCATCGTCCCCCGCGAGACGGAGGGCTTCCGGCGTACGCCGATCGAGATGGAACTGGACGCGGCGGAGAAGCAGTTCGAGCTGGTCATCGAGGACGTACGGCTGCCGGCCGACGCGCTCGTCGGCGACGAGGACGCAGGACTGCTCCAACTCTTCGCCGGGCTCAACCCCGAACGTGTCATGACCGCCGCCTTCGCCCTCGGCATGGGCCGGTACGCGCTGTCCCGCGCCGTCGAGTACGCGAAGACCCGCCAGGTGTGGAACGACCCCATCGGCGCCCACCAGGCCATCGCCCACCCCCTCGCCCAGGCCCATATCGAGCTGGAACTCGCCGGGCTGATGACCCGTAAGGCCGCGGCCCTGTACGACGCGGGCGACGACACCGGCGCGGGCGAGGCGGCGAACATGGCCAAGTACGCCGCCGCGGAAGCCTGCGTACGCGCCGTCGACCAGGCCGTACACACCCTCGGCGGCAACGGCCTCACCCGCGAGTACGGCCTCGCGTCCCTGATCACGGCCGCCCGCGTGGCCCGGATCGCACCGGTCAGCCGGGAGATGATCCTGAACTACGTGTCCCACCAGTCCCTGGGCCTCCCCAAGTCGTACTGACAATGCACGCTTCGCCGCGATGGTGCTGGAGCGGGGCCAGGCCGTGGCGGTTGCCCTGGCCGGGGCGGCGGTCAATGGGGGCGCTGTGGGGGCGCCGGGTCGAGCGTCGGGCGGTACGGACGGCGCGTCGTTGCCCAGGGGGCGTCCTCTGCGATCGGTGGTCCGTGCCGCACCGGGGTCACGCGGTGCTCGGGGCGAGGGGGCGTTCGGCGTCGGTGGAAGTGCCGTTCAGGCGCGAGGCCAGGACGTACCATTCCCGGCTCCCGCGCCACATGCGGCCTGCCCGGGCCCGCACCGTGGCCGACCACCTGGACCGACGGACCGAGCGTGGTGGCGTCCCTTCCGGGAACTGCGTCTGGACGCGGGGATCACGGGCAAGGAGCGGGCGGCACGCGTCGCCAGTCCTCCCGCATCGTCCGACGCGGATGCGCGGGCACCCGATCTGGTGGCGGTGAACCGGCAGGCCGGCTCTGCGTACGAAATTGCCTGTTCCGCGCCTACTGCTCCCACGTGGTGCCCGGAATCCTTCAGACGCCCGGCTACGCCACGGCGATGCTCGGCACGCACACGTGTGCTTCGCGCTGCTCATCGAGGAGTCCGTACTCCGGTACCGCATTGGGGACACGGATGTCATGGCCGGCCAGATGGGCTGGGCGTTGTCGTCCCTTCCGCTGCGGCCGGCGAGCAGGTCATGTGGCCGTCAGGTCCAAGTGGAGCTGCTTTCGGCGTTGGTGACGGTTGCGGCTCCGGGTGAGATCGAGCTGTGCGTACGGGCATTTGATACGGGGCGGCGGCGCGGACGCTGATCGTGCGGGCGGTCGACGCGCTGTCCTGACCCTGGGTAAGCCGACGACGCCCCGGCCCGGCCGCAACGGCTCCGGTGCCGGCCCGGCCCGGGCCCGGGTGCCCGGCTCCACGCGCTGCGCCCGGCGCAACGGGTTCAGCACGGACGCGTCGGCGGCGGATCAACCCCGCGTGCGCGGGGACCACCCGGACGAACGTTGGGAGGCCCACGGGCGCCCGGGATCAACCCCGCATACGCGGGGGCCGCGTCAGGGCAGTGCACCACTCCAGGCCGTACCCGGGATCAACCCCGCGTGTGCGGGGAGTACCTCCCGCACTGCGGGCATGGGAGGTCGGCCAGGGGAACACCCCCGCGTGTGCGGGGAGCAGACTGTGGCCCGGTCGGAGACGTGCCAGCCCGAGGGACCAACCCCGCGTGTGCGGGGAGCGGCTCGACACGGCGGCCGAGGCCGTGTTCCAGGCGGGACCAACCCCGCGTGTGCGGGGAGCGCGATGGCGAGTCCACCGCGGGCATGGCGTACATGGGATCAACCCCGCGTGTGCGGGGAGCACTGCTCCAGCGTCAGCCGGTACCCGATCGCCGGGGGATCAACTCCGCGTGTGCGGGGAGCAGATCCAGACCAAGCAGGTCGACTGGGCCACGTCGGGAACAACCCCGCGTGTGCGGGGAGCAGTCAGTGTTGCCCGAGTACCAGGCCCGCCACATGGGAACAACCCCGCGTGTGCGGGGAGCACCGGATCACCGTGCCGATCCACTCGCCGCCGTTGGGACCAGCCCCGCGTGTGCGGGGAGCACGACTGGATTCCGGACCAAAGGCCCTGGACGACGGGACCAGCCCCGCGTGTGCGGGGAGCAGAGTTGCTGAGCTGGGGTTTTGTTCGGGTGGTGGGCTGGTTTTGCTTGCTTTCGGGGGAACCGGCATCGCTCCTTTTCCTTGCCCTTGTGGGCAATTGGGGTAGCCGTTCCGCTTGCCCCTGGGGGCATTCTCGTTCACCCAGGGCCGGACGTCCCGCGATCGCGCCCCTTCGTGCGCAACCTTGTGTCCGGACGCCCTCGTTCCGGCCGCCGGCGCCGCCGTGCTCGTCGCCTGTACGGCCGGGACACGCCGCGCAGTTCAGGCCGCCCGCATGACTGCTCGCATGGGTTGGCGCGTGGCGCCGTTCGGCTATGCCACGTCCACTGGAAGGCCGGCTTCGCGGACTTCGGTCACCACGTCCGCGGTGCCGCCGCTCTCGCCCGAGGGGGGCTCGGCGTTCCATATCGCGACGAGGCGATCGGTCTGCTTCAGCAGTTCGGTGTTGGCGGTTTCGCGTGCTGGCCGGTTTGCCGCCTTATGAGCCATTACCGGGGGCTCGGCTGCCTCCCGTGGCAGGAGGTCGAAGACCGGTGCGTGGTCCGGCTTCACCTTCTTGTCCCGGTAGTCGCGTGAGGGGATCACTACGATCAGCCGTCCTCCGAGCGCGGTGATTTCCTGTGCGAACAGGCTGCTTGCCCCGGCCGCGATGCACGAGACCCGGTGAGGTCCCCGCGATAGGACGCCAATGCCTCGCGCAGCACGGCCCGTACGAGCGGCAGGCTCGCCTCGGTCAGGTCCATGTGCCCGGTCACTGCCAGCGTTGCCGCACGCCCACCTGCCCAACTCGAAGGACCGTACCCGCCGCCGCGTACCCGGCCACCCCCGCCCGCGCGAGGAACGTTCTGATGGCCGACTGCGGTACGTCGTAGACCACGGAACACCCCCGCGTGCGGAGACCACAGGGGCGTGCCCATGCCCGGCACGTCGTCGTTGGGATCAACCCCGCATGCGCGGGGACCGCGGCGCGGAGGCCCCTGCGCGGCGGGTGGTGCCAAGCTCAACCCCGCGTGTGCGGGGACCACACCTTCGTCTCCGCACTGGCTGGCAGCGTGCGCGGTCGGGGTGCGCGCGAGACCACCCCCGCGTGTGCGGGGAGCAGGCGCCTCCGGCGAGGGACAGACCGTCGCCCCAGGGAACATCCCCGCGTGCGCGGGGAGCAGACCCGCACCACGCGGCGCTGGCCATCCGCAGTGGGATCACCCCCGCACGCGCGGGGAGCAGCTTGCGGACGACGACGCCCCGTCGCTCCCGTCGGGATCAACCCCGCGTGTGCGGGGAGCAGAGTTGCTGAGCTGGGGTTTTGTTCGGGGGTGGGCTGGTTTTGCTTGCTTTTGGGGGAACCGGTGTAGCTCCTTTTCCTTGCCCTTGTGGGCAATTGGGGTGGCCGTTCCGCTTGCCTCTGGGGGCATTCTCGTTCACCCAGGGCCCGACGTCCCGCGATCGCGTCCCTTCGTACGCACGCAACCTTGTGGCCGACGGGCTCGTTCCGGCGACCGGTACGTACTCAGCGGGGCCGCGTCGTCTCCCGGAGGAGGTGCCCCCCTTGCGTCGGGCCGCGCGGGCAAGGCCCGAGGCCCGGCGGGGCCGTGCCGCCTCCCGGGGGGGGGCTCTTCGGCCCGGTTTTCGGGGGGTTCGCGGGCTGGCCTAGGTTTGGGGGATGAGTTCTTCTCTCAGCGTCTACTTGCTCGACGTCGCCGCCACGCGCGCCTTCGTCGGATCCCGTGACGACCAGTTGCTGGAGACGATACGCGAGGACTTCGGGGATGATCTGGCCCGCGACGACGACTACCACAGCCATGCGATCGAGCAGGGCGCCCCCACGGCGTACGAGGCACTGCGCGCGGTCGTTTATGGCGGGCCCTTCAGTGAGGACCGGGAGCACGCCTTTCAGTACGGCTATGCCTACGACCGGCTGTGCTCGCTCACCGGCGCGTTTCTGCCCAATGACTGCTTTACCCCGCACAGAGGCGACTGGCTTTCCGACGTCGACCAGGGGCTGAAAGCCCTCGGCATCACCGCCGTGTCCGTGGAAGCCTTCAGCTATGGCGGGCTGCCCGCTCCGCTGCCGTACGCCTCCGTACCGGGCTGCGGCGAGTGGACACACGAACAGATAGTCCGGGCGCTGGAGGAGTTCGAGACGGCCAAGCGCGCGGTCGAGGAGTCGGGGCAGGCGCCGTCGCTGGAGCCGGAGGTCGAGGAGGCCGCGATGCAGTGCGTGAGCTGGATGCGGTACGCGGTGAAACGACCTGGCATCGGTGTCATCGGCTTCTGCTCCTGAAACCGTGGGTTGGGGGGTGGGGGGGCGATCAGATGGCCGCCCCCCACCCGCCGAGGGTACGGCGCCCGCCGCGGACGAGGTGAGCGCGCCGGCTGGGATGTCCAGATACGTACGCGGTCGAGGCGCGCTGCCTCCCGCTGGGCCGCGGCGACGCGTCACCTCAGTCGCATCCTCCGGCCAATCGTGTGGCCACTCCAAGCCGTCGTGAACATGCCATCTTCTGCTCCCCTGGTGTCCGGTGTTGTACTTCCGGCGGGCCGGCCGAACGCGCCGGTAACCAGAGGGGGAACAAATGATGAAGGGGCATCACACCGTGCGCATATCTCGGACCCGGACCCGGACCCGGACCCGGACCCGAACCCGCAAAGCGGCTGTGGCCGCTTTATTCGCGATCACGCTGATCCCGGCGACCCTGACGACTGCCACGGCGGCCGACGCCCAGCCCCCGGCCCCGGCCCAGGCCCCGGCGGTGACGGTCGGCGTGCAGACCGCCGATGCGCAGAAGGTTCGGGACTTCTGGACGCCGGCCCGTGTCAAGCGGGCGCTCGCCAACGAGGAAGCCGGCAGTGGCGCCCCCGTCCGCAAGGGCGAGGAGCTGACCGGCCGGGCCGCGGACATCGCCAAGACCGACAGCCTGGGCCTGAAGGCGGAAGCCGATCCGGTCCTTCCCGCCGACGACAAGCCGATGGCTCTCGCCGCGGCCGTGCCGGAGATGCCGGTGGCACAGAGGGTGCCGTTCCCCCAGAATCAGCCGTTCGTCGTCGCGGGGAAGATCCTGTACACGAACAAGGACGGCGAAGAGTTCGGGTGCAGCGGCGCCTCCATCGTCTCCGACACCGGGAACACGGTGTGGACCGCCGGGCATTGCGTCCACCCCGGCGACGGCACCGGCGCGGAAGGGTTCTACAACAACATCACGTTCATGCCCGGGTTCAAGAAGAACGACCAGAACCCCGACGGCTACGACGCACCGTGGGGCAAGTGGGTCGCGACGAAGAAGGTCGCACCGGAGCAGTGGACCGCTGACGGCGACTACGACGACGCCGATCTGGCCGCGTTCAACGTGGCCGTGCCGCCGGGCTACACGTCCCTGACGGCCGCTGTCGGCGCGCTGGGCTACCGGTTCGGCGCCGGGTCGGACTTCTCCGACGTCATCTCCTCCGGGTACCCCGGAGAGGGCTACAACCGCACCGACATGGACGGCTTCATACACTTCTACTGCACCGGAAACGCCGAGGACGCGTTCGACTGGAACCCGCTCGACAACCGGGTCAAGATCGACTGCGACATGGGCCGGGGGGCTTCCGGCGGTCCGATCTTCACGACCGAGGCTCAGATCATCAGCGCGAACTCCCACTACGAGTCCGAGAACGACACCCGCAGGAACGACGACCTGTTCGGCTCCGAGCACGGCGACCAAGCCGTAGCCGTGATCAACGAGATCAACGCGTAGACGGGCGCGCAACGCGTAGATCGGCACGCAAACGCGTAGACCGGCACCCGAACGCGTAGATCAGCACCCAAGCACGTAGACCGGCACATGCACGAAAAGGCCTCACAGTCCCTGCGGCTGCGGGGCCTCTTCGTCATTGCCCGGGTCGGTCAGTCCCGCCTGGCCATGCCCGGGTCGATGTCCTCGGCGTCGGGCGCGTTGATGAAGTACTGCGACAGGTACCGGTCGCGGATCTCTTCCGTGGTCAGCGTCTCCCAGCCGTCCGGCTTCTCCTTGCCCGCCTTCTTCAGCTCGGCCGTCCACGCGGCAATGAGCCCCTCACGGGTCCGCGGCACGTCCGCGTTCGCCGCGGACTCCGGCTGGACCGTCACCTTCGGATCGCCGTCCACCACGACTGTCACCGCGAACGTCGCCCCGGCGCCGACGAGGAACGCCGCCACGACCAACGCCCATACCTTCTTGCCCGTCACCATGGTCTCCGTTTCCCTCTCCCTCTCCCTCGCGTGTCACGCCGGTCCTACCGTCCCGCAGCCGCCAGGCCGTAGCCCTCGCCGGGATAGCGAAGAGCCCCGGCGCTCCGGAGGACGGAGCGGCGGGGCTCAAGCGCCTTACGGGCGGGGGGACTCTGCCGTCTTGACGGCCGTCACGAATGCGGTGAACGCGGTGGCCGGGATGGTCAGGGTCGGGCCGCTCATGTTCTTGGAGTCGCGGATGGGGACTGCGCCGTGTGAGGTGGCGAGGTTGGTGGCCACCTCGATGCACTGGCCGCCGTTGTTGCTGTACGAGGACTTGCGCCAGCGCGGGGGCTCGGTCGTCACGGGGTGTCCTTTCACTCGTCGAAGCCGCCGGGGGACTCGGCCGCCTTGACGGCCGTCACGAATGCGGTGAACGCGGCGGTCGGGATGTGCAGGGCCGGGCCGTTCGGGTTCTTGGAGTCGCGGACGGGGACCACGCCGTGGGAAGCGGCGAGGTTGGCGGCGACCTCAACACAGGCGCCGCCGTTGTCGCTGTAGGAAGATGTGAACCAACGGGGGGACTCGGTCGTCACGGGGTGCCCTTTCGTACCTGCTCGATCATGGCCACGGAAGCCGCCTGAGAGAGCGCTTCGGCCTGTAGCTGATGGTAGGCCGTCAGCAGGGGCACTACGGAAGACGTCTCACGGTCTAGGTGTCCTTGAGTTTGAGACTCGGTGTAGGCGGCAACGGACCGGTCGGACTGCGTCAGCAAGTGGACCGGGAGGTTGAACGAACGGCGCTCGCCCATATCGAACGGGGCTACCTGTAGCACTGTGTTGGGGGCGGCAGCAAACTCGACCAGCCGCTCAAGCTGCGGCTCCATGACCGCACGGCCCCCGACGGATCGCCGGATGCAGCTCTCGTCCAGGACGACAAACACCATCGGCGGGCGGACCCGCTCCAACGCTTGCTGCCGTTCCGTCAGAACCGAGATTCGTTCGTCGGCCTGCTCGGGCGTGATGGCGCCCCGCTGTACGGCAGTGTCGGCGAGCACCCGTGCGTACTCCGGAGTCTGCAACAGACCAGGGATGATCCCGATCTCGAACAGCCGGATCTCGACCGCCCGGCCCTCGTACCCCACGTACTCCGAGAAGCCTTCCAGCAGGGCGCCATGCTTGATCTCGCGGCACTTGCGCTCGAACAGATCGCCGGTGCCCAACGCGCGGTCAGCACCGCGCGCAAACCGCAAGGTTGGCATCTTCCGACCAGTTTCAACTGCCGAAATATGCGTGCTGGAATATTCCATCCGGTCGGACAGATCTTCCTGCTTCCAGCCCTTCCCCTCCCTGAAGCCGCGCAGTTGTGCTCCGTAGGCGGCTTGCGGGCTGCTGTCGGGGTTGAGTTCCTTCCGGTTGACCATCTGGCACCAACTCTCTTGCCGTCTATGACACGTTGAACGATTCCGGACCCTACGCCACGCTGAGTGCTCCCGGTAGCCGTTTCGCTACGGAGAGGAGCGGACCTTGTCATGGAAGCGCATTCTGCCCATGTTCCGCAGCGATTCGGTCGACTTGGTCGAGAGTGAAAAAGGGCAGATGGAGGCCGTGTGACATGTACGGGAAACCCACGCCGAACCCGACGAACCCGCCGAACCCAACGAACCCAACCGGCAGCCGCGTTGTGCTGCGCTGGAGCCCGGATCCGCGATGCGTCGCATTCGCGCGGCAGGAACTGCGGAAGGCGCTCGCGGATTGGGGGCTGTCCGTCCTGGAGGACTCGGCCGTTCTGATTCTGTCGGAACTGCTGAGCAATGCCGGGCTGCACGCGAAGGTGACGCCGGAACAGGTCATCGAGACGCGTTACTTCCGCAGTTCGGGTGCGCTGCGCATTGAGGTGCACGACGGTTCGCCGGACCGGCCGCGGCCTCGGCCGGCCGGTCCGGAGGCTCCGGACGGGCGGGGGCTGCTGCTGGTCGAGGCACTGGCGGACGAGTGGGGGGTGGCCGACCGGGGCGGGCCGGGGAAAGTGGTGTGGGCGTCACTGTCGGTACCGCTCGTACGGCCCGTCGAGCGGGACTGCTCATGACCGCGCCGGTGGGTAAGCCGGCAGGTAAGCCGACGGGTAAGCCTCCGGTCGTTCCGTACATCGCGTGCTGGTCCTCGGAGCACCGGCCCCAGGGGACGTTGGTCGTCCGGGGCGGCGGTATCGCGTACGCCGACGAAGGGCCGTACGAACGCGACGACTTCGGCATCCTCTGGAAACGGGTCGGCATCAGCCCGGGCAAAGGGCGGCCGGAGTTCGGGAATGTGCATTTTCTGCGGCAGCGCCGCGCGATGCGGAAGCTGCTGTGCCAGATCTGTGGCGGGCCGTCGGACCGTACCCCCAAAGGGACGTTGTGGGTGGTCGGCGAGGACGCGGATTACCCGGAGTTGCACAAGCCGGGCTTTGTCACCACGCATCCGCCGCTGTGCGTGCCCTGCGCGGTCGCGTCGGTCGGGGCCTGTCCGCACTTACGCAAACGCCATGTGGCGTTGCGCGTCAAGACATTCGTCGTGGCGGGGGTGCACGGGGTCGTGTACCAGCCGGGCGGGGCCTTTCCGGTGATGTACGAAGCGGGCGGGGTGGCCTTCGAGAGCCGGCGGATCAGGTGGGTGCTGGCGGGCCAACTCATCATGGAACTCCAGGAATTCACGGTCGTGGACCTGGACGCGGAACACGCGGCGTACGTGAAGCGGGCGGAAGTGCGGGCCGACGCATAGACATTGCGGGCCGATACGGAAAAGCCTTCCGGCCGGACCGTTAGGCCCGCCGGACCGTCAGGCCCGGCCGGAGCGGGATCGGCGGTGACGCGTCGGCGGGCACGGTTCATTGGCTCTCGGTGTTCTCGGGCTGCCAGCGCAGCAGGTCGCCGGGCTGGCAGTCGAGCGCCTCGCAGAGCGCGGCGAGGGTCGTGAAGCGTACGGCTTTGGCGCGGCCGTTCTTGAGTACGGCCAGGTTGGCGGGTGTGATCCCTACGCGGTCCGCGAGGTCTCCCACGGACATTTTCCGCTTGGCCAGCATCACGTCGATGTCGACGGTGATCGGCATCAGATCACCTCGTCCAGTTCGGCCTGCATCTGGGCTGCTTCGGCGTTGCGTGTGACGGCCTGGGTGAGCAGCATCCGCAGTACGAGCACGATGAGCGCGACCCCCAGGATGGCCACGCCGATCCCGGCCATGATGACGGTGACGCCCGGGTCGTCCCGCTGGCCGGGGGCGTTGACGGCCGTGACCGCGAACCACACGAGGGCGGCCGCCACGATCGCGCCGATCATGCCGTTCACGTAGCGGAAGGCGGCGTGGGAGAACACGGTGCCGCGTCGCACCATCGCCACCAGTCGCCATACGCAGACCAGGGCGGCCTGGACCGACACCATGCCGATGACCGTGATCACGCGCAGCGGGGTCAGCGGGAGTGCCCCGTCCTCCGGGTCGTTCCCGCTGGCCAGCGCCCACACCATCCCTGCCTGTACGAACACGGTGCCGGCGAGCACCACCACGAGCACGGCGCGCAGCGCACCCACGGTCAGCTTTCCCATGACGCATCCCTCCATCGAGTTACGATGGAAATCTATCGAATATCGATAGATGCAGCAAGGGTTGACTGTCTTGCGGGGTCCGTTGGGTCCTGGGTCTCCCCAAGGCGTGGTGATACAGGCGATTCTTGCTGTCCCAACGCCTGCTCGCCCGATGCCGCGTCGAAGGGGTTGTCCCATGGTGTTCCGCAGTGAGTACGAGGATGTCCCGGCCGTCGATCTGCCCATCCACGAGGCCGTGTTGGGCCGGGCGGCCGAGTTCGGGGGTACGGTCGCGCTCGTCGACGGTACGAGTGGCGCGCCCGGGGCCGGTGGGGATGGGCTGCTCGGTACGCCCGGTGCCGGTGGGGACGGGCTGCCGCCGACCAGCCTCACGTACGCCCAACTCGACGGTCTGCACCGGCAGATCGCCGCCGCCTTTGCCGACGCGGGTGTGCGCAAGGGCGATGTCCTGGCCCTGCACAGCCCCAACACCATCGCCTACCCGGCCGTCTTCTACGCCGCCACCCGCGCCGGCGCCTCCGTCACCACCACCCATCCGCTCGCCACGCCGGAGGAACTCGCCACTCAGCTCCGCGACTCCTCCGCGCGGTGGATCGTGACCGTGTCGCCGCTGCTCGATGTGGTGCGGCGTTCGGCCGAACTCGTGGGCGGGATACAGGAGATCTTCGTCAGCGACCGGGCGGCGGACGGGCACCGTTCGGTCCTCGACATGGCCATGGCCGCGTCGGCCGGTGAAGCAGCCGCTCCGGACGCCAGCCCCGACGTCGCCATCGACCCCGGCGAGGACATCGCGGCCCTCCCGTACTCCTCCGGTACGACCGGCCTCCCGAAGGGGGTGATGCTCACGCACCGTTCCATCGCGACCAATCTGGCGCAGCTCGAACCGGTCATGCCGATGGGGCCAGGCGATCGTATTCTGGCCGTTCTGCCGTTTTTTCATATCTACGGGCTTACCGCTTTGATGAACGCGCCGCTGCGCCATGGCGCGACCGTCGTCGTGCTGCCGCGCTTCGACCTCGACCAGTTCCTGGCGGCCATCGAGCGGCACCGTATCAACGGGCTGTACGTCGCCCCGCCCATCGTGCTCGCGCTGGCCAAGCACCCGGCGGTCGCGCGGTACGACCTGTCCTCGCTCGACTACATCCTCAGCGCCGCCGCCCCGCTGGACGCCCGGCTGGCCGCCGCCTGTTCGGCCCGGCTGAATCTGCCGCCCGTACGGCAGGCGTACGGGATGACGGAACTGTCGCCCGGCACCCATGTCGTACCGCTCTCCGCCGTTGGCTCGCCGGCCGGTACGGTCGGCAAGCTGCTGCCCAGCACCGAGATGCGCATCGTCTCCCTCGACGACCCGGATCTCGACACCGGCCCGGGCACCGAGGGCGAGATCCTGTTGCGTGGCCCGCAGGTCATGAAGGGCTATCTCGGGCGGCCGGAGGCGACCGCCGAGATGATCGACGCGGACGGGTGGGTGCACACCGGCGATGTGGGGACGGTCGACGCGGACGGCTGGCTCTTCGTCGTCGACCGGGTCAAGGAACTCATCAAGTACAAGGGCTTCCAGGTCGCCCCGGCCGATCTGGAAGCCGTACTGCTGACACACGAGTCGATCGCGGACGCGGCGGTGATCGGTGTGTACGACAGCGATGGCAACGAGGTGCCCAAGGCGTATGTCGTGCGGCGGCCCGGTGCGGGGGCGCTCACCGAGGGTGATGTGATGGCCTATGTTGCCGAGCGGGTCGCGCCGTACAAGAAGGTCCGCCGGGTCGAGTTCACCGGAAGCGTGCCACGTGCCGCGTCCGGCAAGATCCTCAGACGCGAACTGAGGGACCGCGAGGAGAGGAACCCCGAGGTGGGTGAGGCGCGCGAGGTGGGTGAGGTGCGCGAGGTCGGGTCGCAGGGGGCTGTGCCGCAGAGGGCTGTGCCGTACGAGCCGCAGGGGCCGGTGGCGTACGACCAGCCTTCGTACGGGCCCGAGGCGCCTGGCCCGCACGGGCGCGACTCGTGGTCCCGGGACAGGGAGAACATGTGACGGACGTGACGGACCATCAGGCGAATCCGGTAACCGCCGCGCACGAGCGGGGCATCACCACCCTGACCCTGGACTCGCCGACGAACCGCAACGCCCTGTCGGCGAGGCTCGTCGCCGCTCTCGGGGACGCCCTCACCGCCTGCGGCGCCGACCCCTCCGTACGGGCCGTGGTGCTCACGCACACCGGCACCACCTTCAGTTCGGGCGCCGACCTCAAGGAACCGGCGAGCCCGTACGCCTTCGTCGCCCTGATGCGGCAGATCATCGAACTGCCCAAGCCGGTCGTGGCGCGCGTCAGCGGCCATGTACGGGCCGGCGGGCTCGGGTTGCTCGGCGCGTGCGACATCGCGATCGCGGACCGTACGTCCGACTTCGCGTTCACCGAGGTACGGATCGGGGTCGCGCCCGCGGTGATCTCGCTGCCGCTGCTGCCGCGTATCGAACCGCGCGCGGCGGCCCGCTACTGCCTCACCGGCGAGCGCTTCGACGCCGGGCGCGCGGCGGAGGCCGGGCTGATCACCGAGGCGGCCGAGGACGCGGACGCGGCGCTCGCGCCCGTACTGGACGGGTTGCGCAGGGCGTCCCCGCAGGGGCTCGCCGAGTCCAAGAAGCTGCTGACGGTGGGGGTGCTGGAGGCCTTCGACCGGTACGCGGAGGATCTCGTACGGCGGTCCGCCTCGCTCTTCGTGACGGCGGAGGCGCGCGAGGGCATCACGGCGTTCATGGAACGGCGGGACGCTGCGTGGGTGCGGTAGGCGTGGGTGCGGTAGGGCCGGCGCCCGCGGGTTCGGCGGGCGCGGCGGGGCCCGCGCATGTGGCGGGGCCGGTACGAGCTGTGCCCGCCGGGTCTATCGAGTCCGCTGGGCCCGCTGGGCGCGCCGCGTCCGCCGTGCCCGTCGGGTCCGTCGGGTCTGCCTCGTCCACCGGGTCCGCCGCGTCCGTCGCTTCGACCGGGCCCAAGCAGGACCGTAGCCGTGCCACCCGGCGGCGGCTGCTGGAGGCCGCGGTGGCCTGTCTCGCCGAGTACGGGTGGGGCGGCTCCACGGTCTCGGTCGTCGCCGAGCGCGCCGGGGTGTCGCGGGGCGCGGCCCAGCACCACTTCCCGACCCGCGAGGACCTGTTCACCGCGGCGGTCGAGTACGTGGCGGAGGAACGGTCCTCCGCGCTGCGCGCCCTGGTCCCTGCCGGGCCAGGACACCGGCGCGAGGCGGTCGAGGGGATCGTGGCGCTCTATACGGGACCGCTGTTCCGCGCGGCCCTGCACCTGTGGGTCGCGGCCGGCGACGAGGAGCAGTTGCGTCCCAGGGTTACCGAACTGGAGGCGCGGGTCGGCCGCGAGGCCCACCGCATCGCGGTGGAACTGCTCGCGGCCGACGAATCCGTTCCGGGTGTACGGGAAACGGTCCAGGGGCTGCTGGACATGGCGCGGGGGCTGGGGCTGGCGACGCTGCTGACGGATGACAGTGGGCGGAGGGGGCGGGTGGTGGCGCAGTGGGCGCGGATCCTGGACGGGGTGCTGCCGCCGTGAGGCGGTGACGGTTTGCCGGGCCCGGCCGGCTGCCGGTTTGTCCTCAATCGCCGGACGGGCTGGGTGGTCGGGCGGGCCAGGGATCAGCCCGCCGTTTCGCCGAAGCCCTCGATCTCGCGCGGGTCGCGCGTGCCCGGGCCGATGTAGCGGGCCGAGGGGCGGACCAGGCGGCCCGTGCGCTTCTGTTCCAGGATGTGCGCCGACCAGCCCGCCGTACGCGCGCAGGTGAACATGGACGTGAACATGTGCGCCGGCACCTCCGCGAAGTCCAGCACGATCGCCGCCCAGAACTCCACATTCGTCGCCAGCACCCGGTCGGGCCTGCGCGCGTGCAACTCCTCCAGCGCGGCCTTCTCCAGCGCCTCCGCCACCTCGAACCGCGGCGCCGCCAGGTCCCGCGCCGTACGCCGCAGCACCCGCGCCCGCGGGTCCTCGGCCCGGTAGACGCGGTGGCCGAAGCCCATCAGCCGCTCGCCGTTGTCCAGGGCGCGCTTCACATACGCGGTGGCGTCGCCCGTACGCTCGATCTCCTCGATCATCCCGAGCACCCGCGAGGGCGCCCCACCGTGCAGCGGGCCCGACATCGCGCCGACCGCGCCGGACAGCGCCGCCGCCACGTCCGCGCCGGTGGAGGCGATGACGCGGGCGGTGAACGTGGACGCGTTCATGCCGTGCTCGGCGGCCGAGGTCCAGTACGCGTCGACGGCCTTCACATGGCGGGGGTCGGGCTCGCCGCGCCAGCGGATCATGAAGCGCTCCACGACCGTGCGCGCCTTGTCGATCTCCCGCTGCGGCACCATCGGCAGGCCCTGTCCGCGCGCGGACTGCGCGACGTACGAGAGCGCCATGACGGCGGCGCGCGCCAGATCGTCGCGGGCCGTCCGCTCATCGATGTCGAGCAGCGGCTTCAGGCCCCAGACCGGCGCGAGCATCGCCAGCGCGGACTGCACATCGACCCTGATGTCCCCGGAGTGCACCGGGATGGGGAAGGGCTCGGCGGGCGGCAGACCGGGATCGAACGCCCCGTCGACCAGCAGCCCCCACACATTGCCGAAGGAGACCTGCCCGACCAGGTCCTCGATGTCGACGCCCCGGTAGCGGAGCGAACCGCCTTCCTTGTCCGGTTCGGCGATCTCCGTCTCGAACGCGACGACTCCTTCGAGACCAGGTACGAAGGAGGTGGCGAGGTCGGACATGAGCGGCTCCTCATGAGAGTGCGACGGATGGTCACCCCGGGTGGATGCCTCCGTACTGCGGCGGTCCGGAAGCAGGAACGACAGCCTCCGGTGTTCGAAGGCCACAGTGCCTCACTCGAAGATTTTGGCGAGTTCCTCCGATGCGGGGAAGCGTGATAACCGGCACACTGCCAGACTTCGCGGTGGAAGGATTGGCGGCACTCAGTGCCGGGAAAACTCGGCCCTACAGCCGCGGTGCCACGGCAGCGGTGCCACGGCGGCAGGGGTGCTACGGCAGGATGGGCCCGTGCTTCACGAGAATCCGGATCCCGCCACGGGTCCTGCCACGGGCCCGGCTGAGGGCCCTGTCACGGACCCCGCCGTCATGCGCGAGCAGTACCGCACCACGCCGCTGCTGGAAGCGGACCTGGCCGCCGCGCCCATGGAACAGTTCGACCGCTGGTTCACCGCCGCCGCGGCCTCGGACCTCCACGAGCCGAACGCGATGGTGGTGTCCACCGCGACCCCCGACGGCCGCCCGTCCTCGCGTCTGGTGCTGCTGAAGCGGTACGACGAGCGCGGCTTTGTCTTCTTCACCAACTACACCTCGCGCAAGGGCCACGAGATCGACGCGAACCCGCAGGTCTCGCTGCTCTTCCCCTGGCACCCGGTGGCCCGCCAGATCATCGTGACGGGCACGGCGGCCCGTACCGGCCGCGACGAGACGGCCGCGTACTTCCGCACCCGCCCCCACGGCTCCCAGCTCGGCGCCTGGGCCAGCGACCAGTCGTCCCCGATCGGCTCCCGCGAGGCCCTGCTCGACCGCTACGAAGCCCTGGCGGCCCGCTACCCGGACGACGAACAGGTCCCGGTGCCCCCGCAGTGGGGCGGCTACCGCGTCACCCCGGAGACCGTCGAATTCTGGCAGGGTCACGAGAACCGCCTCCACGACCGCCTGCGCTACATCCGCGAGGAGGTCCGCGAGGGCACGGCCTGGCGTATAGAACGCCTCTGCCCTTAGGCCACGAGTTCGTGCCACTCCGAGCTGAGCGCCATCTCCCGCAACTGCTTCATCGTCAGAGCCGGGGCCGGGCGCGTCGGGACGCCGTGGCTGCCGGGGTTGAACGCACTGATCACGACATGGAGAGCATTGTCGAGCTTGGCCTCGGCGGTCCACATCACGCTCCCCTCGACACCTTTGTCACCGAGCCCCTGCCGGGTGACAATCCTCGGGACCTTCTCGTAGGCGTTCTCGCCGACCTCGTGTGCGTCGAAGTGAACATTGATCTGGACCGTGGTGATGCCCTTGCCGTCGTCGACGGAGAGGTACGGGTCGCCGTCGCCTTGCCCGACCACTTCGAGGCCCTTGGGGAGGAGCCGGGCGGCGGTGTCCAGCACATCCCGCACAGGCGGATCAGGAGGCGGCGGGCTCTTGGCGAAACGGTGGACGACCCGCCGCCACACATCGGCCATGATCAGCTTCTTCAACTGCTCCTGAGACAGTGGAGGATCGTCCCGGCTGATCGGAGCGCCGCGGGGGGCGACGGAGTTCCACTCGGCGACGGAAATGTAGTACCCGCTCGCGGTGATCATCCGGGCCTCCCATTCCTTGGTGTCGACTCTCTGGTCGATGTCCGCGTACCCCTTGGACAGCGACACGCGCGACCCGTCGGGGAGCCTGACGGGGGCGAGGCAATTGCCGTACTCCGTCGGCTTCACCGGCTGACAACCGAGGGTCAGCTCGGACTGCGCGCCACTCTCAAGCCAGGCGAAGGAAATACTGATGGCAGCCGGGCCCTTGCCGTCGTCGTAGATGATCTGCGCGCCGTTCGGCACGATGTCCGGCCCAGGGTCGTGTTCATTCGCCTGGGCGACCGTACCTTCCGGCAGCAGACTTCTGAGTGTGGCGGCCACCTCGGCCGGGAAGACGGGGTCGGGGGGCGACCATGGAGCGGCGGTGTCGCTCCTGGGCAGCGAGACGGCCACCCCGGCGACGAACGCGACGCCGGCCACGCCGACCATGCCGGCCACCAGGGCGACCCACCACCACCGCGGCCGCCGAGCGCTCACCGCTGCTCCGGACTGGTCGTCGTGCTCGACGGACATGGCAGAACCACCGCTTCTCGGCTCAGGGGTGTACGTCGGGGAGTCCCGTCACGACGCACGCTACTGAGGGGTCCGAGGTGCGGAACAGCCCGATTCGGGGGGCATCCACCGATGAGACCGGAGCGGTACGGGATCGTTCCCGAAGAGCGCCTCGCCCCGGTACAACCAGCACCTGCTTCTCCAGCACCTGCTTCCCCAGCACCGGAAAACGCAGAAACCCGCGGGCTCGGGTTCCTCCGAAGAGGAGCCGGCCGGACGTACCGGCGAGCCCGCGGGTCGGTGACTGCTTGGGATTTCGGCCGGCGGAGCCGGCACCGCACAGAGTGCGACGAACGGGCGCTAGCCCGCAGTCACCTCACGCGTCCGGATTGCATACATCTGCCGAACCACCTCCCTTCTCGTGTGCACCACACACTAGGAACCCGTTCGGCGTGCGACAAGTGAATTACGGAGATCTTGACGCGCCCCGGCATGCGCCCGGCATGCGCCCGCACGCGCCCGGTGGTGCGGGGATCGCGTACCGGGCGGAGAATTGTGCGAAGCAACGATTTCGGGGAACCTTGTGTGTGCTGGGTCACGTTCGGGTTGAATGACGAGGCGTGCGTCAGCACAGGCGGAGACGCCCTGCAGGGGGTGCCAGGATGAGTGCTTCTCGGAGTGAGACCACCGACGCGCGAGGGCCCGAAGGGCCGGAGCCCGATCCCGAGGCGAAGGCCGGGGCGGTGGCGGCGGACGAGGCGGAGCGGGATGCGGCGGGGTCGGATCTGCTTGCCGCGCTGCTGGACGGGATGGACGCTGCGCTGTGCGCGTTCGACGCGCATGGTGTGATCACCCACTGGAACCGCGAGGCCGAGCGGATACTGGGCTGGTCGGCCGAGGAGGCCGTGGGGCGGCAGGGGTTCGCCGGGTGGGCCGTGCGGAGCGCCGACGCGGACGACGTGCAGGCGCGGCTGATGGCCGTGATGGACACGCCGGGGCGCCAGGTCGACGAGTTCGCGCTGCTGCGCAAGGACGGCGGGCGGGTGCTGATCCGTACGCAGTCGGCCGGGATGCGCGGGGCGGACGGCAAGCCCGTCGGGGTGTACAGCGCGTTCAGCGAGGTCCATGAGCAGATCGATCTCGAACGGTCCATCGCGCTCAGTGAGGCGCTCTTCGACGACGCGTCGTGGGGTGTCGTCCTCGTCGATGTCGATCTGCGGCCCACCGTCGTCAACAGCTACGCGGCCCGCGCGCTCGGTTCCGGGCGTACGGCGGTGCTGGGGCGGCCCCTGGGCGAGCTGGTCATCCAGGGCGTCGAGGAGCTGGAGGCCGCGCTGCACCATGTGCTGGCCGA
The DNA here is from genome assembly GCF_042800555.1 of Streptomyces sp. NPDC057617. Classification (NCBI taxonomy): domain Bacteria; kingdom Bacillati; phylum Actinomycetota; class Actinomycetes; order Kitasatosporales; family Streptomycetaceae; genus Streptomyces; species Streptomyces sp. NPDC057617. The sequence continues at coordinate 39,828 of NZ_JBHVGV010000011.1, read as the reverse complement.
GGGCGCGCCGAAGTCGCCGACCGAGCTGTGGGTGACGGTCCGTACGCCCGAGGGCGACCGGCGGCGCTGCTGGCGGAGCGGTTTTCTGCGGCTGGCGTCGCCGCTGGCGGAGGAGCCGGTGCCGCTGGGCGTGGGCTGGATGTTCCAGGACTCGACGGACGCCAAGCGGGCCGCGCAGGAGGCGGACCGGCTGCGGTTCCGGTCCAGCCAGCTCCACCGGGCGGGGCGGGCCGCGGTGGAGTGCGAGGACCCGATGGAGGCGGCGACGGTCTATCTGGACTTCGCGCTGGCGGGCTTCGCGGATCACGCGCTGATCGATCTGGTGGTGGGGGAGCCGTACGCCGGTTCGTTCTCGTCGGCGCCGGACGTGCCCGTACGGCTGGTACGGGCGGTGGCGACCCCCGCGGGCGGCGGTTCGGGGCCGAGTACGCAGGTGGCGGCGGGCGGGATACCGGTGCGGTACGCGGTCGGGCATCCGGCGTTGCAGGCGATGGACCGTACGGGCTCGGTCCGCGCGAGCGCCCCCGCGGGTGCCGCTCCCTCGCCGACGTGGGCGACCTCGCGGCAGTGGCCGGCGGACGCGGTGCACGCGCTGTGCACGGTGCTGCGCAGCCGTGGGCGGTCGCTGGGTGTGGTGACGTTCCTGCGGGGCGCGAGCCGGGCCGCTTTCGAGCGTCCGGACGCGGTGTACGCGGAGGATGTGACGGTCCGGGTGGCGGCGTCCCTGGACCTCTCCCGGGCGCTGCCGGACGACGACTGAGCGGGTCGCGTGGGCGCCGTGGATGCCGGGCGCCCTGGCCGTGCCGGACGCGCGCCGGACGCGCCGGACGAGCGCTGCCGGACGACGACTGACCCGGGCGCCGGGGGCGGGCGGGCCGCCGGGCTCTGTCGTGTCGTACGACAACTGAGCGCGTGCCCCGGACGCGCCGGGCGGCTGGGACGCGCCGCCCGGCGCCTCGTACAGGCTGCTCCGTACTCGTACAGCCCTGGTGCAAGCTCCGTACCCGCCGGTGTCAGGACACGGTCGGCGGGTGCATCCTCACCGGTTCCGTCTCCGCGTCGTTGTGCCGCAGCGCCCAGTTCTCCAGGGCGATCCGGCACGCGTGGTCGACATGGTGGAGCCCGGACAGGTCCAGTTCGATCGGGCGGTCCTTCGGCAGCGCCTCCAACTGCTCCATCGTCCTGGGCAGCCGCAGGAACGTCGCGTTGCCGGTGATCGACACCACCATGCGCCCGCCGGTCAGTTCACGTACATCGAGATGGAGATGCGAGATCTCCCACGCCGTTTTGATCACCGCGAGCAGCAGCCCCAGGATCACGCCCTCGAAGAGGTTCGTGACCAGGATCGCCACCGCCGTGATCACGAGGATCACCGCCTCGCCGCGGTGCTCGCGCCACAGCGGCGCCATGTCCTTCACCGGCACCAGCTTGCAGCCGGCGTGCACGAGGACGGCCGCGAGCGCCGCCAGCGGGATCACGCCGATCGCCGCGGGCAGCAGCGCCGCGAACAGCAGCAGCCACAGGCCGTGCAGGATCCGGGAGAGCGGAGTGCGCGCCCCCGCCTGGACGTTGGCGGCGCTCCGTACGATGACCGCGGTCATCGGCAGCGCGCCGAGCGCCCCGCAGACCGTGTTGCCCACGCCCTGCGCCATCAGCTCCTTGTTGTAGTCGGTGCGCGGGCCGTCGTGCATACGGTCGACCGCGGCGGCGCTGAACAGGCTCTCCGCCGACGCGATCAGGGTGAAGGCGAGGACGGTGCCGATCGCGGCCACACCCGCGAGCTGCCCGAAGTCGCCCGCGCCGGGCGGTGATATGGACTCCAGCAGGCCCTGGACCTCCACCTTGGCGAGGGGAAGGTCCAGCAGCAGGGTCACCCCGGTGGCCAGGGCGACCGCGGCGAGCGGGCCGGGGACGACCCGGAACCGGGCGGGCAGTCTGGGCCACACGATCAGTACGGCGACGGTCATGGCCCCGACGAGGAACGCGGCCAGCGCCGTACCGTCCGTGATGATGTCCAGGGCCAGCCCGGGCAGTCCGGCGAGCTTGCCGAGCCCGCCGGAGGGCTGCGCGGTGTCGGCCATCGCGTACACCTGGCCCAGGACCAGTACGAGACCGATGCCGGCCAGCATCCCCTGGACCACCGCGACCGAGATGGCCCGGAACCAGCGGCCGAAACCGAGGGCCCCGAGGGCGAGTTGCAGCAGTCCGGACACCATGACGATGGCGCCGAGGGCACCTAGGCCGAAGTCCGTGACCGCTTCGTACACGAGGACGGTCAGACCGGCCGCCGGGCCGCTGACCTGGAGCGAGCTGCCGGGCAGGAAGCCCACGACGAGACCGCCGACTATGCCGGTGACCAGGCCGAGTTCGGCCGGGACACCGGAGGCGACCGCCACCCCCACACAGAGGGGCAGCGCGACGAGAAAGACGACGAGGGACGCGAGTATGTCGCGCCTCAGGACACGTTGGTCCTTCAATTGGGACAACTGGGAGAACATGAGGGGCGTTCCTAGAGGGTGCGGTCCGCGTGCACGAGCGGACGAGTGGGGAGTGAGGTCGTGCTGATGCCCAGGCCTGGGCCGCTGTGTCACAGCGGTCTGAACTCCCCGCCCAGGTCGGGCCGGTGGACGCTGATCGCGCCGGTGTCCACTTCGTAGTACCAGGCGTGCAGGGAGAGCCTGCCCTCGGCGTTGCGCTCCCGTACGGCGGGATAGCCGCGGAGGGTGGCGAGCTGGGCCGCGGCGTGGTGGCGCACCGCGTGCGCGAGGCCCTGGGCGGCGGGCAGCGACGGGACACCTTGGTCGAGCCAGCCGCGGACGGTGGGAACGGCGGACAGGTCCTCGCCGCGGACGAGCGCGCCCACGGCTCCGCAGTGGGAGTGGCCGCAGACGACGATGTCGCGGACGCCGAGCACGCGCAGCGCGTACTCGATGGTGGCGGCCTCGCCGCTGGGCCGCTCGGCGTCGTACCGCGGGACGATATTGCCCGCCGTACGCAGCTCGAACAGTTCACCGGGGCGTGCGCCGGTGATGAGGGACGGGATGACTCGGGAGTCCGAGCAGGTGATGAAGAGCGCTTGCGGCTGCTGTCCGGCCGCGAGTTCGCGGAACTCCTCGTGGCGCTCCGCCACCTGGACGGAGAAGGTTCGGGCGTGGTCGATGAGTGACTTCATGATGGCCTGCCTCCTGCGCGACGGACGTACCGGGGCGCGGTGTGGTCGGGTCAGTGGGGGGTGAAAAAGGGGGTGCGGTACGGGCCGCCGGGTGGGCGTCACCCCTGCCGGGTCGCGGCAGTCGGGGGTGGCCGTCGGGCGGCCTGTGTGGGTCGGCCTGGTTTTACGCGGTATCGGGCGCGATGTATGTGCCGACACCTCGTCAGCTCCGATGATGCAACACCGCAGCTTCTCCTACTTTGCACGAACATTACCTTCTCGTGAAAGATCAGAAATCCGCCAACCGGGCCTTTGGTGACGCAAATTCGAGGGTCGGGGGTACGGGAACGGCCGAGGCCCGCGGAGGAAGTTCCCGCAGGCCTCGGCCGTTAGTTCTAGTCGTTCGACTGATCAGCCGCTCCGGTACCCTGTCGTTGCTTTGGCTACTTCGGTACGGTCGCCGTTCGAACGGTGCGTCTGCCTAGTGACGGTAGAAGATACGGTCGGAGTACTCCGTCATTACGCGGCGATTCCAGTCGGCCCCACCGTCCACATTGGCGGACCGCAGCAGCGGGGGCTCGATGCCCCTGTGGGCGAGTTCCTCCGCGGCCGCGGCCATCATCGCCTGCATCAGCGCGCTGGTGACGACGGTGGAGGCGGGGGCGAAGGGGGCCTCGATGCCGGGGGCGGTCAACTCGGCGTCACCGACCGCGATCTTGTTGTCGAGGACGATGTCGCAGTGGTCCTTGAGGAAGCTCCCCAGGGGATTGCGGGCGGTCGTCTCCGTCGCATAGGCCACGGACGTCACACCGATCACCTTCAGCCCCAGGGACCGGGCGTGCGCCGCCATCTCGACGGGCAGGGAGTTGCGCCCGGAGAGGGAGATGATCACCAGTACGTCCCCGGCCTCGGCGGGACCGGAGTCGAGTACGGCGCTGGCCAGGCCGTCGACCCGCTCCAGTGCGGAGCCGAGCGTGGCGGGCATGACATCGACACCGACCGCGCCGGGTACGGCGAGCAGATTGGCCAGCGCGAAACCGCCGGCCCGGTAGACGATGTCCTGCGCGGCGAGCGAGGAGTGCCCGGCGCCGAAGGCGAAGATCCGGCCGCCGGCGGCGACGGTGTCGGCGATCGCGGTGCCGGCCGCGGCGATGGCGGCGGACTCCTCGTCCCGTACGCGGCGGAGCAGCCCGATCGCGGCATCGAAGAACTGACCGGACAGCTTGCTCTCGCTCATCGAGGAGGCCCTCCCAGGCGTGGGGGTTTCCGGGGGTGCCCGGAGTTCGGTTTCCGGGGGCGCCCGGAGTTCCGGAGGTGTTCCCGGAGGGTTACGGGCGGTGTTCCCGGAGGCGGGTGATGGTGGTGTTCGCGGAGGCGGGTGATGTCTGTGTCGCGGATCACGTTGAGGTCTGGACCATTACTCTGTCAATACGGCTGCCCGGCCGTCCGCGGCCGCCGCCCGCCCTTCGCGCGGGCCGCACCGCTTCGGCTTTCTTCCGCGCGGCACGGTTGTCGGTGGTATGCGTCAGAATTGCATTCAGGGCCAGCGCACGATTTATCGAGGGGCACGTATGTCCGGACTGATCGACACGACGGAGATGTACCTCCGCACCATCCTTGAGCTGGAAGAGGAAGGTGTGGTCCCAATGCGCGCCCGGATCGCCGAGCGGCTCGACCAGAGCGGGCCGACGGTCAGCCAGACCGTGGCCCGGATGGAGCGGGACGGGCTGGTGCAGGTCGCGGGCGACCGGCATCTGGAGCTGACCGGGGAAGGGCGCCGGCTGGCGACCCGCGTGATGCGCAAGCACAGGCTCGCCGAGTGTCTTCTGGTCGATGTGATCGGCCTGGAGTGGGAGCAGGTGCACGCGGAGGCGTGCCGCTGGGAGCATGTGATGAGCGAGGCGGTGGAGCGCCGTGTGCTGGAGCTGCTCCGGCACCCGACGGAGTCGCCGTACGGGAATCCGATCCCGGGCCTGGAGGAGCTGGGCGAGAAGACCGAGGCGGATCCGTTCCTGGACGCGGGGATGGTGAGCCTGGCGGAGCTGGACCCGGGCGCCGAGGGCAAGACGGTGGTGGTGCGGCGGATCGGCGAGCCGATCCAGACGGACGCGCAGCTCATGTACACACTGCGGCGCGCGGGGGTGCAGCCGGGGTCGGTGGTGAGTGTCACGGAGTCGCCCGGCGGGGTGCTGGTGGGCAGCAGTGGCGAGGCGGCGGAGCTACAGACCGAGGTGGCGTCGCACGTCTTCGTCGCGAAGCGCTGAGCCGGGCGCGGGGCCGGGCGCGCGGTCGGGTGTCGAGCCGGGCGCGGGGCCGGTGCTCGGTCTGTGCTGAGTGCTGAGCGGGGGGTGGCCGCGCGGGGGCGACGGCGGTAAGTACGTAGTACGGGTGCGGGCGTTGGGGGGCGCGCGGGGAGCATTCGCGGCCGGGGGGCGCGCGCTTTCCGACCGGAACGGCAGCGGTGGGACGCATCGCGTGCCAGGCTGACCTGAAGGCGGCCGGGGGCCCCGGCCATGCCCGGGGAGGGAGCAGGGTTGTGCGCCTGTGTGGGGGTGGGCACGGTGCGTCGCGGCCGTGGCACGGCCCGTATGTCCTGCGGGGGCAGGACCTGGGGGATGTGCATGGCCGCGCGGAGATTTCGTATGCGATGACGTATGTCCGCGGAGGTTGCGTCTGGGGAGGTGGCTCCGGTGCCGTGTGGCACCGGAGCCTGTCCTCCCCCGCGCTGACCCGGAGCCCCGAGCTCTCAGGGTCATTCCCCTCGGACCGTCATCCCCGAGCGGCCCGCCTCCCGGAGAAGATCTCCCCCGGGCCGCGTCGGGCAATCCTTGATCGCTGTCACTCGAACGAGCGGTGTTGCTCAGGGGAAGCGCGTTCTCGAACGAGAGTTCGATAGTCTGGCGGGGCTGGACGGGCGCGCACCGGGCCGTAAGTGGAATCCGACGGCCGACAACCACTCAGGACGACCACGGGTACGACCATTCAGGACCGAAGGGGGTGCCGGGACGCATGGTGCGGCGCATCGATGTGACCGGAGCGGACGGCGTACGTCTCGCTGCCTGGGAGTTCACCGATCCGCCCGGGCGGCGCGCGGAGCCGGAAGCGGAACGGGGCGGGGGCGCGCGGGACGGCCGGGACGGGCGGGACAACGGGGAGCAGGCGGGGGAGCGGGGGCGGATCCCCGGCGTGCCGGAGCGGACAGCCGGTGTGCCGGAGCCGACCCCGGGTGTTCTGCTGCTCCACGGCCTCATGGGCCGCGCCTCGCACTGGGCCCCCACCGGACGCTGGCTCGCCGAGCGGCACCGTACGGTCGCGCTCGACCAGCGGGGGCACGGCTTCAGCGAGAAGCCGGCGGACGGGCCGTACACCAGGGAGGCGTATGTCGCCGACGCGGAGACGGTGATCGAACAGCTCGGGCTCGGTCCCGTGACGCTCATCGGGCACGCGATGGGCGCGCTCACCGGATGGCAGCTCGCCGCGAGGCGGCCCGATCTGGTGCGGGCCCTGGTCATCTCCGACATGCGGGCCTCCGCGCTGGGTGCGAAGTCGCAGCAGCAGTGGGCCCGGTGGTTCGATGCCTGGCCCGTTCCGTTCGCGACGCTTGACGACGCGCGGAAGTGGTTCGCCGAGGACGACCCCTGGGCGGACCGGCCCGCTCCGTCGCGCGGGGAGTTCTTCGCGGAGGTGATGACGGAGCGGGCGGACGGCTGGCATCCGGTCTTCTCGCGGGACCAGATGCTGACCTCCCGGGCGACCTGGGTCCTTGACGCCCACTGGGAGGAGCTGGCCCAGGTCCAGTGCCCGGCCCTGGTGGTCCGCGGTCTGGACGGCGATCTGGGCCGGGCGGAGGCGCAGGAGATGGTGCGGGTGCTGCCGCGTGGGCGGTACGCGGAGGTGACGGATGCGGGGCATTTGATCCACTACGACCGGCCGGAGGCGTATCGGGAGGCGATTGAGCCGTTCCTGGACGGGGTGCTTACGGGGTGACGGGGGCGGGGGCGGTGCCGGTGCGCCGGGGCCGGCCGGCTGCCGGTTTGTCCTCAATCGCCGGACGGGCTGGATATGTCGGCCTGGGCTGGTTGGGTCGGCGGGCCGGGCGGGCTGATTGGGCCGGTGGTGGGCTGGGGTCGTGGTGCTTTGCCGGGTCCGTCCGGGGGCCGGTTTGTCCTCAATCGCCGGACGGGCTGGAGATGTCGGCCTGGGTCGGCAGGCTTAGCCCTTGCTGACTGCTGTCAGGATTTCTGGGAGGCGGGTCGCTGTGTGGGGGGCTGCCAGGCGGAGGCCGCAGGTGGTGGCCAGTGCGCCGTAGGCCGTGCCGATGGGGAGCAGCAGCCAGGTCCAGCCGTCGGCGCCCGCCATGTGGAGCCAGAGGTTCACCGCGATCACCGGCGCGCAGATCAGCGCCGCCGCGAGCATGCCGCCGACGATGGAGATCCAGGCGAGCCCGGCCTGACCCGGGGCGACGTTCTTGTACGCGCTGTCCTGCGGGATCGAGTACGGGAAGCGGGCCGAGGCCACCGCGCCCGTCGCCAGCATCGCGCCGAGCAGCGCGAAGGACAGGCCGAGCGCCTCGGGCAGCGCGTGCCAGTCGCCCAGCAGGGCGGCCGTCGCCACGGTCACCAGCGTCGCGTACGGCAGGGTGATCAACAGCAGCGTCAGGGCCCGGGCCCGCAGCTCCAGATAGGCGTCCCGCGTCGAGGAGATCGTCAGCGCCACCATCCAGAAGGCGGAGGTGTCCTGGCCGAACTGGTTGTACATCTGGATGCCCAGCATCCCGGCCGCGAAGCACGCGAAGTAGATCGTGCCCTGGCCCTGGATCGCGTTGAACAGCGGCACGATCAGCCCGATGGCCAGCGAGGTCACCCAAGCCGCCTTGGTCTTCGGATCGCGCCACACGTAGCGCAGACTGCGCAGCATCACCGTGCCCGTACGCCCCTCGGGCAGCAGCCGCCCCAGCCGTCCCGCCGCCGAGGCCGACTCCGTACGGGACGGTTCCGCGGCGGCCAGCGTCGAGCCGTCCGGGGTCGTCATCAGCTTCACCAGCGACCGCTGCCACAGCTGGAGCAGCGCCACCGGGGCGGCGGCCGAGAGCAGCAGCTGCGCCGCGGCCGTTCCGTACGAGCCCGCGCTCGCCGAGTCCACCGCGCCGATCGCCGCCGCGGGCGGCAGCCACCGTACGAGCCCGGCCGCCGGGTCGAGTTCCGACAGGCCGCCCGCCTCGCCGAGCCGCTGCGCGGCGAAGTTGACGACCTGGATGCCCACCGCGATCAGCAGACCGCTCAGAACGGCCAGATCACGGCCCTTGCGCGAGGTCAGCAGCCGGATATTGGCGGTCGCGACGGCACGCGCCAGCACCACACAGGTCAGCAGCGCCAGCGGTACGGCGACGACCGCCACGGCCACCGCCGCCGCGCCGTGCGCCACCGCGATCGCCGAACCGAGCAGCAGACAGAGGGAGAACAGCGGCCCGATCCCCACCAGCGACGCCATCAGCAGCGCCCTGACCAGCGGCCGGGGCCGCAGCGGCAGCATCACCAGACGGGTCGGGTCCAGGGTCTCGTCCCCGCTGGGAAAGAACAGCGGCATCACGGCCCAGCCCAGCCCCAGGACGCCGGCGAGCAGTACGACCAGCGTGCCCGCGTGATCGTTTCCGCGCAGCAGCACCAGGCCGAGGAGCTGCCCCGCCGCGATGAGCAGCGCGAAGACCGCGGAGGCCACATACGCGGCGGTACGGCCGGACGACTGCCGCAGACCATTGCGCAGCAGGGACAGCTTCAGCCGTACGAAAACAGGGATGAGCGAGGCAGCGGGGGCAAGCGGGGCGGCGCCGGGAGCGGGAGCGGTCCCGGTCGGCAGGGTCCGGCTCATCGGGTGCCGCCCAGCCAGTCCAGGGACTCGCCGGTGTCACGGGAGCCGGCGCCCACCAGCTCCAGGAAGGCGCTCTGGAGGGACGGCGCGCTGCCCCGTACCTCCGCGAGGGTGCCCTGTGCGCGGATCCGGCCCGCCGCCATCACCGCGACCCAGTCGCACAGCGACTCGACCAGCTCCATCACATGGCTGGAGAAGACGACCGTCGCGCCCGAGTCCGTATAGCGCTCCAGCACGCCCCGGATCGTCTCGGCCGACACCGGGTCGACGCCCTCGAACGGCTCGTCCAGGAACAGGACTTGGGGGTTGTGCAGCAGCGCCGCCGCCAGGCCTATCTTCTTCCGCATGCCGGTCGAGTAGTCGACGACGAGCTTGTGCTGGGCGCCGGCCAGGTCCAGTACGTCAAGGAGCTGGGTGGCGCGCTTGTCGGTCTCGGTGCCGGGCAGCCCCCGCAGCCGCCCGGTGTAGCCGAGGAGTTCGCGGCCGGAGAGCCGCTCGAAGAGCCGCAGCCCCTCCGGCAGGACCCCGATCCGCGCCTTGACCTCGGCGGGGTCGCGCCACACATCGTGTCCGGCCACCGTCACCCGCCCCTGATCGGGTCTGAGCAGGCCCGTGATCATGGACAGGGTGGTGGTCTTGCCCGCGCCGTTCGGGCCGACCAGGCCGATGAACTGGCCCGCGGGCAGCTCCAGATCGATACCGGCGACGGCGATCTGCTCGCCGAATCGTTTCCACAGCCCTTCGACCCGGACGGCGGGCGGCGGCGTACCCGCCCCGCCCGCACCGTCCGCCCCCGCTGCCCCGGCTGCTGCGTCCGTACCTGGTGCTTCGTCCCGTGCCTGGTCCGGCATGGTGCTGCCTTTCGGTGTCCCGTATCCCGTATATCCACGGCACACCCTACGTACGCCGGATCCCGATGGACCTATGGGCGACGGGACGGACCTAGGGACGACGGGTTCGCCGTGCGGCTGCCTCCTGCCCGCACGCGTAGGCCAGCGGGCTCATCAGCTCCTCCGCGTCCGGCAGCCAGCGGTTCGCGAGCGTCGGCTTGCGGGCCCACTGCACCGCGCCCCTGCCGCCGACCCTGGTCGGCGGCGCCGCCACGTACTGCCCCTCGCCCCGCGCCACCAGATCGACCGCCTCGGGCGCCCAGCCCTGCCTCCGTACCAGCTCCTCCGCCTTCGCCGCCGCGCCCGGCAGGACGAAGAACACCATCCGCCGGTCCGGTGTGCAGGTCACCGGACCCAGCGCGAGATTCAGCCGCTCCATCCGGGCCAGCGCCAGAAAGCCGGCTGCCTCCGGTACGTCGAGGGCGTCGAAGGCGCGTCCCGTCGGCAGCAGGACCGACGCCTTGGGCCTCGTCGCCCACAGTCTGCGCGCCGTCGCCGCGCTGCCCGTCGCCTGCGCCGCCCACTCCGGTCCCGTCGCGTGCGCCCCCGGCAGGGGGCAGCCCGCCCGGCGGCACGAGCACCGCTCCGCGCCCTCGACCGCCTCCAGCCATGTGCCGGGGAACACGTCCCAGTGCCTCTCTTCCGCATACCGCACCGCGCAGTCCAGCGGCAGTTCGCCCCGCTGCCCCGGGATCCGCGCGGCGTCCCTGACTCCGATCGTCTCTTCCACGCACAGCACAACTACCGCCATCACCACGGGTTACGGGCGCACGCCGCCGCGCCGTGCGCCGAATCCGCTCATGGGGCGCATCGATGCATGGGCGGGGGCGCGCGTGCAGGTGTGCGGCGGTATCCGGGTAGCCACCCCCGGGGCTCAGACACCATGGGGGCGAGCAGTGAGCAACAGCGGGCAGCGAGGGCGAACAGCGGGCCGGCCAGGCCGTGTTTACCGACGTTCCCGAAGAACCGTCGAAAATTTCGCTTATCGCCGAACATGCGCATTCTCCGCAGATCTGCCGGGCATTGGTCACTTAGCTGATCACTGCGGCCACAGGGGGTATCCAAATTGGCAGCCAGGCCTCTCGTAGCGCGACAGCCGAACGAACGGCTCCAGGCGCTCATCCAGGAAGCCGGGTGCTCCAACGCCGGGCTCGCCCGGCGCGTCAACATGGTGGGTGCCGAGCGCGCGCTCGACCTGCGGTACGACAAGACATCGGTGGCCCGCTGGTTACGCGGACAGCAGCCACGCGGCCGGGCGCCGGGCATCATCGCCGAGGCGCTGGGCCGGAAGCTGGGCCGTACGGTCACGATCGACGAGATCGGGATGGCGAACGGCAAGAATCTCGCCTCGGGCGTCGGCCTCCAGTTCTCGCCGACCGTCCTCGGCGCGATCGAGCAGGTCTGTGAGCTGTGGCGGAGCGATGTGGGGCGGCGGGACTTCCTCTCCGGCTCCGCCGTCGCGTCCTCCGCGCTCGTCGAGCCCAGCAGGGACTGGCTGATCACGGCCGCCGACCCGGCCGTCGCGCGCAACACCGGCGCGCGGGTGGGCGATTCGGATGTCGACGCGGTACGGGCGATGACGCACGCGCTCATCGATCTGGACCACCGCTTCGGCAGCGGTCATGTACGGCCGGTCGTCGTCCACTATCTGAACAGCGTGGTGGCGGGCCTGCTCTCGGGCTCGTACCGCGAATCGGTCGGCCGCAGGCTCTTCGCGGCCGTCTCCCGGCTGACCGAACTGGCCGGGTACATGGCGGTGGACACCGGACAGCCGGGGCTCGCGCAGCGCTATTACATCCAGGCGCTGCGGATGGCCCAGGCGGCGGGGGACCGCGGGTACGGAGGCTATGTGCTGGCCGCGTCCATGAGCCATCTCGCGGCGCAGCTCGGGAATCCGCGGGAGATCGCGCAGTTGGCGCGGGCGGCGCAGGAGGGGGCGCGCGGGCAGGTGACGCCGCGGGCGCAGGCCATGTTCTACGCGGCCGAGGCGCGCGGCCACGCGCTGATGGGCGACAGCAGGACCTGCGAGGCGGTGGCGGGCCGGGCGATCGAGTCGCTGGAGCAGGCGGACGCGGCGTCCGGTGACGACCCCGAGTGGATCGCGCACTTCGACCACGCCTATCTCGCCGATGAACTGGCGCACTGCTACCGGGATCTGGGGCAGCCGGAGGCGGCGGGGCGGCATGCCGCGGACGCGCTGGAGGGCCACCCCGAGTCCCGGGCGCGGCGGCGGGCGATCGGGCTGGTGCTGCTGGCGACGGCCCAGGTCCAGCGGCGCGAGGTGGAGGAGGCGTGCCACACGGGCACGCGCGCGGTCGAGCTGCTGGGCACGCTGCGGTCCAGCCGGGGCGCGGAGTATCTGGACGATCTCCAGCAGCGGCTTGAGCCGTACGGGAACGAGCCGGTGGTACGGGAGTTCGGGGCGCGGCTGGAGATCCAGGCGGCGTGAGAGGGGAGCCGGCTCGGCGGGACCGGGAGCGGGAGCGGGAGCGGGTTCGAGATCGGGGTGAGGCCCGGGACCGGGTTCCGCGGCGCCGGGCCGCGGAGGGCCTGCATCCTGTCCGGTGGACAGGGCCTTGTGGGGCACCCTCGTGAGGGATGTCACGGGACGGGTGAAAGTTCTGTGACGAGTCTTGCGCGGGGGTGTCCTGGAGGTGTCGTGCGTGAGAGTGCCGTAGGAGCGTGGTGCCCATGCCGTGTCCGGGACGGGTCCAGGGGCCTGATCAGGCCCAATTCCCGGACGGTACCGGCGTTTTCGGCCTCTGTATCAGCGTCTCCCGTGGACCGGACGTTACTGGATCCGGGCGCGTGGCAGAGGCCGGGATTCACCGGGTAGCGTGAACCGACGTTCGGTAGGTCCACACGTTCCACACGTAGGAGTCCCGGTGACGCACAGCGGACAAGGGGATGAGCAGCGGCACCCCGCAGCTCGGCCCGCGCACGAAGGCGTTGTGCTGCCCGGCGACGGCAGTGCGCCCTGGATCCCGGGCCAGTCCGCGGAGGAGCCCGCGCCCGCACAGGGGCCCGCGGGCGGGCAGCCGTGGGGACAGCCCTGGGGGCCGGGCGACGGGCAGCAGGACCAGCCGGGGTACGGCGGCGGGGCCCAGCCCGGGTACGGCGGCGGCCGGCCGGAGGGCGGGCAGCCCTCGTACGGAGGCCAGCAGCACGGCGGGCAGCAGGGGTACGGGCAGCAGTCCGGCGGCCAGTCGTACGGACCGCAGGAGGGCGCCCCGTACGGCGGTCAGCTCCCGCCGAGCCAGCCGCTTCCGCCGGCGCAGGGGCCGGGCCAGACCTACCCGCAGCAGGAACAGCCGTACCAGCAGCAGAGCCAGCCGTACCATCAGCCCCAACCGCCGCAGCACGCACAGCCGTTGCCGCCGCAGGCGCCCGCGGCGGGCAGCGCGGACGCCACGCAGTATCTGCCGCCGGTGAGCGCGGCGCCCGGGATACCCGGCGCGGGGGACGCGGACGCCACCCAGTTCATCGCCCCGATAGCGGCGGGCCCCGGCCCCGGCATGCTGCCGCCCGAGAGCGCCGCCGAGGCCACGCAGTTCCTGCCGTCACCCATCCAGGGCCAGGGGCCCGGCCAGGGCGGTCAGGGCCTCGGCCAAGGTCCCGGACAGGGCGGCCCGGACGCGGACGCCACGCAGTACATCGCGCCCGTACCGGCCCAGCAGGGACCCGGGCAGAATGTCCCGGCCGCGCCTCCCGGCGCTCCGTACGGCATCCGGCCCGGCGCTCCCGGCGCTCCCGGCGAGCGCCAGCCGCCCGCCGAGTTCGACAGCCTCTTCCGCAGCGACGCGCCGCCCGGCGGCGGGCAGGGCGCGGACTCGACGCAGCCGCTGCCCCAGTTCGGCGTCGGCCGCGGACCCCAGCAGGTGGGCCAAAGGCCCGCCGCCGCGCCCTACGAACCGCCGCAGCACGCCTCGTACGACCAGGGCCAGGGCCGGGCGCAGGAGCCGCGCCAGCCGCAGGGCCGCTCCGCCGGGCGCCGCAAGTCCTCGCCCGTCCCCGTGATCGCGGCCGTGGTGATCGGCTGCGCCGTCCTCGGCCTGGGCGCGGGCGCGCTGATGAGCGGTGGCGGCGACGACACGACACCGGACAACAGCGCGGCCGCGGGCGCGGTGAGTTCGGCCCCCGCCGAACCCTCCCCGAGCGAGGCGGCCGACGACCCGGCCAAGCCGCAGGCGGAAGCGCTCGACAAGCTGCTCGCGGACAGCGGCAGCAGCCGGGCCACGGTCATCAAGGCGGTCGAGTCCATCAAGTCCTGCGACAACCTGGACCAGGCGGCCACCGATCTCCACGGCGCCGCCGAGCAGCGCCGCGATCTGGTGACCCGCCTCAAGGACCTGACCCTCGACAAGCTCCCCGACAACGGCGAGCTGACCTCGTCGCTGACCGAGGCGTGGGAGGCGTCGGCCTCGGCGGACGACCACTACGCGAACTGGGCCAAGCAGGTCAAGGGCAAGAAGAACTGCAAGGACGGCCAGGCGCGGGTGACGCAGCAGGCGGCGGAGGGGAACCGCGCGAGCGGTGACGCGACGGCGGCGAAGCAGAAGGCGTCGAAGCTGTGGAACGGCATCGCGACGAAGTACGGCCTCTCGCAACGCCCCCCGACCCAGCTCTAGCCGTCCCGGGCCCGACGCGCCCGCCCGGTGTCCTCAATCGCCGGACGGGCTGATACGTGTCCTCAATCGCCGGACGGGCTGAAGTTTTCGTCCTCAAGCGCCGGACGGGCTGGCCTTGTCCTCAAGCGCCGGACGGGCTGGGTTTGTCCTCAAGCGTCCGACGGGCCAGCGTTCTGTCCTCAAGCGCCGGACGGGCTGTTGGTTGCCGCCGGACCTGCTGGTTAGTTGCCGCCCACCGTTTGGCCGACGTCGATGAAGCCCTTTTTCTGGGCTACCAGGCGGCCGTCTCGTACTACCTGGAAGGTCACGTCGCGGTTGACGATGCGGGGGAAGCCCGGGGCGCCGAGCATGTCTTCGTAGCGCCAGCGGAGGGGTGGGGTGAGGCCGCCGGTGTCTATCTGTACGCCTCGGTCCAGGGCGTCCGCGATCTTGCCTGGGGTGATCACGTCGGCGTTGATCGACTCGATGACCTTCTTGAGCGCGGTGTAGGCGATCCAGGTCGTCTGCGGGCCCGGGTCCGCCGGGTCGATGTCGTTGTCGCCGAAGGCGTATTTGTCGATCACGTCCAGCATCGGCTTCCATGCCCGGTCGGTCGCCACCGGGTACCAGCCGGTCAGATACGCGCCCTCGAAGGGGCCCGTCTTGCCGCCCGTGCTGTCGATGAGCGGCTGGCTCACACTGCCGAGGACCGAGGAGACCTTGATGTCCCGGCCGTCCTCCGGCACCCGGCGGTACGAGTCGAAGAAGGTCTCCGTACGGTCGCCGAGGATCGCGGTGACGCAGCCGCCGTCCCCCGCCCGCGAGCGGGCCTGCTCGGCCTGGCGGGTGTAGTCGGTGGCGTCCTCCGCCGCGCGGATGTCGCCCGCGGTCCCCCTGCCGCCCTGTGCCAGACCGGAGTTGAGCAGTTCGGGCAGATCGTCGCCGGTGATGGTGTCGGGCCGTACCAGCGCCGTACGCTCGCACTCGCGGGCCAACTGCCTGCCGTTGCCGGCGAGAAGCGTCGCCTGGCCGCCGTTGACGGGATAGGAGAGGAAGCTGTTGAACTCCTCCTCGGTGAGCCCGTACCCGCCCAGGTACGGGATGGACGCGGCCTCCAGCGGTGCCATGAACTCCCGGCCGTGCTGGCTGTACGAGCCGACGACCGCGACCGCGTTCTCGTTCACCGCGCGGCGCGCGCAGTCCGCCGCCCCCGCGGTGTCGTTGTTCTCGTCACAGGTGAGGACGCGCAGCGTATGACCGTCGATCCCGCCGTTCGCGTTGACCCAGCGGGCGAACGCCTTGGCCATGGCCGGCATGCCCGGCTGATTGGTGGCGTTGGTGCCGATCGGCGCCCAGGTCATGACCGTCACGGGCTCCCTGGAGCCCCCCGAGCCGCCAGGGAGCACACCGCAGCCGGCCAGGAGCGACGCTCCCACCATCGCGGTACAGACAGTACGAAACACACCGGACTGGAAGGGACGGGAGGAAGAAGAGCGACGCCTGCCGGTCATAGTCATGCAGGCTGCCGCCTCCAGGTAACGGAGGAATGGTTAAAGTTCAACGTTTGATGACTTAGGGGTGAATTACGGGGGCCGACGGTCCCGCGTCCGCCCGGACCGTAGAGTCAAGGACTGTGCAGCAAGGTTCCGAGAACTCTTCCCGTCGTACCCGTCACTCCCCCACCATGGGCGGCATGCCGCTGAATGACATGCCATGGTGGCGCTGGCGCAGCAATGTGCGCTCGGCGCTGCACATGCTTTCCGATCCCGTGTTCCACCAGGAGTACTGGCTGGCCGGCCGCGAGGGGTACGGCGATGTCACCGACGCCGTCTACCGGCTGGTCGAGGACACCTGGCTGGACAACTGGTCCGCCGAGAAGTACGTCGGCACGATCTTCCGCGACTCGGCCGAGGCCGCCCTCGTCGATCTCGCCGTGCTGCGGGTGCTGCGCATCATGCACCAGGTCGGCGCGGACGCGCCCGTGTCGGCCTATCTGGAGCACCACGGCTGGCCGGAGGCGGTACGGGCGGCCCGCGAGGCGCACGTACGGCTGGCGACCAGTGACGGGGACGATCCGGACACCGTGCCGAAGTCGCTGGACGTGCTGCGGATCATGACGCGGTCGGTGTGAGTACGGCGGGGTTCCGCGGCGGTGTGGGATCCTCTGAGGTCATGAGCACCGCCCCGCAGCAGCAGCCCGCCGCGACCGCACCCGCCGCGAACGCGCCCGCGAAGCCCGAGCCGTACGCGAAGTCCGAGCAGTACGTTCTGACGCTGTCCTGCCCGGACAAGCAGGGCATCGTGCACGCCGTGTCCAGCTATCTGTTCATGACCGGCTGCAATATCGAGGACAGCCAGCAGTTCGGGGACCACGACACCGGCCTGTTCTTCATGCGGGTGCACTTCTCGGCCGGCGCGCCGGTGACCCTGGAGAAGCTGCGGGCCAGCTTCGCCGCCATCGGGGACGCCTTCCGGATGGAGTGGGAGATCCACCGCGCGGAGGAGCGGATGCGGATCGTCCTGATGGTCAGCAAATTCGGCCACTGCCTGAACGATCTGCTCTTCCGGGCCGGGACCGGCGCGCTGCCGGTGGAGATCGCGGCGGTCGTCTCGAACCACACCGACTTCGCCGAGCTGGCCGCCTCGTACGGCATTCCGTTCCACCACATCCCGGTGACCAGGGACACCAAGCCGGCCGCCGAGGCGGAGCTGCTGGAGCTGGTCCGGGCGGAGCGGGTGGAGCTGGTGGTGCTGGCGCGCTACATGCAGGTGATCTCCGACGATCTCTGCAAGCAGCTCAACGGCCGGATCATCAATATCCACCACTCCTTCCTGCCGAGCTTCAAGGGCGCGAAGCCGTACCACCAGGCGCACGCGCGCGGGGTGAAGCTGATCGGCGCCACCGCGCACTATGTGACGGCCGATCTCGACGAGGGCCCGATCATCGAGCAGGAGATCGAGCGGGTCGGCCACCAGGTCACGCCCGGGCAGTTGGTGGCGATCGGCCGGGATGTGGAGTGCCAGGCGCTGGCGCGCGCGGTGAAGTGGCACGCGGAGCACCGGATCCTGCTGAACGGGCACCGTACGGTCGTCTTCGCCTGACCCGCCCGCGGTGCTGTCGCCGGGGGTGTGACGAATATCTCAGAGGCGGCTCATCGAGGCCGCCGCCGACAGCACGTCCCGGATCGCCTCGCGGTCGCCGTCCTGCCCCGCCGCCGCTTCCTCCGGTGTGACATGCCCCGCCACGAGCTGGCAGAACTCGACCGCGTCCAGGGCGACCTGTCCCACCGAGCGCTCGGGGCAGCCCAGCGCGGCGGGGGAGTCCAGGGCGATGTACCAGCTTCCGCCGCCCGCGCCCTCCACCTCCAGCCGCAGCGACCGGCCGGGCGAGCCCGCGGTCACCAGATCCCGGGCGGGCCCGGCGAGACCGTTGCGGCGGCGGGTCGCGATGGCCGACGGCAGCACCCGGGCTGCCAGATCGATCATCCGGTGCAGATGCGCGCCGCTGGGCGGCTCGTACGGGTAGTCCACCGCCTCCGCGATGTCCGTACCGTGCACCCAGCACTCGAAGGCGCGGTCCAGCAGCGCGTCGCGCAGCGGCAGGGCGAAGAAGTCGCCGTACGACACGGAGAGTTCGGCCACCCCGCGGCCGGCGAAGGACACCGTGCGGATCAGGGTGTGGCTCTGCTCGCGCCAGGGCTCGTGGACGGCGCGGGTGGGTGGCGGCACGGCGGTCCGCCAGTAGATCTCCGTACGGTCGGTGGGGTCGTCCGGGGCGTCGGCGCCCAGCGGGTCGTCCAGACCGAGGGCGCTCGCGACCAGGCCGTCCACGGTCATGAGATGGCCGATGACCCCGGCGACGGTGGTCCTGCGCGAGACGGGCCGCTCCTCCTCGAACCATCTGAGCCGTACGGGCGCGTGCCACTCGCCGTCCCCGATGTCCCGCAGCAGCGCGTCGAGCCGCGCGGTCTCGGCGTCGTACGGAGCCGACCAGTCGGGCACGGGTATCCGGGCGGGCCTGCGGCCGAGGCAGCTCTCCAGCACCCGGGAGCGCAGCAGCGGATCGAGGTCGAGGCCGCGGTCGGTGTGCAGCAGCCCCACGGCGTCGCGGAGGCGGAGCGCCTCGTCGGCGCAGGGGGCGCACTCGGTGAGATGCTCCTCGACCAGCGCGGTCTCCTCGGCGGAGCAGGCGGCGAGGGCCCAGGCACCGAGCAGCGAGGCGAGCAGGGTGTGGGGAAGCTTGCCGGTGGACGCATTCGGCTCGTCCCGGTCTTGGCTGCGGTCCTGGTCCTGGTCCTGGTCTTGGGCTCGGCTCAGGTCTTGGCCTCGGTCCTGGATCTCGGACTGGTTCCGGTCCCGGGCCTGAGCTTCGGACTGGTCCCGGGCTTGGGTCTCGGACTGGTCCTGAGCTTGAGTCTTGGGCCGGTCCTGAGGCCCGGACTCGTCCTGAGGCTCTGGTGGCGGGGTCCGTTCATGCCGGCTCGGGGCCATGTCGTCCGCGGCCTGCCTCGGGCCCGGGATGCGCGGGGAGGCGGGCTGGCCTTTCCGGTCGCGGCCTCCCGGGCCGCCGTCCAGTGGGCCGGTCACAGGGAGCGTCCGTTTCCCGGTGGCGAAGTGCCGTCCACCGCCTGGGTGTTGGCGGTCGAGAGGAGCTGGAGTCCGAGCCGGAGCCTGCGCCGGGCCTCGTCCTCCGTGACCCCGAGATCGGCCGCGGCCTGCCGGTAGTTCCTGCGGCGGAAGTACGCCAGCTCCAGCGCGGCCCACAGCGGCGCCGGCATCGACCTGACGATGTAGTCGGCGCGGGCCGCCGCCGAGGCCCTGCGTATCTTCTCCTCCAGCTCGGCCAGTTCCTCGGCCGTGCCCTCGCCGTTCGCCTCGTACGCCGCCGCCTCGGTCTGCCGGAACCGGCGTACGGCGGTCTCGCGGGTGATTCCGGCCACCCAGGACCGCATCGAGCCCTGCTTCGGGTCGTACGTTCCCGGGTTGTCCCAGACATGGGCGAAGACTTCCCGGGTCACGCGGTCCGCCGCCTCGCTGTCGTCGAGGACACGGTTCGCCAGGCTGTGCACCAGCGGCGCGAACCGGTCGTACAGCTCACCGAGCGCGGCTGCCTCACCCCGCGCGAGCCGCTGCTGCATCCTGCGGTCCCACCGGGGCGGAGTGTCCTTCGCCATACGACCCCCAGCCCTGTTCCTGCGCCCGTCCGTCCGCCCCTGCCACCAACATGCCGTACCTGTCGAAGCCCGCCGTCCCTTCGAATGTAGTGGGCGGCGCCCAGGACACACGCCCCTTTGTGGCAAGTGCGCCCCCACGGCACTCATCACGTTTCGGACGGGCTCAACGGGGCAGGCGCGGCATGTGTCCGGACAGCGGGCCGGACAGTTTCGGACGGCTTCGGGCAGCTTCGGAACACCGGGCCCCGGCCCCTCCACGCCACAGAGGCGCGCGGGGGCCGTCCGTCGTCGTACCCTCCGGGGATGGACAGCGCAGAGTACGAGGGCAAGATCGCCTCCCGGTTCGCAGCCTTCGACCAGGACGGCAGCGGTTATATCGACCGCGAGGACTTCAGCGGTGCGGCGGCGGCACTGCTGGCCGAGTTCGGCACGACCGCACGCTCCGACAAGGGCCAGGCCCTCTACAACGGGGCCGAGGCGTTCTGGCAGGGCATGGCCGGGATCGCGGATGTGGACGGCGACCAGCGGGTCAGCAGGCAGGAGTTCGTGACGGGCGCGGTGAAGCGGCTGCGGGACAACCCCGAGCGGTTCGCCGAGATCGCCCGGCCGTTCCTGCGCGCGGCGATCGCCGTGGCCGACGAGGACGGCACCGGGGTGACCCGCGCGGCGGCCGAACGTGCGCTGCTGGTGCTGGGGGTCGGCGCGGAGGCGGCGGCGATGGTGGCCGAGCGGCTCGACGCGGACGGCGACGGCAGGATCCACGAGGAGGAGATCCTGGCCGGCTTCGCCGCGTACTACGTCACACCGGAACCCTGACCGGCCGGGGCCGGTGACTGATCCGGCCCCGCTCGTCCGTCGCGGCTGGTCGGCCGTGGCTTGCCGGCTGCGACTGGTCCGTCGTGGCTTGTCCGTTTTCATGCGTTCTTTTATGCGTTCTTTCATGCGCCCGCCTCGCCGGGAAAGTTCTCGCGTCGGCGAAAAGTTCTGGCCTCAGCGTTCTGCTGCGTCACCGTGTGTGCCGACACGGCCGTTTCACGGTCGATACCGGGTTGTGTCCTTACGGCGGGCCGTCACAGGCCGGAGTCGCCCCGGGCTCCGGTACGCTCCATGGGGTGCGAGAGCTTGTGAGGCGCGAGGATCGCGGTGCTGCCAGGAGGGCGGCTCCGGGACCGGGGATGTGCGCCGCTCGCGCGGTACGGAGGCGCCGTACGCCCCCATGTTCGACTCCCCGCAGCGTGCGTCGCACAGTATGCAGCACGCGTACTCCTTCGCGCTGGAATATGCCCGAAGCGCTTGTTGCGGTGACTGTACGTCAACCATGCTGTCTCGCAAGGGCATCACGTTCAGTGATCCTGTCGAGGACCTTGTCGAGGCGCGAGGCGATGTGTCCGCCGGTTCGGATGGTGTGAGCGGTGCAGGTGCTTCAGGTTCAGTTGGAGGTCGGGCCCGACCCGGCGGAGGTGGGGCGTGCGCGCCGGTGGGCCAGGTCCCGGCTCGTCGGCTCGGGGATAGGGGATGACGAACCGGTCGCGGAGACGCTGATCCTGCTCATCTCCGAGCTGGTCACCAATGCCGTGGTGCACACCGGCTGTCCGGCCGTGCTGCGGATGCGGTTCGGACCCGGCGGGGCCGAGGCCGGCACTGTACGGGTCGAGGTCGCCGACGCGAGCGCGTGTCCGCCGCGGCCGCGCCACGCGGAGGGCGACGACACCAACGGCCGCGGTCTGGAGCTGGTCGACGGACTGGCCGACCGGTGGGGCTGGCAGCCCGAGGGCGCGGGCAAGCGGATCTGGTGCGAGGTCGACCGGCTGGCGCCGGAGCGCGCGCCGGGCGCGTACGAACCGGCCGCGTATGAGCCCCGGCCCGCCACGAACGGGACCGCCTATGAGACCCGGCCGCCCGCGGGCGGCGGTGGCGGCGGGGCGCGTCCTGCCTACAAGCGGTCCTCCTGCGTGGTGCCGCGTCCCGCCTGACGTCCCGGTACTTGACCCGGTGCTTGACCGTCCTGCGTCCGATGGTCCTGCGCGTTGTCCGGCCGTACCCCTGGTTGTGTTCCCGCTTGTGTCCCCGCGCGGAACGTACGCCGGTAGACCGTCGGTGCGACACCCAGTGCCGACTGGAGGTGCTGGCGCATCGACTGCGCCGTACCGAACCCCGAGTCCCGCGCCACCTGATCGACCGACAGGTCCGTCGACTCCAGGAGATGCCGGGCCCGTTCGACCCGCTGCCGCACCAGCCACTGCCCGGGGCTGATCCCCGCCTCCTCACGGAACCTGCGCGTGAACGTCCGTACGGACATGGCCTCCTGCTCCGCCATGTCGCGCAACTGGATCGGCTCATGGAGGCGCGTGAGCGCCCAGGTCCTGGCGGCGGCGGTGGTCGCGAGCTGGGGTTCGGGGAGCGGTCGCTGTATGTACTGGGCCTGGCCGCCGTCCCGGTGGGGCGGTACGACCGTACGGCGCGCCACGTCGTTGGCGACCGCCGCGCCGTGGTCGCGGCGCACGATATGCAGACAGAGGTCTATCCCGGCGGCGACACCGGCCGAGGTCAGCACATCGCCGTCGTCGATGAACAGGACGTCCGCGTCGACCCTGATGCGCGGGAACAGGCTCTGGAAATGGGCGGCGTGGAACCAGTGGGTGGTCGCGGGCCGGCCGTCCAGGAACCCCGCGGCGGCCAGGACATAGCTGCCGGTGCAGATGGAGACCATGCGGGTGCCCGGGCGCAGATGCGCGAAGGCTGCCTTCAGCTCCTCGGAGAGGATGCCCTCCTTGTAGACCGGACCGAGTCTGTACGAGGCGGGGACGATCACGGTGTCGGCGGTGGCGAGGGCCTCGGGGCCGTTCTCGACGAGGATGGAGAAGTCCGCTTCGGTACGGACGGGGCCCGGCGGGCGGACGGAGCAGGTGACGATCTCGTACAGCGGCCGGTCCGCGGAGTCGCGGGCGCGGCCGAAGATCCGCTGGGGGATGCCCAGTTCGAAGGGGAGCAGGCCTTCGAGGGCGAGGACGACGACCCGGTGGGGGCGAGTGCGGGCGCCGGTGCCGGTGCCGATGCCGAAGTCGCGGCCGGTGCCGGTGCCAGGGCTGGTGCCGGGCGGGTCCCGGTCCTGGTCCTGCATGGGGTCCTCCAGTCTGCTGTGTTGGGCGCGGGGGCTTGCCGGCGGTCCGCTCCGTGGATGCGTGTTGGAGGGCCGGACCGGCGCTTGATATCAGTCACCTCTGTGACTCAGAATCGCGCGGCGGCCCAGACCATTCCCGAGCCGGACATTCCCGGTGACCCACTGGAGACGGTGGGGCTCACCCTCTGGAACCGTAACTTCCGGCTCTTCTTCCTCGCCCGTACCGTCGCGCGCTTCGGTGACGGGATGGTGCCGGTCGCGCTCGCCGCCGGGCTGCTCGACGCGGGGTACGGCGCCTCCTCCGTGAGCTTCGCGCTCGGCGCGTGGATGGCGTGCTTCGCGGGCTTTGTGATCATGGGCGGGGTACTGGCCGACCGGTTCACCCCGCGCCGGATGATGGTGCTGGCCGACGTGGTACGGGTGGTGGGCACCGTGGTGCTGGCCTGCGCGTTCGTCCTGGGGCCGCCCTCGCTGTGGCTGGTGTACGCGCTGAGCGCGCTCAGCGGGCTCGGCGCGGCGATCTTCCAGCCGGGCGTGGCCAGCATGCTGCCGCTGATGGCGCCCGACGTACAGCGCGGGAACGCGGTCCTGCGGGTCGCCGAGTCGCTGACCACGATGGCGGGGCCGGCGGTCGCGGGCGGACTGGTCGGGTTCGGCGGTCCCGGGCTGATCTTCGGGGTCAACGCGGCGACCTTCGCGGTCTCCGCGGTGTGTCTGTTCCTGATCCGGATGCCGTCCGTGGCGCCGGTCGTCGGGGAGTCGATGCTCGCCGAACTGCTGGGCGGCTGGCGGGAGTTCAGGGCGCGGTCCTGGCTGTGGGGGGTGATCGCGGTCTGGTCGGTGTACGGGATCACCGTGCTCGGCCCGATCACTCCGCTGGAGGCGGTGGTCGTCACCGAGCGGCACGGCTCGGCGATGTTCGGCCTGATGATGGCGGTCACCGGCGCGGGCAACGCGGCGGGCGGGCTGCTGGCGATGCGGGTAAGACCGCGCAGACCGCTGTTCGCGGGGACGTTCGCGCTGTTCGCGGTGGTCGCGAACGTACTGGTGCTGGCGTACGACGTGCCGGTGCCGGTGCTGGCGGCGGGGTTCTTCCTGGGGGGTGTGGCGCTGGCGTTCTGGCTGGTGATGTGGTCCACGACGGTCCAGACGCAGGTCCCGGCGGAGGCGCTGAACCGGCTGCACGCGTATGACGTGGCGGGCTCGCTGATCATGCTCGCGGTGGGGCGGGCGCTGGCGGGCCCGGTGGCGGAGGCGGTGGGGGTGCGCGAGGTGCTGGTGGCGGGGGCGGTGATCAATGTGGGGGTGTGCGGGGTGCTGCTCGCGGTGCCGGCGATCCGGTGTCTGCGGCGGGCGGAGTAGGGGCGGTCTGCGGCGGGGCCGGCGGGCCTGGGGCGGCGCATGGCCCGATCCTAGCGAATGCTGTCCTTCGGGCCACTCGTAAGGACTGTTCCGTCCATCGATCCTGTCTGACGTGACACAGTCAACCGAACTTCCCGCTCAGGACGACGCGGGCCGTACCCCGGCCGCCTCCGGCACTTCCCGTACGCCTGGGGCACCTCGTACCCCCGGACGTATCCACCGGGCGTGGTTCGTCGCCGTCGTCACCTTTGTGACGATCATCGGCGCCGCGGCCTTCGCCTCGCTCCCCGGTCTGCTGATCGACCCGCTGCACCAGGAGTTCGAGTGGTCGCGCGGCACGATCGGCTTCGCGGTCTCGGTCAATCTGGCGCTGTACGGGCTGACGGCACCGTTCGCCGCGGCGCTGATGGACCGGTTCGGCATCCGCCGGGTGGTGGCCGTCGCGCTGACGGTCATCGCGGTCGGGTCGGTGCTGACGGTGTGGATGACCGCGGCCTGGCAACTGGTGCTGTACTGGGGGGTTCTGGTCGGCCTGGGCAGCGGCTCGATGGCGCTGGCCTTCGCGGCGACGGTGACCAACCGCTGGTTCGTGGCGCGGCGCGGGCTGGTCACGGGGATCCTCACGGCGGCGGGCGCGTCCGGGCAGTTGGTGTTCCTGCCGCTGCTGTCCTGGCTGGTGGAGCACCACGGCTGGCGGCCAGCCGCGGTGACGGTCGCGCTGGCGGCGCTGGCGGTGGTCCCGTTCGTCTGGCTGCTGCTGCGGGACCACCCGGCGGACGTGGGGCTGCCGGCGTACGGGGCGGAAGAGTTCGTACCCAAGCCGGCGCCGGTGCCGGGCGCGGCACGGCGGGCGGTCTCGGTGCTGCTGTCGGCGGCGCGTACGGGGCCGTTCTGGCTGCTGGCCGGTACGTTCGCGATCTGCGGCGCGTCCACGAACGGCCTGGTCAAGACCCATTTCGTACCGGCCGCGCATGACCATGGCATGCCGATTACGGCGGCGGCTTCGCTGCTGGCGGTGATCGGTGTGTTCGATGTGGTGGGGACGGTCGCGTCGGGCTGGTTCACGGACCGCTTCGAGGCGCGGCGGCTGCTGGCGGTGTACTACGCGCTGCGCGGGATCTCGCTGCTGTTCCTGCCGATGCTGCTGGCCCCCTCGGTGCACCCGCCGATGCTCTTCTTCATCGTCTTCTACGGCCTGGACTGGGTGGCGACGGTGCCGCCGACGATCGCCCTGTGCCGCGAGCACTACGGCGAGGACAGCGCGATCGTCTTCGGCTGGGTCCTCGCGTCCCACCAGGTGGGCGCGGCGGTGATCGCCTTCGCGGGCGGGCTGGCCCGGGACGTCTTCGGCTCGTACGACATGGTCTGGTACGCCTCGGGCGCGCTGTGCGCGGCGGCGGCGCTGATGGCGCTGGTCATCCGGCGGCCGGGGGTACCGAAGGCGCTGCCGGTTCCGGCCTGAGGGCGCGCGTCGGGCCTGAGGGCGCGAGTCCCGGCTGAGGGCCGTGTCCTCAATCGCCGGACGGGCTTGTTTCCGGTCTCAGGCCGGACGGGCTCATTTCCGGTCTCAGCGGGTCAGGGCCTTGGCTATGCGGTGGGCGTCCCTTGCCAGTTCTCGGAGCATGCCGCTGATGGGGTTGGTGAAGCCGGTGAAGTAGAGGCCCGGGGCATCGGGCGAGGTGTGCGGGCCGTGGGATCGGGGGCGGCCGGCGGGGGTGAGGACGTCGAGGGGGCCGAGCAGGGGTTCCAGGGCCCGGTCGTAGCCCGTCGCGGCTATGACCGCCTCGGGGGTGATGCGGGTGCCGTCCGCCAGGACCACCTTGTTCTGGTCGAAGGACTCGACCGCCGCCACCGGCTCGACCCGGCCCGTCCGTACCGCGTCGATCAGGCCCACGTCCTGCACTGGGATCGCGCCCTGGCGGACGCGGGTGTACAGGCCCGTGTCCGGGCGCGGCAGGCCGTACGACGACAGGTCGGGGACGGAGAGCCGCGCCATGCCCGCCGCCGCGATGTTCACGAACCAGGCCGGCAGCCGCCGTACCAGGATCCCCGTCCGCTGGGCCGGCCAGCCCGCCGTGGAGCGGCGCACGATGTGCGGGGCGGTACGGACCGCCAGCCGTACCCGCGCCGCGCCGCCCTCGGCCAGATCGACCGCGATCTCCGCGCCCGTATTGCCGACGCCGACGACCAGCACGTCCTTGCCCGCGTACGGCCCGGCATTGCGGTACGCGCTCGCGTGCAGCAGCTCGCCGTCGTACGACTCGACGCCCGGCCAGGACGGTATCCGCGGCGTGTGGTTGTAGCCGGTGGCCACCACGACCGCCCGGCCGGTCAGCTCCCGCCCGCCCGTGGCGTGCAGCAGCCAGCCCGTGCCGTCGGGGGCGGGCTCGATCCGGCTGACCTCCACCCCGGTGACGATCTCCAGCTTGTGGAGCTCCGCGTACTTCTCCAGATAGCGGACCATGTCCGCGCGCGACACCCACCGTCCGAACGACCGCGGCATCTTCAGCCCCGGCAGCGCCGAACCGCGGCGGGTGGTGTGCAGCCGCAGCCGGTCGTAGTGGCCGCGCCAGGAGGCCCCGACCGCGCCGGACTTCTCCAGGACGACGGCCCGCGCGCCCCGCCGGCGCAGCATGACGGCGACGGCGAGCCCGCCTGGGCCACCGCCGATGACATATACGGGGCGGTCGTCGGTGCGGTCGAAATCGTCGGGCATGAGAGCTGAGCGTAATCGAACCATCACGTGATGGGTCTCGGTCGGACCGGAATACGGTTGCAAATCGATCACGCCCCGGCCGTACGGTGAGCATGTGGTGCGGAGCCGGTGAACATCATCCCGGCGAGCCGGTGAATAGTGCACCAGCCGCTACGGCCAGAGCAACTCCCGTACCCACGCGTCCCCTTCGCGCCGGTAGCGCAGCCGTACATGCCGCCGTTGGGCTTCGCCCTGGAAGAACTCCACCTCGTCCGGCACCAGTACGTACGCCGTCCACGACGCCGCCTCCGCGTCCGGCTCGCGCCGTGCCCGCTGCCAGGCCGCCTCGCTCGCCTCCGCCAACTCCCGGGCCGAGCCCAGCACTTCGCTCTGCCGCCCCACCAGCGCCGCGGCCAGCGCGCCCGTCGAGCGGGCGTGCAGATCGGCGCTGCTCTCCTCGGGCCCGGCGGTACGGACGGCTCCCCGGATCCGTACGGCACGCCCCTGCGCCGGCCAGTAGAAGCCGAGCGCGGCTTCGGGGTGTGCGGCGAGCTGCCGGCCCTTGCGGCTGGTCGCGTGCGAGGCGAAGTGCCAGCCGCGGGCGTCCGCGTCGTGCAGCATCAGGGTCCGTACGTCCGGCCGCCCCCGCTCGTCGGCGGTCGCCAGCGTCATGGTGTGCGGCTCGGGCTGGCCGGCCGCCACGGCCTCGGCGAACCAGCGCCGGAACAGCGGCAGCGGCCCGGCGGGCGCGGTGGCCGGGTCGAATACGGGCAGCTCGCCGGTGTCCCAGACGGGCTGGGCGCGCAGCAGGGTCCGGAAGGCGTCCTGCCGGCTGGCTTCGGAGGCTGCTTCGGAGGCTTCGGTGCCGTTCTCGTCGCTGTTGTTCATAGGAAGGCGCTGCTGTTCATGGGGAGGTTCATGGGGAGGTGCTGCTGTCCGTGGGGAGGCGCGGCCGGTTCCTTGTGGGACGTGGTGTGAAACGTGGTCCGGACACGGGAGCGCCGACAGGGATCGTCTGTGTGATCCACCGTCGGCGTGACAGGGCAGTGCATGACAGGGCAGTGCGTGACAGGACAGTGAGGGGCACGCCCGTACCGTGCCCGCCGGCCGGTGCGCCGGCGCGTTCGGACGCTACTTCGTGGGCTTCCTTCCGGTGATGCCGAGATGGACCAGCAGCGCGAGATTCGGCTTCAGCTCGGCCTGCTTGACGCCCCAGCTCTGGAAGTTCTTCTGGTGCGAGGCCACCGACGAGAGCATCACGACCAGCGAGCCCGCCAGCGCCGCCGGGTTCACGTCCTTGTCGACCCGGCCCTTGGCCTGAAGCTCCTTCACGGACTCCGTGAGGGAGTTGGTGACCGAGTTGAGGATCCGCAGCCGGATGCGGTTGAACCGCTTGTCGCCCTCCGCCGCGCCCAGATCGACCACACGGAGGATCGCGTCGTGTCTACGCCAGAAGTCGAGGAACCCCTCGACCAGTTCCTCAGAGGTCTGCCAGCCCGCCTTGCCCGCCCAGGAGCGGCCGGAAACCAGCGCCGTCAACCCGGCGCCTTCCTTGGCCATTTCCTCGGCGATCTCCAGGACGGCGCCCTCGACGTCCGGAAAGTACTGGTAGAAGGTCGCGGGTGACGTGCCCGCCCGGCGGGCGACGTCGATGACCTTGACGTCCCGGTACGGCGAGGAGCTGAGCATCTCGCCGAGGCAGTCGAGCAGCTTCTGCCGCGTCGCCTGCCCGCGCCGACCAGCCACCCGGCCGTCGACGGTGCGCACTTGTCCTGTCATGCCGTCAGCTTACCGAGGGGTGATCCCAGCGCGATTTGGCCGAGTGCAAATGGGGAACCGGCCACTCCGCGCACCGGCTGTGCGTGCGGTCGGTTATCCCCAGGCACCACTCACGAGTGAATAGTGTTATCAACAGCCTGTGGATAACTTCGGTGGACAACTCGCGGTGGCGAGGGGCTCACGCTGCGATACTTGAGCAATTGTTCTAATTTCTCCTGTGCGCTCCCGGCCCAGGCCCATTAGCTTGGCTGTGACGGGCGCCACAGGGCACGCACCGGCATGCACAGGGCACGCACAGGGCACGCACAGGGAAGGACGGATCCGGCCATGGCCGAGTTCGCGGAGGGCACACCCTGCTGGGTGGATGCGGCGCTTCCCGATCTCGCGGCGGGCAAGCGATTCTACGGGGAGCTGTTCGGCTGGACCTTCGAAGCGGGGGACCCCGGAGCCCCCGGGCACGGCCACTGCGTGACCGCCTTCAGCGACGGCAAGCGGGTCGCCGGTCTCGTCGCCAAGCGGGACGGCCGGATGCCCACTGTCTGGGGTGTCTACTTCGCCGCCGCCGACGCCGCCGCGCTCACCGACCGGATCATCCGCGCGGGCGGCCGGCTCGTACGGCCCCCGACCCCCGTCGGGCACCTCGGCGTGCTCGCCCAGGCCGCCGACCCGGCCGGCGCGGTCTTCGGCCTCTGGCAGGCCGGGGACGAAGCGGGCTTCGAGAAGCGCGGCCTCCCCGGATCGTTCTGCTGGACCGAGGTCTACACACGGGACAAGGAGCGCGTCGATCCCTTCTACGAAAGAGTCTTCGGCTTCCTGGGCGCGGATGTGCCCGACGGGGCCGTCGACTTCCGTCTGTGGTTCCCGGCCGGTACGGGTACGGAGCCGGGCGCGGTCGGGGCCGCCGGCGCGATCGGCGGACGCAGTGTCATCACGGACGCTTTTCCCGCGGAGATGCCGGGCCATTTCCTCATCTACTTCGCCGTGGCGGACTGCGACGAGACCGCGGAGGCGGTCGTCCGGCTCGGCGGCCGGGTCACCACACCGCCGTTCGACATCGAGTCGGGCCGGATGGCCGCGCTGATGGACAACCAGGGCGCCGCGTTCGCCGTACTGGCAGAGTCTGATCCGTACGGACGGCAGTACGGACAACGGTACGGACAGCAGAGCGCGCCCGAGGCCGGTTCCACAGGGCGTCAGGAGCCGGAACGTCAGGAGCCGGAGCGTCAGGAAGCAGAACGTCAGGAGCCGGGGCGTCAGGAGCCGGAAACGGAGCCCGGACAGGACGCCGGGCGGACCCGCGGCCGGGCTTGGATCGGCCGCGGAAGAGCGGGAGAACGGCGGTAAACGGGCGATCAGCGGCAAAGGTGTGACACATGTGGTGTCCGGATCGAGGTGAGACACCCCGATCCGCCCCCGGGTTCGCAACCGGTGCCTCAGACAGGAAGAATCAGGGGGCACGGGGCCGTACCTTGGTGGCCCGTACGGGGAGGTGGCAGGCAAGTGGAGCAGCTTACGCAGCACGATCCGAGACGCATCGGCCCTTTCGAGGTGCTGGGGCGGCTCGGGGCCGGCGGCATGGGGCTGGTCTATCTCGCGCGCTCGGCGTCGGGGCGCCGGGTGGCGATCAAGACCGTACGGACCGAGCTGGCCGAGGACCAGTTGTTCCGGGTCCGCTTCACCCGGGAAGTGGAGGCCGCGCGGGCCGTCAGCGGGTTCTACACCGCGGCGGTCGTGGACGCCGACCCGCGGGCCGCGGTGCCCTGGCTGGCGACGGCGTACGTACCCGCCCCCTCGCTCGAAGAGATGGTCAACGAGTGCGGCCCGATGCCCGCCCAGGGCGTGCGCTGGCTGGCGGCGGGGATCGCCGAGGCGCTCCAGTCGATCCATGGCGCCAATCTCGTCCACCGCGATCTGAAGCCGTCCAATGTGCTGGTGGTGGAGGACGGGCCGCGGGTCATCGACTTCGGGATCGCCTCCGGGGTCTCAAACACCCGGCTGACGATGACCAATGTGGCCGTCGGCACGCCCGCGTACATGTCGCCGGAGCAGGCGCGGGACTCGCGCAGTGTGACGGGCGCGAGCGATGTCTTCTCGCTCGGTTCGACCCTGGTCTTCGCCGCCACCGGGCACGCGCCGTTCCACGGTGCGAACCCGGTCGAGACGGTCTTCATGCTGCTGCGTGAGGGGCCCGATCTGGAGGGGCTGCCGGAGGAGCTGCGGCCCCTGATCGAGTCGTGCATGCAGATGGACGCCACGCGCCGGCCCTCGCCCGCCGATCTCCAGGCCCAGCTCGCCCCGCATCTCTTCGCGTCGGGCAGTGACGACAGCGGTACGGCCTCGGCGTGGCTGCCGGATCTCGCCACCGCGATGATCGAGCGGCGCAGGGCCGGGGGACGGGTGCCCGCGGGGGCGGTACGGCCCGCCGAGCCCGCGGCCGTACCGGCTCCCGTACCGCCGCCGCCCGCGCACCGGCCCGCGCCGCCCGCGCAGGCCCCGGACTGGGACTCCGCGTGGCGCCCGGAAGGGGGCGGCGGCCGGCACGGCGGGCCGCGGGGCGCCGAGCGCGAGGGCGGGCATCAGGGGGCGGGCCACCGGGACGGCGCGCATGCGGGCGGTGGCCGGCACGGCGGGCGGCCCGAGGCGCTTGCCGCGGCGGCCTCCGCTGCTGCCCCGCCCGCCGCTCCGGACCGGCCGCCCGGGGCCGCCGGTCCGGTACAGCTGTCCGGCTCGCCGGTGCCGATCGGTCCTGGACCCCGGGTCGCGGACACCCGCGCCGCCGGCGGCGGTATGGCGGGGGGTATGGACGCCGGAGCGGGCCCGGCCACCGGCTGGATCCGCCCGCCGGCCGGGCTGAACGGTACGGAGGCGCTCGCCGGCCCAGTACCGCCCCCCGGGCCTCCCGCCGTACCGCCGCCCACGCAGCCGCCCGACACGGCGGCGGCTTCGGCCCGCTGGCGGCCCTGGCGGTTCCGGATGTCCAACGACGTCTGGGGGACCCCGGTCGTCGACGGCGATCTGCTCTATGTCACCTCCTTCGAGGTGCACGCGCTGGACGTGGGCTCCGGCCGCCGCCAGTTCAAGACCCGGGACGTGGCCTGGGCGATGGCCGTCGCCGGGGGCCGGATCCACGCCTCCGACGGCCCGACGCTGTACGCGCTGGACGGCAAGGACGGCAGTGAGCGGTGGCGGCTCAGGACCGACGCGTGGGTGTACTCGCTCAAGGTCGACCGCGGCACGGTCGTCACCGGGACCCGCGGCGGCGGCGTCCAGGCCTGGGAGGCGTCCAGCGGCGAGAAGCTGTGGGAGACCGGCGGGGCGCAGACCGACTTCGAGACCCCGGAGGCCGGGCCCGCGATCTCGGACGGCATGGTCTATGTGTGGAAGGACGCCCGGCTCCAGGCGCTGGACGCGCGCTCGGGCGCCGAGGTCTGGTCGTATCCCATCGGCGACGCGGCCTCCTGCGGGGGCGTTCCCGTACGGGTGAGGCCCGCGCAGGACGGGCAGCTCTATGTCTCGGCCGGTACGCGCGTGCTGTCGGTCGACATCTCCACCGGGCGGGTGCGCTGGCACTTCGAGGCGCCCGCGGTCTTCCTCTCCCCGCCGGCCTTCGCGCCGGGGCCCGCGGTCACGGGCGGCGGGGTCTATCTGGCCGACTACCTCGGTACGGTGTACGCCCTCGACGCCACGACGGGCAAGGACCGCTGGCGTATCGCGACGGAGTCGCGGCAGTCGATCGAACCGGTGCTGGTCGCCGACGGGAATGTGCATGTCGGCAGCGGCAGCGCGCTCTACACGCTGGACGCGGTGACGGGCACGCCGAAGTGGCGCTTCGCGGCGGGCGGCGAGGTCATCGGCGCTCCGGTGGTCGCGGACGGCAGGCTGCACTTCGGCTCGGCGGACCATGTGCTGTACACGCTGGACGCGAGCGGCGGGCAGTTGCGCTGGAAGCTGGCGACGGGCGGCGAGATCACGGGGTCGCCGGTGGCGCGGCGGGGTGTGGTGTACGCGTGCAGCAAGGACCGGTGTGTGTACGCGCTGGACGCGGTGAAGGGGACGGCGACGGGGCGAGGGGCGCGGTAGCGCGGCTTCGGGTACGGCGGCTCAGCGGTAGCGCGGCTCAGCGGTGCGGGGGGTCGTCGTTCCGGGGTTCCTGCACGGGCAGTGACTGGGTGTCGCCGTCCTGCGAGGGCTCGGGCGGCTGCGGAGGTCCGTACTTGTGGGGTCCCTCCCAGGGATGCCTGTACCCCGGGGGGTGGTACTGCTCTCCGTACTGCTGCTCGTACTGTCCGTACTGCTGCCTCGGGTCCGGGTCGTACGGTTGCGAGCCGTACGGATGCGAGCCGTACGGTCCCCAGTCGTCCTCCTGCGCGACGGGCGGCCCGGGCTCCGGCGGGGCGAGGGCCGAGTACGGGGTGTGCGGCTCCGGGGACCGTGCGTGGCGGCCGCTCATCACCAGCGAGGCGAGCAGGAGCAGCACGCCGCCGCCGAGTGCGTACGCGAGGCCGATGTCCAGCCCGGAACCGTTCCCGCCGACGCTGAGCCCGCCCGACGCCTGGCCCTGGCGCACCATCCACAGCACGGTGAAGCCGAGGACGACCAGCCCGGCCAGCGCCGTCAGCAGCCGCGGGCGCAGTGCCAGGGCGATCAGGGTGAGCAGGGCGGCGAAGGCGAAGGGCAGCAGCAGGGAGGTCGCGAGGGCGGAGCCGGTGGCGGTGATGCCGTTGAACAGGTCGGCGACGCGGTAGTCCTGGCCCTGGCGCCCGTCGAACCAGTCGAGGAAGACGCTCAGTACGGCGGCCGCCGCTCCGGCCAGGGCGAGGATCGAACCGATGGCGTTACGGACCATCGCCGCCTCCTGACCCCGGACATCCCGCTCCGGTGCACGACGCTACGCCGGGTCCCCGGGGCGCGCCACGCGACGGCGGGCGCTGTTAGGGTGTCGCGATTGACAGGTCCATGGAGGCTGTGGGGGCCATGGGGACAACGGGGGAAGGACTTCGGTCTTGCTGCGTCGACATGCGAAATTGACGGCCGTGCTGGTCGTGGTGGTGCTGGCCCTGACGGGTTTCTCGTCGGGGTCGGGCAAGGGGTCCGGGTCGAGGTCGGGGAAGAGCAAGGGTTCTAGCAGTAGCGGCGGTGGCTGCTCCAGCTCCAAGAAGAAGAACAACGGGTACGTGGGCGCGGGCGCGGGGTCGGACTACGACTACGACGACGACTACTCCACCTCGTCCGGCGGCTCGTCCACGTCCGGCTCCACGGCGTCGTCCTCGGACGGCGTCCGGGTCACGATGATCACGTGCGCCCGCAAGGCGAGCGGCAAACGGAGGGCCGTCACGTACGCGAGCGTCATGGTGACGACGGACCCGGGCGTCTCGGGCACCTACGAGGTCGACGTCGACTTCAAGGACGCGTCGGGCCGGGTCGTCGACAACGCCGACACGGAAGTGACCCTGACGAGCGGCGACACGCAGACGCTCCGCGTCCCGATGGACTTCCCGAACGAGGTGTCCAAAGTCCGCACCTGCGAACCCCGGGCAACCCCGGCGATCTGACCCTTCCCGGCCGGCCCGGCCCACCGGGCCCACCCGGCCCGCGAACACCCGCAGGGGGCCAAGCGACGCGCTTGGCCCCCTGCGGCTTTCCCCCGTGCTGCGGCTTTCCCCCGGATGTATCGCGGTCGCGGCGGGTCCCCCTCCACATCCCCGCAGTCACTCCCCCCCCGGGACTG
>NZ_JBHVGV010000011.1:0-5443 GCF_042800555.1 Streptomyces sp. NPDC057617 | reverse complement strand
CGGCTCCCCCTCCGCGCCGCCGCGGCCGCTCCCCGTCGGAACTGGTCAGGGCTTGGGCGGGGCGGGCGAGTGGCTGTCCATCGTCGTGATCTCGGACTCGCCGGCCGGCGGCGTCGGCGAGTGGCTGTCGCCCTGCGTGGTGACGTCCGTTTCCTTCGCCGGCGTGGACGGCGAGTGGCTGTCGCCCTGGGTGGTGGCGTCCGTGGCCTTGGTGGGCGGCAGGATCGGCGAGTGGCTGTCCAGTGTGGTGATGTCCTCGTTGTTCTTCGTCACATCGCTCATATCTGGGATCTCTCCTGGAACTTGGCGTGCACTGGCTGCAATCGCCCGTTCGGCGGCTCCCCCGGAGGTCGCCGAACGGGCGATTCGGTGCGCCCCACCCCCCGTGGGTGTAGCGCGTGACCAACCCGTCTGCCCCCCGAGGCGACGGATCGTGTACCGAGCCTCGCAGCTACGCATAAACAATCGATGAACGCCCAGCCGGACGGTTCTCAGGCCGCCTTGAGGGGCGAGAGGAGCAGCCGTACCTCCGCCGCCCCCGCCCCGTCGAGCTGCTCGTGAATGGCCAGCGCCTCCTGCCAGCAGACCTGCGCGCGGTCGAGCTGGCCGAGGCTGCGCAGCGACTTGCCCAGCAGCGTCAGGGCGTTCGCGTGCATCCACTCACCGCCGATGAAGCCGGTCGTGAGGGCCTGCTCGGCGTGCTGTGCCGCGTTGGCGGGGCGGCGCGCCGACAGATGGACCTGGGCGATACGGAAGTGGGTCGTCCCCTCCCAGAGGCGCTGCCGCGTGTCCACGAAGACATTGAGCGCCTCGGAGAGCTGCTCCAGCGCTTCCGGGTACCGTCCCGACTGGGTGAGGACGATGCCCAGCGCGTACCGGGCGTTGGCGAGGCGCAGGGTGAGCCCCAGTTCGTCGTATATGGCGACACCCTGCTGCGCCAGTTTCACGGCGTCGGAGGTGCGTCCCATGGACGCGACGACCCGGGAGAGGTTGCACAGGGCGCTCGCCTCACCGGGCCGGTTCCGGTCGGCGCGGAACGCCTCGATCGCCTCCAGCAGGTATTCCTCGCCCGCCTCGTACTGGTCGGTGCAATTGGCGATGATCCCCAGCTCGTTGGGCAGGTTGCTGGCGATCCAGGCGTCCGGCTGCGCCGGCTTGAGTTCGGCGGCGCGGCGCGCCTCCGTCCCCGCCGCCTCGAACCGGCCCGCGCTGTTGTGCACCTGCGCGAGCGTCACCCGGGCGCGCCCCTCCGCGTGCTCGTCCCCGATGGCGGCGGCGGCATCCCGCGCCGCCGTCGCCGCGGCCTCGAACCGCTTCGAACTCGCGCCGGACTCGGCGAGGTCCTTGGAGGCCAGCAGGAGATCCACCGCCCGCCGCAGCATGTCCGCGCCGAGGGACTGCTGCGCACAGGCCAGGATCGACCCGGCTTCCGAATGCAGCCAGTCCAGCGCGACGGCTCCGTCGTCGAACTGCCGCCCCGGGTAGCGGGTGGGCTCCAGGTGGTCGACCGTACGGTCCCCCGGCCGCTCCAGCGCGTACACCCGCGCCGCCGTCGCCAGGTAGAAGTCCAGCAGCCGGGACATCGCCGACTCGCGTTCCGTCGGGGGCTGTTCGTCGCGTTCGGCGCAGGCACGCGCGTAGAGGCGTACGAGGTCGTGGTAGCGGTAGCGGCCAGGGGCGGCGGATTCGAGGAGGGAGGTGTCGACCAGGGACTCCAGCAGGTCCTCGGTGTCCTGGAGCGGCAGGTCCAGGACGGCGGCCGCCGCGGCCAGGGAGAGGTCCGGGCCGTCCGCGAGGCCGAGCAGGCGGAAGGCGCGCGCCTGGGCCCGGTCCAGCGCGCCGTAGCCGAGTTCGAAGGTCGCCTTGACCGCGAGGTCACCCGCCTGGAGCTCGTCCAGCCGCCGCCGCTCGTCCGCGAGCTTCGCCGCCAGGACCGAGACCGTCCACGTACGGCGCGCCGCCAGCCGGGACGCCGCGATCCGGATCGCCAGCGGCAGGAAGCCGCACGCCGCCACCACGTCCAGCGCCGCCTTGCGCTCCGAGGTGACCCGCTCCTCGCCGACGATCCGGGTGAAGAGCTGGAGCGCCTCGTCCGGCGACATCACATCGAGGTCGACGAGGTGCGCGCCCGCGAGGTCGACCATCCGCACCCGGCTGGTGACCAGCGCCGCGCACCCTTCCGTACCGGGCAGCAGCGGCCGTACCTGCGCCGCGTCGTGCGCGTTGTCCAGCAGGACGAGGATGCGGCGGCCGTCGAGCGTCGAGCGGTAGAGCGCGGAGCGTTCGTCGAGCGAGTCGGGGATGGCGGTGTCGGGGGTGCCCAGGGCCCGCAGGAACGCGCCCAGCACCGTCTCCGGCTCGGCCGCCCGCGCACCGGCGCCCTGGAGGTCGACGTACAACTGCCCGTCCGGGAAGTGCGCCCGCGCCGCGTGCGCGACATGCACCGCCAGCGTCGTCTTGCCGACCCCGCCGATGCCGGCGAGCGCGGAGACGGCCATCACGGATCCGCCGGCGGCGGTGAGCCGGTCGCCCAGCTCCCGTACGAAGGAGGCCCGGCCGGTGAAGTCCGGCACGGTGGCCGGGAGCTGGGCGGGCCTGCGGACGGCGTGGACGGGGGCGGGCTCCTCCACCGGCCGGGCCAGTTCCGCGTCGGCCTGCAGTATCCGCTGCTGGAGCTGGGAGAGTTCGGGGCGCGGGTCGACGCCCAGTTCGTCGGCGAGGAGGCGGCGCGTGTCGGCGTATGCGGCGAGCGCCTCGGCCTGCCGGCCGCTGCGGTAGAGCGCCAGCATCAGCAGCTCGCGCAGCCGTTCGCGGAGCGGGTGCGCGGCGGTGAGCGCGGTCAGCTCGGAGACGGCCTCCGCGTGCCGGCCGACCTCCAGGTCCAGATCGAGCCGGGTCTCGGTGAGCTGGAGACGCCATTCCTCAAGCCGGGTGCGCTGGTTGTCGGCGTACGGGCCGGGTACGGAGGCGAGCGCCTCGCCGTCCCACAGGCCGAGCGACTTGTTGATCAGCGTACGGGCCAGATAACGGTCCCCGGCGGCGCGCGCCTTGTCCGCGTCGGCGGCCAGGTCCCGCGCGATGTTCAGATCGAGGGAGTCGGGCGAGGTGCGCAGGGCGTATCCGCCGGCCTCGGTGATCAGCACGCCCGGGGTGAGCACCTTGCGCAGCCGCGAGGCGTATGTCCGTACCGCGGCGAGCGCCTGCGACGGCGGTTCGTCGCCCCACAGGGCGTCGATCAGCTCACTGGCGGTCGCGGTCCGCCCGTCCCGCATCAACAGGGCGGCGAGCAGGGCGCGTTGCTGGGGCGACCCGGACGACAGCGGTTCGCCGGCGCGCCAGGCGCGTACGGGTCCGAGCACGCTGAAGCGCAGTTCCGCGGTGTTCCCCGGCACCCCCGGAGCCCGCTGCTCCGGTACGCGCGGCCCGCCGTCACGGTCCATAGCTCCCCCTGCTCCCGGTGCTGCCGGTTTCGCCTTCGACAGTCTGCCTTGTCGGAGGTGTGTGCGTCAGCAGTGAGTCAGGGTCTGCACAACCCTTCAACGCTTTCACGCCGCCCGTGACAGGGCGCATAAACCAGCCCGTCCGGCGATTGAGGACACAACACAGCCGGCCTGTCCGGCGATCGAGGACAACAGCACAGCCGGCCTGTCCGGCGATCGAGGACACAGCAAGCCTGTCCGGCGACTGAGGACGGCCCCCTGGGCCCCTACACGTCGTCCAGCCAGATCACGATCCCCGTCAGGTCGTTCAGCACCGCCGCGACACCCGCCCTGATCGCCGCCGCGCAACGCTCCGCGGTGAACGACTTGGCGTCGTACGTCGACGACATCCCGAGCCCTTCGCCACGGAACGACGCGCCGGACCAGTCGACCGACGTGACGTTGTGGGTGGGCTCGGCCAGTTCCGCGCCCACGACGAGGAACCGCTGGTCCAGGTGGTTCGGGGTGACCGTCGCGAGCGGGTCGATCAGGTCGTTGCCCGCGCTGACGATCAGGTCGGGGCGCATCTCGCGGGCCTCGGTGATGCTGGGAATGAAGTCGTGCGGGTTGTCGGCGACCACCGTCCTGAGGTCGACGTGCTCGTCCTCGGCCCAGTCCTCGACCGCCTTCACCAGGGTTTTGGTCGGGCGGTCGTCCCCGTAGGTGAGCAGGACCACGCGGTAGTCCTCCGACGGGTGCACCCCGGACCAGGAGCCGGGCCGCGGTGTGGTGGTCGACTCCGGGACGGGCGTGGCGGAGGGCTTGACGAACCCCGGGCCGAGAGTCCCGATGGCAGAGGGCTTGGGATGCGGCCGCGACCAGTCGTCGCCGGAGCTGCATCCGGTGACCAGCGCGGCGGCCGCGGCCAGCGTGGCAGCGGCCCGAAGCGGGGGGCGCAAAGCGATCTTCCTCCCAGTGGTGGTGGATGGTGCGCCTGCATCCTCCTATGCCGTCCTCTGCGGTCTTCATCCGCGGGTGTCGTTCTTGCGGTTGTTCTTCCGTTCTTCGCCGACGGGCCGGTCCGTGTTCATCCATGACATGCACCGTGCACAGGCAACCTGAAGGAGTCACTCCACATGTCACAACGGGTCCGCCGCGCCACAGTCCTGATCACCGCGGCCGTGATCGCTCTCCTGGGCGCCGGTCAGCCGGCGCTCGCCCACGGCTTCACCTCCACCGTGTACGCCCACATCACCACCGGGGGCGACGGCGGTGCCGGCGGGGGCCTCGACGGCGGTCATATACGGACGGAACTGGAGCTGGAATACGACCTGTTCGTCGTGTCCGCCGCCGACTACGAGGACGACGACCCGCTCTTCCAGACGGGGAACGCCGCGTTCGAGGACGGTGACACCGCCGCACAGGGCGCGGCGCTCAACGCCCACGCGAAGTCGGCCGTCTCGTATGTCACCAAGCGCTTCACGATCGCCTCCGGCGGCGGCGAGGCCTGTACGGCGACGCAGGCGGGCGACTTCACGATCGGCCGGCGGGAGGGCGTACCGTACGCGCACCTGCTGCTCGACTGGGCCTGCCCGGCGGGGGGCGACGACCGCGAGGTGCGCAGCGGGCTGTTCCCCGACTCCGAGACATACGTCAAGGGCACCAAGACGATCGTCACGTACGAGATCGACGGCCGCTCGGGCAGTGCCGCGCTCGACGCCGAGCACCCGTCCTTCTCGATGGGACAGGCGTGGTACGAGCGGTTCTGGGAGTTCTTCCGGCTGGGCGCGGAGCATCTGCTGACCGGGATCGACCACATCCTGTTCCTGCTGGCGCTCATCGCCGGGTCACGGCGGCTGCGGGAGATCGTGCTCGCGGCGACGAGCTTCACGCTGGCGCACTCGGTGACGTTCATGCTCGCCGCCCTCGGTCTGGTCGACGTACCCGCGAGCGTCGTGGAGCCCGTCATCGCGCTGTCGATCGCGGTGGTCGCCGGCTGGTACCTGTGGCGGGTCCGGCGGCAC
>NZ_JBHVGV010000010.1:222068-326404 GCF_042800555.1 Streptomyces sp. NPDC057617 | reverse complement strand
GCTGTTGAGTTCTCAAGGAACGGACGCTTCCTTTGTACTCACCCTCTCGGGCTTTCCTCCGGGCTTTTCCCTCCGGTCTTGCGTCTCCGACTTTACCAGATCCATTCGGCGTCTTCCGCCTCGTGAATTCCAGCGACCTTCGAAGTTGGTCTTTTGCCTTTCGGCTTGACCCGACTTTATCAGAAACATTC
Organism: Streptomyces sp. NPDC057617; assembly: GCF_042800555.1. Classification (NCBI taxonomy): domain Bacteria; kingdom Bacillati; phylum Actinomycetota; class Actinomycetes; order Kitasatosporales; family Streptomycetaceae; genus Streptomyces; species Streptomyces sp. NPDC057617. The sequence goes on along the minus strand of NZ_JBHVGV010000010.1, from coordinate 326,213 downwards.
GGGCCGACTCACATCGGCCTTGATGATCTGAAAGGCGAATCGAGAGGGGCTCCACGGAACTTCATTCCGTCGGGAGCCGCGTAGAGATGTTCCGGTGCTCTCGGCATCTATACCGACTCCGAGGCAACCGTTCAAATCTACCTCCCCACCCAGACCGTGTCAACGGTCCCTGTGGGGCGAAGAGGAGACTAACAGGTCGGAGACGCGATGCGCACATCAGGCGGCGGTGGGCAGCTCCGCGCTCCGGTCCGCCGCCTCCACATCGCCCACCTCGCCCGCCCGTGCCGCGCGGCCGCCGAGGACATACACGTACACCAGAAACAGCAGCTCAGCGGCGATTCCGATGGCAATGCGCGCCCAGGTGGGCAGGCCCGACGGGGTCACGAAGCCTTCGATCAGGCCCGATACGAACAGGACCAGGGCCAGACCAATGGCCATGCCGAGTGCGGCGCGGCCCCGCTGGGCCATCGCCGTACGACGGCTGTACGGCCCGGGGTCGATCAGGGTCCAGCCGAGACGCAGGCCCGTACCGGCGGCTACGAAGACGGCCGTCAGTTCGAGCAGACCGTGCGGAAGGATCAGCCCGAGGAAGGTGTCGAGGCGTCCGGCCGAGGACATCAGCCCGATCCCGACTCCCAGGTTGAGCACATTCATGAAGAGGACCCAGATCACCGGGAGGCACAGGAAGGCACCCAGGACCAGGCACATGGCGGCGGCCTGGGCGTTGTTCGTCCACACCTGGGCCGCGAACGAGGCCGCGGGGTGGCTTGAGTAGTACGTCTCGTACTCGCCACCGGGCCGCGTCATCTGGCGCAGCTCGTCCGGCGCTCCTATCGCCGACTGGATCTCGGGGTGGGCGCCGACCCACCAGCCGATGACTGCGGCGAGGAGCGTGGAGAGGACCGCGGTCGGTATCCACCAGCGCCGCGACAGGTAGACGGCGGCGGGGAAGCCCGCGGTCAGGAAGCGCACGGCGTCACGCCAGGTGGCACGGCGCGTGCCGGTGACGGTAGCGCGGGCCCGGGCCACGAGCTGGGTGAGGCGCGTCGTGATCATCGGGTCGGGAGCGGTGGACTGGACCAGCGAGAGATGGGTGGCCGTGCGCTGGTAGAGGGCGACGAGTTCGTCGGCCTCGGCACCACTGAGACGGCGGCCGCGACGCAGGAGATGCTCCAGGCGTTCCCACTCGGCGCGGTGGGCGGTCACGAAGACATCGAGATCCATGGTCGGCTGCTGCTCCAGGCACTGGATGCGTACGGTCGGTCCGTACTACTTACTGCTCTGCCGCACTACCTCTGCTGCACTGCTGGTACGCGCTCCGGGTCAGCTTGGCAGACTGATGGTTTCAGGGGCAGGGAAGGTGGGCGAAGGGTGGCTTCGGTGGATGAGCTTGTGACGGGCGACGCGGTCGTACTGGGGCTGCGCCCGGCGAAGCTGCCGAGCCGGGCTCTGGCGCTGGCGATCGACCTGGTGGCGGTGTGGGTCGTCTACCTACTGGTGACGTTCGTGCTCGCCCTGTCGACGGGTTCGCTGGACGAGGCGGCGATCACGGCGCTGGCCATTGCATCGTTTCTGCTGATCCTGGTGGGTGGTCCGATCGCGGTGGAGACCCTGAGCCATGGCCGCTCGTTGGGGAAGCTGGCCTGCGGGCTGCGGGTCGTACGGGACGACGGCGGGCCCATACGGTTCCGGCACGCGCTGGTGCGGGGGGCGATGGGCGTGGTGGAGGTCCTGATGTCGTTCGGGGTCATCGCCTGTATCGCGTCGCTGGTGTCGGCGCGGGGGCGGCGGATCGGCGATGTCTTCGCGGGGACGCTGGTCGTACGGGAGAGGGTTCCGGCCGGGCGTATGGCGATGGTGCCGCCGCCTCCGCCGTGGCTGGCGGGGCGTTTCGCGGAGCTGGACCTCTCTGCTGTACCGGACGATCTGTGGCTGGCGATACGGCAGTACCTGACGCGGCTGGAGCAGCTCGACGCGGGGGTGAGCCAGTCGATGGCGGAGCGGCTCGCGGATGATCTGGCGGCCCGTACGGGGGCTCCGGTGCCGCAGGGGGTGGCCGCTGGGGCGTATCTGGCGGCCGTGGTTCATGAGCGGCAGGCGCGGGACGCACGGCGGGCGTTCGGGGCTTCCGCCGGCGCGGCGCCCGTGACCGCACCTGCGCCTGCGGCTGGGCTTGCGGGCCCGACCTGGCCCTCGGCCGCGCCTACGCCGCCTGTGCCCAATCCGGTGCCGGTGTCGAATCCGACGTCCACGCCCCGTCCCACGCCTTCTGGGCCCTCGTCGCCCGAGGCGCCCCCGGCCACCGGGTTCGCGCCGCCGGCGTAGCTGCGGCCGACTGCCGTCAGGGCATGGCGGAGGGCGGGGTTTCCAGGTCTTCGAGTTCGATGCCGGGGGCCGATACGACGACGTCCCCGGCGAGGTGAACGGTGTGCTGTTCACCGGTGTCCAGGGCGCTGACCTGGTACTCGTCCACGATCAGGGGGCCATTGTCAGTGGCGTGCGCTTCACTGTTCACCAGCGCCCAGGACTGATCGACGGTCCGGGGTGCCAGCACGGGCTGGGTGAAGGCGACGAGGCGGACGCGGGTCGCGGGGGATCCGGGGGTGAGCCGCAGAAGCCTCGCTGTCGCGATGAGAAAGGCGGGGGACATGCCGGTGAAGGCATGGGCGCGCACAGTGCCTTCGGTGGCATGGGCGCCGGTGGGGTCGGTACGGACCCAGGTGACGCCGTCCAGGGCGGCACCTCGGACCTGCCAGCTCGCGGCGTGGAGTTCGAGACGGATGGGGCGGCCGAGTTCGTCGAGGGCCAGATCGACGGAGCCGGCGTGGCCGCCGGAGGGAGTGGTGATCTGGGAGACGTAGCGCCAGCCGGAGGGGCCTGGCGCGCAGTGGAAGTGCTCATCACCGAGAGGGGAGTGATCATGCGGATCATGGAGCGAATAACGGCCGCGGGGCATGGGGTCTTCCGGGTCCTTCGGGTCCTCGCCGACTGACGCGCCCGTTGACGTTCTTCCGCGTACACGCACACGTACGCGGACGCGCGGGCCTCGGCTGCGGCTCGTCGGTGCACGGAACAGGCCCCCGACACGGGGGTGCGGGGGCCTGTCCGGTACCGCTGGGGTCCGCTGCCGCGGATCAGTGGCAGTGCGTCAGCGGGGGTGGATCGGGGTGGATCAGTAGCGGTAGTGGTCCGGCTTGTACGGGCCCTCGACGGGGACACCGATGTACGAGGCCTGCTCCGGGCGGAGCGTCGTGAGCTTCACACCGAGCGCGTCGAGGTGGAGGCGGGCGACCTTCTCGTCCAGGTGCTTGGGCAGCACATAGACATCGGTCGGGTACTCCTGCGGCTTGGTGAACAACTCGATCTGGGCCAGGGTCTGGTCGGCGAACGAGTTGGACATCACGAACGAGGGGTGACCGGTCGCGTTGCCCAGGTTCAGCAGACGGCCCTCGGACAGGACGATGATCGTCTTCCCGTCCGGGAAGGTCCAGGTGTGGACCTGCGGCTTGACCTCGTCCTTGACGATGCCCTCGATCTTGGCCAGGCCGGCCATGTCGATCTCGTTGTCGAAGTGACCGATGTTCCCGACGATCGCCTGGTGCTTCATCTTGGCCATGTCCGAGGCCATGATGATGTCCTTGTTGCCCGTCGTGGTCACGAAGATGTCCGCGATACCGACGACGTCGTCGAGCGTGGAGACCTGGTAGCCGTCCATCGCCGCCTGGAGCGCGCAGATCGGGTCGATCTCGGTGATGATCACGCGGGCGCCCTGGCCGCGCAGGGACTCGGCGCAGCCCTTGCCGACATCGCCGTAGCCGAAGACGACCGCGACCTTGCCACCGATGAGGACGTCGGTGGCGCGGTTGATGCCGTCGATCAGCGAGTGGCGGCAGCCGTACTTGTTGTCGAACTTCGACTTGGTGACGGCGTCGTTGACGTTGATCGCCGGGAACAGGAGGACGCCGTCGCGCTGCATCTCGTACAGCCGGTGGACACCGGTCGTGGTCTCCTCGGTGACACCGCGGATCTCGGACGCCAGGCGGGTCCACTTCTGCGGGTTCTCGGTGAGGGTGCGGTTGAGCAGGGTCAGGATGTGGCCGTACTCCTCGCTGTCCGCGGTCGCCGGGTCCGGGGCCTCGCCGGCCTTCTCGAACTCGACGCCCTTGTGGACGAGGAGGGTGGCGTCACCGCCGTCGTCCAGGATCATGTTCGGGCCGCCGGTGGGGGTGTTCGGCCAGGTCAGGGCCTGCTCCGTGCACCACCAGTACTCCTCCAGCGTCTCGCCCTTCCAGGCGAAGACGGGGACGCCCTGGGGGTTGTCCGGGGTGCCCTCGGGGCCGACCGCGATGGCGGCGGCGGCGTGGTCCTGGGTGGAGAAGATGTTGCAGGACGCCCAGCGGACCTCGGCGCCGAGGGCGGTCAGCGTCTCGATGAGGACCGCGGTCTGCACGGTCATGTGCAGGGAGCCGGTGATACGGGCGCCGGCGAGCGGCTTGGCCTCCGCGTACTCCTTGCGGATCGACATCAGACCGGGCATCTCGTGCTCGGCGAGCGTGATCTCCTTGCGGCCGAACTCGGCGAGCGAGAGGTCGGCGACCTTGAAGTCCTGTCGGTTGGCGACAGTCGTCATAACGAGCTGCTCCTCGTGAATCGGGTCGAGGGTGGGTGCGTACGGCTGGCTCTGCGGCGCAGGGCATACGAATGCCCGAGCGCTCACGGGTCAGTCCGTCGGAGGCCCTCTCTCCCTCGGCCGGTCCGCTGGCGGACCGCCCGACCGCCATCAGCAGCGACGTCTGGCACTGGTCACGAATCTACACCGATCGGCCCAGCGGCCCACAGTCGAACGAGGAAGAGAGGGCGATGAGATCAAGTCAGATGAGTTCAAGTCAAAGGACAAGATCGAGTCACAGCGGGATCAGCAGGACCAGCAGGGTCAGTGAGCGGCGTCCGAAGCGGCGGCACCGGGGCCGCCGGGTGCCTTGCCGGGGTTGGTGCCCGCGGCGGCGGCCGACTCGCTGTAGATGTCCGGCTCCAGGTAGATCACCCGGGCGATCGGGACCGCCTCGCGGATCCGCGACTCGGCGGCGTCGATCGCGCGCGCCACCTCGGCGGCCGTGTCGTCGTGCTGTACCGCGATCTTGGCGGCGACCAGGAGTTCCTCGGGGCCGAGGTGGAGCGTACGCATGTGGATGACGCCGGTGACGACGTCGCCGTCGACGAGCGCGGCCTCGATCTTCTCGACGTCCTCCGTGCCCGCGGACTCGCCGAGGAGCAGGGACTTCGTTTCGGCGGCCAGGACCAGCGCGATCAGGATGAGAAGGACGCCGATGCAGAGGGTGCCGATGCCGTCCCAGACGCCGTCGCCGGTGGCCAGGGAGATACCCACACCGCCGAGCGCGAGGATCAGGCCGACGAGCGCGCCGAGGTCTTCCAGGAGTACGACGGGGAGTTCGGGGGCCTTGGCGCGGCGGACGAACTGGGTCCAGGAGAGCGAGCCACGGGTGGCGTTGGACTCCTTTATGGCTGTACGGAACGAGATCGACTCGGCAATGATCGCGAAGACGAGCACCCCGACCGGCCAGTACCAGGCCTCGATCTCATGGGGGTGCTTGATCTTCTCGTAGCCCTCGTAGATGGCGAACATGCCACCGATCGAGAACAGCACGATGGAGACGAGGAAGGCGTAGATGTAGCGCTCGCGTCCATAGCCGAAGGGGTGCTGCGGTGTCGCCTCCCGCTGTGCCTTCTTGCCGCCGAGAAGGAGCAGCCCCTGGTTGCCGGAGTCCGCGACGGAGTGCACGCCCTCCGCGAGCATCGACGACGAACCGCTGAACGCGAACGCCACGAACTTCGCTACTGCGATCGCGAGGTTGGCGCCCAGTGCCGCCACGATCGCCTTGGTTCCGCCTGACGCGCTCATGCGTGCGTGGTGTCCCTTCCTCGGTGCTGCGGCCCTGGCGCCGCGGTACGGCGGGACATTGTTGCAGCCGTGGACGGGGACGGTGAATCAGACCACCACTGTGGCACGGAACACAGTGCCCGTACCGGACAGTTCGGCCTTCTCGCCCGCCGGGACGAAGACCGAGGTGCCGGGTGTCAGGCCGAGATCGTTCGCCCGGGGGGTGCCCTCCGTGCAGAGAAGTATCTGGGGGGTGCCGGCCGTGAGGTCGCGCGGTGCGGCGCCCGGCGCGAGAGCAAAGCGGGAGAGCCGGAATTCGTCGATGGGCGTCTCGTACAGCTCCTCACCGGAGGGGGATGCCTGCGGGCGCAGCACATCCGGCTCGCTCGCTTCGAAGCGCACGATCCGGAGGAGTTCGGGAACGTCCACATGCTTGGGGGTGAGGCCGCAGCGCAGGACATTGTCGGAGTTGGCCATGATCTCGACGCCGAGGCCGCTGAGATAGGCGTGCGGGACGCCCGCGCCGAGGAAGAGGGCCTCGCCGGGCTGGAGTTGTACGTAGTTGAGCAGCATGGCGGCGATGACACCGGGGTCGCCGGGGTAGTGACGCGCGATCGACACATACGGCGCGTAGTCTCCGCCGAGCCGCTCGGCGGCCATGGCCGCCTCGGCGACGGTGGCGGCCATCGCGGCGGGGTCGGCGCCGAGGACGGCGGTCAGGACCTCGCGCAACGCGGCCTCTTCGGGGTGGGCGTGGAGGAGATCGACGTACGGCTTGAGCGAGTCGACGTCCAGGCGCGCGAGCAGTTCGGCGGCTTCGGCGGGGGCGCGGAAGCCGCACAAGCCGTCGAAGGGGGTGAGTGCGCAGATCAGTTCGGGCTTGTGGTTGGCGTCCTTGTAGTTGCGGTGCGGGGCGTCGACGGAGACGCCCCGGCGCTCCTCGTCCTCGTACCCCTCCTTCGCCTGGGCGAGATCGGGGTGGACCTGGAGGGAGAGGGGAGAGGCGGCGGCGAGGAGTTTGAGGAGGAACGGCAGGCGGGGGCCGAACTTCCGGGCCGCTGCCGTGCCGAGTTCCGCCTCGGGGTCGGCGTCGATGAGGTCGGACAGCGCCTGCTCGCCGGAGCCGGAGCCGCGGTCGAGGCGCGAGGGGGCTCCCGGATGGGCGCCCATCCACATCTCGGCCTGGGGCTCGCCGGTGGGGGCGGTCCCGAGCAGTTCCGGGATGAGGGTCGTGGAGCCCCAGGCGTAGGGGCGCACGGTGTTCGAGAGGCGGTCCATGGGGTGAGCTTTCTGGTACGAGGTGACGAATTGACGAGTTGAGGGTGCCGAGTTGGGGCGTACGCCGGCGGCGCGGGTGTGGTGCCGGCGAAGGTATCCGTGCCGTACGTACGGTCGCCGCGCGAACGATCGCCGCGCGAAGGGCCCTACGGGAGGCGGATCATGTCGTACGGAAACGGGTCATACGGGGACGCTTCCGGCGAGGGCCAGATAGACGGTGGCGAAGTCGGTGACGGCGATCAGTTCAGCGAGGGCTTCGAGTTCGCTGCCCTCTTCGGGTTCGAGTTCGCTGATGGCCGTGTCGTGGCCGAGGGCGAGTTCGCGGGCCGCGGGGGCCGCGGTGAGCCCGCCGACCGGGCGGTCGCGGAGCAGGACGACCCGGGCGCGCAGGGGCTGGCGCTCCTCGACCCGGTCGCGGAAGAAGTCGTCGGGGTCGGCGCCGCCCGCGAAGTCACCGGCGAGGAGAGCGCCATGGGCGGGGAGGGCGTCCGGAAGCTGGGCGGCGAGGGCGGGCCGGCCGGCCAGCTCGGCCAGTACGGCGGCGAAGCGGCGCCCGGCGGGGGCCGCGGCGGTGCCCTCCGTCCAGATCAGCGGGAGGCTGTCGGCCAGTTCGGCGGCGAGGGTCTTGGCCGGGTTGCTGTACGTCGCGATGGCGGGGCCGCAGCGCTCGGCCGTACGGTCCAGCCGGTCGGCGACGAGTTGCAGCGTGCCAACGGGCGCGCTGATCAGGCCGACGCGGTCGAGGAGAGAGAGCAGCGGGACGAGCAGGGCCCAGAGCGCGCCGGGTCCGGCGACCTGGACGGGCTCCCGCTCAAGCCATTCGTTCGGCGCGGCCGCCATCGGCAGGAGGAGACCGCGTGAACCGTCGACCGCCTCGGTCAGGGGCGACTGCCGGGGTGCGACGGCGACGACCGTACAGCCGCGGCGGTAGGCCTGTTCGGCGAGGAGCGCGAGGCCGGGTTCGCTGCCCTCGGTGGTGACGATCAGGAGCAGGTCCACCGGGCCGGCCCAGCCCGGGAGGGCCCAGCGCAGCGCCCCGGCGGCGGGGGCGACACCCGTGGGGCGCAGCCGGGTGACGGGCGCGGTGCCGCCGGCCAGGGCGCCGATCAGATCGGCGACACCGGTGGCGGCGGCTCCGGAGCCCGCGATCAGTACGGCGCGGGGTCGGCCCTCGGGGGCGAGCGCGGCGATTCCGGCCTCGGCGGTGTGCCGCAGGGCGGTACGTACCCGGGCCCCGGCCTCGGCGGCGCCGCGGAGCAGTCCGCGGCGGTCGGCGCGGGCCAGCGCGTCGGGAGCGTCGAGCAGCGACTCGTCGAGCATGGGATGGGGCCTCCGATCGCCCGGCGCGGGACGCCGTGGCGCGCTTGGGTGGGGCGCCTGGCCTGGAAGGGCCGGGTCAGGCGGGGCGGCGTGCCTCGTCCACGAGGAGGACGGGGATGTCGTCCCGTACCGGATAGGCCAGGCCGCAGTCCTCACCGGTGCAGATCAGCTCGGGGGTGTCGGCCGCCGTGCGGTCGCTCAGCGGCGCGTGGCAGGCCGGGCAGGCGAGGATCTCCAGGAGGCCGGCTTCGAGCGGCATGGAGTGGTTCCCTTCGAACAGGCGAGCAGAAACGGGTGGATCAGGAACGGGTGGATCGGGCCACGTCAGCCTACCGCCGAGGGCCGGGGTGGGGCTCACCCGATGGTTTCCGCACCACCTGACGGAGGCGACTGACGACGGGTCGGCCGCCCCACCTGCCCGTCTCCGGGCACTGCCGCCCGCACACCGCCTCCTGAACTCCTGGCGCGCCCGGCCCCGGTTCAGGGCCCGCCCACCGGATCAGGGCCCGGCCCCGTTTCAAGGCCCTGCCCCGGATCAGAAGCCCGTTCCGCCAGCTCAGGCCCGGATCAGCGCCAACGCCTCGTCCCGGATCCTCGCCATCGTCGCCTGGTCGCGTGCCTCCACGTTCAGGCGCAGCAGCGGTTCCGTATTGGACGGCCGCAGATTGAACCACCAGTCCGCGCCTGTCACCGTCAGCCCGTCGAGTTCGTCGAAGGTGACGCCCTCCCGCGCCGCGAAGGCCTCGCGGACCGCGGCGGTACGGGCCTTCTGGTCGTCCACCGTGGAGTTGATCTCCCCGGAGCCGGCGTAGCGGTCGTACGAGGAGACCAGCGCGGACAGGGGTCCGTCCTGGCCGCCGAGGGCCGCCAGGACATGGAGCGCGGCGAGCATGCCCGTATCGGCGTTCCAGAAGTCGCGGAAGTAGTAGTGCGCGGAGTGCTCGCCGCCGAAGACCGCGCCGGTGGCGGCCATCTGCTGCTTGATGAAGGAGTGGCCGACGCGGGTGCGCACGGGGGTGCCGCCCTGTTCCCTGACGACCTCGGGGACCGACCAGGACGTGATCAGGTTGTGGATCACCGTGGAGCCCGGGTGCTTGGCCAGCTCGCGCGCCGCCACCAGCGCGGTGATCGCCGACGGGGAGACGCCCGCGCCGCGCTCGTCGACGACGAAGCAGCGGTCGGCGTCGCCGTCGAAGGCCAGGCCTAGGTCCGCGCCCTCGGCCAGGACGCGGGCCTGGAGGTCCACGATGTTCTTCGGGTCCAGCGGGTTGGCTTCGTGGTTCGGGAACGTGCCGTCCAGCTCGAAGTACATCGGCACCACATCGAGCGGCAGGCCGGCGAACACGGTGGGGACCGTGTGTCCGCCCATGCCGTTCCCCGCGTCCACGACGACCTTCAGCGGGCGGATCGCGGAGAGGTCGACCAGGGACAGCAGATGCGCGGCGTACTCGGACAACGTGTCACGCTGCGTGATGGTTCCCGGCCGCGCGGACGAGTCGGCTACGGAGAGTGCGGAGGGTACGGAAGCCGCCGCGCCCGCGTCGAGCGCGTCCAGCCACCCCTCCACCAGCGTACGGATCTCCGCCAGCCCCGTGTCCTGCCCCACCGGCGCCGCGCCCGCCCGGCACATCTTGATGCCGTTGTACTGGGCCGGGTTGTGCGACGCCGTGAACATCGCGCCCGGCAGCTTCATACTCCCCGACGCGTAGTACAACTGGTCGGTGGAGCACAGCCCGATGACCGTGGCGTCCGCTCCGCGCGAGACGGCTCCCCGCGCGAAGCTCGACACCAGTCCGGGCGAGGAGGGCCGCATGTCATGGCCGATGACGATCGCGTCGGCCCCGGTGACCTGGACGAAGGCGGCACCGAAGAGTTCCGCGAGCCGGTCGTCCAGTTGGTCCGGGTACACCCCGCGCACGTCGTACGCCTTCACGAGCTGCGACAAATCGGCCACGGCCACCCCTCCATATGTGCTGCCACTGCGCCCACGACAGAGCCCACGCCAAACTACCCAAGCCGGGGCCCCAAGGACGTCAAGCCTGGGCCCCGCACGCGTCAGGCCGGGTACCCAAGGACGTCAGGCCAAGGACCCAACCCAAGGACGTCAAGCCGCGGACCCAGGGACGTCAGGGCAGCATCCATCCCAGCACAGCCGTGCTCTGTCCGACCACGATCAGGCACATCACGAGGAGAAGCCCCAGACTCCACGGCAGCACCTTGCGCAGCAGATCCCCCTCCTTCCCCGCCAGCCCCACCGCCGCGCACGCGATCGTCAGATTCTGTGGCGAGATCATCTTGCCGAGCACTCCCCCGGAGCTGTTCGCCGCGGCCAGCAGCGCGGGCGACAGGCCGGATTCGTTCGCCGCCGTGACCTGGAGCGCGCCGAAGAGCGCGTTGGCCGAGGTGTCCGAGCCCGAGACCGCGACTCCGAACCACCCCAGGATCGGCGAGAGGAACGCCAGCCCGGCGCCCGCCGCCGCGACGAAGTGGCCGATGGTCGCCGCCTGTCCGGAGAGGTTCATGACATAGGCGAGGGCCAGTACGGAGGTGACGGTGAGGATCGCGTACCGCAGTTCGTGCACCGTGCCCGCCCACTCCCGTGCCGCGTCCCCCGCCCGTACGCCCAGTACGGCGGCCGTCAACAGACCGGCGAGCAGGACGAGGGTGCCGCCCGTGGCGATGAGTGGCAGGGAGAAGACATTGGCGCCGACCGGCTTCCCTGCCGAGTCGGCGACATCGAGGAAGGGCCAGTCGAAGAGCCGGGTCGCCTTCGCCAGCAGGTCCTTGACCGGCGGAATCTGGGCGGCCGAGAAGATCACCACGATCAGTCCGTACGGGGCGTAGGCCCGCAGCACCTCCGGGCGCGGGTCCTCGCGGTCCAGGTCCTCGCTCCGTACGCCCGTGAGGACCGCCGCCCGTACCGGCTCCGCCGCGGGCTTGCGCGCCGAGGGGACCGCCACCAGGGCCGCGGCCCCCGCCAGCGCGGCGCCGATGTCGGCGAGCTGGGCGGAGACGAAGTTGGAGGCGGCGAACTGTGCGACGGCGAAGGCGACTCCGCAGGCCAGCGCGGGCACCCAGGTCTCGCGCAGCCCGCGCCTGCCGTCGACGAGCCCTATCAGCACGAGTGGTACGACCAGGGCGAGCAGCGGGGTCTGCCGGCCGACGACCGACGCGACCGTGTCCAGCGGCAGTCCCGTGACCTGAGCGAGTGTCACCACCGGTGTGCCCATCGCGCCGAAGGCCACGGGCGCGGTATTGGCGACCAGCGAAACGACTGCGGCTTTCACCGGGTCGAAGCCGAGCGCGACCAGCATCACCGAGCAGATCGCGACGGGCGCCCCGAAACCGGCCAGCGCTTCGAGCAGCGCGCCGAAGCAGAAGGCGATGACGAGCGCCTGGATCCGGGGATCGTCGGAGAGGCGCCCGAAGGAGCGGCGCAGGATGTCGAAGTGCTGGGTTCGGACCGTCATCCGGTACACCCACAGGGCGTTGACGACGATCCACATGATCGGGAAGAGCCCGAACAGCACCCCTTGCGCGCCGGCGGAGAGGGTCTGGCCGAGGGGCATTCCGTACGCGAGCCAGCCGACCACGACCGCGACGGCGAGGCCGATGAGCCCCGCGAGGTGCGCTTTCATCCGTACGGCACCGAGCAGGATCAGCACGGTGGCCAGAGGTAACGCGGCGACGAGTGCGGAGAGTGCGAGTGAGTCGGCGACAGGTTCGAGTTGCTGTACGAACACGACAGTCCTCCGGATTCCGCGATACGGAAACTGATCTCTCACGAGTGCAGGAATGGTCGTGTCCGCGACAAGCGGAGGTCAATGGTCCGCACAGGATCCGTAGCGGAAATCGGGGAGCGGGCCCGAAACCCCCGGCATCAGGGAGCGGGCTCGGGGGAACCGGCCGGGGAGACAGCGGCTCAGGACTCGGGCGAGCGCAGCACCCGCAGATGCCCCCGGCGCCCGACCTCCATCGGATCCGCCCCGCGTGCCGGCTTGCCACCGCCCTCGGCCGCGCGCTCCTGAGGGCGGGCGGCTTCCCGTACGGCGTTGGCGAGCGCCTCCAGATCGTCCCCGCTCGGGCGCGCCGGAGCCGAGGGGTCCGTCAGCCGGACGACCTCCCAGCCGCGCGGTGCCGTCAGCCGCTCGCTGTGCTCCGCGCACAGGTCGTAGCAGTGAGGCTCGGCGTAGGTGGCGAGCGGGCCGAGGACCGCGGTCGAGTCGGCATAGACGTACGTCAGTGTCGCGACAGCAGGGCGGCCGCACGCGGTGCGCGAACAGCGACGTACAGGGCTCACGACGTTGGACGGTACCGCACTCTTGAGCGGGCCGCGACGACTCTCCACCAGGTCACTCCCCCGTGTCGCACCGTGACTTCGGCCACAACTTGGCTGGAAGCAACCCCCCTGACCTGCATGGGAAGACGTGTGACGGGAAGGCCACAAGCTGTCACCCAGTCACCACTCGGTACAAAACCTGTCAAGAGCGATGAGATCGGTGATCGCAGCACCGTATGCATTCGAGCCCAACCTTGGCCGGAATGCTCAATATGCGACATGAGGTACGAGCGGGACGACGGCGCGTTCGGCGGGGGCCGGGGAGGGCTACCCTGCGTCAGTGATGGACAGTCCCGTACCGCCCCGCCCGATCGAACCACGACCGCGCCGGCGCGACCGCCATGGCCGCGGAATGCGCGGGCCCGTCGCACCTCCGCAGGTGCCGCTCTCCACCAGTCGCTCGGAGTCGTTCCGCGATCTCGTACGGGATTCCGTGGACCGGCTCGAACGGCGCTGGCCGCAGCTCGCGGATGTCGAGTTCATGGTGATGGACGTGCCCACCACGCAGGAGGAGACCGTACCGCTCGGCAGTTCGGTGCCCGCGGACAAGGAGCAGCCCGCGCGCATCCTCGTCTTCCGGCGGCCGGTGGAGATCCGGACGAAGAACCGTGACGAACGCGCCATGCTGGTGCACGAGGTCGTGGTCGAGCAGGTGGCGGAGCTGCTGGGGCTGGCGCCGGAGTCGGTCGACCCGCGGTACGGGCAGGAGTAGCGCGGAGGCGGCCGGCCCCCGGCCGGAGCCCCGCCGCCCCACTCTCGACACCCGCAACCGCCGGCCCGCCGCCCCGGGCCCCTCGCCGTCTCAGTCGCCCAGGATCGACAGATCCTCTCGTGCCTTCGGTACGGATACCGTCCCCCGGTCGTCCGGCAGCGTCTGCACCGTGAACATCGGCACGCCGTCCTCCGGCAGCGCGAGCGTGCGCGCCGCGTGGACCGGGCCGCCGCCCGGCTCCGGCTCGACCGTCAGCGCGTACGAGCCCTTCAGCCCGGCCGGCACCGGCGGGGTGAAGGCCAGGGTCGTACCGCCCTTGACGGTGTACGTCTTCTCGGCCTGCTCGCCGCCGCCGGTCCCCGCCGAGGCCGTGACCTTGACCTTCGCGGTCGCGCCCGGCGCGGTCAGCGAGAGTGTCGTGCCCTTGGCGCGGTTGTCGGCCACGGTCGCGCGCGAGGCGATCGGCGCGGTCGCCGGGATGAAGGCGATCTCCTGCGACGAACCCTTGCCGCGGACCACACGCAGCGCAGCCACCACCGGGGTCGCGCGCCCGCTCTGGGCCGGGCTGAGGACCAGCGATCCGGCCTCGCCCTTGGTGACGTCGGCGAGGTCGACGGACGCGGTCATCCGGGACTTGACGTGCAGGGTCTCGTTTCCGGCGGGGACGATCGTGCCGTCGGCGCCCGCCAGTTGCACCTTCAGATCGGCGTCGTCCTCGCCGGGCGCGAAGGCCACGAGTCGTACATCCGTCGCGTCGGCCGGGATACCGGGCAGCACCACACGGCCCGCCGGATCGCCCGAGGCCGCCAGCCAGTCGCTGCCCGCCTTCTCGTCGGCGACCCGCAGCACGGCACCGACCCGGCCGGTACGGGTGGTGACATGCACGGTCACATCGGGCGCCGCCTCGCTGGTCAGCGTGGAGAGAAGCACCGGCACGCTCGACTTCCCTGGCACCGGAATGCCCTCGCCGACATCCGACTTGAGGACGCCGTCCTTCCCGTACACCTCGATGTCGGCGACGGCGGCGGTGTCGTCGGGGTTGGTGAGGTGGACATAGTCCTGGCGTGCCGCCTCGGTGCTCGCGCCGGGGAACCAGAAGTCGGTGTCCGGTGCCGCGCAGGCCGTCCCGAGCAGCCCGCGCGCGCCGCCGACACCGACGACGGTGGTCTGCTGCGTGGTCCAGCCGGGGGCGAAGCGGCCGGTGGCGCTGCCGACGAGGGCGGGGGCGTCGGCGCCGCTCGCCTCACCGGAGACGGGCTTGCCGGGCTCCTTCAGCGCGATGAAGGCCTTGTCCTGCGCGGGAGCCTTCGCCGGGTCCTTCTTCTTGTCGTCCTTCTTGGCCGTGGCGTCCGCCGCGTCGGCCAGGGTGACCACGGACTCCCGCAGCTCGGCGGAGCCGGCCGCGTCACCGCCGGAGGTGCCTGCCGTACCCGCGGGGGTGAAGGAGGTGTACGTCGTCTCGGCGACGTCGGACACGCTCGGAGCCGGGCAGAGCTGGGTGGTGCGCTCCACGGGCAGCAGTGCCGGGACCTGCGCGACCGCCGTGTCCGTGGAGTCCGGCGCGGTGAGCGAGGCGAATCCGGTGACGGCGGCGAGGGCGGTGGCGGCCGCGATGAGGGAGAGGGTCGTACGGTTCACTGGTTGCTGCTCCCGTCGGGGCGCGGACGCCGGTCGTTCTCGTGGCCGTCGGCGTAGGGCTGCTGCTGGCCGTAGCCGTAGGGGTCGTACTGGGACGGGTCGTACTGGCCGGGGATCTGCGCCTGGCCGTCCTGGTACTGGCCCTGCTGGTACGAGCCGTCGGGGTACTGGCCCTGCTCGTACGTACCGGCCGGGTACTGGCCCTGCTGATACTGGCCGTCCTGGTACTGGCCCGTGGGGTACTGCTGGTACGGCTGCTGGTACTGGCCGTCGGTGTACTGACCGCCGTCGGCGTACTGGCCGTGCTGGCCGTTCTGCTGGCCGTTCTGGTACGGGTCCTGCGTGTAGCCGACACCCGCGCCCGCGGTGGCGTTGGCTTCCCAGTCGTACGTCTGCTGCTGAGGCACCGAGCCGTACGGGTCGGCCGCCGGAGCCGCGTCGGGCATGGGCGGAACGGCCGCCTGCTGACCGGTCCCGTACTCCCCGCCGTACTCCCGGGTCCCGGTCTCCACAGGCTCACCGGCCTCAGGAGCCTCACCGTTCTCAGACGCGGCGCCAGTCTCCTCGGGATCCCCGGTGTCCACGGCATCCGCGGCCTCCGCCGCCGCCCGTAGCCTCCGGGCCCTGCGGCCCTCGCCCACCAGCGCCTCCGCCGGAATCTCCGCCTCCTCCTCGGGCAGGTCGTCGTCGATCTCCCGGCGGCGCCCCGGCAGCGCGAGGACCAGCAGGACGACGGCGAGCGCGCCCTGCGCCCAGATCCACGCGGTGTGGGTGATCGGGTCCTCGTAGGTGAGGTCCAGCCGGCCGCCCTCGGCGGGCAATTCGAATCCCTGCGCCCAGCCGTCGACGGTCTTCTTGGGCAGGACCTCGCCGTCGAGCGTGGCCTGCCAGCCCTCGGCGGCCCGGTCCGCGATCCGCAGCACGCGGCCCGCGGCGCCCGCCGGGATCTCCGTGTGCGCCTCGACCGGCCCGGCGGCCACGGCCAGCGGTTCGCCCGCGCCCTTGCCGTCGACGATCACGGCCCGGGAGATCTGCCGGTCCACGCGCCACAGCGCGCTGCCGTCGAGCTGGCTCAGCCGGGTCAGGCCCGGGGTGGCGTCGAGCACGCGGCTCATCTGCCGCGGCGCCCCGTCCCGCACCAGTACATAGCGGATCGCGAACCCGCTGAGCTGGTCGGTCTGGTCCGCGCCGGAGCCCGCGACCAGATTCGCGACGATCTTGTCGAGCCGTGGGTCGCTGCCGCCCGACTCGGCCAGCTCGGCGTCGCCGAGGCGGCCGCCCGAGCCACGGACCAGGGCGTACGAGACCTCCGCGGGCGAGGTGCCGCCGAGGACCAGGGTGCGCGGCTGGTCGCGGGTGATGCTCTCCTCCGCGACGAACGCCGGGACCTGCACCGGGTCGCGGCGCTCCAGCGGTCCTGCGGCGCCGCTGATCATCCAGCCGAAGGCCCCGATCAGCGGGGCGAGGACCGCGGCGGCGGCGATCAGTACGGCGACGGGCTGCCGCCAGCCGAAGTTCTCGGCGGCGACCCGCTCGCGGGCGCCGTCCGCGCCGAGCACGGCGGCCGCGATCAGCGCGATGCCGTAGACCAGGGTGGCGGGTCCGGCCCAGCCGGAGTTGTTGGAGATCACCGCGAAGACCAGCCCGAGGAGCGCGACGGCCCAGGCGGTACGGATGGCGAAGCTCCGCTCGCCGCGCAGCAGGGCGGCCAGCGCGGCCAGCACGATCCCGATCAGTAGGACACCGCCCGCGGCCTTGGGGCCGCCGGGGCTCATCCCGAGCAGATCGAACGCGGAGGCCGCGCCCGTACCGAACTCCAGGCCCGCCTCGCGGAAGAACGCGGACGGACTCGTCAGCACCGACAGCGACCAGGGCGCGAGCATCAGCACGGGCGTGCCGAGCCCGGCCAGGACGCGCGCGCCGTACGCGGCGATGTCGTCGCGGCGCAGCACCAGCACCCCGAGGCCGAGCAGCAGCGCCAGCGGCCAGACGACCGGGGTGAAGGCCATCGCGAAGGTCAGCAGGAAGGCGTACGCCCAGGTGGCGCGCCAGCTTCCGCGCACGCCCTCGGCGTACGCTCCGGCGCGCATGCCGTACGCGGCGACCGCGGCCCGCGCGATCAGCGGCAGCAGGATGGCGAGGACGGCCGTACCGAGCCGCCCGGTCGTCAGTGCGCCGGTCGCGGCGGGCAGGAAGGCGTACGCGACGCTCGCCCACGCGCGCAGCAGCCGCGACTCGACGAGCGGGCGCGAGGCGAAGTAGGCGGTCAGTCCGGCGAGCGGCACCGAGCAGACGAGCAGCAGGGTCAGCGCGAAGCCGGTGGAGCCGAGGAAGAGCGCGGACAGCGCGGCGAGTACGGCGAGATAGGGCGGCGCGGTCTCGGTGTTGCCCGTGCCGACGGCGTGCCAGCCGTCCGCGTACCGCGACCAGAGGTCCGAGACGTCCCCCGGCGCGGGCAGCAGCGCGCCGCCCGCCAGCGCGCCGCCGCCGAGCAGTCCGCGGCAGGCGACGAGCGAGACGACAAGAAGGATCGCGAAGAGGACGGGCCCGGGCTTGTGCGCGAGCTTCTTCAGCCGGGCGAACTGCTCGATCTCCAGGAAGTCGGCGTCGTCCCCGCCGGGTCCCGACTCGACGGCGCCGTGCCGTGAGCCGCCCGCGTCGGCCTCGCTGCCGGTGCCGAGGCTCGCGGCGATCTGCTCGACGGTGGCCCGTACGGTCGCGCCGGGCGGCGGGAAGAGCGGGCGCAGCTCGGCGGGCTCGACGACGCCCTTGCCGCGGTGGCGCCTGCCGCCGATGATCCTGCCGGGCCTCAGCAGCGTGCCGAAGAGACCCATGACCTCGTCGACGGCCTGCCCCGGCGCCTTGCCCACCAGGTAGGCGAGGGTGCGCAGCAGGGTGCCGACGACCAGACGGAGCAGCACGTAGGGGAGGACGGCGCCCCGCGCGTTGACGAGCATGGTGTAGACGGCGCCGGCCTTGTCGACCCGGTGCGGGTTGACGACGGAGCGGCCCGCGCAGTCGACCGTTCGGCGCTCGCGGGCGGCGGCCTCCGCGTGCCGCAGGACGGCGTCGGGGGCGACGAGGACGCGGTGGCCCGCGGAGTGCGCGCGCCAGCACAGGTCGACGTCGTCGCGCATGAGCGGCAGCCGCCGGTCGAAGCCGCCCAGCTCCTCCCACACATCGCGGCGGATGAGCATGCCGGCGCTGGAGACGGAGAGGACGGTACGGACCTGGTCGTGCTGGCCCTGGTCCTGTTCGCGCCGGTCGAGCCCGGTCCAGCGGCGGCCGCTGTTGGCGATGGACACGCCGACTTCGAGGAGTTGCTTCCTGTCGTACCAGCCGCGCAGCTTGGGGCCGATGACGGCGGCGTACTCGTCGGAGTCGGCGACACGCAGCAGCTCGGCGAGGGCGTCCGGCTCGGGCGCGCAGTCGTCGTGCAGGAGCCAGAGCCACTGCACGGGCTCGCCGTGGGGCAGCTCCGGCATGTCGTACGTGTCGTCGCGCCAGCTCCTGGTGACCGGGTCCCAGCCGCTGGGCCGCTTGAGATACGGCAGATCGTCGGGCGTGAGCACCCCGGCGGTACGGACCGCCTCGTCGACGGCCGTACCGAATCCGGAGCGGCGCGCGAGATGCAGGACGCGGTCGGCGCCGAGGGCCTCGGTGAGCAGCCGGGCGGAGTCGTCGGCGCTGCCGGTGTCGGCTGCCATGACGTTCTGTACGGGGCGTTCCTGGCCCAGCAGCCCGGCGAGGGCGTCGGGCAGCCAGCGCGCGCCGTCGTGCGAGACGAGCACGGCGGTCACGACGTGCCTCGGGAACTCCGGGGCGGTGGCGGGAACGAACGCGGCGGTGGTGGGGGACATTGAGGTAACGGGCCCTCCGGCCGAGGGGTCGCCCCGAAGGGGCGTGGAGCGTCTGGGACGGGGCCCCACACTAACGGCTGGCAACAGGACGGTCCGCCGCCCGCGGGGGAAGGCGCGGGCGGCGGACCGTTCGACAGGTACGAGGTTGTGACGTTTGGGGCTGGTGGTGATGGTGGTGAATGGGCGCTTTGGCGGGGAATGGCGCCGGCAGGAGCGTGCCGGGGCGGGGTGAACGGCGCTCGGGTGCGGTGACGACGGGCGGCTCGGTCAGCACCTCGGTCAACGCCGTGGTCAACACCTCAGTCAGCGCCTCAGTCAGCGCCTCGGCCGGCACGGGGTGGGCCGGTGGTGACGAGGCGGGGCGCGCCCGGCAGGGGTGTGCGGGCGGCGGCCGGAAACGGGCGGGGAACTGTCGCGCGTTGGCGCGAGCGGTCAGATCGCGGCCTTCTTCAGTCGCCGCCGTTCACGTTCGGACAGTCCGCCCCAGATACCGAATCTCTCGTCGTTGGCGAGGGCATACTCAAGACATTCGGAACGGACCTCACAGGCAAGGCAGACCTTCTTGGCCTCGCGGGTGGACCCGCCCTTCTCGGGGAAGAAGGACTCGGGATCGGTCTGGGCGCACAAGGCGCGCTCCTGCCAGCCGAGTTCCTCGTCCGCGTCCTCGACCAGCAGTTGCTGGAACAGCTCGGTCATGTGCGCCCCTCGTCTGTCTTTGCGTCCCCGTGATCTGGCCGTTGTCGATTTCGGCCGAACGACACGAGTGAAATTACAAGTGCGTGCTCTGGGCCGGTCAAGCCGAGATCTGCTATTGGGCCCGGTATTCACTCTGCGGAACCAAGGCTATGCGGAAAGTGTTCAAATCACCAAAAACCTGACACATGCCATTGGCCTGCCCACACCCACCTCCTCTCACCACGAGAGACGCCACGGACCACGACTCCGGTGCCGTTCCGGCCGCGGAAGCGATCCGGATCACAGTCTGATCACAAGGGCATGACGATGTTTGCGAGCACAGTCGCTGCCCCATGTCTCCGCGAGCGAGGGCGGACAAACCTTTCCCTCATCGGAGTAACCGGATGAGGTGAAACATTGCCGCCAAATCGGCCATCGAGTTGACACTGGCAACCGGGTTCGCCACCTTTGAACCCATGCCAGTGATCCCCGCGCACACCGCGACCCACGTCCGTGGATTCCGCAGCGCTGTTCAGGCTCGCTGTCGCTGTCGCCGCTCCGGCTGTTGACGGGGAAGCCGCGATCGTTCTGATCGCCCCCCGGTCTTCTTCTCTCTTTGATTGATCCTGATCACCGCGACCACTGTCGGCACACACGCTGTGCACAGTCGATCGCGCTTCTTTGTCGTTTCTGCCGAGGAACCACCGCACCCATGAACAGCGACAGCGACCTCCAGATCGCCGGCGACCTCCTTGAGGTCCGGCATCTTCTCCAGCCGGCCCGTCAGCACCCCGCCACCGTTGCCGAGTTCGCGGGTCTCGCCCGGGCGCTCGCCGCCGACCGGGCGGGGTGGGCGCCGCTCGTCCGGTACGACGCCGCGAGCCGCTGGTACCACCGGCTGCGCACCGGACCCGGATATGAGGTGTGGCTGCTGTCCTGGGTGCCCGGCCAGGGCACCGGTTCGCACGACCACGGCCCGTCCTCGGGCGTACTGACCGTACTGGCGGGGGAACTGACGGAGCGTTCGCGGAGCGGCAGCCGCTCACTGGCTCCGGGGGCGCAGCGGGTCTTCGCGCCCGGGTATGTGCATGAAGTCGTCAATGACTCGATCGAACCGGCCGTGAGTCTGCACATCTACTACCCGGGTCTGACCGAGATGCCCATGCACGCGGCTCTGTGCTCCCCGGCGGCCCAGGAGGATGTCGTACCCGCCTGAGAGGCCCGCCCGCCGCCCGACCACCGCCCCTCAACGATCAGCCTGCGGCTGAGAGACTGTCTTTATGCGCATTGTGGTTCTGGCCGGCGGTATCGGCGGCGCCCGTTTCCTTCGTGGCCTCAAGCAGGCCGCGCCTGACGCGGACGTCACAGTGATCGGCAACACCGGTGACGACATCCATCTGTTCGGGCTGAAGGTCTGCCCCGACCTCGACACGGTGATGTACACCCTGGGCGGTGGCATCAATGAAGAGCAGGGCTGGGGGCGTACGGACGAGACGTTCCAGGTCAAGGCGGAGCTGGCGGCGTACGGCGTCGGACCCGGGTGGTTCGGCCTCGGCGACCGGGACTTCGCCACCCATATCGTCCGCACGCAGATGCTCGGCGCGGGCTATCCGCTGAGCGCCGTCACCGAGGCGCTCTGTGCGCGCTGGCAGCCGGGGGTGCGGCTGCTGCCGATGTCGGACGACCGTATCGAGACGCATGTCGCGGTCGATGTGGACGGGGAGCGCAAGGCCGTGCACTTCCAGGAGTACTGGGTGCGGATGCGGGCCTCCGTCGAGGCGAAGGCGGTCGTGCCGGTCGGCGCGGACCAGGCCAAGCCGGCGCCGGGGGTGCTGGAGGCCGTCGCCGCCGCCGATGTCATTCTCTTCCCGCCGTCCAACCCGGTGGTGAGCATCGGCACGATCCTGGCCGTTCCGGGGATCCGGGAGGCCATCGCCGAGGCGGGGGTGCCGGTCGTCGGGCTGTCGCCGATCGTGGGGGACGCGCCGGTGCGCGGGATGGCCGACAAGGTGCTCGCCGCGATCGGTGTCGAGGCGACGGCGGCGGCGGTCGCGCTGCACTACGGCTCGGGGCTGCTCGACGGCTGGCTCGTGGACACGGTGGACGCGGGGGCGGTGCCGGAGATCGAGAGCGCGGGCATCCGCAGCCGGGCGGTGCCGCTGATGATGACGGATGTGGACGCGGCGGCGGAGATGGCGCGCGAGGCGCTGAAGCTGGCCGAGGAGGTACGGGCATGACGACACCCTCGTCTGCGTTTTCGGCTTCGGCTTCGGCTTCGGGCGGGTCTTCCGGCAGGTCGGCGGACCCGGGCGCGGGCCATGCTCCGGGGGCCGTCGCTTCGTACCGTGTGCGCGCCCTGGCCGGGCTGCCGGAGGTGCGGCCCGGGGACGATCTCGCGAAGCTGATCGCGGCCGCCGAGCCGGGGCTGGCCGACGGGGATGTCCTGCTGGTGACCTCGAAGATCGTCTCCAAGGCCGAGGGCAGGATCGTCGAGGCGGCGGACCGCGAGGCGGCGATAGACGCGGAGACGGTACGGGTCGTGGCGCGGCGCGGGCCCCTGCGTATCGTCGAGAACCGGCAGGGTCTGGTGATGGCGGCGGCCGGGGTGGACGCCTCCAACACCCCCGCCGGAACAGTGCTGTTGCTGCCCGAGGACTCCGATGCCTCGGCGCGGGCGCTGCGGGACGGGCTGCGGGACGCGCTCGGGGTGGACATCGGTGTGATCGTCACGGACACCTTCGGGCGGCCGTGGCGCAATGGCCTGACCGATGTGGCGATCGGGGCCGCGGGGGTGCGGGTGCTGGACGATCTGCGCGGCGGGACGGACGCGTACGGCAATCCGCTGAGCGCGACGGTGGTCGCCCTCGCCGATGAACTGGCCGCCGCGGGCGACCTGGTGAAGGGCAAGGCCGCGGGGCTGCCGGTGGCGGTGGTGAGCGGTCTGGCGCATCTCGTGGGCGACGCGGGCGCGGATACGGATGGTGCTGACGGCGCGCGGGCGTTGGTGCGGGGCGCGGCGGACGACATGTTCCGGCTCGGGACGTCCGAGGCGGTACGGGAAGCCGTCACCCAGCGCCGTACCGTCCGTGACTTCACCGGCGAACCGGTCGACCCCGGCGCGGTCCGCCGCGCCGTCGCGGCGGCCATCACGGCTCCGGCGCCGCACCACACGACGCCGTGGCGCTTTGTCCTGCTGGAGTCGCCGGAGTCACGGCTGCGCCTCCTCGACGCGATGCGCGACGCCTGGATCGCCGATCTGCGCGCGGACGGCAGGTCGGAGGAGGCGGTCGCCAAGCGCGTCCGGCGCGGCGATGTGCTGCGCAAGGCGCCGTACTTGGTGGTTCCTTGCCTGATGATGGACGGTTCGCACAGCTACGGAGACGCGCGCCGCGACACCGCGGAGCGCGAGATGTTCACGGTCTCCATGGGCGCGGGCGTGCAGAACTTCCTGGTGGCGCTGGCGGGCGAACGGCTGGGCTCCGCCTGGGTTTCGTCGACCATGTTCTGCCGCGAGGTCGTACGGGACGTGCTGTCGCTGCCGGCGCACTGGGACCCGATGGGCGCGGTGGCGGTGGGGCATGCGGCGGAGGCGCCGAAGGAGCGGGCGGAGCGGGACGCGGGGCAGTACATCGAGGTCCGCTGAGCCCGTACCGCGCTGAACCGGCCTGCGGGCAGGGCGACTTGTCCGCTCACAGACGGGCGATGTTCCTGATCGGGGTGCGCGGGGTCCGGCGGGCGGGGGTGCGGCCCGACAGCAGGATCAGCCGGGTCGCGCGGTGGCGCTGGCCCGCGTAGGGGGCGAGGAGTTCCAGCATCGCCGCGTCGTCGGCGTACCGGTCGCCGGCGAGGGCGTGACCGATGATGCCGGGGAGGTGGAGGTCGCCGACGGTGACGGCGTCCGGGGCGCCGTTCGAGCGCTGGACGACCTCCGCGGCGGTCCAGGGGCCGATGCCGGGGATCAGTTGCAGCCGGGCCGCGGCCTGGACCGGGTCCATGGCCGCGGCCTCCTCCAGACGGCGGGCGACGCGGACGGCGCGCAGGATCGTGGCGGACCGTTTGGCGTCGACGCCTGCCTTGTGCCACTCCCAGGAGGGGATCAGCGACCAGGTCCGGGCGTCGGGCATCACGTACAACCGCTCGCCGGAGGGCAGGGCGGGGCCGGGGGCGGGTTCGCCGTACTTCCGTACGAGCGTGCGCCAGGCGCGGTACGCCTCGACGGTGGTGACCTTCTGCTCCAGGACGGACGGAATCAGTGATTCCAGTACGAGTCCGGTACGGCAGAGGCGCAGGCCTGGGCGGTGGCGGAGGGTCTCGGCGAGGAGGCGGTGACGGGGGGTGAAGGCGTCGGGGTCGTCCGCGGCGCCGAGCAGGTCGGGGAGCTGCTCCAGCGTCCAGCCGGCGCCGGGGCCCCAGGCCTCGGCCTCCACGGCGCCGTCGGCGGCCTTGAGCCGGAGGGTGCCGGGGCCTGCGGGCGTACGGACGGCCCGCAGGTACGAGCCGTCCGGCACGGCGCGGAAGGCGGGGTCGGCGGGGCCGCGGCGGAGGGGGGCGAGGACGAGGGCGAGGTTGTGGGGGGTGGGGGGTACCCAGCGGCGGGTGCGGTGTGGTGCGACCGGGGCGGGTGGGGCTGGTGTGGGCGGGGTGGGGTGCGGGGGCGGGGGCGGGTGTGCGGGGCGGGGTACGAATCGGCCTGCCACGGGTGGGGTCCGGTCCTGGGGGTCGGGGTCAATGTCTCCGCCGAGGGTACGACCCGGTGGGTTTTCCCCTGACCCGCCCCTTCCCGAAACCGGGGGCGGGCCCCCGGGCCCCCGGTTTGTCCTCAATCGCCGGACGGGCTGCTGTGCTGTGTCCTCAATCGCCGGACGGGCTTGTTCTGGCCCGTCCGGACGGGCTGGTTTTCCGCTGCGCGGCTACTCGTCCGGGGAGAATCTGATCGTTGCCGGGGGGAGGACGCGGTCGCACCAGATTCTGATGCCGTCCCGCAGTTCGTTGTCCGCGCCGATCGTCGCGCCGTCGCCGATCACCGCGTTCGCCAGGATCGTGCGGGCGCCCACGCGGGCCTTGGTGCCGATGAGGGAGTGGGTGATCAGGGCGCCCGGTTCGATGACGGCGTCCGGGAGGACCGCGGTGGCGGTGAGGCGGGCGCCGGGGCCGATGACGGCTCCGGGGCCGATCACCGTACCCGCGGAAAGTTTCGCGTCCGGGGCCACCGAGGCCGTCGGAAGGATCAGGTGTTCGCCGCAGCGGCCCGGGACCGCCGGGGACGGCGCGCGCCCCAGAACCAGATCGGCGGAGCCGCGGACGAAGGCGTGCGGGGTGCCCAGGTCCAGCCAGTACGTGGAGTCGACCATGCCCTGGAGATGCGCGCCCGCGGCCAGCAGGTCGGGGAAGGTCTCGCGCTCCACCGACACCGGCCGCCCCTCCGGAATCGCGTCGATCACCGAGCGCCGGAAGACATACGCGCCCGCGTTGATCTGGTCCGTGACGATCTCCTCCGGCGTCTGCGGCTTCTCCAGGAACGCCGTCACCCGCCCGTTCGCGTCCGTCGGCACCAGCCCGTACGCCCGCGGGTCCTCGACCCGGGTGAGGTGGAGGGAGACGTCGGCGCCCGACCGCGTATGGGTGCCGACCAGAGCGCGGATGTCCAGGCCGGTCAGGATGTCGCCGTTGAAGATCAGTACGGGGTCGCCGGGCCCGGAGCGCAGCCGGGAGGCGACGTTCCGGATGGCCCCGCCCGTACCGAGCGGCTCGCGCTCGGTCACGTACTCCAGCTCCAGGCCGAGCGCCGAACCGTCGCCGAAGTACGGTTCGAACACCTCGGCCAGGTAGGAGGTCGCGAGGACTATGTGCTCGACGCCCGCCTCACGCGCGCGGGCGAGCTGATGGGTCAGGAACGGCACGCCCGCCGCGGGCACCATCGGCTTGGGCGTGCGCACCGTGAGCGGCCGCAGCCGGGTGCCCTTGCCGCCGACCAGGAGGATCGCTTCTGTCACCGTGTCGTCTCCGCTTCCCGCTGGGGCCGCCGTACGGCTTGCGTTCGTGCGTACATGGATCCGTACGTACATGGATACCGGCGTCCGCACACGGAACCGACCAGTGTTTGCCGCGTTTCGGCACGCCGCCGGGTCAACGGCCCTGGTACTGCGCCGCCTTGTTCCGCGCCGTGCCGAGCTTCGCGTGCAGCCGGCTTCCCGGGCAGTCGGTGTTGACTCCGTCGCGGTGCCCGGCGATGGCGTGGAGGCCGACCCTCGTCCCCTTCTTGTACTTGCCGCTGCCCGCGGACGTCAGCGTGACCTTTCCGCGTGGGTTGATGCCGTGGAGGCCCAGCTTCCACGCGGTGAGTTTGGCGACGGCGGTCGTGGCGGCCGCCGGAGGCTGGGTGCCGTTGTACGTTCCGAGCACCGCGATGCCGACCGTGTTCCTGTTGAAGCCGAGCGTGTGCGCGCCCAGGACGGGCTTCTCGACGCCGCCCGCGCGGCCTTCGTAGATCGTTCCGCACTTGTCGACGGCGAAGTTGTAGCCGAAGTCGCGCCAGCCGGCGCTTCTGACGTGGTAGCGGTAGATACCGCGCAGAACGGACGCGGACTCCCGGCAGGTGTAGTTGTTCCCGGTCGCGCTGTGGTGGATGAAGGCCGCCGTGACCGTGCCGCTGTAGCCGAACCGCCGCTCGCGCAGCGACTCGTCGGCGCCCCAGCCACCGCGGGTGACGATCCGGGGGCGGGGTCCGACGTACGGCTTCGCGAACGCGGCGGAGACGGACACAGCGGAGGTGGGCGCGAAGGAGACGGACGCGGGGATGCTCTCGGTCGGGATGGACGCGGCGGAGATGCCCTCGGCCGGGGGTCCTGCCTGGCCCTGGCGTACGGGCTCGTCGCCCGGGTCGACCAGGTCCAGCCGCAGGCCCTGCGGCAGCGGTTCGTGGGACGGTCCTGCCGTGTCCGGCCGTTCCGTCTGCCGTACGCGCACCTCGACGCCGTCCGAACGCCCCACCCAGAGCGGCGCGGTGGCCCCGTGCACACGGGCCGCGGTGCGCTCCGCCGTACCGGGGTCGGCGCCGTGCTCCTGGTTGTGGGTCCGCAGACTCTGCCAGCCGGACCAGGCGCGTGTGCCGGCCGCGCGGGTACGCACCTCGACGGTGCCCTGAAGCTCCGCGTCGGCGTCGTCCCAGACGACACCGAGCAGGGAGAACGGCTGGACATCCTGGCGGGCCAGCCCCATGCCGGGGGCGGTGGCCGGCAACCGGTCGGCGGAACCGAAGGCCGCCAGCGGAAGCGACTGCGTGGAACCGGAGCCGGATTCGGCGCCGGATTCAACGCCGGATTCACGCCCAGGATTCGAGAGCGCCGTCCGCGACGCCGCCGCATCGGCCTCCCGCCCCTCGTCATGCCGTAACGCCACCGCCGCCGACGTGGCGGCCCTCGCAGCCGCGCGGTCCGCGGCGACCGCGTTCGCCGACAGCAGGGACAGTGGCAGGGCCAGCGGAAGGGCCAGGGTGACGGTGTACGTCAGGGCGATCGGGGAGGCGAGGTAGGCACGCATGTGCCGATCCTGGGGGCGGGCCGCCGTACCCGCCCGCCGGGGAGCGGCCGGAAAGCCGGGCGCGCGGCGGTCCAACCGGTGGACCGCGTCACCGGTACGGCGGTGGCCGCCGCGCGCCGCCGCGTACCCTTTCCCGGATGAATGCCAGCGACCGCACCCCCGCCGACCTGCTGCGATCCGCTCTCGCCACGGATCCGGCCCGCCCCTTGATCACCTTCTACGACGATGCCACCGGTGAGCGCGTCGAATTGTCCGTCGCCACCTTCGCCAATTGGGTGTCCAAGACCGCGAACCTCCTCCAGGGCGATCTCGCCGCCGCCCCGGGCGACCGGCTCGCGCTGCTGCTGCCCGCGCACTGGCAGAGCGCGGTGTGGCTGCTCGCCTGCTCCTCGGTCGGTGTGACCGTCGAGATCGGCGGCGACCCGGCCGGCGCCGATCTCGTCGTCAGCGGCCCGGACACACTCGACGCGGCACGCGCCTGCGGCGGGGAGCGGGTGGCACTCGCGCTGCGTCCGCTGGGCGGCCGGTTCCCGCAGCCGCCGCAGGGCTTCATCGACTACGCGGTCGAGGTGCCGGGCCAGGGCGACCGTTTCGTACCGTACGCCCCGGTGGACCCGGACGAGCCCGCGCTGAGCGTGGACGGTACGGAACTGACCTCGGCCCAACTCGTCGCGCGGGCGCGCGAGGACGCCGACGCGCGCGGTCTCACGGCGGGATCCCGGCTGATGTCGGGCCTCTCGTACGGGAGTTGGGACGGACTGTCGGCCGGGCTGTACGCACCGCTCGCGGCGGGCGCCTCCGCCGTACTCTGCCGCCACCTCGACCGGCTCCCGGCCGACGGACTCGAAAAGCGCGCCGAGAGCGAGCGGGTGACCCACCGCGCGCTCTGAGCGGCCGGCCGAGCCGTACACCGGACAGCGGGTAGCGGACAGCGGACAGCGGTCATCAGCGCTCAGCCGTCACCGACGGAAAACACACCGTCACCGTCACAACACACACCGACATCACCACGCCCCGTCACCGCCAACACACCGCCGTCATCACCCTCGAACCTCCCCGTAACACGCACCGTCACCGCGCCATATATGACCGGAGATACCTGCGATTCACAGCAACTCACAGAACTTGCAGCACAACCAACCGCCATGTTCGCCCGTCTACCCCTGCAACCGGCGGCTCAGCGCGCCGCCGACGCCTTGAAGGATGGACGCAGACGTGACCGACAGTGCTGGCAAAGCGCCGGCCGAACCGGCCGGTACCGGCGACGGCGCCGATGACGACAACGATGCCGGGACCACCGCATCGCGCCCCAACCGCACCCACCACTGGCTGCGTTGGACCGCGCTCGGCACCTCCGTCGTCGTGCTCGCCGCCGCCGGTGCGGGCTGGTGGTTCTACAAGAAACTCGACGGCAACATAAGGACCGACACCACCGCCGCCGCCGAGCTGCGTACGTACGAGAAGGAGCGCCCCACCCCGATCGTGCTCGACGCCAAGAACATCCTGCTCATCGGCTCGGACACCCGCTCAGGCGAGGGCAACGGCAAGTACGGGCAGGACGACGGCGGTTCACAGCGCTCCGACACCACGATCCTGCTGCATCTCGCCGCCGACCGGCAGAGCGCCACGGCCGTGTCCCTGCCCCGCGATCTGATGGTGGACATCCCGAGCTGCCGCAAGCCGGACGGCACCCGCAGCACGGCCCAGTTCGCGCAGTTCAACTGGGCGTTCCAGTTCGGTGGCGCCGCCTGCACCATACGTACGGTCGAGAAGCTGACGGGCATACGGGTCGATCACCACATGGTGATCGACTTCACAGGTTTCAAGGACGTGGTGGACGCGGTGGACGGCGTCGAGGTCTGCCTCAAGGAGCCGGTCGACGACGTACAGGCGCTGCTGCGCCTGCCGGCCGGTACGCAGACCCTGGACGGCGAGCAGGCGCTCGGCTTCGTACGGGCGCGCCACGGCATCGGCGACGGCAGCGACACCCAGCGCATGGAGCGGCAGCAACGTTTCCTCGGGGCGCTGTTCAAGAAGGTGCGGAGCAATGGCGTGCTGCTCAATCCGACCCGGCTCTATCCGGTGCTGGACGCGGCGACGAAGTCCATCACCACCGATCCGGGTCTCGCCACCCTGCCAGACCTTTATGAACTGGCGCGCTCCATGCAGAGCGTACCGACTGAAAAGGTGCAATTCATGACGGTGCCGCGCCAGCCGTACAGCGCGGACCCGAATCGCGACGAACTCGTCGAGCCCGACGCGAAGAATCTCTTCGAGCGGCTGCGCGAGGACGAACCCGTGTCCGTCTCGACGCCCTCGCCGTCCCCCACGGAGACCGGTACGGAGACCGGTACGGAGCGGAACAGCCCCACTCCCACCGCCGCCCCAAGTCCCAGCTCCACCCCCACTTTCGAGGGCTCAAATGCCGCGGCAAGCCTGTGTGAGTAAAACGATGCCCAAAGAGAGACCTTCAGTCTATGAAGATTGGGTGGATTGCCCGCTTGTAAGGATCGTGGAATTTGTCACTGGCGTCGCTCGACACTGAACCGGGCGGATAGTGTGACGCGATCCGGTGTTTTGGCCCACGAGGCCGTGCACTGATGGATCGAAAGACCGAGCGCCTTGGGGGAGGCGCCTCGCGTGGCACCGACGGAGGATTCAAGCAACCGTGGATGCGCAAAGCCGTGGACAGGCGGACGAAATCGACCCCGCCGACCAGTGGGTCCTCAACCCGCAGACCGGTAACTACGAACTGCGACTGGACCACTCCACAGGGCAGCCGCCCTCCCCCCGCCCACGAGGCGCCGGCAGACGCGGTGGCGCCGGGCAGCCGGGGGCCCGGAGAGCGGGCGCCCGGCGCGAGAGCGCCGAGAACGCCACACCGGCCGGCGGCACTCCCCGTAGCGGTGCGGCGCCACGTACCGGTGCCCCTCGCGCCGCCCGAAACGGTTCCGCGCGTACGGGTGCCGGTACGGGTACGAGCACGGCCACCGAGAGCAGGTCCACCGGCACGGGCACCCGCGCCGACGTACCCGGGCAGCGCAGCCGCCGCGCGGGCAAGGGCCAGCCCGACAGCGCGCCCGCCGCGGCCGGCCGGCGCAAGCGCAAGGCGAAGAAGTCGGGCAAGAAGAAGGTGCTGGTCTGGACCGGCGGCGCGCTGGCGGTCCTGCTCATCGCCGGTTCCATCGGCGGATACGCCTACTACCAGCACCTCAACAGCAACATCGCGAAGATCGATGTCGGGAACGCGGGCAGCGGCGGCTTCAAGAAGGACCAGGCCATCAACATACTGTTGATCGGCACGGACAAACGGACCGGCGCCGGCAACGAGGGTTACGGAGACGCGGGCAGCGTCGGCCACGCCGACACCAATCTCCTGTTCCATGTCTCCAAGGACCGTACGAACGCGACGGTGCTGTCGATTCCGCGCGACCTGATCACGGACATCCCCGACTGCGAGACGAAGACCGCCGAGGGCACCGAGGTCATCCCAGGCGCCTCGCAGGCGCACTTCAACACCAGCCTCGGCCAGAACGGCCGGGACCCGGGCTGCACGATGCGTACGGTCACGGAACTCACCGGGCTGACCGTCGACCACTTCATGATGGCCGACTTCAACGCGGTCAAGACACTGTCCACGGCGGTCGGCGGTGTGGAGGTGTGCGTGGCCAAGGACGTCGACGACCCGAAGTCGCATCTCAAGCTGAGCAAGGGCACGCACACCATCGAGGGCGAGCAGGCCCTCGCCTTCGTCCGTACGCGCCACGCGTTCGGCACCGGGAGCGACCTCACCCGGATCGAGACGCAGCAGCAGTTCCTCAGCTCGATGATCCGGAAGATCACGTCCGGCGACACCCTCACGGATCCCCAGAAGCTGTTCGGTCTGGCGGAGGCCGCGACGAAGGCTCTCACCGTCGACACCGGTATCGGCAGCATCCAGAAGCTCAGCGACCTGGCCAAGGAACTCGCCAAGGTCAACCCGAAGAACATCACCTTCACCACACTGCCGGTGCTCGACAACCCGGCGGAGATCGTCAAGGCCACGGTGGTCGTCGACGAGGCCAAGGCGAAGCCGCTGTTCGCGATGATGCAGAGCGACACGTCGCTCACCGAGGTGAAGCAGCAGGAGGCGGCGGCCAAGAGCAAGCAGGCCGCGCTGCTGAAGGGCCCGAAGGCCGCCGCCGAGGACGTACGCGTCGATGTGTACAACGGCGGCGGCCCGCAGGGCTCCGCGCAGGAGACCCTGGCCTGGCTCCAGAACAGCGAGGGCGTGCCGAAGTCCACCAACAAGGGCAACTCCCCCGGCCCCGACCTGCCCAAGACGACCCTGGAGTACGCGCCGAACCAGGCGGACCAGGCGCGCGCGCTCGCCGCGATGATGGGGCTGCCCGCCGCGGCCATGAAGCCGGGTACGGAGGACGCCGTGGGGCTTGAGGCGATGACGCTGACCCTCGGGGCGGACTTCAAGGGCGCGGGGATACCCATCACCGGACCGGCGAAGGCGCCGGAGGGTGTGCAGAAGGTGGAAGCCGACAAGCAGGTCTGCGCCAAGTGACGCCGGGATTCCGGCTCGTACGGACGATCTGAGAAAGGGGGGTCTGGGTGCGTCAGAGCAGTGTGAGACGGGAGGGTGCGGACGAACGCGTACCGCACCCCCGGGAGTTGGGCTGGGACGACAGTCTTTACGAGGACGACGGGAGCGGCGCGGCGGATCGCGAGAATCCCGGGAGTCCCGGGAGTCCCGAGGCTGCCGGCCCGGCGGTTCCGGCCCAGGGCGCGGCCAGTGACACCGCGGCGGCGGACACCGAGGACACCACCGCAGACTCCGGCACCCAGCCCGAGGGCGGCCGGCGCAAGACCGTCCGCGCCGCCTCCGCCCGCCGCCGCTCCAGGCGCGGTCCCTGGCGAATACTCCGCTGGATCGCCGGCGCTCTCGTACTCCTCCTGCTCGGCACGGCCGGCGCCGGCTATCTCTACTACCGGCACCTCAACGCCAATATCCGCAGCGGCGACCGCAGCAACGGCGCCACGGGCGTCAAGAAGCCCGACGCCAACGGCGCCGGCCAGACCCCCCTCAACATCCTGCTGATCGGCTCCGACAGCCGCGCCACCGCCGAGAACGTCAAGCTCGGCGGCAGCAAGGACACCGCGGGCAACCCGCCCCTCGGCGATGTCCAGATGCTGGTCCATGTCTCCGCCGACCGGAAGAACGCCTCGGTCGTGAGCATCCCGCGCGACACCCGCGTCGACATCCCCGAGTGCAAGGACGCCAAGACCGGCAAGGTCTGGCCCAAGACCAACGCGATCATCAACGAGAGCCTGGCGCGCGGCGGCGCCGGCTGCACTCTCAGCACCTGGGAGAAGCTGACCGGCGTCTATATCGACCACTGGATGACGATCGACTTCTCCGGTGTGGTGAGCATGGCCGACGCGATAGGCGGCGTCGAGGTCTGCGTCGAGAACAATGTCTGGGACAGGCCGCTGCCCGGCGTCCCGGGCGGCTCCGGGCTGAAACTCACGGCCGGTACGCATCAGATCCAGGGCAAGCAGGCCCTCCAGTGGCTGCGCACCCGGCACGCCTTCGAGAGCGACCTCGGCCGCGCCAAGGCCCAGCACATGTATATGAACGCGATGATCCGCGAGCTGAAGTCGCAGAACATCTTCACCGACACTATGCGGCTGACCGGTCTCGCGGAGGCGGCGACCAAGTCGCTTGAGGTGTCCGAGGAGATCGGTACGGTCAAGAAGCTGTACGACCTGGCCATGCAGCTCAAGAGCGTGCCGACGAACCGGCTCACCATGACGACCATGCCGTCCGTCGAGGACCCCCTCGACCGTAACCACCTCATACCCCTGGAGCCCGACGCCGACAAGGTCTGGGAGATGCTCCGCGAGGATGTCGCCTTCGACAGCAACGGCGGCCCGGACGACGCCAAGAAGACCGCCGAGCCCGCCGAGCCGCTCTCCAAGGACCCGGCGGCGCCGCCCGCCGAGACCGGCGTGATCGTACGTAACGGCACGGGCAGCGAGCAGCAGAGCGCGGTGCCGCGCCGCGCCGCCGACATCGCCGCGCGGCTCAACGCCAAGGGCTACACGCTGGCCCAGGCGGATTCCACGCCCAGCCCGCAGGAGCGTACGTCCGTCACCTTCCCCAGCGCGGATCTGGAGGGGGACGCGCAGGCGGTGGCCAAGTCCCTGGGAATCCCGCTGAGTTCGGTGAAGCGGTCGACGGATGTCTCGGGTGTCACGCTGGTGGTGGGCGCGGACTGGCGCGAAGGCGCCTCGTACCCGAAGGCGTCCAAGCCGGTGGCGGGCGGGATACCGAAGTCGGCGGACCCGCTCAACGGCTCGGAGAAGGACAAGTGCATGCCGGTGTACGCGCCGTACCGCTTCTGACCGCGGGGGTACGGGGCGGCGGTACGGGGGTGTTACGGGGCTTACGCCTCGACCGTGGGCCGTACCGCCGGGCGGCGGCTCGCGATGACCTTCTTCGCCAGGGACCGCGGGCTGGTCAGGAAGCCGTACCCCCACGACATGTGCATGGTCGCCAGCGCCACCGGGATCTGGAGCCGGGCCTTCAGCGGCAGCCCCTTGCCCGCGGGCACCGAGCCCGCGGCGATCGCCGCCAGATAGCCGGCCGGGACGATCAGCCCCCAGGGGGTGAGCACCAGGCCGACCACGATGCCCGCGGCGATCGCGCAGACGGCCGTCGGCGGGGCGAGATAGCGCAGATTGATCGAGCCGGAGTGGTAGCGGGCGACGACATGGCGCCAGCGCCCGTAGTCCTTGTACTGCTTGGCGAGCGCACGGACCGAGGGCCGTGGCCGGTACTGCACCTGCAGCTCGGGCGAGAACCAGATCCCGCCGCCGGCCTCGCGGATACGGAAGTTCAGCTCCCAGTCCTGGGCGCGGATGAACTCCTCGTTGTAGCCGCCCTGCTGTTCGAGGGCCTCCCGCCGGAAGACGCCCAGATACACGGTTTCCGCGGGCCCGGCCTCGCCTCCGGTGTGGAACGCCGCATTGCCGACCCCTATCTTCGAGGTCATCGCGGCGGCGACCGCGCTCTCCCAGTCGTTCTCGCCCTCGGCGTGCATGATCCCGCCGACGTTCTGCGCGCCGGTCTCCGCCAGCAGCCGTACCGCCGTCGCGATGTAGTTCGGCGAGAGCATGCCGTGGCCGTCGACCCGTACCACCACCGGGTGCCTGGACGCCTTGATCGCGGCGTTGAGCGCGGCGGGGGTGCGGCCGGTGGGGTTGGGGACGGTACGGACGCTGGCGCGCGGGTGCGACGCGGTCTCCCGTACCAGCTCGGCGGCGATCTCGTCCGTACGGTCCGTCGAGGGCCCGAGCGCGATCACCACCTCCATCTCGCCTTCGTACTCCTGCTCAAGGATGTGCCGGACCGAGTTCCTGAGATGACGTTCCTCGTTGAGCACCGGCATGATCACGGAGACCGCGGGGGGCTGGGCAGGCATGGAGGCTTCTGGGTCCTTCGGGAGACGGCGGTACGGCCAGCCACGTTACCGCGTACGGGGGACAGCGACGCGCGCCGCCCGTGCGGCACCCGGTGGCGCTGATCGTATGGGCTTACTGCCCTACTGCCGCAGAGGTGTACCCCGTTGACCACCCCGCCCCGCTCCCCCCGCCGTCCGCCCCGCCCGGCCGTCCCCGCTCCCGTCTACCGGCCGGTGCGCAACCTGCCGGACGCGGGAGGGCCCCGGCGGGAGCGGCCGCGCTGGGGGACCCGGGCGGCGACGACGCTCTCCGTGCTGGTGCTGGCGGCCGGCGGGATCGGCCACGCGGTGGTGACCAGTCTGGACACCGGGATCGGCCGGGTCGACGCCTTCAAGGACATGAAGAACCGGCCCGCAGCCGGCCAGGGGCTGAATCTCCTGCTCGTCGGCACCGACGGCCGCGACCGGATCACCCAGGACGAGCGGCGGGCCTACCGGCTCGGCGGGGCACCGTGCCACTGCACCGACACGATCATGCTGGTGCACCTCTCGGAGAACGGGGAGCGCGCGAGCGTGGTGAGCGTGCCGCGCGACAGTTACGCGCAGCTGCCCGAGCACACCGACCCCGCCACCGGCAAGCAGCACCGCTCGCACGCGGTGAAGCTGAACGCGGCGTACGCGGAGGGCGGGCCGAATCTGACGGTCAGGACCCTTGAGCACATGACGGGCGTGAAGATCAACCACTATCTGGAGGTCGACTTCGCGAGCTTCATGAAGACGGTGGACGCGCTGGGCGGGGTGGAGATCTGTACGCCCAAGGCGCTCAAGGACTCGTACACCGGCCTCGATCTGACGCCCGGCACGCACAAGCTGAACGGCGGCCAGGCGTTGCAGTACGTACGGTCCCGGCATGTCGACGGCGCGGCCGACCTCGGCAGGATGCGGCGCCAGCAGCGCTTCCTGGCCGCGCTGATCAGCCAGGCCACCTCCAGCGGTGTGCTGCTGAACCCGGTGAAGTTCCGGGATGTCACCACGACGATGCTCAGCTCCGTACGGGCGGACGCGGGGTTCGGTACGGAGCAGATGCTGGCCCTCAACGAGGCGATGCGCGGCTTTTCACCCTCATCGTCCGAATTCACCTCGGTGCCATTGGCGGGCAAGGGGTCCGGGGTCGCGGTCAAGGGGGTGGGCTCGACGGTGAAGTGGGATCCGGTGAAGTCGAAGGCGCTGTTCCGGGCGCTGCGCGAGGACAGACCGCTGACCAGCCGGAAGAGCCGGCAGGAGCCGGTGCCGGTGCCTTCGGCGGCGGGGGGCGGGCAGCAGGGGAACGGGCGGCAGGCAGTGCTGGTCGAGGTGGCGCCCGAACAGATCCGGGTGCAGGTCTACAACGCGACGCGCAAGGACGGGCTCGGCCGCCGCGCCGACGAAGCCCTGCGCGCCACCGGCTTCGCCACCACCGGCTCCCCCCTCAACGCCGACGAACGCGATCTGGCGCGGACGGTCGTGCTGTACGACCCGCGCTGGGACCGCTCGGCGAAGTCCCTGGCGGCGGCCCTGCCCGGCAGCGAACTGCGCCCGGCACGGCAGCAGGGCCCGACGCTCAAGGTGATGATCGGCACGGACTACAAGGGGGTGACTCCGGTGACCCCGGTGGCTCCGGCGACTCCGGTACGGGCCGGGGAGCCGCCGAAGGACGGGCAGGACGACCAGTTCGGGACGGTGACGGGGGACGAGGTCGTGTGCCCGTGAGGGGCGCCCATGGCACGGTGGACAGGGCCAGGGCCTACTCGTCGATGCCCTCCGCCGCGCGCTTCTCCCGTAGCTCCTGGATCTCGCGGCGGCGGGCCAGCCGGTGCGTACGGCGGATCTGGGCCTCCTGGTAGCGGCGCTCGTCCCGCTCGGTCTCCGGGATCACCGGTGGTACGGGCCGGGGCCTGCCGTCCGCGTCGACGGCGGCGAAGACCAGGTAGGCGCTGCCGACCTGGGTCGCCGGGGTCGACTCGTTCCAGCGCTCGGCGAGGACCCGTACACCGATCTCCATCGAGCTGCGCCCGGTCCAGTTGCACTGCGCGCGTACGTGGACCAGGTCGCCGACGCGGACCGGGGCGAGGAACACCATCTCGTCCATGGAGGCGGTCACCGCGGGGCCGCCGGAGTGGCGCCCCGCGACGGCGCCCGCCGCGTCGTCCACGAGCTTCATGATCACGCCACCGTGCACCGTACCGAGCAGGTTCGTGTCACTGGCGGTCATGATGTGGCTGAGCGTGGTACGGGAGGCGGAGGTGGGCTTGCCCGGTATCCCGGACTCCGGCCGGGTGGCCTGATCTGTCATGCGCCCCACCTTATGCGGCGTCTGTGCGGCGGCCGGGCAGGGGCCTGGGGCAGGCGGGGCCCTGGGCGGGTCGCGCGGCGGCTGAGCGGCAGCCGGGGCGGACGCGGTCCGGGCGGGTGCGGGCCTGGCGGGGGCCGGGTGCGGGCCGGGCGGGTACGGGCCGGGCGGGTACGGGCCGGGCGGGAACCTTGGCGCGGTCGTGGCCAGGCGGGAGCCTTGGCGCGGTCCTGGCCGGGTACGAGCGTGGCCGGGTAAGGACACGGTTCGCATTGCATCAGCTTGGCAACAGGCCCGACCCGATTTCCCCTCTCCCCTGTCTGGCCGACAGCCCTGCCCGGCACACTGGTCCGTATGAATGATTGGCCCGACGGATGGACCGGCGACCGCGGCAGCCGCGGCGACCGCTACGGGCGCGGCAGCGCGGGCGCGCAGCCCGAGGGCGCGCGTGTGATGCCGCATGTGCAGCCGCGTGGCGTCCCGCAGCAGTCGCAGGGGTACGACCAGGGGTATGACCCGGGGTACGACAGCGGCTACAACACGGGCCAGGTGTACGGCTCGCCCCCCGGTGGCGGCGGCCGCAACGGCGGCGGCCCCCCGCCCCCGCCGAGCGGCCCTCCCGGGCCCCGGTACGCCCCGGACTGGCGCCGCCGTATCAAGGTCGGCGCGCTGGTGCTGGTCGTGGTGTTCCTCGGCGTCACCATCGGTACGTACTTCTGGGCCGACGGCAAGCTCAAGCGCGAGGTCGATCTCTCCAAGGTCATCGAGCGCCCGGCGGAGGGCGACGGCACCAACTATCTGATCGTCGGCTCGGACAGCCGTGACGGCATGTCCGCCGAGGAGAAGAAGAAGCTGCACACGGGCTCAGCCGAGGGCAAGCGCACCGACTCGATGATGATCCTGCACGACGGGTCGAACGGGCCGACGCTGATCTCGCTGCCGCGCGACTCGAATGTGACGATCCCCTCGTTCCGCGGTTCCGAGTCCGGCAAGCTCTTCCCGAACACCGGCCGGCAGACCAAGCTCAACGCGGCGTACGCGGAGGACGGCCCCGAACTGCTCGTCCGTACCGTCGAGTACAACACCGGGCTGCACATCGACCACTACGTCGAGATCGGCTTCGCGGGCTTCGCCAACATCGTGGACGCGATCGGCGGGGTGGAGATCGAC
The DNA here is from genome assembly GCF_042800555.1 of Streptomyces sp. NPDC057617. NCBI lineage: Bacteria > Bacillati > Actinomycetota > Actinomycetes > Kitasatosporales > Streptomycetaceae > Streptomyces > Streptomyces sp. NPDC057617. The sequence goes on along the minus strand of NZ_JBHVGV010000010.1, from coordinate 288,000 downwards.
ATCCCCAAGGCGTTCAAGGACAAGAAGTCCGGCGCCGACTTCCAGGCGGGCAAGCAGACCCTGAACGGCGAGCAGTCCCTCGCCTTCGTACGGACCCGGTACGCGTTCGCCAACAGCGACCTGGACCGTACGAAGAACCAGCAGAAGTTCCTCGCCGCCCTCGCCTCACAGACCGCCACCCCGGGCACGATCCTCAACCCGTTCAAGCTCTACCCGACCATGGGCGCGGGCCTGGACACGCTGATCGTGGACAAGGACATGTCCCTGTGGTCGCTGGGCCAGATGTTCTTCGCGATGAAGGGCGTCACGGGCGGCGACGGCAAGTCCATGAACATGCCGATCTCGGGCAGCGTCGGCGGCAACCTGGTCTGGGACAAAGCCAAGGTCAAGGAACTGGTGAACCAGCTCAACAACGACGAGAAGGTCACGGTCTCGGGCGACTGAGTTCCGGCGTACGGCTCAGCGCGTACGGCTCCGCGCGTACGGCACAGGAGGGGCCCGAGTTGGTCTGGTCGACAGGGCTGCTCGGGCTCACCGCGGGCCTGCTGATAGCGATGGTGACCGCCCCGGTCGGAGTGTCCGGGGCGGTCTTTCTGCTGCCGGTGCAGCTCAGCGTGCTGGGGGTGCCGAGCCCGGCGGTGACCCCGACGAACCTGCTCTTCAACGTGGTGGCCGGGCCGGGCGCCCTGCTGCGCTACCGCTCGAACGGTCATCTCCGCGGCCCGCTCACCCGCCTGCTGGTGCTCGGCACGCTCCCGGGTGTGGTGATCGGCGCGGTCATCCGCGTATACGCCGTGCCGGGCCCGGGGATCTTCCGGCTGTTCGTGGCGCTTCTGCTGCTGCCCCTGGGCCTGTGGCTGGGCATACATACCCTTCGCCCGGCCCGCCACCACCGCGAGGGCCGCGAACCGTCCGCACGCGCCACGGTCGCACTGGCCCTGGTCGTCGGCATCGTCGGCGGGATCTACGGAATCGGCGGCGGCTCCCTCCTCGGCCCGGTGCTGGTCGGCCGGGGCGTCCCGGTGACAAAGGTAGCCCCGGCCGCCCTGGCCGCCACCTTCCTGACCTCGGTCGTAGGGGCCCTCACGTACGCCCTGCTGGCACTCACCACGCCGGGAGACATCGCCCCGGACTGGTACTTGGGCCTCACCTGCGGCGTGGGCGGCCTGGCGGGCGGCTACCTGGGCGCCCGCCTCCACCCCCACCTCCCGGAAACGGCCCTACGCCTGCTCCTGGCGACCTTGGCCACGGGGGTCGGGGGCCTGTACGCGGCGGAATCACTCGGGCTGTGAACCCGGGCTGGGAGTGGTTGCGCGCCTAGGTTCGCTTCAGGTAGGCGGCGTGTTCCGCTGCCAGATCCACGATGGTGAACTCCTGGAACTCCATGATCAGTTGCCCCGCGAGCACCCAGGGGAGCCGCCGGCTCTCGAACGCGACCCCGCCCGCGTCGCACATCACCGGGAACACCCCGCCCGGCTGATACACGACACCATGCACCCCCGCCACCACAAACGTCCGCACCCGCAAGGCGACATAGCGCTTACGTAAGTGCGGACACGCTCCCACCGACGTAACGGCGCACGGTACACACAGCGGCGGATGCGTGGTGACGTAGCCGGGCTTGCTCAACTCCGGATAGTCGGCGTCCTCGCCGACCACCCACAACGTGCCGTTGTCGGTACGGTCGGACGGCCCGCCACAGATCTGACACAGCAGCTTCCGCATGGCCCGCCGCTGCCGCAGGAAGTGCACATTCCCGAACTCCGGCCGCCCTTTCCCCGGGCTCAGCCCCACCCGTTTCCAGAGCACGCCGAAGTCGTCACGCTCGTACGGTCCCTCATCGACGTACGCGATGCCGCCGCCCCGGACGACCAGCGTGCCCTGGGGCCGGTGCTCCGAGGACCAACAGGCGATATACGGAACGACGGGCGCGGTCATAAGCAGCCCCTCTCACTGGGCCGCACGACCGGCACCGAAAGTGACGCCCAAACCACCTTCCCCGGCCCGGCGCGGTCGGCCACACCCCACGCGTCCGCCAGCGCCTCCACCAACAGCAACCCCCGCCCGTCCGACGCCTCCAGGTTGGCAGGCCGAGGCCGAGGCCGCTCCGGCGAACCATCGTGCACCTCGATCCGTAAGCCGCCCGAGCTGCGGAAGTAGTGCGTCTCGATGACCTGCTCCGGCGAGACCCTGGCATGCAACCCGGCATTACTGAGCAGCTCGGACAGAATCAGAACGGCGGAATCCTCCAGGCCGGACAGCCCCCAATCCGCCAACGCCTTCCGCAACTCCATCCGCGCCAAAGCCACACACCGCGGATGACTACTCCACCGCAGCACAACACTCCCGCCGGACTCAGGCATCGTGGTCCTCCCCGCCATGGCCCAGGCGCGCGCACAGCGAGAGGACGGACCGCGCCAGGCAGTGCGCGTACCGCACGAGCCCGAGCGACCCGGGCCCGGCGTCCAGCCGCTGTCGGGCCTCCTCGACACCTACCGGGGCAAGACGTCCGAACTGCCGCTCCGCCTCCGGAATCAGCAGCGCCAAGTGGGCGCGCAGCCGGAGCGTGTACATCTCCAGATCCTCGTCCGACAGTCGGACATCCGAGTCGATCACGCTCCGGGCCGTGTCTCCCATCGTGACGAAGTCGAGCGGCAGGCAATCGATGTCGGGAGCTGCTGTTCTGGCTGTAGGTTCAGGCATGTCGACGCTCTTTCTGGTTCTGGCGTTGGCCATGCCCCGGGACCGTGTCCGCGGTCGCCGGGGTTTCGTGGGGAGATAGGCAGATAGGTGACGGCGCCCTGGACCCGCCAGGACGGAATTTGCTCGGCTAGGTCATCCGGCCGGCACAGCCTTCGAGGGCGCCTTGCTGGACGACAGCAGCCAACGGGTGATGGCTGTCCCGGTGTTCCGGCATGCACAACTACCCCTTCGTCAGCGGCTCTTCAGCTCTGACGACGACGGTAGGAGCGGACGGCACGGAGCAGGCGCACAGATTGTGCGCCCTTGCTCAGGCGGACAGCAGACCCAGCTTGACCGCGAGTTCAGAGGCGCGCCGACGCCGTGCGGGCAGCTTTGATTCGGTCTGCTCAAGGACGATGGCCTTGGCGTACCCGTTGTACTTGATCGTTTCGGGGGCGGCTTCGTGCGCGCGCGCCAGCATGTCCAGCGACACGTCCGGCTGCCCGTCCAGGTGGTAGCCACGCGCCTCTTCGATCCGATGGCGGGCGCGGCGCGGCCGGGACCGGATCGTGGCGGCGTCGGACTGTGTGGCCTGACGGACCGACTCGCCGCCGGAGTGCAGTTCCACGGCCACGGTGACAGCGTGAGCGCCCATGATGGCCTGAGAGAAGCTCGTGACGGGATGGAAGTACTCGCGAGGGAGCCGGTCGGCCATGACACGGGCCTGGTCCCAGTAGCGCCACGCCGTGCCCGTCTCACGGCGCCGTGCAGCCGTGTACCCGGCCTCGAAGGTCAAGGCACCGGTGATGGCCAGGACATCGTCCGAAGCGTCCGGCAGCAAGGGTGTGAGGAACTCCAGTGCCTCCTTGGTGACGGAGTCCGCGGCGTCGTAGTGGCCCGGTCCTGAGTCCCGGTGCGCCTGGGCGGTGAGCCACGCGGCAACACCGATCGCATGGGGGTCCTCGGACTCCTGGGCCGCGACCATGCCGCGCTCGGCAACGCGCCACAGCAGCGGCGCGTCCGGCTGGTAGGCCACGAAGAACTGGCTCAGGCTGTACACCTCGGACAACGCGCCTTGCGCGGTTCGGCGTTCGGCCGCGCTGTCGGCCTGCCGTACAGCCAGTTGGGCGTCCCGGATGAGATCCGGCAGGAGGGCTCCGACGGCTTCGCGATGGTTCGGCGCCGAATGCCGTGACTCCCAGGCGCGTGCGAGCCGGACCTGAATATGGCTGATCGGCGGCGCCTGGCGCCGTGTTGTGAGAGGAAAAGCATCAACGGCCGCTTTGACGGCGGCGAGCCGTGGGTGGCCGGGGCCGGTGAACAGAGCGATGGGCACGGAGAGGTCCCCTGTGAGTTCGGAGAGGTCCCGGACCCGCAGGATCTCCGCCAGGCGCAGGAAGGTCGCCAGCTTCGGTGTCTGGAGCCGGCCTTCTTCCATCGCGCGCACCCAGGAGGCGGACTTGTCGCCGACGAGCCCGCCGAGTTGGGCGCGGGTCATGCCTCGACGGGTGCGGAGGATCTTCAGCCGTTGCCCGAAAGCAATCGGGTTGTTGTACGGGTCCGGGGTAGCGTCAGATGGCACGGCCTTGCCCCTCTCTGAACAGCTCGTCACTGTCAGGGTATGGGGCAGGGCGTTTCTCTTGTGCCCGCACGGACTGAATCGCTGCGTACGATCCGACCTTGGAGGACGCTGGACCGTGGCCCCCGCGATCGATCGCAAGGGGCCTTCCCGCGAGGATATATAGGCTCCGACCTGGCAGTTGTCCCGCCCGGTCGGCCTTACGGCAGGTTCCGCGCCATCACTATGCGCTGGATCTGGTTCGTGCCCTCGTAGATCTGGGTGATCTTGGCGTCGCGCATCATGCGTTCGAGCGGGTAGTCGCGGGTGTAGCCGTAGCCGCCGAGGAGTTGGACCGCGTCCGTCGTGATTTCCATGGCCGCGTCGGAGGCGAAGCATTTGGCTGCGGCGCCGAAGAAGGTGAGGTCTTCCTTGGTGGCGCCTGCGCTGGTGCGTTCGGAGCGGGCTGCGGCGGCGTACGTGAGTTGGCGGGCCGCTTCCAGTTTCATCGCCATGTCGGCGAGCATGAACTGGACGCCCTGGAAGTCGCCGATCGGCTTGCCGAACTGCTTGCGCTCCTGGACGTACCCCTTGGCGTAGTCGAGCGCGCCCTGTGCGATGCCGAGGGCCTGGGCGGCGATGGTGATGCGGGTGTGGTCGAGGGTCTTCATGGCCGTGGCGAAGCCGGTGCCCTCGGCGCCGATCAGGCGGTCGGCGGGGATACGGACGTTGTCGAGGTAGACCTCGCGGGTCGGGGAGCCCTTGATGCCGAGCTTCTTCTCCGGGGCGCCGAAGGAGACACCCTCGTCGCCCTTCTCGACCACGAACGCGCTGATGCCCTTGGAGCGCTTCTCCGGGTCGGTGACGGCCATCACCGTGTAGTACTCGGAGACGCCGGCGTTGGTGATCCAGCGCTTCACCCCGTTGAGGACGTAGTGGTCGCCGTCCCGTACCGCCCGGGTCTTCATCCCGGCGGCGTCGGAGCCCGCGTCCGGCTCGGAGAGGCAGTACGAGAACATCGCGTCGCCCTTGGCCAGCGGCCCCAGATACCTCTTCTTGAGGTCCTCGCCGCCGGAGAGGATCACGGGCAGCGAGCCGAGCTTGTTCACGGCCGGGATCAGGGAGGACGAGGCGCAGACCCGCGCGACCTCCTCGATCACGATCACGGTGGCGAGGGCGTCGGCGCCGGCCCCGCCGTACTCCTCCGGGACATGGATGGCGTGCAGGTCGGAGCCGACCAGCGCGTCGAGCGCCTCCTGCGGGAAGCGGGCCTCCTCGTCGACCGCGGCGGCGTGGGGCGCGATCTTCGCCTCGGCGAGCGCGCGCACGGCCTCACGGAGCATGTCGTGCTCTTCGGACGTGCGATAAAGGTCGAAATCAGCCGGTCCGGCCACGGTCTTCCACTCCCCACGATGCTAACTACCGTTAAGTAACCCAATCTTAGGGGCGCGGCCTCCGCGGGTACAGGTGAGTTTGCCGACACCGTTCGACCATGGTTGCCGACACCACTCGAACATGGGGTACGAGTGCCCTGCTGAGCTGTCACTACGCGCGGCTATGCTCGGGCCCGCACTCCCCGCCCACGTCCCCCTGGAGCACCCCATGGCCCTCAAGATCACAGTGATCGGCACCGGTTATCTCGGCGCCACCCACGCCGCGGCCATGGCGGAGCTGGGCTTCGAGGTCCTCGGTCTCGATGTGGTGCCGGAGAAGATCGAGATGCTCTCGGCGGGCCGGGTGCCGATGTACGAGCCGGGTCTGGAGGAGCTGCTGCGCAAGCACGTCGCGGGGATCGAGGGGTCGAGCGGGCGGCTGCGGTTCACGCAGGACTGGGCGGAGGTCGCGGAGTTCGGCGATGTGCACTTCATCTGTGTGAACACCCCCCAGAAGCACGGCGAGTACGCCTGCGACATGTCGTACGTCGACTCCGCGGTCGACAGCCTCGCCAAGCATCTCGGCAGGCCCGCGCTGGTCGTCGGCAAGTCCACGGTGCCCGTGGGCAGCGCCGAGCGGCTGGCGGCCCGTATCGCCGAACTGGCGCCCGCGGGCGGCCAGGTGGAGCTGGCGTGGAACCCGGAGTTCCTGCGCGAGGGCTTCGCCGTGGCGGACACCCTGCACCCGGACCGCATCGTGGTGGGCGTACGCAGCGAGCGCGCCGAGCGGATACTGCGCGAGGTGTACGAGACGCCGGTCGGGGAAGGGTCGCCGTTCGTGGTGACGGACTTCCCGACCGCCGAGCTGGTGAAGACCTCCGCGAACTCGTTCCTGGCCACGAAGATCTCGTTCATCAACGCGATGGCGGAGGTCTGCGAGGCGGCGGGCGGCGATGTGGCGAAGCTGGCGGAGGCGCTCGGGTACGACGAGCGCATCGGCAGCAAGTTCCTGCGCGCGGGGATCGGCTTCGGGGGCGGCTGTCTGCCGAAGGACATCCGGGCGTTCATGGCACGGGCGGGCGAGCTGGGCGCGGACCAGGCGCTGACGTTCCTGCGCGAGGTCGACTCGATCAATATGCGCCGCCGCCGCGACATGGTGGAGCTGGCGCGCGAGGCGGTGGGCGGCGACTCGTCGTTCCTCGGCAAGCGGGTCGCGGTGCTGGGCGCGACCTTCAAGCCGGACTCGGACGATGTACGGGACTCTCCCGCGCTCAATGTCGCCGGGCAGATCCATCTCCAGGGCGGCCAGGTGACGGTGTACGACCCCAAGGGCATGGAGAACGCGAAGCGGCTCTTCCCGACGCTGGGGTACGCGGGCTCGGCGGTGGAGGCGGTGCGCGGCGCGGACGTGGTGCTGCATCTGACCGAGTGGCGCGAGTTCCGCGAGCTGGACCCGGCGGCGCTGGGCGAGGTGGCGGCGCGCCGCCTGGTGCTGGACGGGCGCAACGCCCTGGACCCGGCCCGCTGGCGCGCGGCGGGCTGGACGTACCGGGCGATGGGCCGCCCCCGGGCGTGATTTTTCAGGGCTCGGTTCGCCTCCGTACCCCAAGCGGCCGGGGCGGCCCGGGCGCCCTCAGACGGCCGGGCCCCTTCTCGCGCGGTACGCGCGCATCTTCGCGCGGGCGCCGCACACCGACATCGAGCACCAGCGGCCACGCCCCGCCGGGCTGCGGTCGTAGTACGCCCACTGGCAGTCCTCGGCCTCGCACGCCTTGAGGCGGAGCCACGTACCCTCCGCGACCGCCGCCGCGATCGCCGCCGCGACCCGGGACACCAGCGCGTCGCGGGCCGCGGCCGGGCGGAGTGCGGCGCCGCCGTCGGGGTCGACGGCGACCCGGAGCGGGGCGTCGGCCAGGAGCCGGTCCAGGTCGGCGGTCGAGCGGTCCGCCGGGCGGTGGCCTGCGTGGGCGAGACAGACCGTACGCAGGGCCTCACGGAGTTCACGGGCCCCGGCGGCATCCCGCTCGGTCAGGCCGAAGGCGGCGCGGCCGTCCGGGGTGTCGAGGGAGTCGACGCCCGTTTCGATGTCCAGCGTGTTCACCAGGGCCTCGATCAGGGCGAGGCCTCCGGGTGCGGACAGCCTGTCATTCATGGTTGCGACGTTACCTCCTGTACGGGAGCATGCAGTAACCACGACCGTTACCGGTTGAGCCGTTCCAGCGGTAACGGCCTCCAGCGGTGACGCCCCCTGGCGGTCCCGTACAGGGGCGGTCACACACGAGAAGGAGAACGTCATGGCCATCGCCACGCTCGGTACCGTCGTCCTGGACTGCCCCGACCCCGTCGCGCTCGCCCGTTTCTACGCCCAGGTGCTGGGCGGCGAGATCAAGGAGATCGAGGACGACGGCGAGGAATGGGTGGAGCTGACCGGAACAGCCGGGACGACGCTCGCGTTCCAGCTCGCGCCCGGCTTCGTACCCCCGGCCTGGCCCGCGCCGGACAGCTCGCAGCAGTTCCATCTGGATCTGGACGTCACGGATCTGGACACGGCGGAGAAGGAGGTGCTGGCCCTCGGCGCGACCGTACTGGACGCGGCGAACCGTACCCGCTCCTTCCGCGTCTACGCGGACCCGGCGGGACACCCGTTCTGTCTCTGCACCGACTGAGGCCGGATCACGGACCGGCGGACGGAGTCCGGCGCAGCCGCTCGAAGCCCGAGAGGCCCCCAGGGCCGAACGGTGCAAGAACGGCAAAAAAAGGGGCCGCGGACCCGGCGGGGCACCCGTTCTGCCTCTGCACCGACTGACGACGCATGACGACGCATGGCTGCTCAAGCCGGTGCGGGGGGCGCCCAACAGCCGCGCCCCGCACCCCGCCGCTCAGGCCGCCGCCTCACCGTCCAGTTCCTCCAGCGTCGCCCTCGACGGACCCCGCTCCGACTGTGCCGCGCGCGCCACGTCCTCCGCGCCGCGCAGCGCCCGCACCGCGTTCTGCCAGGTCAGCTTGGCCAGATCCGCCGTGGACCACTTACGTGACAGAAGCTCCGCGATCAGGTTCGGGTAGCCCGAGACATCGTCCAGGCCGCTCGGGGTGAAGGGCGTACCGTCGAAGTCGCCGCCGATACCGAGGTGGTCGATCCCCGCGCACGCGCGCATATGGTCCAGGTGGTCCGCGACCGTGGCCGCCGTGGCGACCGGGCGCGGGTTGGCCGCCTCGAAGGCCTCGTGGATCTTCATCGCCGCGGGCGTGGTGTCCAGGGGGTGCAGCCCGTGCGACTCCATGTTCTCGTCCGCCGCACGCGTCCAGTCGACCGCCGCGGGCAGGATGAACTTCGGTACGAAGGTGACCATCGCGACCCCGCCGTTCGCGGGCAGCAGCTCCAGCACATCGTCCGGGACATTGCGCGGGTGGTCGCAGACCGCGCGCGCCGACGAGTGCGAGAAGATCACCGGCGCCTCGGTCACCGCGAGCGCGTCCCGCATCGTCGTCGCGGCGACATGCGAGAGGTCGACCAGCATGCCGGTCCGGTTCATCTCGCGGACCACCTCACGCCCGAAGGCGGAGAGCCCGCCCACACCCGGCGCGTCGGTCGCCGAATCCGCCCACGCCACATTGTCGTTGTGGGTGAGGGTCATATAGCGGACGCCCAGCGTGTGGAGGGCGCGCAGCGTGGCGAGGGAGTTGTTGATCGAGTGGCCGCCCTCGGCGCCCATCAGCGAGGCGATCCTGCCGCCGCGCCGCGCGGCCTCCATGTCGTCCGCCGTCAGCGCGCGGACCAGATCGCGCGGGTAGCGGGCGATCAACTGCCCGACGACATCGATCTGTTCGAGCGTCGCGCTGACCGCGTCGTCGCCGGCCTGGTCGGACCGTACGTACACGGACCAGAACTGGCCGCCCACACCGCCGCGCCGCAGCCGGGGGATGTCCGTGTGCAGCCGGGCGGACTGGTCGCGGGCGAGGTCGCGGGCGTCCAGGTCGTAGCGGACCTGCTCGCGCAGCGCCCACGGCAGATCGTTGTGGCCGTCGACCACGGGGAACTCGGAGAGCAGCGCGATCGCCTCGCCCAGGAACTCCGAGGAGACCGCGGGGGAAGAGGCAGCGGGGGACTGCGTGGCGTCCTGCGCGTTCACGTCCGTCACCTTCCGAATCCGAAGTGGTCCGCGCCCTCGGCCTTGGCGCGCAGCCGCTTGCCCTTCTCCGTCGCCTGGTCGTTCAGCTCCTGCTGGAACTCCCGCATCCGGGACCGCAGTTCGGGGTCGTGGGCCGCGAGGATACGGGCGGCCAGCAGCCCCGCGTTCCGGGCACCGCCCACCGAGACCGCCGCGACCGGCACCCCGGCCGGCATCTGCACGATGGACAGCAGCGAGTCCATCCCGTCCAGGTACTTGAGCGGTACGGGAACGCCGATCACCGGCAGCGTGGTCACCGAGGCCAGCATGCCCGGCAGATGTGCCGCGCCGCCCGCACCCGCGATGATCGCCTTCAGCCCGCGCCCGGCGGCCTCCTCGCCGTACGCGATCATCTCGCGCGGCATCCGGTGCGCGGAGACCACGTCGACCTCGTACGGGATCTCGAACTCGTGCAGGGCCTTCGCGGCGGCCTCCATGACGGGCCAGTCGGAGTCCGAGCCCATGACGACGCCGACGAGCGGCCCGGCCGGCGGTTCCCCGGCCGGTCCCGTGGTCGGAGGTCCGGTCGGAGGTCCGGCGAGAGAAGAACTCATTCTGTGATCGTTCCTCGGAGGTAGCCGGCGGCGTGGCGGGCGCGCTCCAGCACGTCGTCCAAGTCGTCGCCGTAGGTGTTGACATGACCCACCTTGCGGCCGGGCTTCACGTCCTTGCCATACATATGGATCTTCAACTGCGGGTCGCGGGCCATGCAGTGCAGATACGCGGCATACATATCGGGATAGTCGCCGCCGAGGACGTTGCACATGACCGTCCAGGGCGCGCGCGGACGCGGATCGCCGAGCGGCAGGTCCAGCACGGCCCGTACATGGTTGGCGAACTGCGAGGTGATCGAGCCGTCCTGGGTCCAGTGGCCCGAGTTGTGCGGGCGCATCGCCAGTTCGTTGACGAGGATGCCGGGGGTCCCGTCCTCGCCGCGGACCTCGAACAGCTCCACCGCGAGATGGCCGACGACCCCCAGTTCGGCGGCGATGCGCAGCGCGAGCCGCTGGGCCTCGCCCGCCAGTTCGTCCGGCAGCCCGGGCGCGGGCGCGATGACCGTGTCGCACACGCCGTCGACCTGCCGCGACTCGACGACCGGATAGGCCACGGCCTGTCCGTGCGGGGAGCGGACGATGTTCGCGGCCAGCTCGCGTACGAAGTCGACCTTCTCCTCGGCGAGCACCGGCACCCCGGCCCGGAACGGCTGCTCGGCGTCGCTCTCCGACCGTACGAGCCAGACGCCCTTGCCGTCGTAGCCGCCGCGCACCGTCTTGACGACCACCGGGAAGCCGCCCACCTCGGCCGCGAAGGCCGTGACATCCGCCGGGTCGGCGACGATGCGGTGGCGCGGGCAGGGCGCGCCCAGCTCGGTGAGACGGGCGCGCATCACGCCCTTGTCCTGGGCGTGCACCAGCGCCTCGGAACCCGGTCGTACGGGGATGCCATCCGCCTCCAGCGCCCGCAGATGCTCGATCGGGACATGTTCGTGATCGAAGGTGATCACGTCACAACCGCGCGCGAAGTCACGCAGCGTGTCCAGATCGCGATAGTCGCCGATGACGACCTCGCTCACCACCTGGGCCGCGGAGTCCTGGGGGGTGTCACTGAGGAGCTTGAATCTGAGGCCGAGGGGGATGCCCGCCTCGTGGGTCATACGGGCGAGCTGACCGCCGCCGACCATGCCGACTACCGGGAACGTCACGCACCCAGGGTATCCGCAGCCGACGGACCCGGACCGCGAGCGCGTCCACGGCCCCCGCCGCACCGGACCGCACCGGACCGCACTGGGCCTCACCAGGCCACGAGCGCCCGTTCGTCACCCGCTGCAAGCTGTCACGTACCGTCGCTTTACGTTACGTACGGTCGCTCAGGCGGCTCTCAGAAGCGCTGGTTAGCATGGTCGGAACTGACGTCTACCGGACGGGGCTGAGCAGGCATATGAGCGAACGGGGCGCACTCCGCGTGCGACTGGACCGGCTCGTACGCGAGGTGGCCAAGTTCGGGGCGGTGGGCGGCGCGGGCCTGCTGGTCAATCTGCTGGTCTTCAATCTCGTACGGCACACGACCGAACTGCCCGTGGTACGGGCCAGTGTCCTGGCGACGATCGTGGCGATCGCCTTCAACTACGTGGGCTTCCGCTACTTCACGTACCGGGACCGCGACAAGAACCGCCGTACGAAGGAGCTTTCGCTCTTCCTGCTGTTCAGCGCGGCGGGTCTGGTGATCGAGAACGGCGTGCTCTACACCGCGACATACGGATTCGGCTGGGACAGCCCGCTCCTGAGCAATGTGTTCAAGTTCCTGGGCATCGGTGTCGCCACGCTCTTCCGTTTCTGGTCGTACCGCACGTGGGTGTTCAGGACCCTGCCCGGTACGGAGCCGGCGGCGGCCACCGCTCCACCGCGGAGCGCGTCCGTGACGAACGCCAGGAACGCACGGGACCGGGCGCTGGCGCGTCAGCGGACCGGGCGGTCCTGACTCACCGGACGGCCCTGGCTCAGCGGACCTCAGCAGCCTTCAGCGGACCGGGCGGTCCTGATCCTTCTGCGCCTTGCGCGCTCCGGCCTCCCGGCTCAGGAACAGCGCGAAGACCGGCGGCTGCTGCTGGAGCAGCTCCAGCCGCCCGCCGTCCGCCTCCGCCAGATCGCGTGCCACGGCCAGCCCGATCCCGGTCGAGTTGCGCCCGCTGATGGTCCGCTCGAAAATACGCGCCCCGAGGTCGGCCGGTACGCCGGGGCCCTCGTCGGTCACCTCGATCACGGCCTGGTTGCCGGTGACCCGGGTGCGCAGGGCGACCGTACCGCCGCCGTGCATCAGTGAGTTCTCGATCAGCGCGGCCAGCACCTGTGCCACCGCGCCCGGGGTGCCGACGGCCCGCATGCCCTGCCGGCCAGAGCAGACGATGGCGCGCCCGGCGCTGCGGTAGGCCGGGCGCCACTCCTCGATCTGCTGCTTGACGACCTCGTCGAGATCGAAGGCGACGGCCGAGCCGGTCCGCGGGTCGCGGGCATTGGTGAGCAGCCGCTCCACCACATCCGTCAGCCGCTCCACCTGGGCCAGCGCGATCATCGCCTCCTCCTTCACGGTGTCCAGGTCATCGGTGGCGGAGATCTCCTCCAGCCGCATGGACAGCGCGGTCAGGGGCGTACGGAGCTGATGCGAGGCGTCCGCGGCGAGCCGCCGCTCGGCGGTGAGCATCCGCGCGATGCGCTCGGCGCTGGAGTCGAGGACATCGGCGACCCGGTCCAGCTCGGGCACCGCGTACCGCCGGTGTCTGGGGCGCGGGTCGCCCGAGCCGAGGCGCTCCGCGGTCTCCGCGAGATCGGTGAGCGGGGAGGCCAGCTTGTTGGCCTGCCGTACGGCGAGCAGGATGGCGGCGACCACGGCCAGCAGGGCCACCGCGCCGATGATCAGCAGGGTTCTGCCGACCTCGCGGGTGATGGTGGAACGCGCCTCCTCGACGACGACGGTCTCGCCCTCCTCGCCCTCGGCCCTGCCGCGGATGACACTGCCGACGGGGCGCTTCCCGATCTCGACCGGGGCCCGCCCGGGGATCTCGATCCTGGCGTACCGGGTCGCGTCGATCTGCTCGGAGAGGATCTTGGCGGAGATGCTGTCGCCGCCGAGGAGCCGGCTGTCGACGATGCTCACCAGCCGCCCGGCCTCGTAGTTCACGCTCTCCTGGGCGCTGCTGCTGATCGTCCGGGTCTCGACGATGACGAGCGACACCCCGAAAACGGCGATGACCACCAGCACGACGGCGAGCGTGGAGCTGATCAGACGACGGCGCATGGTGCCCTCCGGGCGGGGTGGTGCGGTGACGGCCCGTGGGCGTGGGCGTCAGCTCTTCTCGGATCTCCGAGAATCAGCTCTTCTCGAAACGGAAGCCGACGCCCCGCACGGTGGCGATGTAGCGCGGATTCGCCGCATCGTCGCCGAGCTTCTTGCGCAGCCAGGAGATATGCATGTCCAGGGTCTTGGTCGAGGACCACCACGTGGTGTCCCAGACCTCGCGCATGAGCTGATCACGGGTGACGACCCGGCCGGCGTCCCGGACGAGGACCCGCAGCAGGTCGAACTCCTTGGCGGTGAGCTGGAGTTCCTCGTCGCCCATCCAGGCGCGGTGCGACTCGACATCGATCCGTACGCCATGGGTGGCGGGAGCGGGGACGGGGTCGGCGGCGCCGCGCCGGAGCAGCGCCCGTACCCGCGCGAGCAGTTCGGCGAGCCGGAACGGCTTGGTCACGTAGTCGTCGGCCCCGGCGTCCAGGCCGACCACCGTGTCGACCTCGTCGGCGCGGGCGGTCAGCACCAGGATCGGTACGGCGTGGCCCTCGGCGCGCAGCCTGCGGGCGACTTCGAGGCCGTCCATACCGGGCAGGCCCAGGTCGAGGACGACCAGATCGACACCGCCCTGGAGGCCGGCGTCCAGCGCGGTCGGGCCGTCTTCGCGGACCTCGACCTCGTAACCCTCCCGACGCAGGGCACGGGCCAGCGGCTCCGAGATGGAAGCGTCGTCCTCGGCGAGCAGTACACGGGTCATGGGGTGATGGTAGTCCGCGGAGGGCCGCCCCCGGGCCGCGCGTACCGAGCCGGCCAGGAACGATCCCGGTACGGGCCGGTGTACGGATCGGTGAGCCGGTCGCTGTACGAATCGGTGTGCAGGTCGGCGTACGGATCACTCAGCCCGGTGCCGACCACGGCGCCGGCGCGGAGGCCGGGCGCCACGCCTGCCCCAGCGCCGCGCTGAGGCCCCCGGCGTCGGCCCCGGCGATGCGGTGAAGCCCCCGACGTCGGCCCGGCATCGCGGTGCGGCCCGGCTGTGCACGTTCACGTTCGCGTACGCGCCCCCACCGGGGCGTATACGCGCGTCACGCCGGAGGCGCGGCCAGCTCCGCCCACACCGTCTTGCCCGCCGCGCCGGGAGTCCTCAGCACGCCCCAGTCCAGGCAGAGCCGCTGGACGATGAACATGCCGTGCCCGCCGGGCCGCCCCGCGCGGTGCGGGGTACGGGGCGCCGGCTGTCCCGTACCGCGGTCGGTGACCTCCAGCCGCAGCACCTTGGCCGTACAGCTCACCCGCAGCCCCTCGGGCCCCTCGGTGTGCAGACAGGCATTGGTCACCAGCTCGGAGACGACCAGCAGCACATCCTCCGCCGCCGCCCGCCGGTCCGCGGTCGAGGCGGGGAGCCATCCCCAGTCGTGCAGCGCCTGGCGGGTGAAGTCGCGCGACAGCGGGACGACACCACTGGCACCGAAGAGCGCGAGCGTCCGCTCCCGCGGCTCGGGGCCGAGGTCGCCCGGCTGAGGCTGCCGGGTGGTGCTCATCAGCGCTTCACCTCACCGATTCACCAGTTCGCGAGTTCATCAAAACATCTGCACATCAGCGCAGAGAGAAGTACATCACTACAGAGAGTGCGGATTCCTGTGCGGCCTGCCCGGGATCTTCTGCCCGTCCGAATCGTGACAACACCCACTTCTCCCGTGGGAGAACGGCGGCCGGTCGCGATGGGGGAAGAAAGAGAGGCCCGGGCTCAGCCGGCCAGAGCGTCTTCGAGGGTGTCATGCACGGTGAACACGGCATCCGCGCCGGTGATCTCGAAGACCCGCGCCACGACGGGCAGCATGCCGGCCAAATGAACCCCTCCCCCGGCGGCGTCCGCCTTCAGGCGGGCGCCGAGCAGCACATTGAGTCCGGTGGAATCACAGAACTCCAGCTCAGAACAGTCGATGACCAGCCGCGCCCGGCCGCGCCCGAGGGCATCGTCCAGGGGCGCCCGCAACAGCTCCGCCGTGTGGTGATCGAGCTCACCCGCCACGGCCACTACCTCGCTCCGGCCCTCGGTCCTGACCTCGACGCGGAGCCGGCCCCGGTTCGTGCTGCCGACCGTCTGGCGGTCCATGCCCGTCCTCTTCGCCGTTGTCGGATGTGCCGGATGGGGGTCACGGATGGGGTCTGTCACCTGCCATCGCCGCTCGAACTTTACGCCTTTCATCCGGCCACCGGTACTCGAAGTCCCCCTCAATCCGGACAAATTAAGCAATTTACACTTGCAACGGCGGGAAGGAGCGGGTAGGGCTAGAAGGCCAGGAGAGACACATCCGATCGACCGACCATCGGCGGCCCCCACACGCCGAGAACGATGGAGGAGACCATGTCACCCCGGCTCGACGCACCGCGTACCCCCCACGCGCCGTCGGCAGCACAGCTCCCCGCACCACAGGTCCCCGTACAGCCGGCCACAGCTCTCGAAGACGCCCGGAGCCCCGTGGACCCGGCTGCTCCGGAATATCCGGAAGGTCCGGCCGGGCTGGAGGACCTGCCCGAGATCCCGCCCTTCGACGAGGTCCGCGCCATGGACGCCCGGGCCCTGTCCAAGACCCTCTTCGCCCGGCTGGAGTCCCTCGAAGAAGGCACCCACGAGTACGCGTACGTCCGCAACACCCTGGTCGAACTCAACATCGCCCTGGTGAAGTTCGCCGCCGCCCGGTTCCGCGGCCGCAGCGAACCGATGGAGGACATCGTCCAGGTCGGCACGATCGGCCTGATCAAGGCCATCGACCGGTTCGAGCTGAGCAGGGGCGTCGAATTCCCCACCTTCGCGATGCCGACCATCGTCGGCGAGATCAAGCGCTTCTTCCGCGACACCTCCTGGTCGGTGCGGGTGCCGCGCAGACTCCAGGAACTCCGGCTCGATCTGGCACGGGCCGGCGACGAGCTGAGCCAGCGGCTTGACCGCGCGCCGACCGTCACCGAACTCGCCGACCGTCTCGGTATCTCGCACGACGAGGTCGTCGAGGGGATGGCGGCGAGCAACGCGTACACCGCGAGTTCGCTGGACGCGCAGCCCGAGGAGCATGAGACCGAGGGCGCGCTCACGGACCGGATCGGCTACGAGGACCACGGTCTCGAAGGCATCGAGTACGTCGAGTCGCTGAAGCCGATGATCGCGTGCCTTCCGCAACGGGACCGTAAAATCCTGTCCTTGCGCTTTGTCGCCAATATGACCCAGTCGGAGATCGGTGAGGAACTGGGCATCTCGCAGATGCATGTGTCCCGACTGCTCTCCCGCACCCTGAGCAGGCTCAGAGAGGGCCTGACGCTGGAGGAGTAGCACCCGTCCGGGACCGCCCGCCGCCCCGCGCCCGCCGCGCGCCCGCGCCGCGCGGCCTCCCGCCGCCTCCCGCCGCCCCATTGACGGGACGTCCGGTATGGGACACATTGAGCCCGGGGCAGGGGGGAACCGTATGGCTCTTGGTGTGCGCTCAACACATGCCGCACAGACGGCACATGGTCCGTACGCCGCGCTGGAGTCACTGATGCGCGAGCGCCTCGGCCGGGAGTGTGTGTACATGCCCTCATGCCGTCTGGGGTTGTATGTGGCGTTGCGCCACTGGTGCCCGCGCGGCGGGCGGATCCTCATGTCGCCGGTCACCGATGACGTGATCTTCTTTGTGGTGCTCGCGGCCGGGCTGCGTCCCGTACAGGCGCCGGTGAACGAGCGGGACGGGTCCCTCGACCCGGCCGCGGTGCCGGATTCGGTATGGCGCGGGCTGTCCGCCGTACTGACCACCAATCTGTACGGGAACCCCGATCCGGCGCCCGAACTGCGCGCCCGGTGCGACGCGTTGGGGATCCCGCTGATCGAGGACGGCGCACACGCGCTGGGCAGCGAGGTGGCGGGGCGCCCGGTCGGCAGCTTCGGCGACGCGTCCGTGTTCAGCCTCTCCAAGCATGTGGGGGCCAGGACGGGCGGGTTCGTCGCGGTCGCGGACCCGGGGCCCGGGCTGCGTACGGAGCTGGCGCGGGCCCGGGACGCCCTGCTCGAACCGGCCCGGCCGCACTCCGAACTCGCCTACGCGGTACGCCCGTACGCCGAGGCAGGGGTCCGCGGACTGCGGCTGGTACGGGCCGCGCGCGCCACGCTGCGGCTGCTCGGGCAGCAGGAGCGTACGGAGATCAGGATGCCGCTGCGGCCGGCGGAGCTGAGGCGGGCGGTGGCGGAAGGGGGCGCGGCGGGCGCGGTTCGCGCGAACGGCGGCGGGCTCGCGGCGCTGCATCCCTGGATCCGGGTCGATCTGCACGACTACCGCCGCAGACCGGGCCGGGTGCGGCTCGCGCGTACGGAACGGCTCCTCGCCGGTCTGGACGAGCGGCTCGACGCGCACCGGCGGGGTACGGAGAAGCTGCTGGCCACTCCCTGGGGCGCCCCGGCCACCGCCGGCGGAGGGCCCGTACAGCCGCTCTTCCGGGTACCGCTGCTGGTCCAGGACCGTGACGCGGCGATCGCCGCCCTCGCCCGGCACCGCATCACCACCGGCTATCTTTACGATCCGCCGCTGGACGCCTACGCGGGCGGGGAGTTCACCGATCCTTCGCCCGCGCCGGGTCCGGCCGCCCGCTTCGCGCGGCACGCGCTGCCGGTGGACCCGCGCCTGGCGGACCGGGTGATCCCGGTGCTCACCGCGCTGGGGGCCGAGCCGCCGGATATGAGGGGCGGGGAGGGGGAAGGGCCCGGCGGCGGTGGCTGAAACCGCTGACACCGCCGGCACCGGCAGCACCGCCCGGTTACGGAAGCCGCGCCAGGGACGGCCCGGCCCCAGACCGCCTGCCCCCGGACCGCGCGCCGACTCCGACCCCGGCCCGCCCGCAGGACCGGCTGCCGGATCCTCCTCGGGACCGCCCGCCCGACCGGCGGACACCGGGGCCTCCGGGGCCTCCGGGGCCTCCGGCGGCGACTCGATGTTCCGTAACGCCTACGCCCTGATGCTCTCCACCGGGGTCTCCGCCGCACTCGGCCTCGGCTTCTGGCTGGTCGCCGCCCGCTACTACACGCCCGAGGCGGTCGGCCAGGGCTCCGCCGCCATCGCCGCCATGCGGCTGCTCGCCTCGATCACCGCCACCACCATGATCGGCGCGGTCGTCCGCTATGTTCCCCGGGCCGGACGCGCCACCGGACCGCTGGTGTGGCGTGCGTACGCCATCAGCTCGCTGGTGGTGTGCGCCGCCTGTGTGGTGTTCCTGCTGACCCTCGATCTGTGGGGCCCGTCCTACGCCCCGCTCGACGGCGTCACCGCGGGCCTGGTCTTCACCGCCTCCTGCGTCGCCTGGGCGCTGCTCACCCTCCAGGACGGCGTCCTGACCGGGCTGCGCAAGGCGTTCTGGGTGCCCGTCGGCAACGCCGTGTTCTCCATCGGCAAGCTGCTGCTGCTCATCGTCTTCGCCACCGCCCTGCCCGTCCTCGGGGTCTTCGTCTCCTGGGCGGCGGCCATCGCCCTGTCCGTCGTACCGCTGGGCTGGCTGGTCTTCCGTCGGCTCATCCCCCGGCAGGCGGCGGCCGACCGCGACCGGGAGCCGCCGCGGGCGTCCGACATCGCGCGGTTCCTGGCGGGCGACTCGGTCGGGGCGCTGTTCAGTCTGGCGATGATCAATCTGCTGCCGGTGCTGGTGGCGGTCCGCTTCGACGCCGCCCACAACGCCTTCTTCTACACCGCCTACACCGTCGGCGGCACGATGGAGTTCATGGCCATCAACATGGCCTCCTCGCTCACCGCGCACGCCTCGCACAGCCCGGACCGGCTCGCCGAGGGCGTCCGCGGGGCACTGCGCCGGATGACGGTGCTGCTCGTGCCGGTGGTGCTGGTCCTGGTGGTCTTCGCGCCGCAGATCCTCGCGCCCTTCGGCGGCGACTACGCGCGCCACGGCACGGACGTCCTGCGGCTGCTGGCCGCCGCCACGCTGCCCCGGGTCGTCGTGGAGCTGTACATCGGGGTGCTGCGGGTCCAGGGGCGTACGGGCATGCTCGCCGCCCTCCAGGGCGCCATGTGCGTACTGGTCCTGGGCAGCGCGCTGCTCCTGCTGGGACCCACGGGGATCTCCGGCGCCGGGCTGGCGATGCTGCTGTCCATGACGCTGGTCGCGCTGGTGGCAGCGCCGGGGCTGCGAGCGGCGGTACGGGACGGTCACCACCGTACGGGCCGTGCTGCCCGTACGGAACGCCGGAGGGCGGGGCGCCGGAAGCAGCGGGACGAGTACGGGACCGAGTGGGCGCGCAGGGCGGCGGCCCCGGCTCCTCAGCCCCCTCAGACCGCTGACCAGGGCCGGGACGAGAGCCGCGCGGTCAGTGTGCTGTGGCTGCTGCTGGGAATCGCGGCCGGGCTGTTCTGGTCCCCGCTCGCGCGCGCCCAGGACCTCGGCCGCGACCGCCTCACCGGAGTCCAGTTCCTCGACGCGCTGCCCCCGTTGACCCTCGCCGCCGTCCTGCTCCTGATCGTCGTCCAATGCGCGGCCATCTCGCTGGACCGCGCAGGCCCGGCGCTCCTGGCGCTCGGCCCCCTGGTCACCTTCGCCGCGCTGCACTCCGCGCCCGTACTCCTGGGCGTACCACCGGACCGGCTGTCCGGTCCCTGGCACACGCACATGGAGGACCTGCTCGCCCGGGCCGCGTGGCCGGCGAGTCCGGACGGGGTGCTGCGTGCCCTGCCCGTCGCGCTGCAACTGCTCTGTCTGGGGCTGGCGGCGCTGGCCCTTTGGGCGCTGGGCACGGACGGACGGGTCGTCACGGGCGTGGCGTGGGGGCTCGCGGTGGCGGGCTGGGCGGCGCAGCACCCGTTCGCGGCGGTGGCGCTGCCGGTGTCGGCGGGGCTGTGTGCGGTGGCGGTGCCGGCGGTTGCCCTCGCCGTCCGCCGCCGACGGCGTACGTACGCTCAGCGCGAGGGGACGGGCTGACGGAAGTAGGGGGCGCGGCCCGCCTCCCGGTAACCCTCCAGCGCCGGGCCCTTGTTCACCGTGAGATCGCAGTGCTCGCCCGGCACCGGCCGGTTCCAGTGCACCAGCGCCCGCACCCGGGGCAGCGTCGGCGCGACCTCCGGGATCTCCTCGTACCAGCCGCGCTGCCGGTCGGGCCGGCCCGGGTCCGGCGCCGTACTGAACTCGGCGAGCATGACGGGCTTCCGGTCGGAGATATTGGCGCGCAGCCAGTCGTACGACGGCCGCTGGCTGCGCTCGAAGTCCAGCCAGTTCTCGGAGTCGTGGCAGGCGAAGTAGTTGTACTGGTCCATGCCGATCCAGTCGACGTAGTCGTCGCCCGGATACAGCGACTTCATCAGCTCGGCGTTGCCCAGATAGCCGGAGACCGTCCACACCCACACGACGTTGTCCACGCCCAGTTCCCTGAAGCGGTCGTGGACATGGCGGTAGGCGGCGATGAACTCCTCGGGCGTGCCCGCGTCCGGGGTGCGGAAGTCGGTCTCCTGGTCGAAGGAGAGGAAGACCCGCTTCCCGTACGCCTTGAGCCGGCGGGCCTGCGGATCGATGATCTCCTCGTCGAAGGTCCCGGCCGCGACATTGCGCCAGCCGAGCTGGGTCTCGGTCCAGTTCTCGTGGTGCGGCTCGGTCCATACGGTGGACTCCCAGGCCAGCATCAGCATCCGGTCCCGGCCCAGCTCCCGCTCGTCGGGGGTGAGGAGCACTCCGTCCCGCTGGGTGTTCGACATGTCGTGGTAGTTGTAGACGAGATCGAGTCTGCGGCCGATCTTCTGCTCGAAGTCCAGGACGGCGTCCTTGAGTGAGCCGTTCTCGGCGTACGGGACGTACGCGCCCCACCAGGCGCCGCAGGGCGGTTCCAGCACGGCGTCCGGCGCGCACCGCCCGCCCGGCGGCGACGCCTCCCGGCCGAGCCGGACCGCGAGCCCGGCGAACAGGGCGCCCACGGTGACCAGTACGAGCACGAGGCAGGTGAACCCCCGCCCGGTCATGGGTCCTTCCGGGGGCCGGGTACGACGCTCGCGGGCAACGGTACGGCGGGCAGCGCGGCCGCCACCGTAGAGAAGGCGGCGAGCGCCCCCAGAAAGAGCGCGACCGAGAAGAAGGCCAGCACATAGAGGACGGTCGCGACGAGGGCGGCGAGCGAGAGACTCAGGGGCGCGGCCAGCGCGAGAACCTCCAGCCGCGCACCGGGCCGCGGCCGCGCACCGGCCGGCCGGGGCAGCAGCAGGGCGAACCCGGGCCCGAGGGCGACGAAGAGCAGGACGGGGACCCAGCGAAGAGGCGAACCCCCGGGCAGGCCGGTGACGGCGAGAGCACCCCACCCGGACAGCGCGAGCCCGACGCGCGGCCAGAACCGGGCGCGGAGGCGCACGGATCGCGGTGTTCGCACGCGTGGCGACGACCGGTCGAGGCCCACTGCGACAGCCTCGCCCGGCTCCGCTGCTTTCCGGCGGGGGGAATTCCGGGCCCGGTTCGGCTCCGGTGCCTCCCGCCGGCCCTGCCCCCGCTTCTCGTCCGGCACCGCGGCCTCCGTCTCGTCGCTCATCGGGCGGCCTCCGGGGGGACATGTTCCAGTACGAGTCCGTGCTCGCTCTCCTCCACGACCCGGAAGCGCGGCGACGCCTTCAGCGATTCGCGCAGCCGGGCGAAGCCGCCCGCCGGCAGATAGCCCTCGCCGGCCGTGGCCCGGTCCTGGGCCGGGGTGAGGATCACATAGACCGGGCGGTCGTCCGGGAGGCCCTCCGTCAGATAACCGGCCGGGTCCTTGAGCATCTTCAGGTTCTCCGGCACCTCCTGCTCCGTGAAGAACCAGCGCTCGTACCGGTCGTAGCGGTGGTACGCGCCGGGGAAGGACCCGGTCGTGGCCAGGATCAGCGCGCCCTCCGGGGCCCGGTCGTACGCCCGTTCCACCAGCGCGGTCTCCACCGGCGGCGCGTACTGCATCGCCTCCTTGCCGTAGTACGAGGGCAGGAAGCCCGCCAGCAGCGCGGCCAGCGCCACCGGCAGTGCCACCGCGCCGGTTTTCCGGGCCGGCCGACGCGCCTTCCCCGTTCCCGCCGCGGCCGGGACGAGCGCCGCCGCCGCGAAAAACGCCGTACCGGGCAGCCCGAACAGATAGACCCGGAACAGCATTTCGCCGCCGTAGTCATTGACCGCGAACAGCGGTACGGGCGCGGCGGCGGCCAGCAGCAGCGGCAGCGCGCTCCGGGTCAGCGCGCGCCGCAGCACCACCGCCGTACCGGCCAGTCCGCCGAGCACCAGCACCATCAGGATGTTGGCGTCGCCCACCAGCTCGGGCCCCGGGCCGGTCGGTTCGCCAGCGAACCCGGCGCGGGAGTTGCTCAGCAGATCGCCCGCCGTCTCCCGCAGCGAGCCCAGCGTCTCCAGGAACAGCACCCGGCCCATCGTCAGATCCCAGACGAGCATGATGACCCCGGCGACCGCGAGCAGCCCGAGATTGCGGTAGCGGCGGGTGAGGCAGAGCGCCGTCAGGGTCATACAGAGCATGACCGGGGTGAGCTGGTGCGAGGCGTTGACGGCCGCGATGAGCGGCGCGAGGACCGCCACACAGACCGCCCGCTGCCGTAGCCCGGTGGGCGGCGGTACGGAGGCCGCGGCCGGGTCCAGATACGACCGGTCCCGCAGCCGCCGCGCCGATCCCGGCCGGACGAAATGGCGTACGACCACGGCGAACACGGTCAGAAAGAGGAGGTAGGCGAAACCTTGCGGAGAGAGATAGTCCTGCCCCACCCAGTTGGCGAGCTGGAAGATCCAGACCGCGGTCCACACCAGACGCCAGTCGTCGGTGAAGGTGCGGTAGATCAGCACCAGGACCGGTATCAGCAGCAGACCGAACGCGACGGGCGCCCAGTTGGTGTAGACCGCCGCGCCCTCCAGCCCGAACGAGCGGACCAGTGCGGCGTTGAGCGAGAAGAAGCCGGGCCACTGGTCGTACGCGGACATCCCGCCGGAGAGTTCGACGGTCGGATGGACGGTGCCCTCGGCCAGCAGCCGGTCGATCACGGCGTCGTGCTTGGACGCCCAGGGGTAGCGGACCGAGTCGTACAGCAGGGCGGGCGGCGCCTTGAGCGCCACGAGCAGGGCGACGCAGTGGGCGAGCGGCCACCAGGGGGCGGTCCCGGCCCGGCGCAGGCCGGCCAGGAAACCGGCGGTGAGTGCGGCGAGCGCGGCGTAGTAGGCGACCGGGAAGCGGTCGAGTAGGCCGAAGTCCCCCATGTCGTGGAAGTCGATACGGGGTAAGGACCAGCTCCACAGGGCAGCGGCGACCGCCAATGGCAGCCAGGAGAACAGGAGTTGAGGACGGAACAGGGCGGCGACGGTCCGGCCGGGACCGCTGCGGCGCGGGGTTTCGGGCACGGATGGCGGCGGTTCGGGCGCGGGTCGCAGCTCTGGTACGGGCACGGGCTGCTGCACAGTGCG
This sequence comes from Streptomyces sp. NPDC057617, assembly GCF_042800555.1. Lineage (NCBI taxonomy): Bacteria > Bacillati > Actinomycetota > Actinomycetes > Kitasatosporales > Streptomycetaceae > Streptomyces > Streptomyces sp. NPDC057617. The sequence continues at coordinate 264,010 of NZ_JBHVGV010000010.1, read as the reverse complement.
ACTCCCCCCACAGATGTGGTCACGGCCGTCACGCCGCTGTCCCTGAAGCGAAGTATAGGAACTCTTCACGTGTTTGTTTCGGTCTATCCGGCGAACTCCGGGCCCCGTATCCGCGCCCGCGCGCCCCGGTACAGCCGCCACCCCAGCGTGAGCGGCGATTCGGGGAAGGGCGCGACCCTCGCCCGCTCGCCCGCCGCGGGACCGCCCGCCATCCAGGACTCCACATCCGCCGCGGTGTGCGTACGGCGCACGATCAGCCGGGCGATGCGGTACGGCTCGTCCCGCTGCGAGCTGTGCGCATGGCGTACGGCGACGGCGGAGACGTATCCGGCGCGCGCGGCGGCCCTCCGTACGGCACGGCTGCTGTAGCCGTGCGGATAGGCGAGATGCGCGACCTCATGGCCGAGGGTGTCCTCCAACGCGGCCTTGGCGTCGCGCAGTTCACGGTGGAGGGCGGCGGGCGGGAGCGTGTCGAGCTGGGCATGGGTGACGGTGTGGGCGCCCACCTCCATGCCGTACCCCTCCAGCGCCGGAGCCTGCGCGAGCGTCATCATCGGTCCGGGCGGCAGCAGGCTGGTCAGGCCCGGCGTGATCGCTCCGGTGGTCAGATACGCGGTGGCGGGCAGGGAGCGGACGGCAAGCGCCTCGGCGGTGGGGCCGGGGAGATCGGCGAAGCCGTCGTCGAAGGTGAGAACCACGGGGCGGGCGGGCAGGGGCGGTTGGGGCGTCCCGCCCTGACGTGCCGTGCCCCGGCCGGTGAGGGCGCTGATCGTGACGGGCGTACGGCCGCTGGCGGCCACGGCATCGAGATGGGCGGCGAAGTCCCTCGGCGTGACGGTGAATTCGGCGATCCAGTCGGGCGGGTCGTCCATCACGGCGTGATAGAGAAGCACGGGAATGGGGCTGGGGGCGGAGCCGGAGCCGGGTGTGGTGCCGCTCATGGCCGCCCCCTGCGTATCCGGGTGTGTCCCGGCGGGCGCGCCTGACCGTTCATCTCGTCGTACGTCCCGCGCGCCTCGTAGGTCTCGTGCACCTGCGTTTCGTACGCCTGGTCGCGTGCCTGGCGGCGTACTCGTACGCGTGCCTTCGCGTAGCCGAGCGGCCCGTACAGCATCCCTCTGCGCTCCAGCCGGGAGAGGCCGCGCGGCCAGGGATGGGTCTGCGCGCCATGGGCCCCGGGGGCCGGCTCGCCTCCCTGGGCCCTGCCTGGATCGTGTGCCCCGTCCGGGCGGTGGGCCGTGATCGCGCGGGCGTGGGCGAGGCCGCGCGGCAGCCTCGCGAGCAACGCGGGCAGCAGGGCCGGGCGGCGGACCAGGATCGCGGTGAGATAGGCGGTCAGCCCGGCGCCGTAGCCGTACGCCTGGTTCCTCAGGTCCTGCCAGGTCTCGCGGTGGTGGTGCCAGACGAGCGCCTCCGGGGTGTACCGCAGCCGGTGCCCGGCGGCCAGGATCCGTACGAACGCGTAGAGGTCGTCGCCGCCCCTGGCAGGCGTGCCGGTGCCGGTGGCCGGGTCGAAGCCGCCCACTGCCCGCAGTGCCTCCGCCCGAAACGCCATATTGGCGCCGGAGCCGAAACTGCCAGCGGTGAACGGGAAGAGCGGTTCGTCCGCGGGCGGCCTGGCCGGGTCGTACAGCCGGGGATCGAAGCCCTTGGCGAAGCCGCCATGGCTCTCCAGCAGGATCTGCGCGGTGGTGGCCAGCCGGGCGGGCAGGATCAGCCCGGTCGTACAGCCGAGCCCGGGGTCGGCCGCGAAGGGCGCGGTGAGTGCGGTCAGCCAGTGCGGGTCGGCGATCACATCGTCATCGGTGAAGGCGATGACCGCGCTGTCGGCGTCGGCGGCGACGATCCCGCGGTTGTGCGCCACGGCCAGTCCGGGCCGTGGCTCCCGGACGTAATCGACCCGGTCGGCATAGCGCGAGGCGACGAGATCGTGGGTGGCGGTGGTGACAGGCGCGTTGTCGACGACAAGGACGCGAAAGTCCGGGTGGTCCTGCGCGAGCAGCGAGTCCACCGCCCGCCCGAGCTGCCCGGCCCGCTCCCGGGTCGCGACAACGACGGTGGTACGAGGAGGCGCGGCGGACTCGTCAGACACGGGCGGCTCGGCCACTGGCCCTTCGGGTACGGGCGGCTCGGCCACCGGCTCCAGCGTGGGCGGGGCGCCCGGCGGATTCCTCCGGGCGCGGAAAGCCGCCGCGAGCACCTCGGCCGGGTCCTCCCCCGTCCCGACATGCCCGAGGACGGTGGCGGCCGGCCGGCCCCGTAACCGTACGAGCGCGAAGATGTCCCCCGCGCCCAGCGGCGGACCGCCCGGCGCCGGGCTCAGGGAGAGCACCTCGCCATCCGGTCCGTCGAGATCGAGTTCGGCGACGGCGATGGGCGGCAGCTCGGCCACTTCCCGCCGCACCCCCCGACGCGCACCGGCTCCCCGACGCGCACCGCCGACCGTCCGCGCCGTGCTGGATGTGTACGTCATCAACTCCCCCCTCATTCCACCCGGTCACCCGGTAACCCGGTCACTCCCCCGGTCACTTCGCGCGCAGCCGACCCACCCGGTTCAGCGTCCGCTGCGCATAGCCCGCCAGCCTCGGCCTGTTCCGTACAAAGCTGTGCGCCCGGCGGGACGGCTCCCTGCTCAGCCAGTGCAGGGCCGCCCGCGCGCCCGGCCGCGCCACCGAGCCCTCGTACACCCGCAGCCCGCCCGTCTTGAGCGCGTCCTTGTACTCGGCGGCCCCGCGCCCCAGATCGAGCAGGCCTATCCCCGCCTCCGCCGCGGCCTCGGCCATCCGCAGATGCAGGATCAGCCCCGGCGAGTACTTGGCGAACTCCGTGTCGTACGCCGGGAACCAGCAGGCCAGTACCGTGCGCGAACGCAGCCCGAAGTGCGCGGCGACCGGCCGCTCCGCCGCGTACAGCACGGAGAGCACCCCCGAGCAGCCCGGCGTGCGGGTTTCGGCCAACTGCCGTACGAGCGTGCTGATCCACTCCTTGGCGAACCGGTCACGCCGCCCCGTCCTGCGGTACTGCGCGGACTTCCACTCCATGAGCGTGCGCAGCGCCGCCGGATCGCGCTCGTCGAAGACGAAGCGGACCTCGCCCGTCTGGCGGCCGAGTCTGCGCTCCTTCGCGGCCGTCGTCCTGAAGAACTTGGGCGATCTCGTGCGCAGCCCCGCCGCATAGGCCTCGTACCCCTCGCGGACATCGATGACCGGGGACTCGAACTCCTCGGCCGCCGAAGGGACGAACAGTTCCTGGCCCGCTTCCAGATTGTCGAACTCCCAGGCGGAGAGGGAGCAGGCCTTCAGCAGTTCGGGCGCGGACAGCCCCAGACCGGCACGGCACACGGCCCCTTGCGCATCGGACACCCCTGAGCCGATGGCCCTGCCCTGCCCCAACGGGCCCGTCTCGTAAGGGAAGAAGCCGACGGGCTCGCCGTACCCCTGCCCGTCCCCACCGTCGTACCCATTCCCGTCCCCACCGCCGTACCCATTCCCGTACGCGCCCCCGTCCCCGTATCCGTCCCCGCTCTGCCGTATGACGGCCACGCGCGCCATGGGCCGTACGCGGCCGACGGCGCAGGCGAACTCCGGTTCCATGAAAGGGCTCGCGGGCGACCCCGACATGGACCGTAACGCGCGCCAGGCCTTGATCTCGGTCTCGTCCAGCTCCCCCGGCGCGGTAATGCGGATGCGCGCCCGGCCGCGCGCGGCACTGCGTGCCTCACTCATTTCGACCCCCCGGTCCCCAACCCCACCGAAAGGACGGTACCGACCCAAATCGCTCCGGGATAGTGTCCGGCGACCACTCGCCAAAGGCCGAACAACTACTGTCCGAAGCAGGCCGATCGCTCATAGGATCGGCTCGCACGAGTCATTCCATGCGCGATTCAGCACGCGTTCACTCGTTCGAGAGTTCGGGAGGAGGTTCCCTTGACGGCGTCACACCGAATAGACCCGGCAGCCGGTTGTCCGTGCGCGGTCAGTGCCGCGCCGTCCGGGCAGGGGGCCGCGCCCCGGGCCGCATCACAAGCCGCGTCCGGGGTCGTGCGTCAGGAACCCGGGGCAGTCGGCCCCCAGTTCGGTTCGGGTGGTCAGCTCACGTACTCATCCGACTGTACTCATCTCGGGTAGTCATAGACGGCACAGATAGTCACCGGCAGCCCTGGCCCCGGATGTCATAGCCGCAGCCCCACGGCCAGCGCGATCGTCAGCCCGAGCGTGCAGACCGCGACGACGAACCAGGTCTGATGCTTCGCTTCGGGAGTCATGGTCGGCCTCGCCCTTCGCGCTCACGCAGATAGTCCATGAATGTGCGGCACATCCGTGCCATGGCGCGCATGTGCACCCAGTTGGCCATCGCCCCGTCGCCGGGGCCGCTCTCCGTCAGGTCGTACCAGTCCTTGAGCGCGCCCTTGGCCCGTACCGAGTGCTCCGCCTCGGGGACGGTCTTGACAACGCCCACGAGCCGCGCTCCATGGGCGACGAGCCGGTCGGTGAGATCGGCGATCTCCTCCGGCGGCGGCATCAGACGGTGGGGGGCCAGGGCGCGGTCGGCGTCGAAGGCGATCGCGTCAAAGGCCACGGTTATGGCGATGGCATCGTGGGCCATGGCCTCGGTGTGCGCGTTTTCGTCTGTGCTGCCGGCTCTGTGGTCTGTCACTGTGGTCACCCTGGCCCCCGTCTTCGTGTGATCGGCGTCTACGAAGAGAAAACCGCGTTATCAGCCTTCACGAGTACCGTGGAAGAAGGTCTGAGAATGAAAGCCATGAACGCACTGGGGGAGTTGAGAGCATGGCGAGTAACTCACGCACACCCAATACCGGGCTGGCCTGCCTGCTTGAGCAGGCGAAGTGGTCCCGTTCACAATTCGCACAGATCATCAACCGCATGGGGGCGGAAGCTGGTCTCGAACTTCGTTACGACCAGTCCGCGGTGTCTCACTGGGTCGCCGGCACCATGCCGAAGGAGCAGGTCAGGCCTCTGATACTGGAGGCGTTCGCCCGTAAGCTCAACCGGCCGGTGACCCACTCGGAAGCCGGTCTCGCGGTGGCGTCGGCGGGTCATTCCGCGGGTCGAACAGCTTCAACCGGCTCTGCAGAAACGTCGGTTCACACCTCGCCGACGGGCCCCGACCAGGCCCGTCTCAACACCCTTGAAGAGCTTGTGGACATGGGGCGGGCGGACATGGATCCGTCGCGACGTGGCCTGATCGCGGCGGGTCTGTTTTCGGCCGCCGTGGTCGTCCCGCTCTTCCCCGATCTGGCCCAGGCCGCGACGCCGCCGCCCGCCGCTCCAGGGAAGCGGACGGTCCGCATCGGCGCCCCGCAGGTACAGGCCGTACGGACAATGACGGATCGTATCGCCGACATCCTGGATGAACTCGGGGGCGGTCACGCACGCCCGATGGCCGCCGCCTTCCTGGTGAACACGGTGATGCCCTGGCTGAAGGCGGAGGCCGCGGAGGGGGTACGGAACGACATGCTGGCCGCCGCGTCCGATCTCGTCTATCTGACCGGGTGGATGGCGATGTACGAGCGCGCGCACGGGCTGGGGCAGCGGTACTACCTCAGGGCGCTCGAACTGGCCGGCGCCGCCGGGGATCACGTCACGTACTGCCGCACCCTGCGTGGCATGTCCCTCCAGGCGTCGAATCTGGGGTACGGGAGACGCGCCCTGGAACTCGCCGACTCGGCGGCCGAGGCCTCACCGAAGGCGGAGCCGCGCCTTCAGGCGTTCCTGTCGGGGCAGCAGGCCCATGCCGCCTCGATGGTCGGCGACAAGCGCCAGGCCTTCACGCGGCTGCGCGAGACCGAGACCGCGCTGACCAAGGCGGACAACCGGCGCGAGTCGATCGGCGGTTACGACCAGACCGCTTATCTGTTCCATGTGTCGCACGTCCTCTACGAGTTCAAGGACCTGCCGGGGTCGATCTCGGCGCTCCAGCAGTCGTTGAAGGCGCAGCAGAAGAACGAGCGCCAGGGCAGGGTGCACTTCCTCGCCGTACTGGCCCAGCGCCAGTTGGAACTCGGCCATCTTGAGGCGGCCTGCGGAAGCTGGTGGCAGTTCCTCGACGACTACGAACACGTGTCCTCGGCACGCGGAGACGAGCACTTCGAAACGATGCGGCGGCGGCTGAAGCCGTACGCGAAGACGCGCGCGGTGCAGCGGCTGCGGCCGAGGATCGACGAAGTAGCCGTGTTGAAAGGGTGACTTGAATTCACCGGTCCGGCTGGGCCGGTCCCGGGGTCGTGGGGCCGACGTCAGCGGACAAGTGGGCCGGCGGGTCAGTGAGTACGGATGCCGCGCTGCCAGACGGAGGAGACGAGGGGGACTCCCGGGCGGTAGGCGAGATGGACATGGCTGGGGGCATCGAGGAGGACGACATCGGCGCGGGCGCCGGGGGTGATACGGCCGATGTCCTGGCGGCGCAGGGCCGCCGCGCCGCCCGCGGTGGCCGACCAGACCGCCTCGTCCGGGGTCATGCCCATGTCGCGCACGGCGAGGGCGATACAGAACGGCATGGACGAGGTGAACGACGAGCCCGGATTGCAGTCGGTGGAGAGCGCGACGGTCGCGCCCGCGTCGAGCAGCCGGCGGGCGTCCGGCCAGGCGGCGCGGGTGGAGAACTCCGCGCCGGGGAGCAGGGTGGCCACGGTGCCACTGTGGGCGAGGGCGTCGATGTCGGCGTCGGTGAGATGGGTGCAGTGGTCGGCTGAGGCGGCGTCGAGTTCGACGGCGAGCCGTACGCCGGGGCCGTAGGAGAGCTGGTTGGCGTGGACACGGGGGTGCAGCCCCCTGGCCAGGCCCGCGGTGAGGATCGCGCGGGCCTGGTCGCCGTCGAAGGCGCCCTCCTCGCAGAAAACATCGATCCAACGGGCGTACGGGGCGCAGGCGTCGAGCATCTCGCCGGTGACGAGGGCGACATACGCGGCGGGGTCGTCCGCGTACTCGGGCGGGACGATGTGCGCGCCGAGGTAGGTGACCTCCTCGGTGCGCTCGCGGGCGATACGGAGGGCGCGGGCCTCGTCCTCGACGGTCAGGCCGTAACCGGACTTGGTCTCCAGGGTGGTGGTGCCCTGGCGGAGCGCCTCGCCGAGATAGCGCGCGACATTGGCGTCCAGCTCGGCGTCGGTGGCGGCGCGGGTGGCGGCGACGGTGGTGCGGATGCCGCCCGCGGAGTAGGCGCGGCCCGACATCCGGGCGTTGAACTCCTGGGTGCGGTCGCCCGCGAAGACGAGATGGGAGTGGGAGTCCACGAAGCCGGGGACGGCGGCCCGGCCGCCCGCGTCGACGGCATTGTCAGTGGCGGGTGCTTTGCTTGATTCACCGACCCAGACGATGCGGTCGCCGTCGATGACGACGGCCGCGTCCTGGATCAGACCGATGGGGGTTCCGTCACCGAGGGAGGGGTCGTTGGTGACCAGTGTGGCGATGTTGGTGATGGCGGTGGTCGTCGCGGCCGGGGTGTCGGCCGTGGTGGGGCTGCTCATGGCGGGGGTTCTCTCCTCCGGCGGCTTCGGGATCCGTGGCTTCGGCAGCCGCGTCACGGGCGCTGTGGGGCGTACGGACGGTGTCGGCGGCGCGGGCGGTCTCTGCGGTACGGGCGGTATCGGCAGGGTCAGCCGCGCAGGGCTCCGATGGCCGTGGCGAGGGCCGCGGGCACGTCGGGGACGAGGGAGTGGACTCCGTCGCGTACGAGATGGCGGCCGCCCACAATGGTGTGGCGTACATCCGCCGCGGAGGCGGCGAATACGGCGGTCTCCGCTCCGAGCCGGGGCAGTGGTCCCGCTGTTCTGACCGAGTCCAGCGCGATCGTCGCGAGATCCGCGAGCGCGCCGGTCTCGATCCGGCCCGCCTCCGGGCGCCCGAGCGCCGCGTGACCGCCGGCCGTGGCGGCGTGCAGGAGGGCCGCCGCGGTCCAGTGGCCGCGGGTGCGGGAGCGCAGCCGCTCGTTGAGTTCCATGGCGCGGGCCTCTTCGAGGAGGTCGATCACGGCATGGCTGTCGCTGCCCAGCGACAGCGGCGAGCCCGCGCGCTGGAGGCGGCCCGCTGGACCGGTGCCGTCGGCCAGATCGCGTTCCGTCGTGGGGCACATACAGGTGCCGGTGCGGGTGGTGCCCAGCAGGGCGATGTCCTCGTCGGTGAGATGGGTGTTGTGGACGCCGGTGGTGCGGGCGCCCAGGACACCATGGTCGGCGAGGAGCCGGGCGGGGGTGCGGCCGTGGGCGGCCAGGCAGGCCTCGTTCTCCGCGGTCTGCTCGGAGAGATGGACATGGAGCGGGGCCCGGCGCGCCTCGGCCCATGCGGCGACGGTGGCGAGCTGGTCCGCGGGGACCGCGCGTACGGAATGGATGGCCGCGCCGATCAGGGCATGGTCGCTGTCCTTGAGCGCGGAGGCCCGCTCGGCCCAGGCGTCGGCGGTGCCGTCGGAGAAGCGGAGCTGGTGGCGCTCGGGCGGCGCCCCGCCGGCCCGCTCGGTGATGGCGGAGGAGAGATAGGCGGTGTCGAGGAGCGTGATCCGGATCCCGGCCTCGGCGGCCGCGGCGATCAGGGCCTCGCCCATCGCGTTCGGGTCGGCGTAGGGCGTGCCGTCCGGCGCGTGATGCAGATAGTGGAACTCACCGACGGCCGTGATGCCGGCCAGCGCCATCTCGGCGTACACGGCGCGGGCGAGCGCGTGATACGAGTCCGGGGTGAGCCGGGCGGCAAAGCCGTACATGACATCGCGCCAGGTCCAGAAGGTGCCGGAGCCGACCTGGACGGTGGAGCGCAGGGCGCGGTGAAAGGCGTGGGAGTGCGCGTTGGCCAGACCGGGGACGGTCAGTCCGCGCAGTACGGCCGCGCCGGGAGGCGGGGCGGTGACACCGGTGCGTACCTCGGTGATCCGCCCGTTCCCGGTGTTGACGCGGACGGCGACGCCCGGTTCGACATGGCTGTCGAGCCAGGCGTGTTCCAGCCAGTAGGTGACACCGGGCGCGCCGGACGGGTCCTGGGCCGGGCGGGGGTCGGGGGCGCTGCCGGTGACCTGGGTGGCCTCGGCGATCTCGCCGGGCACCGTGATCCGGGTGCGCCCGGGTGCCGCAGTCGGCCGCGCGGGCCTGGACCGGGCCGCCGCCCGGGGGGTGTTGGGTGCCGCCGCTCGTGCTGCCGGTGTCGGGTGCGTCATGTGCACGCGAGTCCTTCCAGTACGTCGGCGAGTGCCAGGACCCCGGCCACGCAGTCGTCCTCGGCCGCGGACTCGGCCGGGGAGTGCGAGACGCCGGTGGGGTTCCGTACGAACAGCATGGCGGTGGGGATGGAGCCGGACAAAATACCCGCGTCATGTCCCGCGCCGGTGCCGAGGACGGGGACGGGGGCGCCGGTGCGCCGGCTCAGGATCCGACCGAGTTCGTCCCGCAGGGCGTGCTCGAATTCGACGACGGGGGTGAAGGACTCGCGTACGACCCGCAGATCGATACCGGCCCGCTCGGCGTGGTCACGGGCGGCGGCCTCGATCCCGGCGACCACGGTGTCCAGCGCGGACTGGTCGGCGGCGCGGGAGTCCAGCCAGCCACGGACGAGGGAGGGGATGGCGTTGACACCGTTGGGCTCGACGGAGACCTTGCCGAAGGTGGCGACGGCTCCGGCGAGTTCGGCCTCACGACGGGCCGCGAGGACGGTCTCGGCGTATGTCAGCATCGGGTCGCGGCGGTCGGCGAGGCGGGTGGTGCCCGCGTGGTTGGCCTCGCCGTGGAAGTCGAACCGCCAGCGGCCGTGCGGCCAGATCGCTGACGCGATACCGAGGGGATCGCCGGAGAGATCGAGGGCGCGGCCCTGTTCGACATGCAGCTCGACGAACGCGCCGATACGGGCGAGCCGTTCGGGGTCGGGCCCGATGGCGGACGGGTCGTATCCCGCGGCCTCCATCGCCCGGGGCAGCGGGACGCCATCGGCGTCGCGCAGTTCGTGGGCCCGGTCAGTGGTGAGCTGTCCGGCGGTGAGCCGGGAGCCGACGCAGGCGAGCCCGAAGCGGGCGCCCTCCTCGTCGCCGAAGTTGGCGATGGCGACCGGCTTGGTGAACCGCGCTCCCCTGCGGCGCAGTTCATCGAGCGCGGCAAAGGAGGACACCACGCCGAGGGGCCCGTCGAAGGCGCCGCCGTCCGGTACGGAGTCGAGATGCGAGCCGGTGACCACGGCGTCCCCGGCGAGCGGATCGCCGAGCCAGGCCCACTGATTGCCGTTCCGGTCGGCCTCGTACCCCAGCCCCCGGCTCTCGGCCTGCGCCCGGAACCATGCCCGGCAGTCGGCATCGGCTCCGGTCCAGGCGTAACGCCGGTAGCCGCCGCTGCCGGAGTCCCGCCCGAGCGGCGCGAGTTCGCGCCACATCTCATGGAAGGAGGAAACCCGTGCCACCGGCTCATCACCCCGCGGCGAGCGGCCGGCCCCCACTGCGGCCACGCCCGCTCCGGCAGCCGCCGCTCCCGGGGCCACCGGGCCCGACGCCGCCACGCCCTGGGCGCCCGGCCCCGGGCCGGGCGTTCCGGCGGCGGGAGCCGTGCCGTTCGGGGTCCCGGCGGTCACGCCGGGCCTTCCTGGGGCGTGCCCGCCGCGGTGGCGTGCTCGCGCATCGGGATGCGGACCTCGCGGTCCTCGGCGACCGATTCCGCGAGGTCGTAGCCCGCGTCGACATGGCGGATGACGCCCATGCCCGGGTCGTTGGTGAGGACGCGGCGGATCTTCTCGCCCGCGAGCCGCGTACCGTCCGCGACCGTGACCTGGCCCGCGTGGATCGAGCGGCCCATCCCGACGCCCCCGCCGTGGTGGAGGGAGACCCAGGAGGCGCCGGAGGCGACATTGACCATGGCGTTGAGCAGGGGCCAGTCGGCGATCGCGTCGGAGCCGTCGAGCATCGCCTCGGTCTCGCGGTACGGGGAGGCGACCGAGCCGCAGTCGAGGTGGTCGCGGCCGATGACAACCGGAGCGGCGAGTTCGCCGGAGGCGACCATGTCGTTGAAGCGCTCGCCCGCCTTGTCGCGCTCGCCGTAGCCGAGCCAGCAGATCCGGGCGGGCAGTCCCTGGAAGTGGACGCGCTCGCCCGCCATGGTGATCCAGCGGCGCAGCGACTCGTTCTCCGGGAAGAGATCGAGGATCGCCTTGTCGGTCTTGTGGATGTCGGACGCCTCGCCGGACAGCGCCGCCCAGCGGAACGGCCCCTTGCCCTCGCAAAACAGCGGCCGGATATAGGCGGGTACGAAGCCGGGGAAGGCGAAGGCCCGGTCGTATCCCGCGAGTTGGGCCTCGCCGCGGATCGAGTTGCCGTAGTCGAAGACCTCGGCGCCCGCGTCCATGAAGCCGACCATCGCCTCGACATGCCGGGCCATCGACTCCCGGGCGCGCCGGGTGAAGTCGGCGGGCTTCGAGGCCGCGTACGAGGCCATGTCGTCGAAGTCGACACCGAGCGGCAGATACGCCAGCGGGTCATGGGCCGAGGTCTGGTCGGTGACGATGTCGACGGGAGCGCCCTCGGCGAGCATCCGGGGCAGCAGCTCCGCCGCGTTGCCGAGCAGGCCGATCGAGAGCGGCCGGCGCGCGTCGCGCGCCTCGGTCGCGAGCTGGAGGGCGTGCGCCAGGCTGTCGGCCTTCACATCGAGATAGCGGTGCCCGATACGGCGCTCGATGGCGCGCGGGTCGCAGTCGATACAGATCGCGACCCCGCCGTTCATGGTCACGGCCAGCGGCTGGGCGCCGCCCATCCCGCCCAGCCCGGCGGTGAGGGTGATCGTCCCCGCGAGCGTCCCGTCGGTCCCGCCCCTGCCGCTCGCGTGCAGCTTGGCGGCGACGGCGGCGAAGGTCTCATAGGTGCCCTGGAGGATGCCCTGGGTGCCGATGTAGATCCAGGACCCGGCCGTCATCTGCCCGTACATGGTGAGCCCCAGGGCTTCGAGGCGCCGGAACTCCTCCCAGTTCGCCCAGTCACCGACCAGATTGGAGTTGGCGAGCAGCACCCGCGGCGCCCACTCGTGGGTCTGCATCACGCCCACCGGACGGCCGGACTGGACGAGCATCGTCTCGTCCTGCTTGAGCGTGCGCAGCGTACGGACCATGGCGTCGAAGGAACGCCAGTCGCGGGCGGCCTTGCCGGTGCCTCCGTAGACGACGAGTCTGTCGGGGTGTTCGGCGACCTCGGGGTCGAGATTGTTCTGAAGCATGCGGAGGGCGGCTTCCTGCTGCCATCCCAGGGCGCTCAGTTCCGTACCGCGCGGTGCCCGTACGGGGCGGGGTCCCGACATGGCGATGTCGCCTCCTCGATGTGCTCTCGAATGTTGGCCAATCTATTCACATCCTGTCCGGATGAATAGATGTAGTCAACCAGTGCGCGGCCGCCCGCCGGATGATTGGCTGGAGCCCATGACCTCGGTCGAGCACAACAGCCGGAAGGCCGATCACGGCACACGACACGGCGGGGACGCCCGTACCGGCGCGGATGCCCGTACGAGCGCGTCCGCGCGCCGGGACCTGGCCGTACGGGCCGCCGTGGCGCAGGGGCTGGTCGGCGAGGCCGAGCCGGTCGTGGCGCTGCTCGATGTGGCCGGAATCCGCTTGTCCGCCGCCGCGCTCCGGGCCGCCTTCGACGAGGTCACCCCGCCCGGCACCCCGGTCCTGCACGCCTTCGCAGTGAAGGCGACCGCGCTCGTGCCCGTGCTGCGCCTGCTGGACGCGGAGGGCATCGGCGCCGAGGTCGCCAGCCCCGGCGAGCTGGCGCTCGCTCGCGCGGCGGGCATCCGGGCCGGGCGCATCGTCCTGGACTCCCCCGCCAAGACCACCGCCGAGCTGCGCGAGGCCATCGCCCTCGGGATCGCCGTCAACGCCGACAATCCGCAGGAGCTGGACCGTATCGACGCCCTGGTCGGCCGGGGACCGGCCGCCTCGCCGTTCGGGCTGCGGGTCAATCCACAGATCGGGGGCGGTGCGATCGGCGCGCTGTCCACCGCGACCGCGACCTCGAAGTTCGGAGTCGCGCTGCGCGACGAGGGCGCCCGCGCCTGGGTCGTACGGGCGTATCTCGACCGCCCCTGGATGACCCGGCTGCACACCCACTCCGGCTCGCAGGGTCTGCCGCTGGAGCTGATGGTCCGGGGCGTACGGGAGGTATACGGCCTGGCCGAGGAGATCAACGCGGCGGCCGGGCGGCGGCAGATCGACACAATCGACATCGGCGGCGGCCTCCCGGTCAACTACGCCTCCGACGAGGCGACGCCGACGTACGCGGAGTACGCCCGGCTCCTCAAGGACACCGTCCCCGGGCTGCTGGACGGGCGGTACGGGCTGGTGACCGAGTTCGGCCGCTCCCTGCTCGCCAAGCACGGCACGGTCCTCGCGCGGGTCGAGTACGCCAAGTCCGCCGGGGGCCGTCCCATCGCGGTCACGCACGCGGGCTCGCAGATCGCGACCCGTACGGTGTACAACCCCGTGTCCTGGCCGCTGCGGATCGCCGCGTACGACGCGGAGGGACGGCCCAAGCCGGGGCCCGACGTCGCACAGGACATCGCGGGCCCGGCCTGTTTCGCGGGCGACCTGCTGGCCGAGAACCGCCCGCTGCCGCTGCTGGAGCAGGGCGATCTCGTCGCCGCGCTGGACACCGGGGCGTACTACTTCACCAACCACTACGCCTACAACAGCCTTGCCAGGCCCGGCGTTCACGGCTTCACGGTCCTGCCGCCGGACGGCGACAAGGAGCCGGACAGCGGCGAGCCGGAGCCGGGCGCGGTGCGCTTCATGACCGTACGAGCAGCGCAGACGGCCGACGAGATCGTCGGGGAGTCGGGCGGCGCGTACGCGGACGCACTGCTTTACAGCCGGTCAGACGTATAAGACCTATAAAACGCCTCAGCGGCGGCGCGCGCCGCCCGGGGCCGCGTCGCCCGCGCCGACGCCCGTCGTCCGGTAGCCCTTCACGCGCTTGCCGGCCGGCGCGCCCGTACCGGCCCAGTCGGTCCGTACCCACAGCAACTGGTCCTCACGGCGCTCGCGCCGCCCCAGCCAGCCGGCCTTGAGCCAGAGCCCGGCACCCGCGCCCGCCAGGGCGAGGCCCCCGGCGGCGGGCAGCGCCAGCGAACTCGCGACGGCGGCCAGGAAAGCACCCAGCAGCCACCAGCGTTGCGCCCGCCGCCAGTTCCGCGCGGTCACGGCACGGTCCTGGAGGAAGTCGTACGTACCGGCCCGCTCGGCGCGCTCCTCCCACGCGGTGTACCGGCCGCGGCGTACGAGCGCGACGGCGACAGCGCACACCACGAAGAGCGCGGCCCCCGCGTAGACACCGATCCTGCGGCCGGTCAGCCCGGGCAGCAGCACGCCCAAGGCGGCGGCCAGCACCCCGAGCCACCACAAGGGGACCGCACCGGCCCGTACGATCACTGCCACGCGTGCCAGAGACTGCCCTCCACGCCCCACTGCCCGCCTCCTGATACCTGGAAATGCCTGGAGACTCGTACCGGCCCGTACCGGTGAGTTTGGCGGGCAGATTAATGACGTTCTCTGAACATTTCCTGAGAACGGCAGAAGTCGGCGAGATCGAGGGAACGCGCGGAACCGGCCCGGCCACGCACGGAACCGGCCCGGCCACCCCGTGAACCACCGGCCACCTCATGAACCACCGGCCACCCCGTGAACCAGAAGAACCGGTGAACCACGCGAACCGGCTACTCCGCGAACAGCCCCCGCGCCGCCGCCCGCGCGTCGAACTCCTCCAGCCGCGCCTGCGCCTCCGGCAGCCCGTCGCACATCGCCTCCAGCAGCACCCGCCCCAGCAGCATCGGCGCGCACGCCGTGTCGAAGGCGAGCCCGGTGCCGACGGCCGCGGGGATCAGCAGGTCGCTGTGCTTGGCGACGGGCGCGAAGGCCGAGTCGGCGACCGTCACCACCGTCAGCCCGGCCGCCCGGGCGTACGCCAGCGCGTCCACGACCTCCTTGGGATGGCGCGGCAGCGCGAAGCAGAGCAGGGTGCTCGCGCCCGCGCCGCGCGCGCCGTCGATCCGGTCGGCGAGCATCGTGCCGCCCTCGTCGAGCAGCCGTACGTCCGGATGGACCTTGGCCGCGAAGTACGCGAAGCCGCGCGCCTGCGAGGACGCCGCGCGCAGCCCGAGCACCGGCAGCGGGCGGGAGGCGGCGAGGAGCCGGCCGGCCCGTTCGACGGGACCGGGGTCGGCGAGCAGATCGGCGAGCTGCCGCAGATTCTCGATCTCCCCGCGTACGGCCTGCTGGTATTCGTTGCGGTCGGCCTCGCCCGGCGTCGGGGCGCCCGGCGCGACCTCGCGCAGATGCCTGCGCAGGGCCGGGTAGCCGTCGAAGCCGAGGGCGACCGCGAAGCGGGTGACGGAGGGCTGGCTGACTCCGGCCAGTTCGGCCAGTTCGACGCTGGACAGGAACGGCGCGTCCCCGGCCCGCCGCACCATGCTGTGCGCGATGCGCCGCTGGGTGGGGGTCAGCCGGTGGCCCTCGAAGAGCTGCTGAAGTCGGGCGGCAGGGCTGTCGCTCATGCGATCCCCCTTGTCTGACCTGTCCGGTCGGTCTGGTCGGTACTCATGCGGGTGGCGGTACTCATGCGGGCGGCTCTGTCCGGTCGTTGCTCAGTCGATGCTCATACGGGTGGCGGTGCTCATGCGGTGGCCGTACTCGTACGCGGGGAATCCGCACGCACGGAATCCGTACGCGCGGACTCGGCGGCCAGTTCCGTGAACCGGTCCAGCAGCGCGGCCGCCGCCGTCACATCATCGGTCAGCGGACGGTCGCCGACCTCCTCGTCGAGTACGGTCTCGGCCAGCGCGAAGGCCCGCCCGGCCGGCAGCCCGGCCTCGGGACGGAGTCCGCGCTGGCGCAGGGCCCGTACGGCGGCGACGAGTTCGCAGCCGACGACCAGCCGGTACGCGCTCCCCGCCCGCAGCGTCTGACGCGCCGCCAGCGAGGCGAAGCTGGCCTGCTCCTCCACGCCCCGGGACAGTACCGCGTGGCCCAGCGAGGCGGGCGCCGAGTACGCCCGCAGATCACCGAGGGCGGCCCCGGCCGCGTATTCCAGGATCATCACACCGGAACTGGCGGGCTCGGCGTCGGCGAGGAAGGGCCGCAGCCGGGTGAAGGCCGGCTCGTTGAGCGCGGAGAGCCGGGAGGTGGACAGCCGCGCGGTCTGCACCAGCGAAAGCCTGAAGTGGTCCAGCGCCAGGGCGAGTTGGGCGAGATAGAAACCGCCGTGGTGGTACGCGGCGGGCACCGGGTCCGCCTCCGTGCCCGGACAGATCAGCGGGTTCTCGGCGGCCGAGTTGATCTCGACGGAGAGCGTGCGCTCCAGCGCGTCGGCGGCGTCGCGCGCGGGGCCGTGTATCTGCGGCACACAGCGGAAACCGTACGGGTCCTGGATCCGGCCCAGCGGCGGCCCGGGCCGCTCGGGGGCGCCGAGGTAGCGCCGCATGTCGGCGGCGACGGCGTACGAACCGGGGTGGCGGCGCGCGGCGTGCACGGGCTCCGCGTACGCCTCGTACGAGCCGTCGACGGCCAGCAGGGAGAGCGCGGCGACCAGTTCGGTGGCGGCCACGAGGCCGCGCAGCTCGTGCAGGGCGAGGGCGGACTGACCGAGGGTCAGGGCGTTGCTGCTGATCAGTGCGAGGGCGTCATTGTTGTCGAGCGGCTGGGGCGCCGGGGCCCGGTCACCACCGCCGGCGGGCGCGAGCCCCTCCGCCCGGCCGGGGGCCGTCCACGCCTGCTCCCAGGGATGCTCCCCGACGAGCGCGAGACCCATCTGCGCGAGGGCCGCGATGTCGCCCGTACCGACCGAGCCGTACTCGTTGACGACCGGGTACGCGCCGGACTCCAGCGCGTCGCACAGCGCGGTGACGACGGTCGGGCGCAGTCCGGCACCCCCTGCCAGGAGCTGGTTGGCGCGGACGGCGAGCATGGCGCGGACCTGCCGGGCGGGCAGCGGCTCGCCGATGGCGCCGGCATGGCTGCGCAGCAGCCGCAGCCCGTGGTCGGCGGCGGCCTCGGTGGGCACGGCCTCGGTGCGGTTGGCGCCGACGCCGGTGGAGCGCCCGTACACCCGGCCCGAGCCCGCCAGCTCGCGGGCGGCGTGCCAGCTCTGCTCGACGCGCTTCATCGCCTCGGTGCCGGGTACGGGACGGGCGGCGCCGTCCGCCAGCCGGACCACATCGGCGACCGGGAGGCTCTGTCCGTCCAGAACGACGAGGGAGGTGCCTGCCGGGGCCGGTACATGCCCAGGGGCCGGTGCGTGCCCACCCGACGGGTCCACCATGTGGGACGACATCATGCGCGAACGCCTCCATTCCGGACGTTACGTCTCACCCCGCGACCATCAGTAACGAGTGATTTACCTCGGGGCATTGACAATCTATTCAGCCACCAAGAACTCTGCATGACTATATGCAGGCCGGGCAAGGGACGACTGATGATCAGATTCGACGCGGTGAGCAAACGCTTCCCCAACGGCACCACGGCGGTTCACAACCTCGACCTGGAGTTGCCGGAGGGCGGGATCACCGTCCTGGTCGGTTCCTCCGGATGCGGTAAGACCACCACGCTCCGCATGATCAACCGGATGGTCGAGCCCACCTCGGGCACCGTCCTGCTGGGTGGCCGGGACGTCCTGGAGCAGGACGCCGCCGAGCTGCGGCGCGGTATCGGCTATGTCATCCAGCAGTCGGGGCTCTTCCCGCACCGCACGGTCCTCGACAACATCGCGACCGTGCCGCTGCTGCTGGGCTGGGGCCGCAGGAAGGCCCGTACGAGAGCGGCGGAGCTGCTGGAGACGGTCGGGCTGACGGCGGAGGCGGGCAAGCGCTACCCGCACCAGCTCTCGGGCGGCCAGCAGCAGCGGGTCGGGGTGGCCAGGGCGCTGGCGGCGGATCCGCCGGTGCTGCTGATGGACGAGCCGTTCGGCGCGGTGGACCCGGTCGTACGGACCCAGCTCCAGGACGAACTGCTGCGCCTCCAGAAGGAGCTGAACAAGACCATCGCCTTTGTCACGCACGACATCGACGAGGCGGTACGGCTCGGCGACCGGATCGCGGTGTTCCGTACGGGCGGGCATCTCGTCCAGTGCGCCTCGCCCGCGGAGCTGCTGGCCCGTCCGGCGGACGGTTTCGTCGCGGACTTCCTCGGCGCGGAGCGGGAGCTGAAGCTGCTGTCGCTGACGACGCTGGCGGAGGTGCCGGTGGAGCGGGCGCAGGTGGTACGGGAGGGCGAGCCGGCGCCGCGGGCGGACGGCGGGCCGTATCTGGTGGTGTCGGCGGCGAACGAACCGCTCGGCTGGCTCGGCCCGGAGCCGGGCGGCCCGGAGGTGCCGGTGCCGGTGCGGCCGCTGCGTGACACGGACTCGCTGCTCGCGGCGCTGAACGAGTCGATCGCGTCGCCGACGGGCCTGATCGTGCGCGTCGACGCCGAGGGCGTCCTGACGGGGGTGACCGCGCGCGAGACGATCCACGAGTACGCGGGGCGCAGCCACCGGGAGGCGGCGAAGGCAGCCGCGCCCCTGGGCGCGAACGCCGTCGCCGGCGCGGACGCGAGTGCCGGCACCAGCGCCGCCGCGACCGCGGGCGGGACCCCATGACCATCGAATGGGGCTGGATATCCGATCACGCGGGCGATCTCACCACCCTCGCCCTCTCCCACCTCCAGGCCGCCCTCACCGCCGTGCTCCTCGGTCTGCTGATCTCCCTCCCCCTCGCCGTGCTCGCCCACCGCGTCCGCCCCCTGCGCGGCTTTCTCCTCGGACTCTCCAACGTCCTGTTCACGATCCCGTCCATCGCCGTCTTCGTGCTCCTGCTGCCGGTCTCGGGGCTGACCAGGACCACCACCGTCATCGGCCTGACCATCTACACGCTGGTCGTGCTGCTCCGTAACACGGTCGAAGGGCTCGACTCCGTACCGGCCAAGGCCCGTGAGGCCGCCGTCGCCATGGGCACAGGACCGCTGCGTACGCTCCTCACCGTCGAACTCCCGCTGGCGCTCCCGGTGATCATGGCGGGGGTACGGATCGCGACCGTCATGTCGATCTCGCTGGTCAGCGTCGCCACGTACATCGGTGACGGCGGCCTCGGGCAGCTCTTCACCGACGGCTTCCAGCGGGACTTCCCGACCCCGGTGGCGGTGGGCGTGGTGCTGACCCTGCTGCTCGCGCTGGTCGCGGACACGCTGCTGGTGGCGGTGCAGTACGTGCTCACCCCTTGGCGGAGAAAGCCCAGGCAGGACCGGGGGACCGGGCAGCCCCGGCAGTGGCGCCTCGCGCGCGGAAGGGCCTGACACACCATGTACGAACTCTTCAAGGACCTGGGCGCCTGGCTGGTGTCCGGCGAACAGTGGACGGGCCCCGACGGCATCGGGCACCGCCTCGCCGAACACCTCCAGTACTCCCTCCTCGCGACCCTGATCGCCGCGGCGATCGCGCTGCCGCTGGGCCTGCTGATCGGGCACACGGGCCGGGGCGCGTTCCTCGCCATCAACCTCGCCTCGTTCGGGCGGGCCCTGCCCACGGTCGGCCTGGTCGTGCTGGTCTTCCTGGCCAGCGGTCTGTCCATGACGCCGGTGTACGTGGCGCTGGTCGCCCTCGCCGTCCCGTCCATCGTGACCAATACGTACGCGGGGATGTCCGCCGTCGATCCGGAGGTACGGGACGCCGCGCGCGGCCAGGGCATGCGCGGCCACCAGGTGCTGTTCCGGGTCGAGATCCCGCTCGCGCTGCCGCTGATCATGACCGGGCTGCGGCTGGCGCTGATCCAGGTGGTGGCGACGGCGACCATCGCCGCGTACGTCAGTTTCGGCGGGCTCGGACGGTACGTCTTCGACGGCCTGGCCCAGCGCGATCTCGTCCAGGTGCTGGGCGGGGCGGTGCTGGTGGCGGTCGTCGCCGTCGTACTGGACCTGGCGCTGTCGGGCCTTCAGCGCGTCCTGTTCCGCCACCGCACCGCCGCGTAGGCCCCTGTCCGCCGCCGCTCGTACCGCCTCCCAGGGAGACGACTCCGATGACCTCACCGAACCCACAGAACTCACCGACAACTCGCCGGGCGGTCCTGGCCGGCATGTTCGCCGCGGCCTCCGTACCCGTACTGGCCGCGTGCAGCAGCGGCATCACGTCCCTGGACGGCCAGAACACCGGCACCGGCGGCGCGGCCGGCTCCAGCGCGGGCGGCGTCACGATCGGCACGGCCAACTTCACCGAGAACCAGATCCTGGGCTTCCTCTACGCGGCCGTCCTCGAAGCCGCCGGCGTGAAGACGACCGTCCGCCCCAATCTCGGCACCCGCGAGATCCTCATCCCCGCGCTCAAGGGCGGTGACATCGACCTGCTCCCCGAGTACCAGGGCGCGCTGCTCCACTACCTCGACCCGAAGGCGACCGCGACGGAGGAGGGCGAGATGCAGAACGCCCTCGCCATCGCCCTCCCGCCCGGCCTCCAGGTCCTCCCGTACGGCCAGGCCGAGGACTCCGACGCCTTTGCCGTCACCCGCGAGACCGCCGACAGGTACGGCCTCACCACCCTGGCCGACCTCAAGAAGCGCAACGGCCAACTGATCATCGGCGCCGCGCCGGAGGTCAAGACCCGGGTGGTCGGCGTGGTCGGGCTCAAGGACGTGTACGGAGTGGAGTTCAAGGAGTTCAAGTCGCTGGACTCCTCGGGCCCCCTGGTCAAGGCGGCCCTCAAGAAGGGCGACGTCGACGTCGCCAACCTCTTCACCACGGACACCGACATCGCCACCGAAGGCTGGGTGGTCCTCGCCGACCCCAAGAACCTGGTCCCGGGCCAGCACATCGTCCCCCTCATAGCCGACCGCAAAGCCGACCCCACCGTCCGCAAGGCCCTCGCCCGCCTGGGCAACACCCTCACCACAGAAGCCCTCACCGAACTCAACCGCCAGGTCGACAAAGACAAAAAAGACCCCGAAGACGCAGCCCACACCTGGGCCACCACCCACGGCCTCACCAAGAAGTGACCGGCGGGCGAGTGCGGCCCGCGCCCGCGCCGGGCTGGTGGGAGCCCGAGGGGAAGTGGGGGGTTAGCCCCAATGACCCCCGGGCGACCGTGTTCGTACCGTGGCGGGTATGGAAGCCCGCGACCCTGAGCTGAAGAAGGAACTCGACGCGACCCTCCGGGCGCGTCATGAGCTGGGGGCCGAGTATGAGCCCGCGCTCGTCGAGTCGTTCCTGGAGAAGATCGAACAGCGCCTGGACGGTACGGTCGACCGCCGTGTCCGGCGTGAGATGGCCGAGCGGCAGATGGCCGCCGCCCGGGGCACCGGCAAGCCCGGCAGTGGCGAGGGGTTCGGGGAGCGCTTCGGGTTCGGCGTGATCTCGCTGATCCTCGCCATCCCGCTCTCCGCCATCGCCGCGGTGAACGCCGACATCGAGGGCCTGGTCGTCTGCTGGCTCGGCATCTTCGGCGTCAATGCCGTCCATGCCTCCCGCGGCCTGCCCTGGATATTCGGCAAGCGCCGCCGCTCCTCCGACTGGGAAGAGTGAGCACGAAGAGTGAGCACAAGGGGGGACCCAGAAGAGGGGGCACAAAAGAGATAGTCGCGGGGACCGCCGCACCCCCGTTACCGGGGGGCGGGACGACGGCGGTCCCCGCGAGGGACACGGTCCGGGTCAGGGCCGGTGTTCGTGTCCGGGCGTCCATGGAGGTCCGGGAGCCGCTCCGGAGGTCCTTGACGCCGACAACCACTACTGTGCAGGACGCGTGTTAAGCGGGTGCTGCGCGGACGTGTCGCGCTCGTACCACTTTCGCGGATACGCGCCACCGCCCATTGCACCACCCGCCACGCAACCGGCGAGATCAGGCCTTGGACAGATACGCCAGCAGATCCTGCCTGCTCACAACCCCTGTCGGCTTCCCCTCCACCAGGACGATCGCCGCGTCCGCGCCGTCGGAACCGCTCAGCGCCGCCATCAGATCCGCCACCGGCTCGCCCGAGCCGACCTGCGCCAGCGGCGAGGACATGTGCTTCTCCAGCGGGTCACCGAGCGACGCCCGCTGGGTGAAGAGCGCGTCCAGCAGATCCCGCTCCACCACCGACCCGATGACCTCCGCGGCCATCACATCCGGATGCCCGGCCCCCGGCTTCACGATCGGCATCTGCGACACGCCGTACTCCCGCAGCACCTCGATCGCCTGCCCGACCGTCTCCTCCGGGTGCATATGGAGAAGCGTCGGAATGGCGCCCTCCTTGTGCCGCAGGACATCGCCGACGCTGGCCGCGCCGCCGTCCTGGTCCAGGAAGCCGTAGTCGTTCATCCACTCGTCGTTGAAGATCTTGCTGAGATAGCCGCGGCCGCTGTCCGGCAGCAGGACGACCACCACGTCGTCCGGGCCGAGCCCCTCCGCGACCCGCAGCGCCGCCACGACCGCCATTCCGCAGGAGCCGCCGACGAGCAGGCCCTCCTCCTTGGCCAGCCGCCGGGTCATCTGGAAGGAGTCCTTGTCGGACACGGCGACGATCTCGTCCGTGACCGTACGGTCGTACGCGGTCGGCCAGAAGTCCTCGCCGACCCCCTCGACCAGATAGGGCCGCCCGGAGCCGCCGGAGTAGACCGACCCCTCGGGGTCGGCGCCCACGATCCGTACGCGCCCGTCACTGACCTCCTTGAGGTAGCGGCCGGTGCCGGTGATCGTGCCGCCCGTACCGACGCCCGCGACGAAGTGGGTGATCCGCCCGTCCGTCTGCGTCCACAGCTCGGGACCGGTCGTCTCGTAGTGCGAGCGCGGGTTGTTCGGGTTGCTGTACTGGTCGGGCTTCCAGGCGCCCGGAGTCTCCCGGACCAGCCGGTCGGAGACGTTGTAGTACGAGTCGGGGTGCTCGGGGTCGACCGCCGTCGGGCAGACCACGACCTCGGCGCCGTACGCCCGCAGTACGTTGATCTTGTCCGTGGAGACCTTGTCGGGGCACACGAACACGCATTTGTAGCCCTTGCGCTGGGCCACGATGGCGAGGCCGACGCCGGTGTTGCCGCTCGTCGGCTCGACGATCGTGCCGCCGGGCCGCAGTTCACCGCTCTCCTCGGCGGCTTCGATCATGCGCAGCGCGATCCGGTCCTTGACCGAGCCGCCGGGGTTGAAGTACTCGACCTTGGCAAGGACGGTCGCCTGAATGCCTGCGGTCACGCTGGTCAGCTTCAGCAGGGGGGTATTGCCAACCAGACTGATCATCGAGTCGTGGAATTGCACCGTAGTCTCCGGGGTCTCCGTGATGGTCCGGCCAGGGTATGCGTACGCGGGCGAGATTGGGCGGCAGTCCTTACGGGGCAGTTAGCTGGTGTGCGTACGTACCCATACTCGTACGTACGGCGAGTGCGTACGAGCGCGTGTGCACGGCGAGCGCGCGGTACTCAGTCGCACGGTGCTCAGTGCAGCGGTCAGTGCGTGCGTACGAACGTGTGCGCACGGCGAGGAGGAGGTGACTCGGACTGTGTCGAGGGCGAGGGTGGCACGGCGGATCGCCGCGGGCGCGGCCTACGGCGGGGGCGGCATCGGCCTGCTGGGAGCGGCGGGCGTCGGAGTGGTGCTGGCGGAGCTGCAACTGGCGAAGCGGTCGGTGGGCGGCGGGGTGGCACCCGTACCGCCGAGCGGCGACGGGTGGTACGGACTGGCGTACGGGCACTCCGAGCCGCTGCGGATGGGGATGCTCGGCGACTCCACGGCGGCGGGACAGGGCGTACGGCGCGCGGGCCAGACCCCGGGGGCGCTGCTCGCCTCGGGGCTCGCGGCGGTCGCGGAACGGCCCGTGGACCTGCGGAACGTGGCCCTCCCCGGCGCCCAGTCCGACGATCTGGACCGCCAGGTGACCCAGCTTCTGTCGGACTCGGCACGGGTCCCGGACGTCTGCGTGATCATCGTCGGCGCGAACGATGTGACGCACCGGATGCCGGCGACGCGTTCGGTGCGGTATCTCGCGGCGGCGGTACGGCGGCTGCGCACGGCCGGCGCTGAGGTGGTGGTCGGCACCTGCCCGGATCTCGGCACGATCGAGCCGGTGTACCAGCCGCTGCGCTGGCTGGCGCGCCGGGTGAGCCGCCAGCTCGCCGCGGCGCAGACGATCGTGGCGGTCGAGCAGGGCGGGCGTACGGTCTCGCTGGGCGATCTGCTGGGGCCGGAGTTCGCGGCGAACCCGCGGGAGCTGTTCGGCCCGGACAACTACCACCCCTCGGCGGAGGGGTACGCGACCGCCGCGATGGCCGTCCTGCCCACGCTCTGCGCGGTGCTGGGCGTCTGGCCGGAGTCGGACCGCCTGGACGCGGCGCGCGACGAGGACATGCTGCCGGTGGCACAGGCGGCCTCGGCGGCGGCCTCCGAAGCCGGTACGGAGGTGACGGCGGCCCGCGCCCCCTGGGCCCTGCTCCGCCACCGCAGACGCCGCCACCTCCCCACCCCCACGGAGGCAACCCCGACGGAACCGAGCCAGGTGCCGCGGGAGGTATGAGGCCGCGCCCCCTGAGCAAGCGCTCAGTGAAGAGGTCCTCATCACACGCCCCGCCCGGTGACCCCCGGGCTACGGGCCGGTAACTTCCACCTCAGCCCCGCCCTCTCTCCTTCAGGAGCCGTGATGCCCGAAGCCGTGATCGTTTCTGCTGCCCGCTCCCCCATCGGCCGGGCCTTCAAGGGGTCGCTCAAGGAGCTGCGGCCCGACGATCTCACCGCCACGATCATCGAGGCCGCGCTCGCCAAGGTCCCCGGGCTGGACCCGCGTGACATCGACGATCTGATGCTCGGCTGCGGTCTGCCCGGTGGCGAGCAGGGGCACAATCTGGGCCGGATCGTCGCCGTACAGCTCGGAATGGACCACCTCCCCGGCTGCACCATCACCCGCTACTGCTCCTCCTCCCTCCAGACGTCCCGGATGGCGCTGCACGCGATCAAGGCCGGCGAGGGCGACGTCTTCATCTCGGCCGGGGTCGAGATGGTCTCCCGCCAGATCAACGGCAGCTCGGACGGTATGCCCGGTACCCACAACCCGCTCTTCGCCGACGCCGAGGCCCGTACCGCCGCCGTCGCGCAGAGCGAGGGCGCGGACTGGCACGACCCGCGCGAGGACGGGCTGATCCCCGACGCGTACATCGCGATGGGCCAGACCGCCGAGAACCTGGCCCGGTACAAGGGCATCACCCGCCGGGAGATGGACGAGTTCGGCGTACGGTCCCAGAACCTCGCCGAGGAGGCCCTCAAGAACGGCTTCTGGGAGCGGGAGATCACGCCCGTGACAACGCCGGACGGCACGGTCGTCGCGAAGGACGACGGACCGCGCCCCGGCGTCACCATGGAGGGCGTACAGGGCCTCAAGCCGGTCTTCCGCCCCGACGGTCTGGTCACGGCCGGCAACTGCTGCCCGCTCAACGACGGCGCCGCCGCCCTCGTGATCATGTCCGACACCAAGGCCCGCGAGCTGGGGCTGACCCCGCTGGCCCGGATCGTCTCCACCGGGGTCACCGCCCTGTCGCCGGAGATCATGGGGTACGGACCGGTCGAGGCGTCCCGGCAGGCGCTCTCGCGCGCCGGGCTGACCATCGGCGACATCGATCTGGTCGAGATCAACGAGGCCTTCGCGGCCCAGGTGATCCCCTCCTACCGGGACCTGGACATCCCGCTGGAGAAGCTGAACGTCAACGGCGGGGCCATCGCCGTCGGCCACCCCTTCGGCATGACGGGCGCCCGGATCACCGGCACGCTGATCAACAGCCTCCAGTTCCACGACAAGCAGTTCGGCCTGGAGACCATGTGCGTCGGCGGCGGCCAGGGCATGGCCATGGTCATCGAGCGCCTGAGCTGACCGCCGAGCCGAGCAGCGAGACGAGCAGCGAAAGCAGGTGACGGACGGCCCCCGGACCGGGAGCCGAAGGGCAGCCCAGAAGCCCCCAAATCGGCGCCGCCGTCGCGGAGAGTAGCCGCTCCGTCCGGAATCGGATGGATAACCCCCACCGATCCCCAGTCGTGACTGAATCTCCCCCAGGATGTGACCTAGTCCCGGGGGAGATTTGTTTGTCCAGGTCAGCGCCACAATGAGGCTAATCAGCAGGCCCAAAGACCTGTCCATTTCGTGACGTAATGCACTGACAGTGGGATCCCGCCCACGACAAGCTGAGGTAGGAAGTCGGGGGTATCGATCGGAACGGGAGTAGTCAGTGAGCGCCATGTCTCTTGCCCTGCTGCTGACCACAGCCGCCGCCACAGCCGTGGGTGTCGCCGCTCTGCACGCCGCCCACGGGCTGCGCAGGCAGGTCAGCGCCCTGCGTGGCGAACTGGCCGCGGCGAACCCGGGCGGCCTCACCGGCGCCGTACCGCAGGCCAGAAGCGCCAGTCATGCCACCCATACCGACGCCATACGCACCGCCGTCGCCGAGGCCCTCGCCGAGGAGCGCGAGCGCGAGCTGGCCGAGGCGCGCGCCTTCTGGGCCGCGCAGGAGGCCCGGGACGCCGCGGACACCCCCTCGCTGCTGGGCGGGCTCGGCGGTCTGGGCGCCGAGGACGGGCCGTTCTACGTACCGCGCCAGATGGACTTCGTGGGTCTTGAGTCCCTGGATCTCGAAGCCGCCGAGGCGCTCGACGAGTTCACCGGCTACCCGGACCTCAGCGGGATCAGCAGTGAGATCAATGAGGTCAGCGAGATCAATGAGGTGAGCGGTGTGGGCGGGTCCGGTGGTGTCGGCGAGGCCGGCGAGTTCACGGAGGACTCGCCGGAGCTGGCCGCCGCCCGGCGCAGGCACCCCTCGCACCCCGACTTCGTACCGGTGCAGACGCCCGTCGTCACCGACCATGAGCGCACCATCACCCGGCTCGAAGAGCTGGCGGAGACCCGTACCGCGCTCGCCGATGTACGGCCGGGCCCGCTGGGCACGCTCGACGTCTATGTGTTCGCGGACGGTACGACGCTCTGTATGACCCCGGGCCACCGCGAGACCGCCGAACGGCTCGCCGAGGCGGTGCGCGCGGGCGACGCCCCGTACCTGCTGGGCGGATCGGGTGTCTCCGGCGCGTACACCCTGACGTTCTCGTACGGCGGCGGTTCGGACCCGGACCCGCACGCCGACGGCGGGAGCGGCGAGGGGGCCGGCGAGCACGTCTACGTCCTCGCGGACCGCGTCATCGCCTCGCTGTAACCATCACCCGCACGAGTGCACAGCTCGCGGCCCGCGACCCGCTGTCGTTCGCGGCCCGCTGTCAGAGCGTCACACGGCGGGCCACCCGCTCGACCGACCGTACGGCCTCGTCCAGTTCCCCCACGGACGGGGCCGTCCGCAGTGCCTCGGCCAGATCCTCCGCCGCGACCGTGAGCTGGTCCGCGACCGCGAACACCCCCGCGTCCGGCATGATCCGCGGCTCCTCGCCGGGGGCGTCCAGCCGCTGGGCGCGTACGGACAGTTCCCTGGCCAGAGCCAGTGCCTCGGCCGCCGCCCCGCGCCGGAGCCGGCTCTGCGGAGCGGCCCGCAGCCGGTCGGCGAATCGGTCCACGGCGGCCGTCAGCGACGTTGTATCGAGCACGCCGCAGACCCTACGCGCCCGCCCGCCGGACCGGGACCGGTGCCGCCAACGGCTACGGGACTGTTGCCAACAGGCCAATGCTCGGGCACGGTGGCGTTAAGGACCAGTACGCGCAGAGCGTCCGGAGGCGCCGATGTCCCTTGTCTTCTCCGAAGAAACCCATCGCAATATGCTCTCCCGCATCCCTCACTGCACCGGTCGTGAGATCTCCGACTGGCTGCGCGCCGTCGAGGAAGGCCCCGCCCTCGTCCGTTTCGAGGAGAAGGTGAGCTGGCTGAGGAGCGAGCACAATCTCGCCTATGGGCACGCGAAGGCGATCGTCCATGAGTACGACCTGAGGCGGGCGGCCCGCCGCCTGCTCTGAACCGACCGGCCAGTCAACGAATACAAACAGATACAAAGCGGAAGGGGTCCGCGGGCTTGTCGCCCACGGACCCCTTCCCTTTGCGCTTACTGCTTTGCCCTGTTGCCGCGTCAGTCGTTGCCTTGCAGGATCGACAGGACCCGCAGCATCTCCAGGTAGATCCACACCAGGGTCAGCGTGAGGCCGAAGGCCGCCAGCCAGGACTCCTCGCGCGGAGCGCCGTACGCGATGCCGTCCTCGACCTGCTTGAAGTCGAGCGCCAGGAAGCACGCGCCGAGGATGATTCCGATGATGCCGAAGATGATGCCCAGACCGCCGCTGCGGAAGCCGAGGCCGTCACCGCCGCCGAAGACGGTGAACAGCAGGTTGACGGCCATCAGGAGCAGGAAGCCCATGGCTGCGGCCATCACGAAGCCGTAGAAGCGGCGGGTGACCCGGATCCAGCGCATCTTGTACGCGAAGAGCACACCGGCGAAGACCGCCATCGTGCCCATGACCGCCTGGACCACCACGCCCGGCGAGATGTACGTGCTCACCGCGCTGCTGATGACGCCGAGGAAGACGCCCTCGAAGGCGGCGTACGCGAGAATCAGCGCCGGAGTCGGCCGGCGCTTGAAGGACTGGACCAGCGAGAGGACCATCGCGATCAGGGCGGCGCCGATCGCGATGCCGTACGACTTGCCGAGGTTGGCCTCGTCGACCGGCAGAAGGACCCACGAGAGAACCGCCGTGAGGACGACCGTGCCCAGCGACATGCCGGTACGGGTCACGACGTCGTCGATCGTCATGACGTCGGTGCGCGCGGGCGCCTGCGGCCCCGCACCGTACGGAGCGCCCTGCTGCGGGGCGTACGGGTTGGTCGCGTAGGGGTTGGTCGCGTACGGGTTCGTTCCTACGGCGGGGCCCCCGGCCGGCGCCGCGTTGAAGCCCGCGTGACCGTTGTCGCGGCTGAAGCCCCGTCGCGAGAAGACCGGGTTACTGCTCCTCATCTCACTCCTCCATGGCCACCCTGCGCGGCCTTGCCACAAGAGTAATAGGGACGCAAAGGGTACGCCCTAGTGCTGGGGGAGGATCTTTCCGGGATCGTGACGTCACACGGGTGCGACGCCTCACTCCAACGGCGGTGGGGCCAACGGTGGGGCTTCATCGGCAGCCTCAGCCCGTCCGGCGGCTGATGCGTCTGCCTAGGATGTCGCCTCGTGCAGCTCGAACGGATAGAACTTCTCGTCGACAGCGGCCGTGCCGACCGGGCACGGGCGGAGCTGGCGAGACTGCTCGCGGCGCAACCTGACGACGTGGGCGCCAGATGCATGCTGGCACGCTGTCACCTCGAATGCCGTGACTACGAAAGCACCCTTGAGGCAGCCGCCGAGGTACTCCGCCTCGACCCCGAGCATCCCTGCTCCTGGTGGCAGCGGGCCCAGGCTTTCGGGCACCTCGGCCGGCTCGACGAGGCCGTGGCGGCCGCCCGTGAGACCGTACGGCTGGACCCTGACGACGTGCGGGCCCATGTCAGCCTGTCCCATTGGCTGGCGTACCACGGACGCCCGTACGAGGCCTTCCAAGTGGCCGGCCGCGCGGTCCGGCTCGGCCCCGACGACCCCGAGGCGCACATGATCCGCGGCACCGCGGCCCGGATGCTCGACCGGTGGGACACCGCGCGCGAATCGTTCGACATCGCACTGGGGCTCGATCCATGGCACGCGGGAACCCAGATCGAACTCGCCCACTGGTACTGGCACGACGGGGACAGGAAGGCCGGCATCCGGCTCCTGCGCCGATTGCTGTCCGAGGAACCGAACAACGAGGACGCGCTGTACATGCTCAAGAGCATGTCGGGCAAGGGACGGATCATGATGGCGCTACTGCGCTGGTTGGAGCGGATCCCCACCGAGCGCTGACCGTCCAACACCGCCGACCGTTTCGCGTGTGATGTGCCCGGAACCGGACTTGAACCGGTACGCCCCCGAGGGGCAGCGAGGTTTAAGCTCGCCGTGTCTGCATTCCACCATCCGGGCACGCGCGACGCCGCGTTGGCACATGAGCCTATCGGGACACACCACTCGAACAGCCGAGCGGCAACCCGATGTTGTCTTATTTTATTGACGTCTGAGGGTGCGTCAGGGCACGTACGGAGCCATCCGCACATGCCGGGCGCGGGTGGTCATCTCGTCCTCCTGCCCGCAGGAATGACGAAAAGTCGCCGCCCGGTCACTCATTTGGCACAGTCGCGGGTTCACTGCGGGTCCTTCGCGGGTCCTCCGTGGGTCCTCCATCGGTCCCCGCCGGCCCCGCAGTGGGCCTCCAACTCCGGGTGAAGGCGTCTCAGGGGCTGTGTCATACCGCAGGAGGAGGGCGGCGCCCGGCGGTCAGACCCAAGAGGGCCCCGGGAACGGGCATCGGGACGGACGACTCGCGCTCCGGCGCCCAAGAGGATGGAGACGTTCCCACAGCGCATCCGACAGGAGAGTTCCCCCGTGACCACCACCCCGATCGCCCACCGCGCCACCGCGGTGGCCGCGCGCGCCTCCGAGCTGTCGAAGGTCTATGGACAGGGCGAGACCCAGGTGGTCGCCCTCGACCGGGTCACCGTGGACTTCGTCCAGGGTGAATTCACCGCGATCATGGGGCCTTCGGGCTCCGGCAAGTCCACCCTGATGCACTGCGTCGCCGGTCTCGACAGCTTCAGCAGCGGGTCCGTACGGCTCGGTGACACCGAACTGTCCACGCTCAAGGACAAGCAGCTCACCCAGTTGCGCCGGGACAAGATCGGCTTCATCTTCCAGGCGTTCAATCTGCTGCCGACGCTGACGGCTCTGGAGAACATCACGCTTCCGATGGACATAGCCGGCCGCAAGCCGGACAAGCAGTGGCTCGACCAGGTGATCGCGATGATCGGTCTCGCCGACCGGCTCAGTCACCGGCCCACCCAGCTCTCCGGCGGTCAGCAGCAGCGTGTGGCCGTCGCCCGCGCGCTGGCCTCCCAGCCGGAGATCATCTTCGGCGACGAACCGACCGGCAATCTGGACTCGCGGGCCGGCGCCGAGGTGCTGGGCTTCCTGCGCAACTCGGTACGGGAGCTGGGGCAGACGGTCGTCGTGGTGACCCACGACCCGGTCGCCGCCTCCTACTCGGACCGGGTGATCTTCCTCGCCGACGGCCAGATAGTCGACGAGATGCTGCACCCGAGCGCCGAGGGCGTACTAGACCGGATGAAGGCCTTCGACGCCAAGGGCCGTACGAGCTGACGCCGGATCACCCGGCACCTTCCACCCACGGCACCCGCACGCCCGTAGCACCCACGGCCCCCGCCCCGTATCCGTACCCGCGCACCCGTACCGGCCGCCCGCGCCCCACACCCGCGCGCTCTCCCGTACCTCACTCGCCCGGCCCATTCCACCAGGACTCCCACCATGTTCCGTACCGCCCTGCGCACTGTGCTCGCGCACAAGGCCAGACTGCTGATGACCGTGCTCGCCGTCATGCTCGGCGTGGCCTTCGTCTCCGGCACCCTGGTCTTCACCGACACCATCGGCAACGCCTTCCGCAACCAGTCGGCCAAGAGCTACAAGGACGTCGCCGTCGCCGTCTCGTCGCACGACAGCCGCGACAACGGCAGACGCCCCGTCAACGGCGAGAAGAAGGGCGGGGAGAAGAAGAGCCCCGGCCTCAGCGAGCAGACGCTGAAGAAGATCGGCGCCGTCGAGGGCGTCGCCTCGGTCACCGGCCGTGTCGACGGCTTCGCCGGGGTCGCCGACCCGGACGGCAAGCTCATCGGCAACGGCTGGGCCACCACCGGTGGCAACTTCGCGCCCGGCGCGGACGGCAAGGACCCCGCGTACACCTTCACCACCGGCTCGGGCCCCGTCCGCGACGACCAGATCGCGCTCGACAAGGCCACGGCCGCGACGGGCGAGTACAAGGTCGGCGACCGGGTGCGTGTCGCCACCAACGGTCCGGTACAGGAGTTCACCCTCGCCGGCATCTTCACCACCGAGGACGGCGCGGTCAACGCGGGCGGCAGCCTCGTACTCTTCGACACCGCCGTCGCCCAGAAGCTCTATCTGGAGCCCGGCTACTTCATGGACGCCACGGTCGCCGCGGCGCCCGGCGCCTCCGACAGCGCGATCCTGAGCCAGGTCAAGGGCCTGCTCGGCGACAACGCCGAGGCGCAGACCGGCAAGCAGCTCGCCGACCAGCAGGCCGCGGACATCGAGTCGGGGCTCTCCGCCCTCAATCAGATGCTGCTCGCCTTCGCCGCCATCGCCCTGTTCGTCGGGGTGTTCCTGATCTCCAACACCTTCACCATGCTGGTCGCCCAGCGCACCAAGGAGCTGGCGCTGCTGCGCGCCGTCGGCGCCTCCCGCCGCCAGGTCAAGCGCTCGGTGCTGGCCGAGGCGGCGGTCGTCGGCGCGATCGCCTCGGCGGTCGGCTTCCTGCTCGGTCTCGGTCTGGCGACCGGACTGCGGTCCGCGTTGGGCGCGTTCGGCGCGCGGATGCCCGCAGGTCCGCTGGTGGTCTCGCCGACCGCGGTCGGCGCGGCCTTCGCGGTCGGTGTGCTGATCACCCTGATCGCGGCCTGGCTGCCCGCCCGCAGGGCCGCGAAGATCCCGCCGGTGGCGGCGATGAGCAGTGTGCACGCGGTGGCCACCACCCGGTCGCTGGTCGTACGGAACTCCATCGGCGGGGTGCTCACTCTGCTCGGCGCGGCCCTGATCATCGGGGGCGCGGCGGCGGGCGCCGACGACGGCCGGCTGCTGATCGGCGGCGGCGCGTTCCTGACGATGATCGGTGTCATCGTGCTGATCCCGCTGCTCTCACGGCCGGTGATCGCGCTCGTACGGCCGCTGCTGCACCGGGTGTTCGGGGTCGCCGGCAAGCTGGCGGGGCAGAACGCGGTCCGCAATCCGCGCCGTACCGGAGCCACCGCCTCCGCACTGGCCATCGGGCTCACCCTGGTCACCGGTCTCACCGTGATCGGTGTCACCATCGGCCAGGCCGTGGACAAGATGACCACGGACAACATCAGGGCCGACTACATGGTCACCATGGCGAGCGGCGGCCCGTTGGACCAGTCGGCGCTGACCGCGCTGGAGAAGGTCCCCGGCGTGACCGCGCTCTCCCCGCAGCAGGCCACCTCACTGGAGATCAAGGGGCAGTTCAGCGCCGCCTCCGCGGTCACCCCCGGCGACATCGAGCAGGTCTTTGCCTTCAACGGTCTCTCCGGTTCGCTGGACTCCCTGAAGGAGGGCGCGATCGCGGTCGCCGACAAGACCGCCGAGTCCAACGGCTGGAACCCCGGCGACACCGTCGAAGTGACCTACGTCGACGGCAAGTCCGCGCGGCTGAAGGTCGGCGCGGTCTACCAGGCGAACGAGTTCCTGTCGCCGCTGCTGATCTCCCGCGACCTGATCACCCCGCACGAGACCAAGCCGCACATACCCGAGATCTGGGTGAAGATGGACGGGGGCGCGAGCGCCGCCCATGAGCAGGCGCTGGTGGACGCGCTGGGCGACAACCCGGGCATCGTTTTCAACGACCAGCAGGACATCAGGAACACCTTCGGCGGCTTCATCAACACCGCGCTGAACATCTTGTACGGCCTGCTGGGCATGGCCCTGATCATCGCCGTCCTCGGAGTCGTCAACACCCTGGCGATGTCGGTCTTCGAGCGGCAGCAGGAGATCGGCATGCTGCGGGCGATCGGCCTGGACCGCCGCAAGGTCAAGCGGATGATCCGGCTGGAGGCCGTGGTGATCTCGCTCTTCGGCGCGGTGATCGGGGTGGGGCTCGGGTCCTTCCTGGCCTGGGCGATCGGCGAGACCTTCAAGGACTCGATCCCGGGGTACGCCCTGGTCATCCCGTGGGACCGGATCGGGATCTTCCTGGTGCTGGCCGGGCTGGTGGGAGTGCTGGCCGCGCTCTGGCCGGCGCGCAGCGCCGCGAGGCTGAACATGCTGACGGCGATCAAGACGGAGTAGGCACGGATGGCACGGACAGGCACGGATGGGCACGGCGCAGCCGGTAGGTGATGTGCCGTACGAAGGGCCGGATCCCCGCACGGGGTCCGGCCCTTCCGTTCCGGCCCTTCCTGCTAGGCCGTGTCACACACGGACTATGCCCCCCAGACCCGGGCGCGCCTCGGCATCCCGGAGACCCCGTTCTCCGGGGTCTTCACGGCCAGGATCTGGTTGACGCCGATCCTGTTGTGCTCGAAGGAGACCGCCGACGCGGCCATGTAGAGGCGCCAGACCCGGGCGCGGCCGGGGGAGGTGCTCCGTACCGCCCGGTCCCAGTGCTTCTCCAGGTTCGCCACCCAGCGGCGCAGGGTCAGCGCGTAGTGCTCGCGGATCGACTCCACGTCGCGGGCCTCGAAGCCCGCCTCCTCCAGCGTGGCCACGGTCCGCCCGAGCGGGGCCAGCTCGCCGTCGGGGAAGACGTACGCGTCGATGAACTCGTCGACGCGGTAGGCCTCTTCGTCCGGTTCGGGGCGGCGGGCGATCTGGTGGTTGAGCAGCCGCCCGCCCGGCTTGAGGAGGGCGTAGAGGTCGTCGGCGTACTCGCGGTAGCGGACGGAGCCGACGTGTTCGGCCATGCCGATGGAGGAGATCGCGTCGTACGGGCCGTCCCTGACGTCCCGGTAGTCCTGGACGCGGATCTCGATCAGGTCGGCCAGCCCCTCCTCCGCGATGCGCTTGCGCGCGTACGTCGCCTGTTCCCGGGAGAGCGTGACCCCGGTGACGCGGACGCCGTACTCGCGGGCGGCGTGGATGGCCATGGAGCCCCAGCCGCAGCCCACGTCGAGCAGCCGCTGCCCCTCCGTCAGTGCGAGCTTGCGGCAGATCAGGTCGAGCTTGTCGCGCTGTGCGTCTTCGAGGGTGAACTCGCCGCCGTCGGCATCCTTGCCGCCGTCGCTGCCGCCGCCGTTGTCCCAGTAGGCGCACGAGTAGACCATGGACGGGCCGAGCACCAGCTCGTAGAAGTCGTTGCCCACGTCGTAGTGGTGGCTGATCGCCTGCCTGTCGCGGCGCTTGGTGTGCAGGGCTCCGGAGCGCCGCCGTACCTCCTCGGCCGGCGGGGCGGGCGGCGGCCAGGGTCCCGCGATGCGCAGCAGTTCGGCCCCGGCGGCGCGCATCCGGGGGTCGCGTACGGGATGGACCGTGTCCTTGGCGTCGGCGCCCCGCTCCCAGAGGAGCCCGGCGAGCCGGTCGAGGACCGCGTACAGATCGCCGTCCACATCGATCTCACCGGCCACCCAGGCGCGGGCGAGTCCCAGCTCGCCGGGCTTCCACAGGAGCCGGCGCAGGGCACGGCGGTTACGGATGATCAGGGCCGGGGCGTCCGGGGGACCCGATTCGCTGCCGTCCCAGGCGCGGATACGGACCGGGAGCGGGGCTCCCAGCAACTCTTCGGCGAGAGTGGTCAGCCGCAGCGCGGCGTCGGCCATGGCGCACACCTCCGTGGTGGCGGATACGGACATGCTCAACACCACGTAAACACCGGTCGGGTACGGATGCAGTCCCGGCGGCTCGCAATGGGCGGGCAAAATGGCTGCATCCACCACACACTTTCGTGGCGGTGTGCGCTGTTTATCCCCCGCCACGGCGGGCGGACACGAGGCGGACGCGAGGCACATTCGAGGCGGACACCAGGCGGACACGAGGCAGATACGAGAAAAGCCGCCCGCACCACGGATGGCGGGCGGCCCTTCTCGTACTCGTATGCCAGTTGTTGTGCCGTACGCGCTGTTGTGCCGTACGCGGTTGCCGGACCCGGCGTCAGGACGCCTTGGCCTTCTCCGGGGTCTGCGTGACGGCGGCGACGGCCGGCGGGTTGGGCTTGGCGGCCTCGTAGAACTCCTCGCGCGGAGTCTCCATCGCGCCGAGCGAGACGACCTCGCGCTTGAGGAACATCGCCAGCGTCCAGTCGGCGAAGACCCGGATCTTGCGGTTCCAGGTCGGCATGGCCAGACCGTGGTAGGTGCGGTGCATGTACCACGCGAGCCGGCCGCGGAGCCTGATCTTCATCTTGCCCATGACGATCATCGCGACGCCCTTGTGCAGACCGAGACCGGCGACGGCGCCCTTGTTGGCGTGGCTGTACTCCTTCTGCGGGAAGCCCCGCATACCGGAGATGACGTTGTCGCCGAGGACACGGGCCTGGCGCAGGGCGTGCTGGGCGTTCGGCGGGCACCAGGCGTTCTCGACCCCGGCCCGGCGGGCGGCGGCGTCCGGGACCTGGGCGTTGTCGCCGGCGGCCCAGATGTAGTCGGTGCCGCGCACCTGGAGCTTCTCGCTGGTGTCGACATGGCCGCGCGGGCCGAGCGGCAGACCGTACCGGGTGAGCGCCGGGTTGGGCTTGACGCCGGCGGTCCACACGATGGTGTTGGAGTCGACCTCCACGCCGTTGTTCAGCACGACATGGCCGTCGACGCAGGAGTCCATACCGGTCTTGAGGTAGACCTCGACACCGCGGCTCTCAAGGTGCTCCTTGCCCCAGGTGCCCAGCTTCGGGCCGACCTCGGGAAGGATCTTGTCGGCGACATCAACGAGCAGGAAGCGCATGTCCTCGCGCTTGACGCTGGTGTAGTACTTGGCCGCGTCGCGCGCCAGGTCCTCGACCTCACCGACGGTCTCCGCGCCGGCGAAGCCGCCGCCCACGAAGACGAAGGTGAGCGCCTTGCGGCGGACGTCCTCGTCGGTGGTGGAGTCGGCCTTGTCGAGCTGCTCCAGAACGTGGTTGCGCAGCCCGATGGCCTCTTCGATCCCCTTCATACCGATGCCCTGCTCGGCGAGGCCGGGGATCGGGAAGGTACGGGAGACCGCGCCGAGCGCCACGATCAGATAGTCGAAGGGCAGCTCGTACGCCTCGCCGACGAGCGGGGCGACCGTGGCGACCTTGCGGTCCTGGTCGATGGTGGTGACTCGGCCGGTGAGCACCTCAGCCTTGGGCAGCACGCGTCGCAGCGGTACGACGACATGCCGAGGCGAAATGCTGCCGGCGGCGGCTTCGGGGAGGAAGGGCTGGTACGTCATGTACGAGCGCGGGTCCACGACCGTGAGGGTCGCCTCCCCGTAGCGCATCTTCTTCAGAATGCGACGAGCTGCGTACAGGCCTACGTACCCACCGCCTACAACGAGGATCCTGGGACGCTCCGTGGTGCTCATGCCATCGAGTATCCACCCCCCTCGGAGGGGGTGCTCGTGAGCCCCTTCACAAGGTCATCGCTCTATGGTGCTACACTGCGCGGCTCACGTGATCGACATCATGCCGACCCCGGGGAACCACGCGCCCCGCCCGGTCGTTGCTCACCCCTTGTGAGCTGGCCCTCCGCCCTCGCGGGCCCCCGAACCACCCATCCGGTTCATCCGCCCGTAACGAGTCCGGAACCGCCCGGTATAAGGCCCCGGTGCCCCTCCAACACCCTTGAGCGACCACATGGATCGCCCACGGCACCCAAGAGGATCGAATTCCTTGTGAAGAACTTCACGAACTTTCTTCCGGGCCCCGCCGCGAACGCCCGAGCCACCCCCGGAACGAGGTCGCGCACCCGTCAGCCGCGCGGGCTGACGATCTCGAAGCCGGCGTCCTTGCCGGCGGCGGCCAACCGGTCGTCGTAGGTCGCCAGGCCCGTCACATCCGTCCCGAGCACCCGGGCGGTGGCCAGATGGACAGCGTCCAGTGAACGCAGCATGCGATCCGGTTCGTTCATCGCCGCGTCCACAATGTCGTCGTCGATGCTGACGAAGTCGAAGGCGAGAAGCAGATCCCGCGCGTCGGGCAGCAAGGCCGGGAACACCCTTGTGACCGCTCGCATCACGTCGATGCGGAGAAGCGTCGAGCTCACCCATGTCGCACCCGTGGCTCTGTCGTAGAACTCGGCGAACGCCTTGGAGTGGCTCTCCTCCACCAGCAGCTTCAGCGCCGCGGAGGTGTCGACGTAATAGAGACTCACCAGGGCTCCTCGTCCCGCAACGCGGCCAGCGCGTCACCCAGCCGGTCAGTGCCGTCACCCGCCCGCATCCGCGGCCGGTAGCCGGGGCGCACCGCGGCCCGCACCTTGCCCTCCGCCGCGAGCCGGTCCAGCACCGGCGTCGCCTCCCGCTCCTCCACCGGCACGATCCGCGCCACCAGGCGACCGTACTCGGTCACGTCGACCGTCTCGCCGTGCCGGACCCGAGCCAGCACCTCACTCGTCCTGTGGCGCAGCTCCCGCAGACCCACGGCATGCTCGTTAAGGGCTACCATGCAGCAAAGGTATCACAATTTTGTGGCACAACTGAGCCGACCCGGCTCATCGCGGCCGGGCAGCTAGCGCGCGTCCTCCGCGGCCTTCCAGGCGATGCCGTCCAGGATGTCGTGTTCGCTGACGACGACTTCCGGGGCGGACGTCCGTTCCATGATGGACAGGAGGACGAGGGCGCCGGCGCCGATGACGTCGGTGCGGCCCGGGTGCATGACGGGGATGGCGGCGCGTTCGGCGTGGGTGGCGGTGAGCAGGTGATCGGTGATGGACCTGACCTGCTCGTAGGGGATACGGGCGTGATGGATCGCGGCCGGGTCGTACGCGCGCAGCCCCAGGGCGATACCGGCCACCGTGGTCACCGAGCCGGCGAGGCCGACCAGGGTGCGGGGTTCCCGCAGGGGGACCGTACGTTCGGCGAGGTCGAGGGCCGCGTCGATGTCCGCGCGTATGGCGGCGATCTCGGCCGCGCTGGGCGGATCGCTGATGACACCGTTCCGCAGGAGGTGCCGCTCGGTGAGCCGTACGCAGCCGATGTCCACCGAGCGCGCGGCCCGTACCCGGTCGTCTCCCACCACGAACTCGGTCGAGCCGCCGCCGATGTCCACGACCAGATAGCTGTCCCGGCCCGGCAGTTCCCTGGTGGCGCCGGTGAAGGAGAACTCCGCCTCCTGGTCGCCGGTGATCACCTCGGGCTCCACGCCCAGGATGTCCAGGACCCCGTGGACGAACTCGTCGCGGTTCTCGGCGTCGCGCGAGGCGGAGGTGGCCACGAAGCGGACCCGCTCGGCGCCGTGTTCCTTGATGACGGCGGCGTACTCACGACAGGCCTCGAAGGTACGCTCCAGCGCTTCGGGGGCGAGCCGGCCGGTCCTGTCCACGCCCTGGCCGAGCCGGACGATCCTCATCCGCCGGTCGAGATCGGTCAGTTGGCCCGTACGTTCGCCCGTACCGGAGGGGACGTCGGCGACCAGCAGGCGGATCGAGTTCGTACCGCAGTCGACGGCGGCGACCCGGGTCACGCGCGCTCCTCCTGCCCATGCCGGGAAACCCCCGAGGCCGCACACGGCGTCACGCACGGCCCCTTCGCCCACCACTCCGGCAGCATCGCCAGCGCCTCGTCCCCCAGCGGGTTCACCCCGGGCCCCGCCGCCAGCGAGTGCCCGACCAGGACGTGCAGGCACTTCACCCGGTCCGGCATCCCGCCCGCGCTGGGGAAGCCCTCCAGCACCTCGATGGCGTCACGGCGCGCCAGATAGTCCTCGTGCGCCGCGCGGTACGCCGCCGCCAGTTCGGGGTCGGCCGCGAGGCGCTCGGTCATCTCCTTCATGACGCCGTTCGCCTCCAGCGTGCCGATGGCCGAGGCGGCGCGCGGGCAGGTCAGGTAGTACGTCGTGGGGAAGGGCGTGCCGTCGGGGAGCCGGGGCGCGGTCTCGACCACATCCGGCTGCCCGCAGGGGCAGCGGTGCGCGATGGCCCGCAGGCCGCGCGGCGGGCGGCCGAGCTGTTCCTCGAACGCGGCGACGTCCGCCTCGGTGGGTTCGGTGCGTTCGGTCTGCGGGGGAGGGGTGTCCATGCCTGCCTTGGTTCTGCGTGCGATTGTGCGTACGTACCGGTCCTGAGATGTCTCAAGGACCCGACTGTCTACGAGTGGTGCCGTCCATAAGTGGTGGCTGCGAGTGGTGGCTGCGAGTCGTGGCTACGAGTGTGCTACCGCTCCGGGCGGTCCGCGTTGTCCACGTCCTCCAGGACATTCGAGTACCAGGGGCGGTCCGTCGCCTCCCGGTCCTCCTGGCGCTTCCGCGCCGCGTCCGGGTCGATCATGGTGTATCCGGTCTCCCCCGGCATCACATAGTGGAGATGCTCCCGGGCCAGCCGCTGGATGTACGCGTCGTCCTGCAGCCGCGCCTTCTCGTCGCGCAGCTCCTCGACCCGCTGCCGGGCCTCGCGGGTCAGCCGCTCCTGCTCGGCGATCTCGTTCCGCTGCGACACGAACTGCCGTGTCGGATACGCGAGCGCCACCACCAGTGTGCACATGACCAGGGCGAGAAAGGCCGCCCGGCCGGTGAGCCGGGAGCGGCGGTCCTGGCGGCGGTTCTGCGAGCGGTAGACACGGGCGGCGGTCTGCTCGCCGAGCAGCCGCAGCCTGGTCGCGGTGGAGAACCGGTCCCGGTTCCCGGCCATGGCTCGCCTCCCCTGTCATGTACGTACGTCCCCGGACACGGTACGGGACCGGGGCCGGGGACGTACGACGACGGGCGGTACGGGACGGGCAGGAGGGCACCGGCGGGACGCCCCCCGGCTGCCGCGACCGCGCCGCGCCGGCGCTCATGCGGAGCGCAAGCCCTGCGCGGGCCGTGCGGCCTTACGCGGAGCGGAACCGCGGGAACGCGCTGCGCCCCGCGTACACCGCCGCGTCGTCGAGGATCTCCTCGATCCGCAGCAGCTGGTTGTACTTGGCGACGCGGTCCGAGCGGGCCGGGGCGCCGGTCTTGATCTGGCCGCAGTTCACCGCGACGGCCAGGTCGGCGATCGTGACGTCCTCGGTCTCGCCGGACCGGTGGGACATCATGCACTTGAAGCCGTTGCGCTGCGCCAGTTCGACCGCGTCCAGGGTCTCGGTCAGCGAGCCGATCTGGTTGACCTTGACGAGCAGGGCGTTCGCCGAGCCCTCCTCGATACCGCGCGCCAGCCGCTCCGGGTTGGTCACGAACAGGTCGTCGCCGACGATCTGCACCTTGGAGCCGAGCTTGTCCGTGATGACCTTCCAGCCGGCCCAGTCGTCCTCGAAGAGCGGGTCCTCGATGGAGACGAGCGGGTACGCGGCGACCAGCTCCTCGTAGTACTCGGTCATCTCGGCGGCCGAGCGCGACTTGCCCTCGAACTCGTACGAGCCGTCCTTGTAGAACTCGGACGCGGCGACGTCGAGCGCGAGCGCGATGTCGCGGCCGGGAACGTAACCGGCTTCCTTGATGGCCTCGAGGATCAGGTCGAGCGCGGCGCGGTTGGACTCCAGGTTCGGCGCGAAGCCGCCCTCGTCGCCCAGGCCGGTGGAGAGGCCCTTCTGCTTCAGGACCTTCTTGAGGGTGTGGTAGACCTCGGCGCCCCAGCGCAGCGCCTCGGAGAAGGACTCCGCGCCGATCGGGGCGATCATGAACTCCTGGATGTCCACATTGGAGTCGGCGTGCGAGCCACCGTTCAGGATGTTCATCATCGGAACGGGCAGCAGGTGCGCGTTCGGGCCGCCCAGGTAGCGGAAGAGCGG
Source organism: Streptomyces sp. NPDC057617 (assembly GCF_042800555.1). NCBI lineage: Bacteria > Bacillati > Actinomycetota > Actinomycetes > Kitasatosporales > Streptomycetaceae > Streptomyces > Streptomyces sp. NPDC057617. The sequence goes on along the minus strand of NZ_JBHVGV010000010.1, from coordinate 222,637 downwards.
GAGGTCGGAGGCCTCGGAGGCGGCGTGCGCGACGGCGAGGGAGACACCGAGGATCGCGTTGGCGCCCAGCGAGCCCTTGTTCTCGGTGGCGTCCAGATCGATCATGGCCTGGTCGATCAGACGCTGCTCGGTGGCGTCGTAGCCCACCAGCTCCGGGCCGAGCTGCTCGATGACCGCGAGGACGGCCTTCTCGACCCCCTTGCCCAGGTAGCGCTTGGGGTCTCCGTCACGGAGTTCCACGGCCTCGAACGCACCGGTGGAGGCACCGGAGGGGACGGCAGCACGGCCGGTGCTGCCGTCGTCGAGGCCGACCTCGACCTCGACCGTGGGGTTGCCTCGGGAGTCCAGGATTTCCCGGGCTACGACGACGTCGATGGACGGCACGAGCATCTCCTTCTGGGATGTGACGCGTGGAGTGCAGGGCCTCATTGGCCTTGCGGCACGAGCCTAACCGCCCGGGGGGTACGGGCCTGTCGGCGCCCGCCCGCTGGGACGGAATGAGCACCCGAGCGCGCCCGAGCGCCCTTGGACAGGCCCCGGGGCGGGGGGGGGGGGAGGGGGGGCGCGGC
>NZ_JBHVGV010000010.1:118225-222058 GCF_042800555.1 Streptomyces sp. NPDC057617 | reverse complement strand
TCGACACCCGGCTGTGGGGAGGGAGGGAACACCCGAACATACCCGAGCGCTTTGGGAAGGGCCTTGGCCGGGAGAGCGGGGGGGGGATCACGCGCCGGGCCGGGGCGGTCGGGTGGCCGTGAAGGCCGAGCGGAACGAAGCGGTACGGACGGTACGGCGGCGCTTGGCCGGCACGGTCGGCGCCGGTCAGGTCAGCGCCGGTTCGGTCAGCGCCGGTTCGGGCCTGTCCGGTCGGGGCCGGTCAGCACCGGTTCGGTCAGCGGAGGTGGAGCTGCTGGCCCGGGTAGATCAGGTCGGCGTCGCGCACGATGTCCTTGTTCAGGTCGAACAGCTTCTTCCAGCCGCCCTTGACATGGTGGGCGGTGGCGATCTTGGACAGGGTGTCGCCGGACTTGACCTTGTACTCGCCGTCGCCCTTCTTGATCGTGGTGGCACCGGTGGCGGCCCGGCTCTCGCCGCGCGAGGCGGGCTGCGCTCCGGTACGGGTTCCGGTACGGGCGGACTCCTGCCGGGGCTGCGCCTGCTGCTGGGCGGCCTGGTCGCCCGTACCGGAGCCGGAGCCGGACCCGGAGCCCGAGTCGGAACCGGACGCCGAGCCGGAGCCCGAACCCGAGCCGGCCGAGCCGCCGTCGTACGCCGCGCCCGAGAGGTTCACACCGCAGGTGGGCCACGCGCCCTTGCCCTGGCCCGCGAGGACCTTCTCGGCGACGGCTATCTGCTGGGACTTGGAGGCGAGATCGGCCCTGGCCGCGTACGCCGTACCACCGTAGGCGGCCCAGGTGGAGCTGCTGAACTGGAGGCCGCCGTAGTAGCCGTTTCCGGTGTTGATGGACCAGTTGCCGCCGGACTCGCACTGCGCGACCCGGTCCCACTCGGAGGCGGTCGCGGCGGAGGCGGAGGTGGCGCCGATCAGCGGGACCGCGACTGCGGCACCGGTGATCCCGGCGAGCGCGGCGTAGCGGGCGGTCGCGGAGCGGGCGGGACGGCGGTGCTTGCCCTTGCCGGAACGGCCGGACCGGCCGGCACCGCTGACATCGCTGGCATGGCTGACACGACTGGCACGCAGCATGGAACTCTCCTCACCGACGCCTGCGAGGTGAGCTGTCGGGTTCGGGCCAAGTGAGTTGCCCGGCCGGATGTGACAGGTCCTGTCCCGCGGACAGCACCCGTCACACCCGGCTTCACCCCGAGCCGGTCGCCGGCCGTCTCTCGACGGCCGGGCCCGGCACAAACCGTGGTTCCCCCGCTCCTGCCTCCGGCGCATGACGCGACGACTACTTCCCCCCGGCCGCCGGCAGGATTCGGCGTGACGGTCGACGGGGCCCGCGGTGCGAGCGGTTCAGACCGTAATCACAGGCCCGCCGGTTCTTCAAAGAAGTACATCGGGGACAAAAATCCCCTTAACGACCGTCCAGGTTTAGGCGTTTGGGCTGGTGAGGACCTAAGTCGGCGTAATGCACAGGTCAAAAGTCCTCAGTTGCCGCAAAGAGACGCTTGTCTCACTTGCACAGAAGAGGACATAGGGCGGCGAAATACCCCGCCATTCTCGCGTCAACTCCCCTGCGAACGACCGCCGTTTCACACCGGGATCAGGATCCTGACCAGGGCGGACGAGTCGCGGGGCGGGCCGGGTACGAGCCGGGGGCGAGCCGATGACAGCCCAGGAACGGGCCGGGGGCGGGCAACGCCCGCCCCCGTTCACCTCACAGCCACCCGCCGGGCACCTTCAGTCCATCGGCGATCAGCCAGTTGCGTTCGTCGGGCTGGTCGGCGTCCGCGGCACCGGGGGCGTCCGACGCCTCCGGCAGGGCGTCCGTACTCCGTGCCAGTCCGTCACCCCGTGAGGCATGACGGCCGTATTCATAGCCTTCGCCCGAGGTGTCCGGTACGGCGTCCTCCTGGGCCGCCGGGCCGCGGTGCTTGCCGGTGGCCGAATCGTTGCCGCCGAGGCCGCCGGGAAGGAGGCTGTCGATGCCGTCGGCGCCGGGCGTGCCTTCCGTACCGTCCGTACCCTCGGCGGAAGCGGAGGCTCCGGGCGCGGGGGCGGTGGCCGAACCGGAGGGGACCGACTCGCCCGGCAGCGCGCTCGCGCCGGTAGACGGGGAGGACTTGCCGCCCGGGGTGGCCGAGGAGCCGTCCGACGGGCCGGCACTCGCCTCGCCCCGCGGCGTCTTGGCACTGCCCGCGTCGCCGCCGAGACCGAGGTCGAGGTCCGGCAGCAGGGCGTCCACCAGGCCGGAGACCGAGGCGCAGCTCGACCAGGCCTTCACGCCCTCCGCCGAGAGGACCTTCTCGGCTATCGCTATCTGCTGGGAACGGCTGGCGAGGTCGGGGCTGGCCGCGTACTCCCCGCCGCCGTAGGCGTCCCAGGTCTCCTGGGTGAGCTGGAGGCCGCCGTAGTAGCCGTTGCCGAGGTCCGCGCTCCACATGCCGCCGCTCTCGCACTCGGCGACCCGGTCCCAGGTGGAACCGTCCGCGGCGCTGGCGCCCGAGGCGGCGAACAGCGGGATGGCGATGGCCGAACCGGTCACCCCCGCAGCGACGATCAGAGCGGGAGCCTGGCGAGGTCTGCGGTGTCGGCCGTTCCCGGAGCGCATGCGATTGCCTTCCGTGTGACTGTCGTTTCGACTACGGCGGTGGTGCTGCCGAGTCGTCGGTGAACGTAGCGGTACTCGAACGCCTGTCACAAGTCGATGCAGCGGAGATCACGTGAAAGTCACAGTCTTGACGACCCGTCAGTTATTCGGGCTTGTCGCGAAGCTGTACGGAGGCGAATCCGGCAGCGGTTCATCAGCCGGACAATGGCGTGAACTGCACCGGAAGTGTGCGCAATCCCCGCATGATGAGCCCGCCGCGCCAGCGCAAATCCACCGGATCCACGGCAAGCCGCACATCGGGAAGGCGGGTCAGCAGCGTCGCGAGAGCGGTCTGACCTTCAAGACGGGCCAGCGGTGCGCCGAGGCAGTAATGGATTCCGTGCCCATAGCCAAGGTGCTGATTGTCACGCCGGGCGAGATCAAGAGTGTCGGGTCCGGCGAACCGCGCGGGGTCGCGGTTCGCCGCCGCGAGTACGACGAGTACGGGATCGCCCGCCGCGACCGGCTGCCCGCCCAGAGTCAGCGGCTCGGTGGCATAACGCCAGGTCGCCAGCTCCACCGGCCCGTCGTAGCGGAGCAGTTCCTCGACTCCACTCGCGAGCAGTTCCGTCTCGCCGGCGCCGATCGACCGCTGGAGCCGGGCGCGCTCCTCGGGATGGCGCATCAGCGAATAGAGGCCGTTGCCGATCAAGTTCACGGTCGTCTCAAAACCGGCGAACAGAATGATGAAGGCCATCGCCGCGGCCTCGTTCTCGGTGAGATGCTCGCCGTGGTCACTTGCCCGGATAAGACCGGAGATCAGATCGTCGCCGGGATTCTCCCTTTTGCGATGGATGAGTTCGGCCAGATATCCCCGTATCTTCTTGACGGCCCGCGCCACTCCCCCACGCGGCCCGGCGCCGTTCCCCCCTTTTGTATGGCGCAGCATCATGCCCGCCCAGTCGCGGAAGTCGTCCTGGTCCTCGGCCGGCACTCCGAGCAGATCGCAGATCGCGTAAATGGGGAGCGGAAAGGCGAAGTCATGGATCAGATCCGCCTCGCCCTTCGCGGCGAATCCGTCGATGAGCCGGTCGGTCAACTCCCGTACACGCGGCGCGAACTCGGCGACGCGCCGCGGCGTGAACGCCTTTGATACGAGCCGCCGCAGCCGGGTGTGGTCGGGCGGGTCGATGTTCAGCAGATGCGTCATGAGGGCCGCATCCCGCTCCCCCGGGATCCCGGTCTTCCCCTTGGCGTGCGCCGGCTCGGCGTGGTGCACGGGGTTCTTGGACAGCCGCGCGTCGGCGAGAGCGGCCTTGGCATCCCCGTACCGCGTCACAAGCCATGCCTCGACACCGCTGGGAAGCCGGGCGCGATGGACGGGGGCCCACTCGCGGAGCCAGGCGTAGGCGGGGTAGGGGTCGGTGGCGAACTCCCAGGTGAAGAGTTCGGGGGCGGTGGGGGTGGGGGCGGGGGGCTTCGGTGTCACTGGTCGACGGTAACCGGGCGGACGGAGGCAGCGTTGCGCGGCCCGGCGCCGCAGCCCTCAGTAATGAAGCCCGGCTTCATCCGCGTTGCGGGGTCGGATGAGGCGGCTCAGCTCTTGTGCCGCCTGCTCGTCTCCCGCGTCGGCCGCCACCCGCAGCCAGTGCTCGGCCTGATCACGCATGAGCCTGCCGAGAAGGGCGGCGGCCAGTCGGCTGTTCCCGTCCTCGGCGGCGGTCCTGAGGTACGGAATGGCCTCGATGGCGTTGCCCTGTTCGGCGAGGTACTTCCCGGCTTCGTAGGCGTACTGCGGCTCCGCGTCCGCCGCGGCGGCGTACCAGCGCGCGGCCTCCCCAGTTTCTTCTGCCTCGTGGCAGATGGAGGCGAGCCAGTACATGGCTTTGGCGTCGCCCTCCTCCGCGTCCGGGAGCAGCGCGGCCCTGGCCGCTGCCAGCACCGCGTCCGCACCGGGCGCGCGGGACCGCAGGGCCGACAGGACGTACATCCAGGCGCGGTACGGGAGCCGCACCCCGTCCGGGGACCGGATCGCGTCCGCGACCAGCGAACCGTACGCCCGCCAAGTGCCCGCCTCCGGGCCCGCCACCAGCAGGCCGGTGACACCGTGGCGGGTCTCGGTGGCCCAGGCGAGGGCATCCTCGAACGGCTCCAAGCTCGCGTCCGCGATCTCGGGACCGTACAGCTCATGGACCGACCGGAGCAGTTCCTGCGGCACCGGCTGCCTGATCCCGTACCCCGCGAGGTCCGCGGCGGCGCGCACCAGCAGATGGCCGCGCGGGTGGGCGTTCGGGCGGCGGGCGTGCTGCCACTCCGCCCAGAGTTCGGGGCCAATGGCAAGGTATTCGGTGACACGTTCGTCACGGCACCACTCGATCGCGCCGGACAAGCGGATGTCGGGCTGCATCGATTCCACGAGGCACCACAACTCGTCGTCGGTCCAGCTCGAGGCCAGTTCGACGGTCTCGGCCCTCGCCAGGATCCGGGCGCTCGGGGAGGCGCCGAATCGGTGTTTCGCGTACTCCTCGTCGCTCATCGTGGCCACTATGAGCATCCGCTGCCGGATGAGCTGGGTGAGCAGGCTGGGCGTCAGCCCGTGCTCACCGAGGTGGCCCTCCAGATCGTCCAGCCACACCGCGTACGGGACTGCTCGCTGCCCGCGCAGCAGCGCGGGCAGCCCGCGAAGGTCCGTTCCGGGGCTGGGCGCGAAGACTCTTCCCCGGCGGCCCAGGGCGTCGCGCAGCGCCACGTACGCGGTTCTGGTCTTGCCGGACAGCCGCTCGCCGGTCACCATCACCAGCCCACCGGACTCAGCACCGTCCCGGACGAGGTCGCCGAGCCGCGCGTCACCATCCCGCTCCACATACGGCGTGAGGTCGGGCTCGTCGCGGAAGGTACGGGAAGTCCGTACACCGAGGTCGAGCGGCTCCAGCTCGTACAGCCGCGGCCAGTCGTCCGGCGCAGTCGGGCCGACGCCGTGTGAGCCCACGCCGAGGTAGACCGACCCGACGGAACCAGCCTGCACGACACCGCCGTGAACCGCGCCGCCAGTAATCCCATTACGCGTGGGCCCTCGCCGCTCTGGCGCCGCCGAGTTGAACTCACTGACGACCGTGTCGAGTTCACGCACCACGCCCGACGGCGCCTGTTCGAGGAAGGGCCTCAATTGCTCCTGCCACGACGTCCCGCTGGGCAACTCGCCTGCGGCCCCTGCGTATAGCTCAATCACGTCGTCCGGGACGCCCGCGCGGCGCAGCAAACCCATGATGCGCCCCTTGGCCCGCTCCCAGTCAACGGATCCCGTCGCCAGTACGACCGCTTCCGCCCCCGGTTCCGGCCCGCCGTCCCAGCTTGTGTCCATCGTTCACTCCAAACCCCAACCCGCCGCTGCCGCCACGTTACTCAGCGGCGCGGCTCTCCCCCGCCGCTTCCGCCGCGCGGATCGCGTCCCTGTACGTACGCGCCGCCGCGCGCAAGGCCGTCTCCGGGTCCGTGCCCGCCTTTTCCGCTTGTACGGCCAGGGCGAGCAGCTCATATCCGATGCCGTCGCCCGTCGGGAGCGGGACGTTCAGGCCTGCCGTGCGGACGCGGCCCGCGAGTTTGGAGGCGAGGGCGAGGCCGGGCTGGGTCAGGGGGACGCCGTCGGTGATCGAATCGCGTTGCTTCTCGACCGCTTTGGTACGGAGCCAGTGCGCCTTGACGTCCTCCGGGGTCTCCGCGGTCTCGTCGCCGAAGACATGGGGGTGACGGTGGATGAGCTTCTCCACGATCGTGGCGGCGACATCGTCAATGGAGAACGGCTCGCTCCCCTCGTCGAGTCCGTCCTGCGCGATGCGCGCGTGGAAGACGACCTGGAGGAGTACATCGCCCAGTTCCTCACGGAGTTCGTCGGCGTCGCCGTCCTCGATCGCCTCGACGAGTTCGTACGCCTCCTCGATGCCGTACTTGGCCAGCTCCTTGTGGGTCCGGGTCGACGACCAGGGGCATTCGCGGCGGATCCGGTCCATGACATGGACGAGATCGAGGAGCCGGGCGCCCGGCAGGTCGTACGAGCCGGGGAGCAGCTCCAGGTCGGGCATCTGTACGCGGCCGGAGCCGGCCAGCCGCGCGAGGCCGTCGGTCAGGGCGCCGTCGCCCGCGTCGCCGCCGTCACCGGAACCGGCACCGGACGGGATGACCACGACCGTACGGCCGCCGGCGCAGGCGTCGACCAGGTCCTGGGCGCCGATGGAGGCGGGGTGCTCGACGGTGATGCCCGCCTCGCGCAGATACGGGAGCTGCGGATGGCCTCGGTCGGCGCACAGCACACGGTCGGCGGCGCGCAGTGTCTGCCAGGCCGGCCAGGACAGCAGCCCGGGCGCGACCCGGTGGCTGGCGGTCAGCAGGACGATACGGCCGGGGGCGGCGGGAACTTCGTCAGTCACCACTCGAACCTACCTCCGGCCGGACCCGGCCCGTGAGCCGGACGGCCCACGCCTGAAAGCACGGCCCACGCCTGAAAGCCAGGACGGCCGAGGGCGCGTCCGGCTCCCGGCTCAGGCGTCCGACGGCTCCTGCTCCGGTGCCTGCTGGGTGACCTGAGTGATCCACGGCAGCTTCGCCTCGCCGAGCCGGACCGGCTTGTAGTCCCAGCTCCCGTACCGCGGATTGACGTCGATACCGAGCTTCTCCGAGGTCTTGGTCAGATCGGCGAGCACCACCTGCTGCCCCTCCGGGGTCATGGTGTTCGCGCCGAGCGCCTGCGCCAGCTTGTTCAGCAGGACCTCGCGGCGGATCGCCGAGTCGATCTGCCCGGCGGAGAGGGCGCCCTGCTGGAGCAGCATCGCGGCGAACTGCTTCTCGCCGCCCGACTGCGCCGCGGCCTGCTGCCGGGTGGTCTGGATCTCCCTGCGGGTGATCTTCACCCCGGCCTCGTCCGCGGCCTCCTGCAGAATCCGGTCGAAGATCAGGCTGTTGAGCTTGGCCTGGCTGAGCTGCCCGGTGCTCTTCACGAGCTGCGCGCCGTCCGGCGTGGACTCCTGCGCGTCCCGGACCTCCCGTACCTGGGCCTGGATCGTGGAGACCTCGATCCGCTCGCCCCCGACGACCGCCGCGGCTCCGGGATGCGCGTCATTGCCGCAGGCCGTGAGCAGGGGGGCCGCGGCGAGAAGCGCGACGGAAACGGAGAGCGCGGTGCGACGGCGGCGGTGCAAAGGGGGCCTCCCGGTGATTGTGCGTCGATGCACAAGGCCTTGCAGTGATCGATGGTAGGCAGTCGGCGTGGCCTGGGCCACTGGTTCGACCAACGATTCACGGCGAGATTGGGGTACGTACGCTCCCGCGCACCCCGGAGCGCATCCCCGCGCACTCCCACAGCCGATCCGCGCGCACCTCTCGGAGCCGATTCCGGCGCACTCCCCGGAGCCCATCCCCGCGCACAGCCCGCAGCACAGCCCGGAGCACAGCCCAGCCCCATCACCGGAAGTTCACCCAACAGACATCCGTTCGATCATTCTGTTCACCCACCAGACGTCGCACCGTTCACCCTGCGCAGCCTAGGGTCGCTCCGCTGAGGGCTGCCGCGCCGCCACTCACCAGGCCTTCTGAGCCCCGCCCCGAGCGATGGACCGGACGTACCGACCCAAACCGCCGGTACCGACGGCCCCGGGGCAGCCACGCGCACGGCGAATGCCCGCACCGTCCTTGGCAGGCACCTCCTGCCCACCCCGCCGCCGCAGTAGGAACGAACGGAACATACGGAATGTCTCAAGCGACACTGGCTCGGGTTCCGGATCCGGAACCGGTATCCGAGCCGGAGAGCCGCCCCGCGCCCCCGAAGGACTCCGCACCGAAGCAGGACCGGATGCGGGCTCTGGACGGGCTGCGCATCCTGGCGGCCCTCATGGTCTGCGTCTTCCACTACGCGGGGAAGGGCCAGACCGCCCATGCCTGGGGCCAGTCGCCGAAGGAGCTGTTCCCCGATCTGTCGGCGGTCGCCACCTACGGCGCCCTGGGCGTCCAGCTCTTCTTCGTCATCAGCGGCTTCGTCATCTGTATGAGCAGTTGGGGACGGTCGCTCGGCGATTTCTTCCGCTCCCGGGTCTCCCGCCTCTACCCGGCGTACTGGGCGGCCATCCTCCTCACCACCGCCGCGTGTGTCGCCCTGCCCTCGGTCATCGAACCGCTGCGCCTCAACGAGGTGCTGGTGAATCTGACCATGCTTCAGCAGCCCATGGGCGTGGACCGGGTGCTCGGGGTGTGCTGGACCCTCTGGGTCGAGGCGCGCTTCTATCTGCTCTTCGCTCTCTTCGTGGTGTGGAAGGGCGTCACCTACCGCAGGGTCGTGATCTTCTGCTGCCTGTGGACGGTGGCGGGGGTGTTCGCCCGGGTCGCCGACAACCCGCTCACCGACGAGCTCGTGATGCGCGACCACGCGCCGTTCTTCATCGGCGGGCTCGCGCTCTATCTGATTTACCGTTACGGCAGCGACCTGCTGCTCTGGGGCATCGTCGCCACGAGCTGGCTGCTCGGCCAGCGCTACTCGACGACCGCGCTGTGGAGCCCCAACGCGACCGACGCCTTCCAGGAGCGCTCGCCGTACGTGATCCTGCTCATCGTGACCTTCGCGTTCGCGGCGGTCGCGGCCGTGGCCCTGGGCTGGCTGCGCTGGGCGAACTGGCGCTGGCTGACCTTCGCGGGCGCGCTGACGTACCCCTTCTATCTGGTCCATGAGCATCTCGGCTGGTTCGCGATCAGCATTCTGCACCGGCACTTCGGCCTGGAGCCGAGGCTGACCTTCATCGCCACGATCCTGTCGATGCTGACGCTGGCGTGGCTGATCCACAAGCTGGTGGAGAAGCCGTTCGGGCCGCGGCTGAAGCGGACGATGAAGAAGCAGGCGGACCGGGTACGGACGCAAGTCCGGGCGTGATCCTCGTCTGCGTGATCCCTGTCTGAACGGCCCGACCGCGGTCCGGGTACGCGCTTCGCGGCGCGCACCCGGACCGCCGCGTTTCAGCGGCGGGTCATGAGCCGTCGTGAGCCCCGGCCCGCACCCGCCCGGCCCGCACCCGCCCGGCCCGCACCGGCCCTGTCCGCACCCGCGATCACCGGCCGCTCCGGGCGGAGCATGATCGTTCGGGAGACCACGAAGGTGACCGGGACGGCCGCCGCGGCCGCGAACAGGGGTGCGTAACGGCTGTCCTGGTGCAGGACGTCCACCAGCAGATAGACCCCGCTCGTGGTGATCACGAAATTCGCCGCGTTGGTGAGCGGGAAGAGCAGGAACTTCCGCCAGGTCGGCCGGGTCCGGTAGGTGAATCGGCTGTTCAGGAAGAATGAGCCGACCATGCTGAGGAGAAACGCGAGAATATGCGAGACGACATAAGGGAGCCGGTTCAGCAGGGTCAGGTAGCACACGTAGTACGTACCGGTGTTCACCACGCCCACCAGGGCGAATCTGAAGAGCTGGCCCCGGACCGTCACCTCAGGAGTGTGGCACAGCCGCTTTCGCACGACTCAGCGACCACACCTCCACATTTTGTCCACTCGCCTCTCATCAAGACTTCATCTGTTTACCATCCGCTGATGACCACAAGAGGGTGGCGCGGGCGTACATTCCGCGCATGCCATCCCTACTGAGCAACCGGCTGACGAGGCGGATACTCCGCCCCGCCGCAGCCCTGGTGGACAAGCGCATCCAACGCTCCGCATCCGGCCTGCGCACCGATCTGGAAACCCTTCGGCGTGAGGCGAAGGAACTGCGCGAGCAGCAGACGGAGCTGCGCAACCAGCAGTACGCGGTCGGCCTGCTGTTCGACCGGACGGGGCGCAGCGGCCACCGCGTGCCGAGCCCCGCGGAGATCAACGGTCTCGTCCGTGAGATCGCCGCCGTCTCGGGGGAGGACGGCGGACTCGCACGACGGAATGTGACCATCGCCTTCCGCAATGTGATCGCTCTGGAGTCCCTGGCCGTGGGGCGGCTGGCCGGCTCCACGTCCAACATTCTGGGCAAGCTGTCGACCGTACCGCTGCTCAAGCCGCCGAACGAGAACGTCCTTGAGATCGGCACCCTGCACGGCCTCTTCGCGGCCACGCTGATGCGAATGCTGCACCGCGCCGGCGTGGAGGCGGAGCTGACGATCGTCGACCCGCTGGTGGGCAGCCAGCTCCAGCCGGGTGCGGGGATGGGCGCCGAGCCGACCGGTACGCCGGTACGGGAGGACGTCGTCCGCGCGAATCTGGCGCTCGGCGGGCGTGCGGGCATCGAGGCACGCGTGCAGCAGGGCTTCTCCGGCGATCCCAAGGTGCGCGCCGCGGTCTCCGACCGGAAGTACGGCGTGATCATCGTGGACGGTGACCACTCGGCGGAGGGTGTCGCCAGCGACCTCGAATGGGTCGAGGAGATCATCGCCCCGGGCGGGATCGTCGTCCTCGACGACTTCGGCGACCGGAGCTGGCCCGGCGTCCAGGAGGCCGCGGAGAAGCACCTGGCGAGCGGCACCTCCCGGCTGGAGCTGCTGGGGCGGGTCTCCACCTCGGCGTTCCTGCGGGCGCGCGCCTGACACCGGAGCGCTGACCCCCGGGCGCCCGGCGCCCGCACCCGCTCCCTCGTTGGTCCAGACCTATTGACGAAAGGTCTGGACCAACTTACGTTGAGCCGTGATTTCCGCCCACTCAGCCAGTGTTGATTGTCATGGGCACCTCCACCGACCCCAGGGTGGTGGCGGCCGGCCGTGGCGAGAAGGGAGCACGGTGTGATCGCTCGGACGGTACGTCTGCTGGGGGCCGGCCTCGCCCTGGCCTTCGTCATGCAGGGCCTGGTCGCCGCCGCACCGGCCGCGCCCCGGGCCGAGGCCGCGGCGCAGGACGTGACCTGCGCGGTCAAGTCGAAGCCCACCGGCAAGGTGCTCCAGGGGTACTGGGAGAACTGGGACGGCGCGGCCAATGGCGTCCACCCGCCGCTCGGCTGGATCCCGATCACCGACAGCCGTATCCGTGAGCACGGCTACAACGTGATCAACGCGGCCTTCCCGGTCATCCGCTCGGACGGCACGGTCCTCTGGCAGGACGGAATGGACGCGACGGTCAAGGTCGCGACCCCGGCCGAGATGTGCCAGGCCAAGGCCTCCGGCCTCACCACGCTCCTCTCGATCGGCGGCGCGACGGCCGGTATCGACCTCAGTTCCAGCGCCGTCGCCGACCGGTTCGTGGAGACGGTCGTGCCGATCCTGAAGACGTACAACTTCGACGGGATCGACATCGACATCGAGACCGGCCTCGTCGGCAGCGGCAACATCAACACGCTCTCCACCTCGCAGGCCAACCTCATCCGCATCATCGACGGTGTGCTCGCCCGGATGCCCTCGAACTTCGGCCTGACGATGGCACCCGAGACGGCCTATGTCACCGGTGGCAGCGTGGCGTACGGCTCGATCTGGGGCGCGTACCTGCCCATCGTGAAGAAGTACGCGGACAACGGCCGGCTGTGGTGGCTGAACATGCAGTACTACAACGGCAGCATGTACGGGTGCTCGGGCGACTCGTACTCCGCCGGTACGGTCGCCGGGTTCACCGCCCAGACCGACTGCCTCAACCGGGGACTTGTCATCCAGGGCACCACGATCCGGGTCCCGTACGACAAGCAGGTCCCGGGACTTCCGGCGCAGCCGGGCGCCGGGGGCGGCTATATGGCGCCGAACCTGGTCGCGCAGGCCTGGAACACGTACAACGGCGGTCTGAAGGGCCTGATGACCTGGTCGGCCAACTGGGACGGGTCGAAGAACTGGACCTTCGGGAACAACGTCAAGGCGCTGCAGGGCCGCTGAGGTCCGGAGCCGGGTTGAGGAGCATGAGGGCCTGGGCGTCGCACACGCTCAGGTCCTTCGGCCGTTCCGCCGCGCTCAGGCCCCTCGGTCGTACCGGCGTTTTCGGGCCCCTCTGCCGTGTCGGCGCACTCAAGCCCCTCGGCCGTGCCGGCGCGCTCAGGCCCTGAACCGCTGCTGGCGCTCCAGGGTCCGGCGCAGTTCGACGGGGAGCGCGTGGTACGCCCCGTACGCGCGCTCCGAGTCCCAGAGCAGGCTCTGCAACTGCTGCTGGGCCGCCACGTGATCGCCCACCGCCAGCAGCAGATGGGCCACCCGGTGCCGGATGCCGAAGGCACGGCCCGGGTCGGTGGCGGCGCCCGGCTGCCCGTTCTCGTAGTACGGCAGGACCGCGCGGTACTCGGCCAGCGCGGCGGCCGCCTCGCCGAGCTGCTCCAGGCACTGCGCGGCGTCGTAGCGGAACTGGAGCGTCTGCGGGTCGCCCGGCCCCGCCTCCGCCGCCCGGTCCTCGGCGAGCCTGCGCAGTTCGGGCAGCGCGCGGCGGTACTGCCCGTCGTCCATCAGCGTCGAGGCGTACTGCTTGCGCAGGATACGGACGACCGGGGACTGCTCGCCGTGCTCCGCGGCCGCGGCCGGGAGGATGCCGCCGAGGATGTCCACGGCCCGGGTGATGCTGCCCTCGCCGAGCAGCCGTTTCACCTCGTCCACTGCGGCGGCGACATCCGGCCGCCCCGCCGGTACGGGCTGCTGCTGCGGCGCGGGGGCGGTCGGCGGGGTGGTGGCCCGGTCGGGCCAGGGGGCGTGCGGGCGCAGAAAGGGGCGCGTCGGGTCGAGCGGTCCCGCCGCGTGGCCGCCGCGCGACGGCAGCAGCGGGGTGAGCTGTTCGTACACCTCCTGCGCGCCGGAAGGGCGGTGCTGCGGGTCCTTGGCGAGCAGACGCAGCACGATCAGCTCCAGCGCCTCGGGTATCTCGGGCCTGATCCTGCGGACCGGCACAGGAGCCTCGTACAGATGCCGGTGCAGCACCCCGAGGGCGGTGGTGCCCGCGAACGGGACGCCCCCGCTGAGCAGTTCGTGCAGGAGCACCCCGAGCGCGTACAGATCGGTGTACGGGCCGACCGCGCCGCCCATGGCCTGTTCGGGGGCCATATAGGCGGGGCTGCCGATGGGCGATCCCGTGTGGGTGAGACGGGTGGTGTCGGAGTCGATGACGGAGGCGACGCCCAGGTCGAGGACGATGACCGTACCGTCCGGCCTGACCATGACATTGCGCGGCTTGAGGTCGCGGTGGACGATCGGCACGGCGTGCACGGCGGCCAGTACGGCGCAGAGCTGCGCGGCGACCGAGACCGCCCACGGCCAGGGGTACGGGTCGTGCTCCGCGAGATGGTCGGCGAGGTCGGCGCCCTCGACGTACTGCATGACGAGGTAGAGGTCGTCGTCGTCGCTGCCCGCGTCATGGACCGTGACCAGACCGGGGTGGTCGACCCGGGCGGTGACCCGGCACTCCCGGACGAAGCGCCGGCGCATCTCGTCGGCCGCGGTGGCGGCGGCCATCCGGTCGGGACGGAGCAGCTTGACCGCGACCCGGCGGTCGAGCCGCTGGTCGTACGCCGTCCACACCTGGCCCATGCCGCCCTGCCCGATCAGGGTCGACAGCTCGTAACGGCCGGCAATGACCCGTCCGTTCACCGGCCGTCCTGGCCTTCCCGGCCGTCCTGGCCCTTGCGCAGGATGTCGCTCAGCTCGTCCAGCTCGGCACGGACCTGGTCGATACGGGGCGGGGTCCGCGGCGGCGCGGGCTGGGGCTGGGGCTGGGGCTGGACCGGAGGCTGGGGCCGGACGGGAGCGGCGTACGGGGGCGGATAGCCGTACCCGTACGGCGGGGGCGTGTACGGGACCGCCGGTATTCGGCCGCTCTGGTCGTAGTACCCGATGTCAACGATCAGGTAATAGGCCGTGACCGCAACTATCGACAGCACAAGCAGGGTCAGCGGAACTATGTCCCAGTTCGACGCCTCCGTGTCGTCACTCTCTGCCATGTACAGAAAAGACCCGCACTCCCAGGCGAGAGCGACGAGGCACAGCACCCAATCGACCGCCCGGCGCCGCATGATCGCGATCCTCAGCATCGCCGCCCAGCCGAGGAATCCGAAGCTCAGCACCGTAAGAGCCACGAACACCACGCGCAGCGTGATGAGCGTGGCGATGTGCGGTCGCTGAGGGGGCGTCGGCGCGAAGCCGGGGCCGAACATGACTGCTTGCTCCTGGATGCCTGGTGGACTGGGCTCGGGCACCGAAACGCATCCGGCGGCATCCGGCCAGGGACGCCGATACGAAAGCGGATACGAAAACGGTGCGGATCTGAGCGTATACACCGGCGCGGACAACGGGTCGGGGTTGTGCATAACCGTTGCCGAGCTGATCAGTTGCCGTGCTGATCAGACCACGACGCTGCCGTCACATCACGAGACTGCCGTCCGCCAGACCGTCGTACATCCCCTGTACGAGCTGCTCGCCGAGCTGCCCCGCCAGCCTCAGCGCGTCCTCGAACGCGGCCAGCGCCCGGAAGTGCTCCCCGTACCGCCGCTGGTCCGCGAGCGGGAGCCGGGGGAGCTGGAGCCTGCGGGCGTCGAGCCGGGTCGCGGTGGAGGCATAGCTGCTGGCCTGCCGGGTGTTGGCGGTGCCGCGCAGGAATCCGGCCAGGAACCAGGGGTCGAGCGCGGCCGGATCGGGCCGCAGCAACTGGAGGTTGCGGCCGAGCGCTGCGCCGGCCATGGCGGCGTCCATGACCCGGGCGACCGCGCCGCCGCCCAGGACCGGCACGACAACATCGCCCTCCTCGATCCGTACGGGCTCCTCTGGCGCCCCGTCGGGGAGCACACCCGAGGGGGCGCGGCCCGCGAGCAGGTCGTGCTCGGTGAGGACGGGTACGGGCGCGTGCGCGCTGTCCGTGGCGGGGGCGGCTGCGGCCTCTGGGGTGGCGCCCGAGCCGCCCGTGTACAGCACCAGGGCTCCCGCGCGGGCGAGTTCACCGACGGTGGTGGTGAGCCGGTGGGCGGGCGCGGGCGCGGCCGACTCGTCGCTCGTCGTGAACGGGGCGCCGGGCGGGGTGAGTTCGGCCGTCAGCGCCAGAGTGTCGGCCAGTCGCTCGCGTACGAGGGCGAGTTCGGCCGTACCGTTCGCGGCGGCCGGGGGCGGGAGATGGCGTGCGGGCGCCAGGTCCACATCGTCGTCGAGGAGTTCGACGACGGGCAGCGCACGGCTGACGCCCGGCCGCTCCTCGGCCGTGCCCCGCCGGTCGAAGGGCTGCCAGGCGTCGAGGACGGTGGCGTGGACGGTCGTCCAGTCGACACTGTCCCGGCCGCCGCCCGCCGAGAGTTCGGCCGTGTCGACCAGCAGCAGTTCGGGCGAGGGCCGCTCCCCCACGACCGGTTTGCGCAGGACCCAGAGGTGGAGCGGGATGCCGTACGGGGGCGCCGCACCGGCGGGCAGGGCGACCACGGCGCGCAGCGCGCCCCGGCGCAGCAGATCGGCGCGCACGCGGCGGCCGGAGCGGCGGGACGCGGCGGCGGGCGGCATCAGCAGGACGGCCGTACCGCCGGGCCTGAGCCGGGCCAACGCGTGCTGGACCCAGGCGAGTTCGGACTCCGTACGGGCCGGGAAACCGTACTCCCAGCGCGGATCGTAGGCCAGCACGTCATGGCCCCAGTTGCGTTCGTTGAACGGCGGATGGCAGAGCACAGCGTCGACGGCGAGGCGTGGAAAGGCGTCGGCGCGCAGCGTGTCCCCGGCGCGCGCCCGGATCTCGGCGTCGGTGTGGAGGGCGAGACGCAGCCCGGTGAGCGCGGCGAGTTCGGGGGCGGCGTCCTGGGCGTACAGGACACCGGGGTCCGGTACGGCGCGCAGGAGGGCGCCGGCGCCGGCGGCGGGGTCGAGGACGGTCGCCTTCCTGGCCGGGGCGCCGTCGGGCGCGACCGGGTCGGCCAGGGCGGCCATCAGCGCGGCGGCCTCGGGCGGGGTGAGCGTGTACTGGCGCGGATTGGCGTCGAGATGGCGGCCGAGCAGGAACTCGAAGGTCTCGGGAGCGCCCAGCTCCGCCGCGAGTTCGCCGACATTGCGCAGCAGCGATACCGACGGGAGCAGCTCACGGGCAATCGGGCTGTGAACAGCGCTCTCCGTCCAGTCGCCGAAGCGGGGAGCGAGCACCTCGCTGAGGGCCGTCGGCAGCAGCTCGGCGAACCGGTCGTCCGGGGCCGCGGCCAGATACCGCCATCGCGTCGGCCTGTCCCGTACGAGCAGCAGGACGCAGCCCGCGCGGACCAGGGCGGTGGCGGTGCCCGCGCTGTCGCCCGACAGTTCCTGCCAGACCCGCTCGCGGAGCGGTACTTCGGCGAGTTTCCCCTGGTCACGCAGCCATCGCTCGACCTCGGTCAGGGCGAAGGAGGGGCTGGTCTCGGTGCCGCCGACGGGCTGGGGGAAGTCGCTGTGCCGCCGCCGCCAGTTGCTGACGGCGGCCCGTCCCACCCCCGCGAGCCGGGCGATTCCCGCGGCCGTGACCTCTGCTGCGTTCTCCGGCACCTGGCTGCCTCCCTCTCACCGTAGGGCTCTGTGGGGTCTTGGGCTCTGCTGTGGCGTAGAGCATAGCGGCGTGGACGGACCCTCCCGTTCACAGCGTAGACCTACCCCGCAAGCGTGAATAATGTTGACTCGGTTCACAGCTTCTGGTCTCATTGACTCATCGCCAGACGGGGCAGCCTTGAAGTCCCGGTCACGCCTGCCGGGCTTCCGGCTCGCGTACACACGCCGTACCCATCTCACCTCGCCACGTCTGTCCCGGAGGCACACCCATGTCGCAGCCCTCTCAGCCGTATCAGCAGCCGTCGCCGTACCCGCAGGGTTCGGTGCCGCCAGGGCTCGGCACTCCCGCGGCCCGCAACGGCCTTGGCGTCGCCTCGCTGGTCCTCGGGATCATCGGCGCCCTCTCGGGCGTGATCCCGTTCCTCTTCTGGCTGGCCGGAGTCCTCGGCCTGATCGGGCTGATCCTCGGGCTGGCCGGCCGGGGCAGAGCCAGACGCGGCGAGGCGACGAACAAGGGGGTGGCCACGTCGGGTGTTGTGCTCGGTTCGCTCGCCCTGGTCCTGGCGGTGGTGGGCGCGGCCCTCACCTTCGTCTTCGTGGGCGAGGTGGTGAAGGAACTCGACAAGGCGACGCCCTCGGTCAGCTCCGCCCCAGGAGCGGGCGACGGTACGAGCGGAGGCTCTGGCGACGCCAAGGGCAAGGCGCTCTCGGCCGGCGACTCCGCCGTCTACGACGACGATCTGACCGTCACGGTCTCGGAGCCGGTCGCCTACACCCCCGGCGAGTACGCGGTCGGCCACACCCGGGGCAACAAGGCCTACAAGGTGACCGTGGTGATCGAGAACGCCGGCAAGGAGAAGTTCGACGCCGGACTGACGACCGTCACGGCGCGGGCCGGCGCGGACGGTGTCGAGGCCGAGTCGATCTACGACGACACCACCGGAACCGGCTTCAGCGGCACGATCCTGCCGGGCAAGAAGGCCACGGCCGTGTTCGCGTTCGACTCCCCGGCCGCCGCCAAGGCGCTCACGGTCGAGGTCGGCCCGGGGATCCTGCACGACACGTCGCAGTGGGAGCTGAAGCTCTGAGCCGCCCCGCAGTCAGCCCCGTAACCACGCACTTCACTTCCAGCCACACAGCTTCCACGCTCCTCACCCTCCTGAATTCCCGGAGAACCTCATGACTGTCACCACCGCACCCCGATTCCGCCGAGGCGCGTTCGCCGCGGTCTGCGCGGCCGCCGTCCTGACCCTCGCGGCCTGCGGGGCGTCCGACACGAAGGGCTCGGGCGGCTCCAACACCGACACCGGGACAGGCGCCAGCACGGGCTCCGACTCCGGCTCCGGCAAGAACTCCGCCAAGAAGGCCGAGCCGTTCGCGGACCTCTCGGGCCCCGAGATCGTCAAGAAGTCCTTCGCCGTGGTCCGTGCCGCCTCCTCCCTCACGCTCAAGGCCGATACGAAGGAGGGCACGGGGACCGTCCTCACCGACATGGCTCTCGACAAGAAGGGCAACTGCGCGGGCACGATGTCGATGAACGGCGAGGGCACCGCGACCCTCTCCAAAGTCGGCGCGACCGTCTATATGAAGTTCGATGAGGAGATGCTGCGGGCCCAGGGCAAGGGACAGCCCAAGGAAGAGACCGACGCCGTGGTCAAGATGCTCGCCGACCGCTGGGTGAAGACCGACGGCAAGGCTCCGGACGCCAAGGACCTCATGGAGTTCTGCGATCTCGATGATTTTCTGGCCGAGTTCGAGAACGGCGACAGCGTCGCCCGCAAGGGGCCGCTCACCACGGTGGACGGACAGCAGGCGATCACGCTCTACGAGACCGACGGCACGTCCGACTACACCATGTATGTCGCCACCGAGGGCAAGCCGTATCTGCTGAAGGTAGTCGTCAAGGGCAAGGACGCCGGAACGATGGCCTTCACGGACTACAACAAGCCCGTCCCCGCCAAAGTCCCCGCCGACAAGGACATAGTCGACCTGGACAACCTCACCGACTGACGACCGCCGGGCCCGGGGAGACCCTCACGGGGGAGCGGTCTCCCCGGGCCTGACGGGTGGTCATCCGCCGCACTGGGCCAGCATCGTCCGCTTGTCCGGGGCCGTCACCGGGAGTTCGTACTTGGTGGCCACCTGGGCGAAGCGCACCGCGTACGAGCAGCGGATGCCGCGGTCCGGCGGGAGCCAGGAGGCGGGGCCCGAGTCGCCCTTGGAGCTGTTGGACGGGCCGTCGACCGGGATGAGGTTCAAGGGGTCGTTCGCGAGCTGCTCGCGCTTGTCCTTGTCCCAGCGAGCCGCGCCCATCTGCCAGGCGTACGACAGCGGGACCATATGGTCTATCTGGACGGCCGCCGCCTTCTGCTTCGTCCAGTCGATGTCCTTGCCGGTGTACGGATCGTGCAGCGTCATCGACACGACGACGCAGTCGGAACCGGACCGCAGGCGGACGTCCTGTCCGTCCCTGGCCAGGAGATCGTTCCTCGTATCGCATCCGTTGCGCGCGAGGGGGACGCCGTCCGCCGTGTCCATCCAGGCATAGCCGAACTTGTCCCGTTCGTACCCGGTCTTGGGCCCGCGCCCGGCGGTCCGCAGCGCACCGATGAGCTGCCGCGCGGCCGCCCTGTCGGCCTCGGAACCGATCACCCCGAGCCCCGGCTCCGTCCCCCGAGGATTCCCCAACGGCCCGGCCCCACCGCCGGCGGCGGCGGCGGACACAGACGGCTCCGCAGGACCCGCCCCCAACTCCCCCGTACAGCCGGCCAGCACAAGCCCCAAGAGAGCAACCCCCGCCCCCCGAACCGCCGCCCGCCCCGCCCACCCACCAAGTCCACCCACGGGGCGCAGCCTACGCCCCGGCTCCATGGGGTTCACCCGATCAGGTCTGTATGCACCCGCCACACCTGCCGGTGTGTACAGTTCCGGCATGGAGACGTATCCACTCGTGGAAGCCCGTAACCAGCTCGGGCAGCTTGTCGGCCGGGTCCGCCACGGCCATGAGCACATCGTGATCAGCGAGTACGGCAGGCCTGCGGCCGCGCTGATCCCGATAGAGGAGCTGGAGGAGCTGCGACGGCTGAGGGACGCCGCCGACATCGCCGAAGCCGCCGCCCGCGAAGCGGCCCCCACCGGCCCGCCGATGGCCCACGACGACTTCATGGCCGAGCTGGAAGCCGAAGACCTGCGGGCAGCCGCCTCGTGAGCCACACCGTGGTGTGGCAGCACCAAGCCATGGCGGAGTTCCGCAGGCTCCGCGGGATCGACCCGGTCGGCGCCAAGGAGTGCGCGGCCTCCGTGCGGGCTCTCGCCGACGACCCCTCTCCGCCGGCGGCCCGCGCGCTGGGGAACTCCGGCTACTGGCGCCTCTCCGTCGGAAACTGGCGAGTGCTCTACCGCCCGGACGGCGACACCGTCACCGTGCACATCCTCAAGGTCGGCCGCGTCGCCTGACTCAGTCGCCTGACGCGACAGCGCACCGCCCCCTACGAACCCGGAATCACGACCCCAGAATCGTCGCCAGGAACTCCCCCGTCCACGCCAGCAGTTCCCGTCCCACCACCGGTTTGCCGCCGATCTTGCCCGTTGTCGGGCGGGGGACCAGGATCTGGTGGGCTGCCGGTTTGATGACCGTGCGGGGGTGGAGGCGCTTCAGGCGGAGTTGCTGGGACTCGCGCAGGTCCACCGGGGCGAAGCGGATGTTCGGGCCCTGGAGGACGATTTCGGCTACGCCGCAGGCGCGGGCGAGCATGCGGAGCCCTGCCACCAGGAGGAGGTTCTCGACCGGCTCGGGGAGCTTGCCGTAGCGGTCGGTCAGTTCCTCGCGGACCGCCGTGATGTCCGCCTCCGTGTTCGCCGAGGCGATCGCACGGTACGCCTGGAGCCGCAGCCGCTCGCCCGGCGCGTAGTCGTGCGGGACATGCGCGTCCACCGGAAGCTCGATCTTGACCTCCAGCGGCGGCTCCTCCTCCACCGAGCCGTCCACCGACGCCCGGTAGTCGGCGACCGCCTCCCCCACCATCCGTACGTACAGGTCGAAGCCGACGCCCGCGATATGCCCGGACTGCTCGCCGCCGAGCAGATTGCCCGCGCCGCGGATCTCCAGGTCCTTCATCGCCACGTACATGCCCGCGCCCATCTCCGTGTGCTGGGCGATTGTCGCGAGCCGCTCGTGCGCGGTCTCGGTCAGCGGCTTCTCCGGCGGATACAGGAAGTACGAATACCCCCGCTCCCGCCCCCGCCCCACCCGGCCACGGAGCTGATGGAGCTGCGACAGACCGAAGTTGTCACCGCGCTCCACGATCAGCGTATTGGCGTTCGAGATGTCGATACCCGACTCGACGATCGTCGTGGAGACCAGCACATCGAACTTCTTCTCCCAGAAGTCCACCACCACCTGCTCCAGCGCGCCCTCCGACATCTGCCCGTGCGCCGTCGCGATCCGCGCCTCGGGGATGATCTCGCGCAGCCGCGCCGCGGCCCGGTCGATCGACTCCACCCGGTTGTGGATGTAGAAGACCTGGCCCTCGCGCAGCAGCTCGCGCCGGACGGCCGCGCCGATCTGCTTCTCCTCGTACGGCCCGACGAACGTCAGCACCGGATGCCGCTCCTCCGGCGGCGTGGTGATCGTCGACATCTCGCGGATACCGGTGACCGCCATCTCCAGCGTCCGCGGAATGGGCGTCGCGGACATGGTGAGGACATCCACATTGGCCCGCAGCTTCTTGAGCTGCTCCTTGTGCTCGACGCCGAAGCGCTGCTCCTCGTCCACGATGACCAGGCCCAGGTCCTTGAACTTCGTCTCGGA
The DNA here is from genome assembly GCF_042800555.1 of Streptomyces sp. NPDC057617. Taxonomy (NCBI): domain Bacteria; kingdom Bacillati; phylum Actinomycetota; class Actinomycetes; order Kitasatosporales; family Streptomycetaceae; genus Streptomyces; species Streptomyces sp. NPDC057617. The sequence continues at coordinate 200,288 of NZ_JBHVGV010000010.1, read as the reverse complement.
CGAGAACAGCCGGTGCGTACCGATCACCACATCGACGGCCCCCTCCCGCAGCCCCTGGAGCGTCGCCTTCGCCTCCGTATCCGTCTGGAAGCGGGACAGCGCCTTCACGGAGACCGGGAACTGCGCGTACCGCTCGGAGAACGTCCCGAAGTGCTGCTGCACCAGCAGTGTCGTCGGTACGAGGACGGCGACCTGCTTGCCGTCCTGGACCGCCTTGAAGGCCGCCCGTACCGCGATCTCCGTCTTGCCGTACCCGACGTCGCCGCAGATCAGGCGGTCCATCGGGACCGTCTTCTCCATGTCCTCCTTGACCTCGGCGATCGTCGAGAGCTGGTCGGGCGTCTCCACGTACGGGAAGGCGTCCTCCAGCTCCCGCTGCCAGGGCGTGTCGGGGCCGAAGGCATGGCCGGGGGCCGCCATCCGCGCCGAGTACAGCTTGATCAGATCGGCGGCGATCTCCTTGACGGCCTTCTTGGCGCGCGCCTTCGTCTTCGTCCAGTCCGCGCCGCCCAGCCGGTGCAGCGTCGGGGCCTCGCCGCCGACGTACTTCGTGACCTGCTCCAACTGGTCGGTCGGGATGTAGAGCCGGTCACCGGGCTGGCCGCGCTTGGCCGGGGCGTACTCGACGAGCAGATACTCCCTCGTCGCGCCCTGCACCGTACGCTGCACCATCTCCACATAGCGGCCCACGCCGTGCTGCTCGTGCACGATGTAGTCGCCCGTCTCCAGGGTGAGCGGGTCGATGGTCTTGCGGCGCTTGGCCGGCATCCGGGCGCCGTCCTTGCCGGCCGCCTTCTGGCCGGAGAGATCGGTCTCGGTGAGCACGGCCAGCTTGAGGTCCGGGTCGACGAATCCGTAGTCGATCGAGCCGCACGCGACATGCACCACGGACGGCGTGATCCCGGCCAGCCCGTGCGCGCCGCTCGCACCCTTCGCGCCGGGGGTGTCCAGCCGGGCGGGGATGCCCTCGCCGCCGAGCACCTCGACCGTACGGGACGCCGTGCCGTGCCCCTCCGTGACGAACACCGTCCGCCAGCCCTCGGCCAGCCACCCCTTGGTGTCGGCGAGGGCGCGGGCCGTGTCCCCGCGGTACGACTCGGGGGCGCGCATCCCGAGCGTGATGGACTCCTCGCTGAGGTCCTCGTCCACCGCGAACGGGGACACCGACCACCACATCATGCCCAGCTCACGCGCCCGGTCCCGGACGTCCGCGATACCCCGGAGCGAGGCCGCGCCGACATCGATCGGGGCCTCGCCGCCGCCCGCGCTGGCGGCCCAGGACGCCTGGAGGAACTCCTGGCTGGTCGCCACCAGGTCCGCCGCCCGCGTCCGCACCCGCTCCGGGTCGCACACCAGGGCCATCGAACCGGCCGGCAGGACGTCGAGCAGCAGCTCCATGTCGTCGACGAGGACGGGGGCGAGGGACTCCATGCCCTCGACCGCGATCCCCTCGGCGATCTTGCCGAGCAGTTCGCCCAGCTCGGGGTGGGCCTCGGCGAGCGCGGCGGCCCGCTCCCGTACCTCCGGTGTGAGCAGCAGTTCACGGCAGGGGGGCGCCCACAGTCCGTGCTCGGCGACCTCAAGGGAACGTTGGTCGGCGACCTTGAAATACCGGATCTCCTCGACGTCGTCGCCCCAGAACTCCACCCGCAGGGGGTGTTCCTCGGTGGGCGGGAAGACGTCCAGGATGCCGCCGCGCACCGCGAACTCGCCGCGCCTCTCGACCAGCTCGACGCGGGCGTACGCGGCTGCCGCCAGCGCTTCCGTCACCTCGTTCAGATCGGCGCTCTGCCCGGAGCGCAGGGCCACCGGCTCCAGATCGCCGAGCCCCTTGACCTGCGGCTGGAGCACCGACCGTACGGGCGAGACGACCACGCTGACCGGGCCGGCCGTCGGATCGTCCGCCGAAGGGTGCGCGAGGCGGCGCAGCACGGCGAGACGGCGGCCCACGGTGTCGGAGCGGGGCGAGAGCCGCTCGTGCGGCAGCGTCTCCCAGGAGGGGTACTCGACGACGGTGTCCGGGTCCAGCAGCGAACGCAGGGCCGCCGCCAGGTCCTCGGCCTCCCGCCCGGTGGCGGTCACGGCCAGCACGGGCCGCCCCGCCTCGCGCGCCAGCGCGGCCACCGCGAAGGGCCGCGCGGCGGGCGGTCCGACCAGGTCGACATGCGTACGGTGACCGGCGGTGGCGGCCTTCACCGCTTCGGCGAGCGCCGGATCACGTACTACGGCGTCCAGCAGACCGTGCAGGCTCATGAAGGGGGTTCCATCCAGGCGGTGGGCAACGCGGAGCACCCGACACGTCAGACGGGCCGGGAGTCCTCCAGCCTACGACGCGCCTCGGACACCGGGGGCGCCTCGGGGGTGGTCCACCGGTCCGGAGGTACGAGACGGGGCCGGCCGGGGCCGGTGGATGGTGCCGGCCCCGTTCTCCGTGGAGTTTCCGCGTACGTTCGCGACCTGCCCGGGATCACCGGCCGGCCGGATGGTGACCCGCTCGACCGGGACCGCGCGTCGACCACTGCCCGTCCGCAGCACTGACGGCGGCCGGGCCCAGCGCCCCGCCGCCTTCTCCGCACACCCGCCTAGTACGGCCGGGCGCGGGAGGCGAAGGCCGGGGCCACCTGGTCCTGGGAGGTGCGGGGGAAGGCGATGGTGTTCGGGTCGCCGTCCGAGACGTACCAGTTCTTCGCGGCGGCCAGCTTGTCCAGCCAGCGTGACGAACCGAACTCGGCGTCCGCGTCCTTGGGGCCCGCCGAGCGGATCCGCGGGATCGCCTGGGGGGTGAAGTTCTTGGCGAACGGCGAGACGGAGGGGTTGGCGCCGACGAGGTACACCCCGTCGTAGCGGTAGCCCGTTCCGCGCGCGGCGACACCGGCCTGCTGGGGCATGGCGCCGAAGGGCAGGGCGAGGGACGTGACCCGGGTGCCGGGCGCGGCCTTCACGATCGCCTGCTGTCCGCCGGCGATGGCCTTCGTGGCGCCCGCCTGGTCCAGGGAGCGCAGGTTCTGGTGGCGGTCGGTGTGGTTGCCGACCTCGTGCCCGTGCTTGTTCAGCCAGGTCAGCGCCGTGGCGGAACCGGTGGCCGAGAAGGCGTCCGCGTTGACGAAGAAGGTCGCCACCGGCTTGAACGCGGGGTACTTCTTCGCCGTCTCCGCCAGGATCGCGATGGCCGTGTCGGGCGCCGGATTGCCGTCCTGGCCGAGGCGCACCTGGCTGTTGGTCGAGTCGTCGAACGTGAGGACCACCGGGTGCATTCCGGCCGGGATGTCGATGCGGCCCGTCTGGAAGTCCCGGGCGGTGACCGGTACGTACTTCTCGCGGGCGAGGCGTTCCAGCTCGGCCCGGAAATCGGCCGGGGTGCGGTCGTAGACGCTGGCCGGTTTCGCGGTGAGCTGGTGGTACATCAGCACCGGCACTTGGCCGAGTTCGTCGGCGCCGACCTTCGCCGGGTCCACGGCGACGGGGCTGGCCGCCGCCGGGGCGGCCGCCTCACCGGTCGACGATCCCGAGGAACAGCCCGAGACGAGCAGTGCGGCGCCTGCCAGGGCGCAGAGCGGGACGAGCGGGTGGCGCATGACGGACCTCCAAGGCGAATGTGTCGCGCCATCCCTACCGGCGACGGGAGTCCCCGTACCGCACAGTCCCCTGGATGGCGCAGTCACCACGCCGGGGCCGGACACGGCCTTTCGTGTGAAATACGGTCAGAAGATGAGGAAAAGCACACCGCTTGGCAATCAATGGAGGGACCACCCCCGACCACCGCACGAAGGACGTCATGATGGGCACGAGACACATATCGAACTCCGCCTTCTCCTACGGTCAGCGCCGTCCGACCCGCCGGCGCGCCCTGATAGCGACGGCCGGGGCAATCACACTGGCCGGAGTGGGCTGGACGACTTTCCTCGCACTGGGACCGAACGTGCAGGGCATCGCCGACGGCTCTGTGCTCAACGGGGGCAAGGTCGCACAGCTCAGCGCCTACCTCGACGCCGACGCGGCCGGCAGCCGGGCCAAGGTGCGCGCCACCCTCGACGGCGCGGCGATCCCCGTCATCGCCCAGGGCGCCCGTCTGAAGATCGGCCTCCCGCGCCTGCTGCCCGAGGGCAAGCACACCCTGGTGGTGAAGGGCGCCAGCAGCCTCCCTCTCGTCTCGTACAAGGAGGTGGTGGACTTCACCGTGGACTCCACCGCGCCCGAGCTGAAGGTGGCCGACCCGGAGATCAAGAGCACCGCCAAATCCGTGACCATCACCGGCAAGACCAGCACCGACGCGAAGGTGACCGCCGACGGCAAGGAGATTTCCGTCGACAAGTCCGGGGCGTTCAAGATCACGGTGCCCAAGGGCACACCTGTTGTGAACGTCACCGCCGCGGACCGCGCCGGAAACACCACTACCAAGGACGTGAACGCCCGGGGTCGCCGTCCCATGATCCGTGCCGCGCACATCACCGCCATCGGCTGGGGCAACGACGCCCTCCGCACCCACGTCATGGCCCTCGTCCGGAGCGGCAAGCTCAACGCCGTACAACTGGACGTCAAGGACGAGGACGGCGAGGTCGGTTACGCCTCCCAGGTGCCGCTGGCCCGTCAGATCGGCGCGGCGAAGGGCTACTACGACGCCCGTAAGGCGATCGCCGAGATCCACAAGGCCGGCGCCCAGGTCATCGGCCGTATCGTCGCCTTCCGCGACCCCAAGCTCGCCACGGCGGCCTGGAAGTCCGGCAAGAAGAACCAGGTCGTGCAGACGCCCGACGGACAGGCGTACGCCGGCGGCGGCCACTACGGAAAGCTGGCCTTCACCAACTTCGCCGACCCGACCGTCCGCAAGTACAACCAGGACCTCGCCGTCGAGGCGGCTCAGCTCGGCTTCGACGACGTCCTCTACGACTATGTCCGCCGTCCCGACGGCCCGCTGTCGAAGATGCGCTTCCCGGGCATCGGGTCCGCGACGCCCGAGCAGTCCATCACCTCGTTCGTCTCCGACACGCGGACCGCGATGCGCCCGCACGCCAGGTACCTCGGCGTCTCGGTCTTCGGTATCGCCGCCACCCGGCCCACCGAGATAGCCCAGGACATCGCGGCGCTGGCCAAGGTCAGCGACTACATCGCGCCGATGGTCTACCCGTCCCACTGGGGTCCCGGGGAGTACGGCGTCGCCAACCCGGACACCGCCCCGTACGCGATCGTGCAGCGCTCGCTCGCGGACTTCGCCCGGCTGACGAAGGGCACCCAGACCGAGGTCGTCCCGTGGCTCCAGGACTTCTCGATGGGCAGCACGTACGGGCCGAAGCAGGTGGCCGAGCAGATCAAGGCCGCGGCGGCCAACAAGATGAGTTCGTTCATCCTCTGGAACGCGGGCGCCCGCTACCAGGGTGCGGCGCTCCAGCAGATCGTCGCCCACTGACGCGTACGGCGGGACCCGCACTCATGGCACAGATGGAACGGCGGCCTCGGAATCGCAACTCCGAGGCCGCCGCCAGGTCCGAACGAGGCCTGGCTGTCGCCGCCGAAGCGCGCGCCTCTTTCCGCTCGCCGGCCAACCCGGCGGTCTCCTTCGCAGAGGCTGCGAAACGCGCAGGGACTGCGGCACGCCGGTTCCGGGTGCCGGGCGTCCTCGCAGTGCGAGCGCCCGGGCCGGCTTCCAGTGAGCCAAGCTCTCCGCCGAGGCGAAAGGAGTCGTGCGCCGGCAACCCGTGAACGCGTTGCACGCTCGTGGGAACCGGCTGTGGCCATGCGCTGGGTGGTCGATCCCGGCGCCGCGGACCGTCAGGGCCTGCCCCGGTCGGCCGTCAGGGCCGCGCTCGGGATCGTACGGCGCAACAGCCCCGGCCCCGGTGGGTGTTGGAGGTCGCCCACCGAGGCCGGGACATCTAGGGTCTGCCTTCAGGATCTTGCTGGGCTCGCGTGCCCTGGCACCGCGCCTCGCGGCGTTGTCGTGGTCGCCTACTCCCCCACAGCCTCAAGGGCGTGGGAGGGACCCCCTCCGCGTGGGCTCCTTCCTCCGCCTTGCGATCCACGGCACCAGACCCCGCTCCCTGATCCAGCCAGACCCAGAAGGCAGACCCTAGACCTTATCGCCCTACTCCGTCGCGATCGCGTTCAGTACGTTCATACGGCCCGCCCGGAAGGCCGGTATCAGAGCGGCGAACAGGCCCACGAAGGCCGAGGCCACAAAGACCGTGAGGATCGTCGGCCAGGGGATTTCCAGTACGCCCAGGCCCTCCAGGGCCAGGAGTTTCTGGGCCGCCGTGCCCCAGCCCATGCCGAGGCCCAGGCCGAGCAGGGCGCCGAAGAGGGCGATGACCACCGACTCCAGGCGGATCATGCGGCGCAACTGGCGGCGGGAGAGGCCGATCGCGCGGAGCAGGCCTATCTCGCGGGTGCGCTCCACCACCGACAGGGCCAGGGTGTTCACCACGCCCAGCACCGCGACGATGATCGCCAGGGCCAGCAGGCCGTACACAATGTTCAGGAGCTGGCCGATCTGGTCCTTCAGGTCCTGCTTGAAGTCGGTCTGGTCCTGCACCTTGTACTGGGGATAGGCGGCCAGCGAGTCCTTGAGCGCCGCGTACGCCTCCTTCTCCTTGCCGTCGACCGCCGCCGCGAACATGATCATGTTCTTGGGCATCTTCTCGGCCGGCACATACTGCTCGACGGTCGTGATGTTGGTGTACATCGCGCCCTTGTCGACGTTCGTGTCGTCCGAGGTGATCGCCGCGACCTTCAGATCCGCGGTCTTTCCGCCGGGGAAGACGACCGAGATCGCGTCCCCGACATGTACGCCGTGCTCGGTGGCGTAGGCGTCGCCGACCGACATCGAGCCCTTGCCGTACGCCCCGGACAGCTCACCCTCGACGGTCTCGCGGCGCAGGTCCTGGGCGTACGTCGGGTCCGCGGCGACGATGCCGTCCGAGTCCGTCTTCCCGTCCGGGGCAGTCAGCTTGACGTCCACCCACTTGTACTCGGTGACATGCTCGATGTCCGGCGCCTTCTCCAGCGCCGCCTGGGCCTGCGGCATGATCGGCTGGCCGTTGCCCGACTGGATGATGAAGTCCGCGCCGACCGACTTGTCGAGTTCGTCCGTCGCCGAGGCGACCATCGAGGAACCGACCACCGACAGACAGGCCACCAGCGCGAGCCCGATCATCAGAGCCGCGCCCGTCGCTCCCGTACGCCGCGGATTGCGCAGCGCGTTGCGCTCGGCCAGCCGCCCGACCGGGCCGAACATCCGCAGCACGACCACGCTCAGCACCCGCACCAGCCCGCCCGCGAGCAGCGGACCGATCACGACGAAGCCGACCAGCGTGCAGACCACGCCCAGCCCGAGGAACAGCGAGCCCTCGCCCGCCTCCTCGGCGCGTGTCGCCGTCAGAAGAGCGGCCCCGCCGGCACCCGTGAGCACCAGTCCGATGATCGCCCTGACCCAGCCGGCCCGTGCGTCGGCGGGCGTACCCGCGTCGCGCAGCGCGGCCATCGGCGAGATCTTCCCGGCGCGCCGGGCGGGCATGTACGCCGAGACGACCGTGACCACAACACCGAGCACCAGCCCGACCACCGGGGTCGTCCACTTCACGGTCAGGTCGTCGGTGGACAGCTCCATCCCCACGGCGCCCATCAGCTTCATCAGACCGACCGCGAGCCCCACCCCGGCGGCGACCCCGGCCGCCGAGCCGACCACGCCGAGCAGCACGGCCTCCAGCAGCACCGAGCGGTTGACCTGCTTACGGCTCGACCCCAGCGCCCGCATCAGACCGATTTCCCGGGTCCGCTGCGCGACCAGCATCGAGAAGGTGTTGACGATCAGGAAGATCCCGACCAGGAAGGCGATCCCGGCGAAGCCGAGCATCGCGTACTTCAGCACATCGAGGAACGAGCCGACATCGGCGCGGTTGGCGTCCGCGGCCTCCTGCTGGGTCTGGAGCTTGTACGGTCCGCCGCCGATCGCGGCCGCGACATCCTGCTTGAGCGTGCTGTCGCTGACACCCGGCGCGGCGGTGACATTGACATGCGTGAACCGGCCGGTGTCTCCGAGCAGTTGGCGCTGGGCGGTCGCCGTGTCGAAGTAGATGACGGCCGCGCCCGGGTTGGTGACGGTGAAGGTGGCGATCCCGGAGATCTTCGCCGTGAAGTCGCCCGTGACCGCTATCGTGCGCAGTTCGTCACCGATCGCGAGGTGGTGCTTCTCGGCGGTGTCGGCGTCGACCATCACCTCGGTGGGGCCGCGCGGGGCATGGCCCGAGGTGATCTCCATCGAACGGAGGTCGTTACGCGTCCAGTTGCCCGCGATCGTCGGAGCGCCGCTGGTCGCGCCCACATTCTCGTTGTCGGCGTCGACGACGGTCACGCTCGTGCTGCTGACCGCGCCCTCGGCCGACTCGACCCCGTCCGCCTTCTTCACGGTCTCGACGAGTGAGGCGGGCAGCGACTCGGGCCTGCCGGTCTGGGAGATCTCGTCGGCGGCCTGGGCCGACTTGGGGCTGACCGTGACATCCGACGAGGTCGCGGCGAAGAGCTTGTCGAAGGTCGTGTTCATCGTGTCCGTGAACACCAGGGTGCCCGAGACAAAGGCCACCGACAGCAGGACCGCGACGGCGGAGAGCGCCATCCGTCCCTTGTGCGCGAGGAAGTTGCGCATCGAGGTTCTGAACACGGTCACGACGTACGCCCCCGCGCGTCGAAGTCCTTCATACGGTCGAGTACGGCGTCGGCCGTCGGCCGGAACATCTCGTCCACGATCCTGCCGTCCGCCAGATACAGCACCCGGTCCGCGTACGACGCGGCGACCGGGTCATGGGTGACCATCACGATCGTCTGGCCCAGCTCGTCCACGGACCTGCGCAGGAAGCCCAGCACCTCGGCGCCCGCACGCGAGTCCAGATTGCCGGTCGGCTCGTCGCCGAAGATGATCTCGGGCCGGGCGGCGAGCGCCCTGGCCACCGCGACCCGCTGCTGCTGGCCGCCGGAGAGCTGCGTCGGCCGGTGCTTGAGCCGGTCGGCGAGGCCCACCGTCTCCACGACCCGCTGGAGCCAGGGACCGTCCGGCCTGCGGCCCGCGATGTCCATGGGCAGCGTGATGTTCTCCAGGGCGTTGAGCGTCGGCAGCAGGTTGAACGCCTGGAAGATGAAGCCGATCCGGTCGCGGCGGAGCCGCGTGAGGTGCTTGTCCTTGAGCTTGGTGATCTCGGTCTCGTCGAGATGGATCTCGCCCGAGGTGACGGTGTCGAGCCCGGCGAGGCAGTGCATCAGCGTCGACTTGCCCGAGCCGGACGGGCCCATGATCGCGGTGAACTGGCCGCGGGCGATTTCCACATCGACATGGTCGAGCGCGACGACCCGGGTCTCCCCGGAGCCGTACGCCTTGACGACCTGCCGCGCTCGCGCCGCGACGGCCGTACGCCCTCCCGTGCCCCCCTGCTTGGGGATCGTTACAGCCGTTGTCACGGTATGTCTCCTAAGTCGCTTCATCGTTGGGCAAGGCGCCGGTGAGGTAGGTCGGTTCACCGGTGATTTCGTGCTCTGAGTCTGCTCGCTTCGCGGGCGCTCCGCGCTGGTGCGCAGCGCAGACTTCGCCTGGGGTTTTCCCCACCCCTCTGCTGCGGAGAGCCCCCCTCGTACGCCCTCCCCAGCCGTAAGACCACGGTAAAGAACAGGGCCCCGCCTTCTCCTCCTCCACCGGGACGAACCGCCCCCGGGCGGAAATAAGGAGAACCCCCTAGGGGTCTCCGCCCCCAGGGGGAGCCTCTGGGTGGACCCTTTGGCGCACCGCACTCCGGGGTCCATGGCACGGGCCGCACCCTCCCGCGGCGGGAGGGTGCAGTGAGAGGGTGTCCCCCAAGGAGATACATGCATAGGGAAAGGAATGCCGTGAGCGGCGCCGGCGGAAGCACCGAGGACACCGGACGTACCGAAGCGATACCCGACGCCCCGCCGACGAGTCCCGCCCCGGCGGAGTGGCTTCCGGCGGGGCCGTCGTCCGTCCCAAAGCCCTACGCCCCGAAGGCACCCGCCCCAGAGCCCTCCGCCCCGAAGGCACCCGCCCCACCGTCGCCCGGAGCACCCTCACCCGCCCCACCGCAGCCCGCACCGCGTGAGCGCGGCAGAGGCCCGGTGGTCGCCGCCCTGATGATGGGCATGGCGCTCGCCGCCCTCGACGGCACCATCGTCTCCACGGCTGTCCCGCAGATCGTCGGCGACCTCGGCGGATTCGCCGTCTTCTCCTGGCTGTTCTCCGGCTATCTGCTCGCCGTGACGGTCACCCTGCCGGTGTACGGAAAGCTCTCCGACACCTTCGGCCGCAAGCCCGTCCTGATCACGGGCATCGCTCTCTTCCTCGTCGGCTCACTGCTCTGCGCGACCGCCTGGAGCATGGCCTCGCTGATCGCCTTCCGCGTCGTCCAGGGCCTCGGCGGCGGCGCGCTCCAGGGCACGGTGCAGACCATCGCCGCCGACCTCTACCCGCTCAAGGAACGCCCCAGGATCCAGGCCAAGCTGTCCTCGGTCTGGGCCACCTCCTCGGTGGCGGGACCGGCGCTGGGCGGGCTGCTCGCGGGGTACGCGGACTGGCGCTGGATCTTCCTGATCAACCTGCCGGTCGGCGTGGTGGCGCTCTGGCTGGTGGGCAAGTACCTCCGCGAACCGGGCCGTACGCACCGTACCGGCGCAAACAGTACGGGTACGGGTACGGGTACGAGCCGCTCGGCCCGCACGGCATCCGTCGAACGCCACCGCGTCGACTGGGCCGGTGCCCTCGGTGTCTTCGCGACCGGTGCCCTCCTCATCACCGCCCTCGTTCAGGGCGGCGTCGCCTGGCCCTGGCTCTCCGCGCCCTCCCTCGCCTTCCTCGGCGGCGCCGCCGTCCTCGCCGCGGTCACGGTCGTCATCGAACGCAGGGCCGCGGAACCGATCATCCCCGGCTGGGTCTGGCGCCGCCGCACCATCGCGGCCGTCAATCTCGCGCTCGGCGCGCTCGGGCTGCTGATGGTCGCCCCGACCGTCTTCCTCCCGACGTACGCGCAGTCCGTGCTCGGCCTCGGGCCGATCGCCGCCGGCTTCGTCTTCTCCGCGATGACCCTGAGCTGGCCGGTCAGCGCCGCCTTCTCCAACCGCGTCTACAACCGCATCGGCTTCCGCCAGACCGCCGTCATCGGGATCTCCCTGGCCCTGCTGGTCCTGCTGGCCTTCCCCCTGCTCCCCTTCCCCGGGCAGGCCTGGCAGCCCGCGCTGATCATGCTGCTGCTCGGCGCGGCACTCGGACTGTTCCAACTCCCCCTGATCATCGGGGTGCAGGCGACCGTGGGCTGGTCGGAGCGGGGTACGGCGACCGCGTCCATCCTCTTCTGCCGTCAGGTCGGCCAGAGCGTGGGCGCCGCGGTGTTCGGCGCGGTGGCCAATACGGTGCTGGCCTCCCGGCTCGCCGACCCGCCCTCCCCCGGCCTTCCCCAGGACCTCGACTCGGTCGCACGCGCCCTGGAGAAGCCGTCCTCCCTCTCCGCCGAGGCCACGGACTTTCTGCGCCGCGCGGTGGACGCGGCGGTGGAACACGTCTATCTGGGCGCGGCGTTCGCGGCGGCGCTGTCGCTCCTCGTACTGCTCCTGCTCGCCCCGAGGCGCTTCCCGGTCCTCACCGAGAAGGACGACTCCTGAGCCGCCGCGCCGCGGCGCCCGGACAGGTCAGGCCGTGGTGAGCACCCGCCTGAGCCGCAGCGCCAGTTGAGCCTCCAAGGCGTACTGCGGTGTGTTCCAGTCCTCGCCGACTATCTGTCCGACCCGCTCCAGCCGCTGGCTGACCGTGTTGACGTGTACGTGCAGTGCCGCGCCGGTACGGGCCAGGCTCTGCCCGTGCAGGAAGTACGACTCGACCGTGTCCAGCAGGCTCGTACCCCGGCGTTCGTCGTACTCGATCAGCGGGCCGAGGGTACGCCGTACGAATCCGTCCGTATCGGCGTGCCGGCCGAGGACCAGGCCCAGAAAGCCCAGATCGTCCATGGCCGCGGCCGAACCGGTGCGCCCCAGCGCCTGGAGCGCGCCGAGGCACTGGAGCGCCTCGGCATAGGCGTCCGCCACCGCCGTCCCGTCCGGCGGACCGGCCGCGCCGACCGTCACCGGCCGCGCCAGCGCGGTCCGCAGCCCCGCCTCCACGGCGCGCGCGACCGCAGAGGGGTCGTCGCCGGGGACGAGCAGGACCGTACGGCCCTCATGGCGGCCGGCGAGACCCCGCCGCGCGCCCGCCCAGGCACCTGCGGCGGCCGACACGCGCTGCGTCGGTACGTCGTCGGCGGCGACGACCGCGACGACATGCGGCTTGTCGAGGTCGGTGCCGAGGCGGCGGGCCCTCTCCCGTACGGCGAGCGAACCGCCGCCGTGACGAGCGCCGCCGTGCCGCTGGCTGAGCAGATCGGTGAGCAGTTCGCCCCGTACCCGCTCCTCGGCCTGGGCGAGCGAGGTACGGAAGAGCAGCAGCAGGGCGGTCACCGTCACCCCGCGTTCGAGGATCACCCGGTCGGTGTCGTCGAACCCGCCGACCCCGGAGATCACCAGGGCACCGAGTGGTTCCTGATCGGCCACGACAGCCGCGACCGTACAGTTCCCGCAGCTCACGGCCCGGCCCTGGGCCCGGGAACGGGCCATGGCATCGGCCAGCGCCTCCGCGCCGGGCCAGTCCTCGGAACCGGAATCGCCGCCGGAGCGGCCTTCGGTGCCGAAACGGCCATCGGTGCGGCCCCCTGTGCCGGCACGGCTTTCAGCGCCGTCGGGGTCGAAGTCGCCGCCGGAGCGGCGGGGTTCGGCGATCCGGCTCAGCGGGCGGCCGTCAGGCCCGACCACCACCACCGAACCGTTCAGCGCCTCGCCGACCGCGTGCGCGATGTCGTCGACTCCCCCGCCGCGTACGACAAGCCCGGTGAACCGCTCGTACGCCGCGGCCGCCCGCTCCACCGAAGCGCTGCGGGTCTGTACGAGACGGTTCGCCGCGTTCAGGTCGGCCAGCGCGGTGTTGGTCTCCTGGAGCAGCCGCGCGTTGTCGAGCGCGACGGCCGCGTGGGCGGCCAGTGAACCCAGCAGGGTGACCTCGTCGCGGGCGAAGCTGCGCTCGCTGCGGTCCGCCGCGTACAGCACGCCGATGACGTCGCCGCCGAGCCGCAGCGGGACACCGAGGATCGCGACCAGGCCCTCCTCCGTCACCGCCTCGTCGATGTCCCGCGTGTGCCGGAACTGGGCGTCGCCCAGATAGCTGCTGCTGAAGTACGGCGACGCGGTCTGCACCACCAGACCGCCGAGGCCCGCGCCCAGGGGCATGAGGAGCTGCTGGAACTTCGCCGAGACCGAGCCGTTCGTCTCCCGCATGTACGCGCAGCCGCGCGCCGGGTCGTACAGCGCGAGGTACGCGGTGTCCGTGCCCAGCAGTTTGCGGGCTCGCGCGACGATCGCCTGGAGTACGGAGTCCACATCGCGCAGGGCGACCAGATCGGCCACCGTCTCGTACAGGGCGGACAGTTCGGCCTCCCGGCGCCGGCTCTTGTCGAGCGCCGCCCGTACCCGCAGCGCCAGCAGCTTCGAGCGCTCCAGCTCGGCAAGTTCGGCGACGGTCCCGGCACTTCCGGCGCTCCCGCCGCTGCCTCCGCCCCCGCCGCCCGCCCGCGCGGCGATGACCGGCTCCTCGAACTCGGCCGCCGGCGCGTCCCGCGCCAGGAGCTCCAGAAACATCCGGCCGCTGTTCGTCGAGGTCACGGACCAGACCGTATCCATTCGGCCGAACCACCGGAAGTGGATGGTCCACATAGGAGGACCACGGTCTATGTGGGCCGTCTCCATTGCACTCCGGGGGTGGGCGGCCGAGGATCCTCGGCACCGCACACCCGACAGCGCTCAAGCCCCGACAGCAGCCCGACAGCAGCCGACAGTGAGGACACGCGATGACCACGGCGCCCCCGCAGAAGCCGGAGCCGGAACCAGAACCGGGTGTGACCGCGGGAAGAGCGGGCTCGACGGGCACGGCCGGCGGCAAGGAACCCTGGCCGGCGCGGATGGCGCTGCGGTTCACCGCCTTCTCCGAGAAGTGGCTGCCCGACGCGCTCGGCTTTGTCCTCGTCGGCACCTTCGGGGTCTTCGCACTCGGCCTCGCGACCGGCGAACCCCTGCTCGGCGCCCCCGCCGACCCGACCGCGACGACCGGATACGGGCTGGTCGACGCGTGGGGCCAGGGCTTCTGGTCCCTCATCACCTTCACCCTGCAAATGGCGATGATCATTATCGCCGGATACGCGGTCGCGGTCTCACCGCCGGTCGGCCGGCTGATCGCCCGGATCGCGCGAGTGCCCCGTACCCCGCGCGGCGCGATCGCGTTCACCGCGGCCGTCGCCATGGCGACCTCGTATCTGAACTGGGCCTTCAGCCTGATCTTCACGGCGATCCTCGCCAAGGAGATCGCCCGCAGGGTGAGCGGGGTGGACTACCGGGCGCTGGGCGCGATGGCCTTCCTCGGGCTCGGCACCGTATGGGCGCAGGGGCTGTCCGGGTCCGCCGCGCTCCAGGTGGCCAGCGCGGCGTCGAGCCCGCCCGCCGTGCAGAAGGTCATCGAGGAGGGGCGCGGCAGCGGGCTCATCCCCCTCACGGAGACGATCTTCCTCTGGCAGGGCATCGCGGCCACCGCGATCGTCTTTGTGATCGCGGTCGGTACGGCCTGGTTCCTGTCGCCCTCGCCGGAGCGCGCCAAGACCGCCGAGCAGCTCGGGATCGAACTGGGCCCGAGCGTGGCCGAGAAGCGCGCGGAGACCCGCCGCAGCCGCCCCGGCGAATGGATCGAGTACAGCCCGGTCTTCGCGATCCTGCTCTTCGCACTCGGTGTCTGGTATCTGGCGCGGCACTTCGCCCGCGCGGAGGGCAGCGCACTCAACGCCCTCGACCTGAACACCGTCAACCTCATTCTCATCCTGCTGGCGCTCATCCTGCACTGGCGGCCGGTGCGCCTCGCCCAGGCCGTCAAGGACGGGACACCCGCGGCCTCGGGCGTGCTGCTCCAATTCCCGCTGTACGGCGGGATCTTCGGGATGATCGCCTTCACCGGGCTGAGCAAGACCATCGCGGGCTGGCTGGTGTCGGTCTCGAACGAGTTCTTCTACCCGGCCTTCATCGCCATCTACAGCGCCGTCCTCGGGGTGTTCGTGCCCAGCGGCGGCAGCAAGTGGGTCATCGAGGCGCCGTACGTACTGGAGGCGGCCAACCAGCTCCAGGTGCACCAGGGCTGGGTGGTCGTGGTGTACGACCTGGGGGAGGCCAGCGCCAATCTGCTCCAGCCGTTCTGGATGCTGCCGACGCTGACGATCCTGGGCCTGAAGGCGCGGGACATCATGGGCTACACGTTCGCGATGTTCCTGGTGTGCTTCCCGGTGGTGCTGATCCTGGTCACCCTGTTCGCCCGGACGCTCTCCTTTCCGTAGGGGTTCTGCCCGCGGGGGATACGGGGGCCGGAGTCCTTCACAGGGCTCCGGCCCCCGTATCCCTTCGGCTCGCTCAGCTCGTCGCCGTCCGGCCGGCCGTCACAGCAGTCCGTCCCACATCTGCTCCAGCAGGACCGACCACCAGTTCTCCGGCGACGAGAGCGCCGCCGCGTCCAGCGCCAGGAGCTGCGCCTGGAAGTCGACGGTCCAGCGGCCCGCCTGCTCCGGGTTGAGACCGAAACGCAGCCGCCACATCCGGCCCAGCAGCGCCAACGAGCGGGTGAATTCGGGCAGTCCGGTGTTGACGAACTGCGGCGGCACCGACTGCCCGCCCGGGCCCGCCTCCACCGGCACCGCCATGATGTGCGCCGTGCCGTACTGCACGCACAGCGCCCGCCCGAAGTCGCTGCCCACCACCAGATACGAACCGGCGTCCGGCGCCGCCTGCACCTGCCGCTGCGCGGCCAGTTCGGCGAGCGTCGGCACCACCGGCTGCGGAGGCTGCGCCCAGAAGAACGGCCCGAAGTCGGCCGGCAGCCCCGCCCACACCAGCGTGCGCGCCACGATCTCCGGCACGCCCTGCCGGGACACCGCCCGCTGGTCGAACCGGCAGATGCCCTGCGGCCCGAACGCCCCCATCAGCTCCTGCGCGATCCCCTCCGGCGGTATGGGGGGCGCGGGCGCCATCTGGGGCAGCGGCGCCCGGACCGGCGCGGGCCGCGCGGGCCCGTCCGCGACCTGGTGCAACTCGCCCTGGTGGGTGAGGAGATGG
This sequence comes from Streptomyces sp. NPDC057617, assembly GCF_042800555.1. NCBI lineage: Bacteria > Bacillati > Actinomycetota > Actinomycetes > Kitasatosporales > Streptomycetaceae > Streptomyces > Streptomyces sp. NPDC057617. The sequence continues at coordinate 184,082 of NZ_JBHVGV010000010.1, read as the reverse complement.
TGCATCCCCTGCTGCCGGCTCGCGTGATCCTGCCCGTACGGCGCGACACTGGTGATCCGGACCTGCGGCCAGGTCTCCCGGATCATCCGCGCGCAGTACCCGCCGGGCAGCTCGCACGACTCCAGCTCCGTGTGCAGTTCGAGCACTTGCTGCGGCGGTACGTTCAGCGCGCGCAGCTCATGCAGGATCTGCCACTCGGGGTGCGGGGTGCCGGGCGCGGACCGCCGGATGAGCTGGGCCTCGGAACCGTCGGGCGCGCGATAGCGCAGCACGGCCTGATAGCCGGGGCCGACGGTCGGCAGACCGGCCGGCTGCTGCGGATAGCCGTACGCGGGCGGCGGCCCCGAAGGCGGCACGGCACCGGGCACGCCGGGCGGCAACCCCGACGGCGGCACGGCACCCGGCGGCACGCCAGGAGCCCCGTGCGGCATTCCGGGCGGGCCGGGCGGACCAGGAGGGCCGGGCGGCTGCGGGGTCCCCGGAGGTACGGATCCGCCCTGGCCGGATCCCGCGAGCATCGTCGCGGCATGGTGCACCGCACCCGGAGGCGCCCCGGGCGGACCGGGAGGTCCAGGGGGTCCGGGCGGACCGGGGGGCTGTACGGGAGCACCCGGCGGCCGGGGCGGCTGCGGGGCCCCGGGACCGCCCTGGCCGGAATCCGCGAGCATCGTCGCCGCGTGATGCACCCCGCCCGGAGGCGTACCGGGCGCGCCAGGAGGACCCGGCGGGCCGGGAGGCCCGGGGGGACCGGGCGGGCGCGGGCCGGCGGGGCCCGACGGGCCCGGGTTCGCGAGCATGGTCGCCGCGTGGTCCGCGCCGCCGGGAGGCGGAGGCGTACCCGGAGCGCCCGGAGGTCCGGGCGGCCCAGGAGGGCCGGGCGGCTGCGGCGCCTCGGGGCCGGAGTTCGACACCAGCTGCGTCGGCAGATAACCGCCCGCCGGAGCACCGGGCGCACCCGGCCCCGACTGCGGCGGAACCCCGCCGTGAGCACCGGGAGCGCCATGAGGCGGTACGGCCGCCCCGCTCCCCGCCGTACCCGCAACACCCGCACCGGAAGCGGCACTTGGGCCACCCCCCTGACCCGCACCGGCACCCGAGTCCGTACCCGTGCCGTCCCTGCCCGGCATCGGAGACACCGCCGTACGCGGAAGCTGGCTGCCGCCCGACATCAGCGCGGTCGGCGCGTCGGCGGCCACCATCGGCGGCGGGGTGTCATCGTCGTCCGCCCCGGAGAGCGGCGGCGCGAAGACCGTCGCGGGCAGCGGTACGGAACCGTCCTCCCCCGAACCGGCGCCATTGGTGTCCGTCCCGGCCCAGGGAGTCGCCCCGCCGGGCGTCCCAGGCCCCGGAGCGGCGACGGCCGCACCTTCCGGAGCACGGGGCTCCGGCACCTGGCCACCGCCCCCGTAACCGCCGCCCTGCGAAGCCCCCGCAGGCACACCGGCACCCGCACCCACCGGGCCCGCACCCGACACCGCAGGACCCGACGGCGCCGGACCCGGCCCTGCCGCGGACCCGTGACCCGACGACGCCCGTCCGTCCGGGATCCCCAGCTTGTCCGCCGCGTCCTGGAGCCACTCCGGCGGGCTCAGCAGGAACGACGTCTGGTTCAGATCGATCCGCTGCGGCGGCTCCGGCGCGGTCGGCAGCGCGTCCGGCACGCCGTACTCCTCCTCGTACCGCCGGATCACCTCGCCCACCGGCAGCCCGGGCCAGAGCGTCGCCTCGCCGCTGTCCCTCGCGATGACCAGCCGCTGCCGGCCGCCGTCCGATATGGGCCCGGACTCGCGGTCCTCCGCCCACACCACAAAGCCCAGCTCGAACTCCCTTACCCGCACCTCCCGGTGCTGATATGCGGGCAGATCGCCATTGACCCACTCTTCCGCGCGCTCCTGCGCCTGCGCGAAGGTCACCATCGCGCTCATCCCTCCACCGGGACGGCGCGCGCGAAGCCGCCGTCCACCATCAGGTTCGCCACGGTCTCCAGCTCCGGCGGACTGCCCGCCAGCCGCAGCAGAAACGCGTCGAAGTCCTCACCGCAGGGCAGCAGCAGCCGCTCCACCCGCTCCTGCACGCTCCAGCCGTCCCGGTCCCTGGCGTCGTCGTACGCGCAGAACCAGACCGAACCCGTCCGGGCGCCCCGTACCTGCACCGCCAGAATGCCGCCCTGCACAAAGGCAACACCCAGGAAATCCTTGGTCAGATGGTCCCGCAGGCACTTGTTGACATAGACCAGGTCATTGACCGCGGCCTCCTCACGCACCGTGAAGAACGGCTGGTCCACCAGCAGTCCCAGCTCCGGATCGAGCGCCACGCCCACCGGCGCACAGCCGCCCGCCGCCTTCAGGAACGCGCGGTAGGCGCCCGGCAGCCGATAGCCGAGATCCTCCTCCACGCCCTGGAGCTGCTGCTCGCCCACCGACACCGCGCCCTTCGGCAGCCCGAAGTGCACCGGCCGGGTCTCCTGGAGCGGACGCGTGCCCCGCTTGCCGTGGTCCACCGCCGTCGTGGCGAGCCCGCCATGGTGCCGCAGCAGCGCCTTCACCTCGACCGGCACCAGCACCAGCCGCCGCGAGCCAGGCAGATGGTGCCAGGTCCAGCCGTGCGGAGTCGCCACCGCGGGGACCGTGTCCCACAGCTCGTGCCCCGCGGCGTGCAGCGCGGCATTGGCCGACACATAGTCCGTGAGCCGCAGCTCGTCCACACCGAACCCCTCGGGAGGCTCGGCTATCTCCACCGCCGCCCGTGCGTACGGCGCGAAATCCGGATGGCCTGCGTCATCCACCCGCACCCCTCTGGGGTGCCGGGAGGCCCGGACCGGGTCCGGGAAATGCACGACCTGACCGGCGTAGGCCGCGTTCGGTGGCGCGGCTTGGTGCCCGAGCCGACCTGTCGTCATGGCGGTTGCCCCCTGCTGCTTCCGGCTGGTTCCACAGCCCTGATGCCGCACAGCCTATGCGGTGGGACCGGAGGGGCACCGACGCTCCTCCACAGGGCCAATCCGATAATCCTCCCCCCGTTCATCACGCCTCCAATCCCTGCCCCATACCACACCGGAACCGGTGACCAACGGTCACACGCACGTGACCCAGCGCCGACGCCACGCCTTGATTCACGCCCCAGCTTCCCGATCGCAGTGGGCATTTGGCAGGCTGTCCACACAATCGGGGGCGTGAGACCAGCGGCCACCAGCCGCGCAGGGGGGAAGGGGACAGCACGTGCACACCGCACCAGCAGACGCATCCGGCGACCCACGCCTCACCTGGAGCAGCGCGGAACCGCACCGTCCGCCCGCCCTCCAGCGCCGCCGCGACGGCATCCTGCCCGCCGTCGCCGCCGCGCTCTCCGTCCGCGGCGAAACCCTCACCTGCACCGGGGGCAAGGCCGACCAGCCGCCCGCGCTGCACCCGCTCGTACAGGACTTCCTCGACACCCTCACCAGTGGCCAAAGGGAACGTTTCACCGGGCGCTGCCCCGAGGCGATCCTGCTCTCCCGCCATCTCACCGCCGCCGAGGAAGCCCGCTCCAAACGCGCCCGGCGCAAGCCCCTCACCCACAGCGAGGCACGCCGTACCCTCAAGCACTCCAAACTGACGGCCCGTCGCATCCGCGAGGACGGCGACCCGCTGCACGGCAGTTACGCCCCGCCCTGCCGCTCCTGTACGGCGCTGCTCGCCCACTTCGGCGTACGCCCCGTCGACCCCACCCAGAACGGCTGAGCATGCCCGACCTCAACACCACCCGCTTTCCCGTGCCCGTCGACGCCGCGCTGCGCGAGGCGGGCTGGCAGCCGGGGCGCAGGGACATCGCGCGCGCCGAGGAGTGGGCCGACGCCCTGCGCGCCCACATCACGCCCGCGGGACACCGGCTCAATGTCTTCCCCTCGGCCGTCGAGGCCTGGGCGGAGTTCGGCGGACTGCGCCTCACCGGGCTGGGGCCCGGCCGGCAGATCGCGCCCGCGTCGGTGCTGATCGACCCCATGGCCGGCATCCATCTCGCCCGTACGCTCGCCGACCTCGGCCGGTCCCTGGACACGGAGATCGCGCCGCTGGGGGAGGAGAACGACGGACAGGCGGTCCTCGCCATCGACATCACCGGGCGTGTCTTCAGCATCGACCACACGGGCGACTGGTACCTGGGCCCGGACGTCGACCAGGCGCTGGGGACGCTGCTCACGGGGATGGAACCGGCGCGGCTGACGTCGGGCCCGTAACGTACGAGCGGCCTCAGGCCGGCGGTACGGGGAGGGGGCGGCACGGGACGACACGGCCGTACGCCGACAACCCCAGCCCTACGCCCACGGCCTCGGCCCTACGAGCCCTACGCCGACGCGCGGCCCGCCTCCGCCGCCGCGGCCCGGTCCGGCAGCACCGCCGACACCCGGAAACCCCCCGCGTCCGTCTCCCCCGACACGAACACCCCGCCCAGCGCGGTCACCCGCTCCCGCATCCCCACCAGACCATTGCCCCCGCTCGGCAGCCCCGCGTCCTGCGCGCCACCGTCCGAAGGCCCGTTCTCCACCTGCATCGCGACCTCCGACTCCCGGTGCGCCAGCCGGACCATCACCTTCGCGCCCGCCGCGTGCTTCAGCACATTGGTCAGCGCCTCCTGCACCACGCGGTACGCCGTCTGCTCCACCTCCGGCGCGTACGGGCGCGATTCCCCCTGCACCGACAGCTCCACCACCATCCCGGTCTCCCGGGACTGCCCCACCAGCGCCTCTATGTCCCCCATACCGGGACCGTCCTCGGCCGCAGCCGCAGCCGCCGCGGCAGCCGCGCGCCCCACCGCCGCCAGCGGAACCGCCGGCGAGAACGACTCGGCCCGAGCATCCGCGCCGACCACACCGGCCACACCGTCCGCCGCCTTGCGCGCCGCCGCCTGCTCACCCGCACGCAGCACCCCGAGCATCTCCCGCAGCTCCGTGAGCGCCTGCCGCCCCATGTCACCCACCAGCGCGGCGTTCTTCACCGCCTTCTGCGGATCCTTCAGCGCCACCGCCTGCAACGCCGCCGCGTGCACCACCATCAGACTCACCCGGTGCGCCACCACGTCATGCATCTCGCGGGCGATCCGCGTCCGCTCCTCCGTACGCGCCCACTCCGCGCGCTGCTCCGCACGGTCGGCCAGCAGGGACAGCTCCTGCTCCAGACTGTCCGCCCGCTCCCGCAGGCTCTCCATCAGCCGCCGTCTCGCGCCGACGTACAGCCCGAACAGCACCGGCGGCGCCGTCAGCCCCACCGACATCAGCACCGCGACCACGGGCACATACCAGCGCGCCGAGTCGAAGCCCGTGTCGACGACGTTCTGCCGGGTCCGCACGAAGGTGACGATCAGCGTCCCCACCAGCGACATCCCGGCCAGCGCGCCGATGATCCGGCGCGGCGCCTCCGAGGCGGCGAGCGTGTACAGCCCGACCAGCCCCATCAGATAGCCCATCTCCGCGGGCGTGATCGCGATCGAGACAAGCACCACGGCGAACGGCCACCGCCGCCGCACCAGCAGCACCGACCCGGCGAGCAGCCCGAAAACCACCCCCACGGGCACCGGCAGCACGGCCGTATCCGCGAACCCGACCCCCTCCAGCGCACACTCCAGCGCCGACACGACAGCGAGCCCCGCGTCCAGCACGACACTCCGCCACCGCCCCCACCACCACAAGCCGCGGGAAGTCACTCCCGCGGCCTCCTGCTGCGCCCCCGATGTGGTCATGCCTCCCACCCTACGGTCGCCCGCACCCCATTTTCCGGCGACCTCCAATGCACAGAACGCCCCGCAACACCCCGCAAACCTGCCCCGGCCCCCCGAACTGGTGAATCACTGCATCGCGTGGAGGGCGCCTGGTACGGCATAGTGTTGGGTGCCGATTGGACACCGGAGCCAAATGTCCAATTTGGTCCCCCGTGGTGTAATTGGCAGCACTGTGGCTTTTGGTGCCATCTGTTCGGGTTCGAGTCCTGACGGGGGAGCTACCCCTTTTGGAAGTTCCGGGTCCTGACCCCACCGGTCGGGACCCGTCCTCGTTTCCGCCCCGAAACCCCCCGGTATCCTGCGGTTGTCCACCACTCGAAGCCGAAGGGCATTCCCGTGAGCGCCAACCGCCCGGCAGCCGTCGTCGTTCTCGCAGCGGGTGAAGGGACCCGCATGAAGTCGAGGACTCCCAAGGTTCTGCATGAGGTCTGCGGGCGGTCGCTCGTCGGACATGTCGTCTGTGCGGCCCGTGAGCTGGGGCCCGAGCAGCTTGTTGTTGTTGTCGGGCATGCCCGGGAGCAGGTGGAGGGGCATCTCTCCGCCGCGTACGAGGGTGTGCGTACCGCCTATCAGGCCGAGCAGAACGGCACCGGGCACGCCGTGCGGATCGGGCTTCAGGAGATCGGGGGGGTGCTCGACGGGACCGTGGTCGTGGTCTGCGGCGACACCCCGCTGCTCACCGGCGCGACCCTCAACGCGCTCGCCGCGACCCATGCCGCCGACGGCAATGCCGTGACGGTGCTGACCGCCGAGGTGCCGGACGCGGCCGGGTACGGGCGGATCGTCCGGGACGGCGTGAGCGGCGCGGTCACGGAGATCGTGGAGCACAAGGACGCCACCGAGACGCAGCGCGCGATCCGGGAGATCAATTCGGGGGTGTTCGCGTTCGACGGGAAGCTGCTGGCGGACGCGCTGGGGAAGGTCCGTACGGACAACAGCCAGGGTGAGGAGTATCTGACCGATGTGCTGGGGATCCTGCGCGAGGCCGGGCACCGGGTGGGGGCGTCGGTGGCGGCCGATCACCGGGAGATCGTGGGGATCAACAACCGTGTGCAGCTCGCGGAGGCGCGCCGGCTGCTGAACGCGCGGCTGCTGGAGCGGGCGATGCTGGCGGGGGTGACAGTGGTCGACCCGGCGTCGGTGTTCGTGGATGTGACGGTGACGTACGAGCAGGACGCGGTGGTGCATCCGGGTACGCAGCTTCTGGGGTCCACGCATCTCGGCGAGGGCTCGGAGGTCGGGCCGAATTCGCGGCTGCGGGACACGCAGGTGGGCGCGGGTGCCCGGATGGACAACACGGTCGCGGACGGCGCGGTGGTGGGCGAGGACGCGCTGGTGGGTCCGTACGCGTATCTGCGGCCGGGCACGAAGCTGGGGGTGCGGTCAAAGGCCGGCACGTATGTGGAGATGAAGAACGCGACGATCGGTGAGGGTACGAAGGTGCCGCATCTGTCGTATGTGGGGGACGCGACGATCGGCGATTTCACGAACATCGGCGCCGCGAGTGTCTTTGTGAACTACGACGGGGTGCGGAAGCACCACACGACGATCGGGTCTCACTGCCGGACGGGTTCGGACAATATGTTTGTGGCGCCTGTCACGGTCGGGGACGGTGCGTACACCGCTGCGGGGTCGGTGATCACCAAGGATGTGCCGGCCGGTTCGCTGGCCGTCGCCCGGGGCCAGCAGCGGAATATCGAGGGCTGGGTGGCCCGGAAGCGGCCCGGGAGCGCGGCGGCTCAGGCGGCCGAGGCGGCTCGTTCGGCGTCGGGCGGCGCCGAGAGCGAAGGCTGATGACGCCGAGAGCGAAAGCTGACCGGAAACAGGGGCGCCGTTCTCGGCGTACCGTGATATCTGCACGATTCGGCTGGCTCGCATGGTTTCGCGCGGGTGCAGCGGCCATCAACACGTCTGAGGAGACAGTGCTGTGACCGGGATCAAGACGACCGGCGAGAAGAAGCTGATGCTCTTTTCCGGCCGCGCCCACCCCGAGCTGGCCGAGGAGGTAGCCCATCAACTGGGGGTGGGGATCGTCCCCACCAAGGCATTCGATTTCGCCAACGGTGAGATCTATGTCCGCTATCAGGAGTCGGCTCGTGGCGCGGACTGCTTTCTGATCCAGAGCCACACGGCTCCGATCAACAAGTGGATCATGGAGCAGCTCATCATGATCGACGCGCTGAAGCGGGCTTCTGCGCGGAGCATCACGGTGATCGTTCCGTTCTACGGGTATGCCCGCCAGGACAAGAAGCACCGGGGCCGGGAGCCGATCTCGGCCAGGCTGGTGGCGGATCTGATGAAGACGGCGGGTGCCGACCGGATTCTGACGGTGGATCTGCACACGGACCAGATCCAGGGTTTCTTCGACGGTCCGGTGGATCATCTCTTCGCGCTGCCGGTGCTGGCGGACTATGTGGCGGGGAAGGTGGACCGGTCCAAGCTGACGGTGGTGTCGCCGGACGCGGGCCGGGTGCGGGTCGCGGACCGCTGGTGCGACCGGCTGGGGGCGCCGCTGGCGATCGTCCACAAGCGGCGTGACAAGGATGTCGCGAACCAGGTGACGGTCCACGAGGTGGTCGGCAATGTGTCGGGCCGGGTGTGTGTCCTGGTGGACGACATGATCGACACGGGTGGCACGATCTGTGCGGCGGCGGAGGCGCTGTTCGCCCATGGCGCGGAGGATGTGATCGTGACGGCGACGCACGGTGTGCTGTCGGGTCCGGCCGCGGACCGGCTGAAGAACTCGATGGTGAGTGAGTTCGTGTTCACGAATTCGCTGCCGGATCCGGGCAATCTGGATCTGGACAAGATCACGGTTCTGTCGATCGCGCCGACGATCGCGCGGGCGGTCCGTGAGGTCTTCGAGGACGGTTCGGTGACGAGCCTCTTCGAGGAGCAGGCGTAGCACCTCCGAAGCGGCCTCTTCGCTGAGGCCGGTAGATCGATTTCTGGGGCGGCCTCCCCGCCGGGTAGACTCACGGAGTTGCTCGGCGAGGGAGGCCGCACTGTTCCGGTGCGGCGGTCCGTTATCGACGCGCTCTTCGTAGCAGGCCTGTCGTGGCCGGGTGACGGCCGATTCCGGTCACCTTCCGCCCGTTTCTACGAGGAGTGCAGCCATGGCTGAAGTCAAGATCAGCGCCGAGATCCGTACCGAGTTCGGCAAGGGCGCCGCCCGCCGTACCCGTCGCGCCAACAGGGTTCCCGCGGTCATCTACGGCCACGGCGCCGACACCGTGCATGTGACCCTGCCGGGCCATGACCTGATGATGGCGCTGAAGACCGCGAACGCGCTGCTCGGTCTGGACATCGAGGGCCGCAAGGAGCTGGTGATCCCGAAGGCCGTGCAGCGCAACGCGATCAAGGGCTTCATCGAGCATGTGGACCTGCTCGCGGTGAAGCGCGGCGAGAAGGTCACCGTCGAGGTCGCGGTGCACACCGAGGGCGAGCTGGCCCCGGGCGCCAACCTGCTGGAGAACGTGCTCAACACCCTGACCGTCGAGGCCGAGGCCACCCACATCCCGGAGTCCGTCACGGTCTCCGTCGCGGGCCTGGACGCCGGTGACTCGATCGTCGCCAAGGATGTCCCGCTGCCGTCCGGCACCACGCTGGTCACGGACGAGGACGCGATCGTCATCCAGATCCTGGCCGCGCAGGCCGAGGAGCCGGCCGCGGAGAGCGAGGGCGCCGCCGAGGGCGCCGAGGCCTGATCCGTACGCTGTTCCCCACGGGGTGGCGGGCCACAAGCCCTGCCACCCCGTAGCCATACGCCGAACCCATACGCCGTACCCATACACCCCGGATCCGTGTACGAGCCGGATCCGTGTACGAGGAGACGCAGCCGCGATGACGACTGGTGCCGATGCGACTGATGCCAATGCTCCGTGGCTGATCGTGGGCCTGGGGAACCCGGGGCCCGGGTACGCGGCCAACCGGCACAATGTCGGCTTCATGGTGGCCGATCTGCTGGCGGGCCGGATCGGCGGCTCGTTCCGGCGGGCGCAGAAGGCGCAGGCCACGGTGATCGAGGGCCGGATCGGCCCGCCGGGTCCGGCCGGCCGCCGGGTGGTGCTGGCCAAGCCCGCCTCGTACATGAATCTGTCCGGCGGTCCGGTCTCCGCGCTGCGGGACTTCTACAAGGTGCCGACGGAGCGGATCGTCGCGGTCCATGACGAGCTGGACATCGACTACGGCACGCTGCGGCTGAAGCTGGGCGGCGGCGACAACGGCCACAACGGGCTGAAGTCCATGACGAAGGCCATGGGGCCCGGCTATCACCGGGTGCGGTTCGGGATCGGCCGGCCGCCGGGCCGGATGCAGGTGGCGGACTTCGTGCTGAAGGACTTCTCGGCGGCGGAGCGCAAGGAGCTGGACTATTTCGTGGACCGGGCGGCGGACGCGGTGGAGGCGCTGGTGCTGGAGGGGCTGGAGCGCGCCCAGAGCACGTACAACTCCTGACAAGCCCCGCATACCCGTCGTACGGCCCGTCGTTCCCCGGTCGTGAGTTGACCAGGCGTGTGCCCATGGCCAAGGATCCCGCCTTATGCGCCCTGTGAAGCGGAAGCGGAGCTCCGACCGCGTGCTGTCGTTCGGCCGCCAGGCGGGGATGGCCTTGGTCGCCCTGCTGCTCCTTGTCGCGGGCGTCTGGTCGTCCTGGGGCTCGGCCCAGCATGTGGTGCTCGCCAAGGGCCGTGAGCACGGCACGCTGACGGTCACGGCCTGCGCGCACGAGAGCTGCACCGGGCGCTACGACCCCGAGGGGCCGCAGGGACCGCGGACCGGGATGACGATCGGGCAGTCGGTGGCCGTCAAGAAGGGCGGCGAGTTCCCGGTGGTGGTGAAGCCCGGTACGGACGAGATGGTGCGCACGGGCACGCCGGGGCTGCTGTACGCGTGGGTCCCGCTGGGCGGTGCGCTGCTGCTGGCCTCGCTGGTGATCGGCGGCGGGATGGGGCTGACCCGGACCGCGTGGGGGTCGGCGCTGGCGGGCGGTGCGCTGCTGGTGGCCGCGTTCTTCGCCGTCTGAGCGGCCGGCCCGTACCGGCCGCACCGTACTCGTACGAAAACCGCCCCGCTCCGGAAGCCCGGAGCGGGGCGGCCTCGATACGTACGGCCGTACGGTACGAGTACGGGTACGAGCCCGTCAGCCGGTGTTGCGCAGCCCCGCCGCGACCCCGTTGACCGTCAGCAGCAGCGCCCGCGCGAGCAGCGGGTCCGGGGTCTCCTGGCGCTCCGCCGCCGCGCGCTGGCGGGCCAGCAGCGACACCTGGAGGTAGGAGATCGGGTCGAGATAGGCGTCCCGGATCGCGAAGGTCTGCTGGAGCGCCGGGTTCGAGTCGAGGAGCTTCTCGCCTCCGGTGACCCGCAGGACTTCCCGTACGGTCAGCGCGTGCTCGGTCTCGATGTCCGCGAAGACGTGCTTCAGCTCGTCCGGCACCAGCGTGTCGACATAGTGGCGGGCGATCCGCAGGTCGGTCTTGGCGAGGGTCATCTCGACATTGGCGAGGAAGTTCCGGAAGAAGTGCCACTGCTCGTACATCTCGTCGAGCACCGTGGCGGGCCCGGCCTCGCGCAGTGCCTTCAGCCCGGAGCCCACGCCGTACCAGCCCGGCACGATCTGCCGTGACTGGGTCCAGCCGAAGACCCAGGGGATGGCCCGCAGCCCGTCCAGGCCGGCGCCCGAGTCGGGCCGCCGGGAGGGGCGGGAGCCGAGGTGGAGGTCGGCGAGCTGGTCGACGGGGGTGGAGGCGAAGAAGTACGCGGGCAGGTCCGGGTCCTCGACCAGCCCGCGGTACGCGGCGTGCGCGGCGTCCGAGACGGTGTCCATCGCCGCGTCCCAGCGGGCCAGTGCCTCGCCGGACTGGCGGGGCGCGGTGTGCAGGGCGGAGGCCTGGAGGGTGGCGGCGACGGTCAGTTCCAGGTTCTCCCTGGCCAGGGAGGGGATCAGATACTTGTCGGAGATGACCTCGCCCTGCTCGGTCACCTTGATCTCGCCCTCCAGCGTGCCCCAGGGCTGGGCGAGGATCGCGTCGTGCGAGGGGCCGCCGCCGCGGCCGACCGTACCGCCGCGGCCGTGGAAGAGCCGCAGCCGTACGCCATGGCGGTGGGCGACATCGCGGAGGCGGCGCTGGGCCCGGTGGATCTCCCACTGGGAGGTGGTGATGCCGCCGAACTTCGACGAGTCCGAGTAGCCGAGCATGACCTCCTGGACATCGCCGCGGAGCGAGACGAGTCTGCGGTAGGAGGGGTCGGCGAGCATCTCGTCGAGGATGACATCGGCGGCGCGCAGCTCGTCGGTGGTCTCCAGCAGCGGCACGATGCCGATCTTCGCCCAGCCGCCGTGCAGATCGATCAGACCGGCCTCGCGTGCCAGGACGGCCGCCGCGAAGACGTCATCGGCGCCCTGGCACATGGAGATGATGTACGACTCGATGACTTCGGGGCCGAAGCGCTCGAAGGCCTCCTTGACGGTGTGGAAGACGCCGAGGGTCTTCTGTCCGGCGGCGTCGAGGGGCGCCGGGGTGGGCGCGAGGGGCCGGCGCGAGCGGAGTTCCTTGGCGAGGAGCCTCTGCCGGTAGTCGCGCGGCATGTCGGTGTAGCGCCAGGATTCCTCACCGAGCCGGTCGAAGAGCTGCCCGAGGGCGTGGTGGTGGGCGTCGGCGTGTTCCCGTACGTCCATGGTGGCGAGCTGGAGTCCGAAGGCGGCGAGCGTACGGATCGTACGGTCGAGGCGGCCGTCGGCGAACAGCCCGCCGCGGTGCTCGCGCAGGGACGTCTGGATGAGGGTGAGGTCGTCGAGCAGCTCGGCGGTGCCGAGGTAGTCGCGGCCGTCGTCGTGCGGGGTGCCCTTGGCGAGGCGCTCGCGGGTGTTGACGAGCTTCTGGCGGATGCAGGTCGCCTTGAGGCGGTACGGCTCCTCGGCGTTGAGCCGCTTGTAGCGGGGGCTGATCTCCGGGAGCCGCTCCAGGTCGGTGCTGAGCGAGTCGAGCAGTTCCTCGGTGGCTCCGGTGTAGCGGATGGAGTTGGAGAGCTGGCCGCGGAGCTGGTCGACGAGTTCGAGGGCGTCGCCGATGCCGTGCTCGTGCTGGAGGATCAGCACCTCGCGGGTGACCTCGGGGGTGACGTTGGGGTTGCCGTCGCGGTCGCCGCCGATCCAGGTGCCGAAGGTGAGCGGGCGGGTGCCGGGCGGCAGTTCGACGCCGACACGGTCCAGTTCCCCGACGAGGTCCTCCAGTACGTCGCCGACGGCGCCGGCGTGGAGTTCGTCCAGGTAGTAGATGGCGTTGCGGGCCTCGTCGACGGGCTCGGGCCGTACGACACGGAGTTCGTCGGTCTGCCAGATCAGGTCGATGGCCTCGGCGAGCCGCAGGTCGTGGCGGCGCCGGTCGGAGGCGATGACGGGTGCTTCGAGGAGTTCGGCGACGCGGCGGAGCTTGTTGAGGACGGAGCGGCGGGCCGCCTCGGTGGGGTGTGCGGTGAAGACGGGCCGTACGTTCAGGTTCCTGACGGTCTCGCGGAGGTGCTCGGGGTCGGCGTCCTTGAGCCGGTCGGCGGTACGGGCCAGGAGCCCGCCCTCGGCGGCGCGCCGCTCGCGCATCTCCCGGCCGCGGTGGACCTGTTCGGTGACATTGGCGAGGTGGAAGTAGGTGGAGAAGGCGCGTACCAGCCTGGCCGCGGTCTCCAGGTCGGTGTCGCCGAGGAGTTCGGCGGCGGCTTCACCGTTCTCGCGCGTCAACGCGCGTACACGCTCTACGAGCTCCAGGAGCTCGGGGCCTTCCTGCCGTACGAGGGTCTCGCCCAGCAGGTCACCCAGACGGCGGATGTCCGAGCGGAGTTCCGCGCTGGCGGATGGGGTCTGGTCGGCACTGCTCACAGGTGCGGCTCCTTGCAGTGTTTGAGCACGTCTGGAGGTTTCTGGAGACTCAGACCGCCCGGCGATGACCGTCCGGCGATCGGCGGTGTCGGTCTGGCGGACCGCGCTGTCCGACGACCACAAGGATAGGTGTCCTTCGCCTGGTGTTATCCACAGCCCTCTTGTCGCGGCGTTCGGCGCTGCCATACTTACGATGCCGTAGGTTACGCACCCGTATCGAGGTTTCCGCTCCAGTTCCTGCCAGTTCCGGACTGTTCCCACCAGTTCCGGAAAGTTCCTCACTGTTCTTCACCCCAGGCCCATTCCTCACCCCAGGGGACCCCCAATGACCACACCCCCCGATGTGATCGAAGATTCCTCCCTTCCTCCCCAGTCCGCCGACGGTGCCCCGCTGCCCTCCGCCACGCTCGGCGGGGACAACAAGGGATCCATCGAGCAGGTCGCTCTCCTGCTCTTCATCGTCATTCCCTTCCTCGCCCTGCTGGCGGCTGTGCCGCTGGCCTGGATGTGGGGAGGGGTGAGCTGGCTCGATCTGGCCCTGATGGTGGTCATGTACTACATCGGCTGCCATGGCGTCACGATCGGCTTCCACCGCTATTTCACCCATGGTTCGTTCAAGGCGCGGCGCCCGCTCCGGATCGCGCTGGCCGTGGCCGGTTCGCTGGCCGTGGAGGGCCCGCTGGTGCGCTGGGTGGCGGACCACCGCAAGCACCACAAGTTCTCTGACGCTGAGGGCGATCCGCACTCGCCCTGGCGGTTCGGCGAGACGCTGCCGGCCCTGCTGAAGGGGCTGTGGTGGGCGCATATCGGCTGGCTGTTCGACGAGGAGCAGACTCCGCAGCACAAGTACGCGCCGGATCTGATCAAGGACCCGGCGATCCGTACGATCTCCCGGCAGTTCGTGCTGTGGACGGTCGTCTCGCTGGCGTTTCCGCCGCTGGTCGGCGGACTGGTGACGATGTCCTGGTGGGGTGCCTTCACGGCGTTCTTCTGGGGTTCCCTGGTCCGGGTGGCGCTGCTGCACCACGTGACGTGGTCGATCAATTCGATCTGCCACGCGGTCGGCAAGCGGCCCTTCAAGTCCCGTGACCGGTCGGGCAATGTGTGGTGGCTGGCGGTCCTCTCCTGCGGCGAGTCGTGGCACAACCTGCACCACGCGGACCCGACGAGCGCGCGGCACGGTGTGCTCAGGGGACAGGTCGATTCGAGTGCCAGGATCATCCGCTGGTTCGAGCTGCTGGGCTGGGCGTCCGACGTGCGCTGGCCCTCCGCGTCCCGTGTGGACTCCCGGCGCAAGAGCGCAGTCGCCAAGGCATGATGGGCACCGTGGCGACCGACGGCAGTACCAGCGGCAAGGACAGCACCGAGCAGGGCCGGACGACCGGGGGCCGACGCGCCCGCAGGGTCCGGATGACCGGTGCGGAACGCCGCGAGCAACTGCTGGACATCGGCCGTACGGTCTTCGCGGAGAAGGGTTTCGAGGCGGCGTCGGTGGAGGAGATCGCGGCGAAGGCCGGGGTCTCCAAGCCCGTCGTGTACGAGCACTTCGGCGGCAAGGAGGGGCTGTACGCGGTGGTCGTGGACCGCGAGATGCGCCAGTTGCTGGACATGGTGACGGGCGCGCTGACCGCCGGGCATCCGCGTGAGCTGCTGGAGCAGGCCGCGTTCGCGCTGCTCGACTACATCGAGACGTATACGGACGGCTTCCGCATCCTGGTCCGCGACTCCCCGGTCGCGCAGTCCACGGGTACGTTCGCGTCGCTGATCAGCGATATCGCCACGCAGGTCGAGGACATCCTCGGCATGGAGTTCAAGGCCCGCGGCTTCGACCCCAAGCTGGCCCCGCTGTACGCGCAGGCCCTGGTGGGCATGGTGGCCCTGACGGGCCAGTGGTGGGTGGACACCCGCCGCCCGAAGAAGTCGGAAGTAGCGGCCCACCTGGTGAACCTGGCCTGGCACGGCCTGGAAAACCTGGAACCGAAGCCGCGCCTGATAGGCCACCGCAAGGCGTGAGCGGGTGGCGGGGGCGGATCAGCCGTTGCGGGTGCAGTCACTCATTGTGAACCAGCTCTGACCCCGGCCGCGGGCTTGCGCGCCACCGCGAAGATCCGGCGGAAGGGGAAGACCGTGCCGGAGGGGGTCGGGGGGTAGGCCTTGCGGAGCAGGGCGCGGTATTCGGTGGTGAACTCCGCTGTCGCCTGCTCGTCGCCGTCGAGTGCGGTGAGGACCGGGCGCAGTGCTGTGCCCTTGACCCAGTCGAAGACCGGGTCCTCGCCGGTGAGCTGCTGGATGTATGTCGTCTCCCAGACGTCCGCCGCGCAGCCGAGGGCGGTCAGGCGCGCGAGATAGTCGGCGGGGTCCAGGACGGTGTTGGCGGGGCGGTCGGGGCCGCCGCCCAGGCGGTCGCGCCAGCGCGGGGACGCGCACAGGTCGGCGAGCAGGGCGTGGCTGGGCGAGGTGAAGTTGCCGGGGACCTGGAAGGCGAAGGTGCCGCCGGGCGCGAGGCCCTCGATCCAGGCCTCGAAGGAGCCCGCGTGGCCGGGCACCCACTGGAGGGCGGCGTTGGAGACGATCAGTCCGTACGGTTCGCCGGGCGCCCAGCGCGCGAGGTCGGCGGCGTGGAAGTCCATCGCCCCGCCGCCCGGGGTGGCGCCCGCGTACTCCTCGCGGGCCCGGTCGAGCATCTCGGGCGAGTTGTCGAAGCCGGTGATACGGGCGTCCGGCCAGCGCTCGGCGATCAGCGCGGTGACATTGCCGGCGCCGCAGCCGAGGTCGGCGATCGCGAGCGGCGTCCCGGCCCCCGGCCCGCCGTCGGCGCCGGGCGGGTCGGGTATACGGGCCAGCAGGTCCAGGAACGGGCGGCTGCGGAGGCCGGAGTGCCGGAGGTACTGGGCCGGGTCCCAGATCGGTGCGGACGGTGCGGAGTGCATGGTCGGGCCCCTGTCACGGTCGCGGAACGGCCCGCCCGAGCCGGCTCGCGGGCTGCCCGGGCGGTCGTACCCCAGCCTGCACCGGCACATCTCTTGACGTCAAGAGACTTCACATCGAGGGACCCTCTACACTGATCGTCATGGAGGACGAGGTCGACCGACTGGTAGCGGCATGGCGCCGGGAGCGCCCCGACCTCGACGTGGAACCGCTCGAGGTCCTCAGCCGTGTCAGCAGGCTGGCCCGCCATCTCGACCGGGCGCGCCGGATCGCGTTCTCCGAGCACCAGTTGGAGCCGTGGGAGTTCGACGTCCTGACCTCGCTGCGGCGCGCGGGAGCCCCGTACCAGCTCTCCCCCGGGCAGCTGCTGACCCAGACTCTGGTCACCTCGGGCACGATGACGAACCGTATCGACCGGCTGGCGAAGAAGGGCCTGGTCGAGCGGCTGCCGGACCCCAGTGACCGCCGCGGGGTGCTCGTACGCCTCACCGCGGAGGGCCGCGACCGCGCGGACCAGGCGCTCGCCGGACTGCTGGCCCAGGAACGCGCGATCCTGGGCGAGCTGTCGCGTGCGCAGCGGGCCGAACTGGCGGGCCTGCTACGCCAGTTGACGGCCCCCTTCGACAACGTACCGACCTAGCCGGTCGTCCGCCGGACGGGCTGCTGCACTGCGCCACCGGCCCGTCCGGCGATTCCCGGTCAGCCGGTCGAGGTGGCGGGCTGGGCCGCCAGACTCACCGGGCCCACTCCGGCCCGGCGGGCCAGCGCCACCGCGGCCAGGGTCGAGTGCACACCCAGCTTCCCCAGCACGTTCTGCATATGCGTACGGACCGTGTGCGGGGACAGGAAGAGCCGCTCGGCGACGGCCTTGCGCCCCAGGCCGGCGACCATGCAGCGCAGCACCTCCCGCTCGCGCGGCGTCAGCGACTCGACCAGCCGCTCGCTCTCCGTACGGTGCTTGCGCGCGGCCGTCAGCTCCCGCAGCACGCCCGTGAGCAGGGCGGGCGGCAGATGCGTCTCGTCGCGCAGGACGCCCCGCATCACGGCGAGCAGCCGCTGGAGCGAGCAGTCCTTCGCGACCCAGCCGGACGCGCCCGCCTGGAGCGCGAGCGCCGCGCGGCGCGGATCGTCCCGCTCGGCGAGCACGACCGTACGGACGGACGGCTGGCCGGAACGGACCCCGGCGACCAGCGAGATGCCGTCGACCGGCACCGCCTCGCCGCCGTCCGGCACCGCGCGCGGGACCGGCACCTGAACCGGTCCGCCCGCCGTGCCGCCGCTCGCCGTGGCGCCGGCCGCCGCCAAGCCTCCGGCCGCTCCAGCGACCGTGCCGAGGTCGGCGTCGACGAGCATCACATCGAACCTGCGCCCCTCGGCCGCCGCCCGGTCCAGACAGCGCAGCGCGGCGGGCCCACTGCCCGCCGCCGCGACGTCCACATCGGGCTCGGCCGCGAGAGCGGCGGCGAGCGACTCGGCGAAGATGCGGTGGTCGTCCACCACCAGAACCCGGATACGTACCAATGGACACCCCCTGAAGGCGGGGAGCGGACAGCGCGGGCACGGCGCCCGGTGTGCGGTGGTACGTCAGTGGCACGGCCGCCGCCGTGTGATGACTGCTACCCCACCCCGGGCGTCGTACCCGACTTGACTCCACCCCTGATCAGCACCGGCCCCCACCGGTGCTGTGCATCAGCGTACGGCCGCGGGCCCGGAGCGGAAGGAATTTCGCAGAACTTGAGGCGAATCAGCACGGCCGTCGCCGCCCTCACCGGACCGCGACCACCACCGCGGACAGGGCCGGCACCGGCGGGGGCCACAGCGGGCAGACCTCAGGACAGCCGTCGCGCGCCCGGGGACGGGGTGGCCGGGAAGATCCGGGGCGGGGTATAGGACGCCGACGCGAAGGCTTCCGTGATCGACTTCGTGACCTGGTCCGCCGCGGACTCCTCCGTCAGGACGATCGCCGAGCCGCCGAAGCCGCCGCCCGTCATACGGGCGCCCAGGGCGCCGGCGGCGAGGGCCGTGGTGACCGCCAGGTCGAGTTCGGGGCAGGAGACCCGCAGGTCGTCTCGGAGGGAGGCGTGGCCCTCGGTCAGGACCGGGCCGGCCGCGCGGAGGTCCCCGGCGTCCAGCAGCGCGATGGTCCGCTCGACCCGGTGGTCGTCGCTGACGACATGGCGGACACAGCGGCGTACTTCCTCGCTCTCCCCGGCGGCGGCCAGCCGGTCCAGCGCCGCGGGCAGTTGCGCGTACGGGATGTCGCGCAGGGCGCGCACTCCGAGCGCCCGCGCACCCGCCTCGCACGCGGCGCGCCGAGCCGCGTACGCGCCGTCCCCGAGCGCGTGCTTCACCCGGGTGTCGACGACCAGCAGCCGGAGCCCCTGGGCCGCCAGGTCGAACGGCACCTGGCGCTGGGAGAGATCGCGGGTGTCCAGATGGAGCGCGTGTCCCTCGGTGCAGCACGCCGAGGCCATCTGGTCCATGATCCCGCAGGGCACCCCGACGAACTCGTTCTCGGCGCGCTGCGCGAGCACCGCCAGTTCGGGTCCCGTCAGGCCGAGCCCGTACAGATCGTTCAGGGCCAGCGCCGTCACGACCTCCAGCGCCGCCGAGGACGACAGCCCCGCGCCGGTCGGCACGGTCGAGGCGAGATGGACATCGGCGCCGGTCACCGGATGTCCGGCCGCGCGCAGCGCCCAGACGACACCGGCCGGGTAGGCGGCCCAGCCGGTGTCGGAGCGCGGTTCGAGAGCGTCGATGCCGAGCTGGACCACGCCCTCCGCGACATCGGCCGAGTGCAGCCGCAGGATCCGGTCCGTACGGCGGGAGACCGCGGCGACCGCGCGGTGCGGCAGCGCCAGGGGCATGACGAAACCGTCGTTGAAGTCGGTGTACTCCCCGATCAGGTTCACCCGGCCCGGCGCCGCCCACACGCCCTCGGGCCCGGCGCCGTACAACCGCCGGAACTCGTCAACGACGCCGACGGCGCTGCCCGCGCCCTCGACGCCACCGCTCTGCTTCACTCGGTCTCCCTCACTCGTGGCGCGCTCTCACGCCCGGCCGTCCCTCACTCCGCGGAGTCCCCGCCGGACTCCCCGCGCCGCGCGAACGCCCACGCGTCCGCGACGATGCCCGCCAGGTCGGCGCGGCTCGGGGTCCAGCCCAGGCGCTGGTGCGCCGCCTCGGCCGACGCGACCAGGACGGCCGGGTCGCCGCCCCGGCGTCCGGCCATGACCTCGGGGACCGGGTGCCCGGTGACCTTCCGTACGGTCTCGATGACCTCGCGGACCGAGAACCCGTTGCCGTTGCCGAGATTGCAGATGAGATGTTCGCCCTCGACCGCCGCGTCCAGCGCGCGCAGATGCGCCTCGGCGAGGTCCGCGACATGGATGTAGTCGCGTACGCAGGTGCCGTCCGGCGTCGGATAGTCGTCCCCGTACACGGAGATCGACTCGCGCCGGCCGAGCGCGACCTGGAGGACCAGCGGGATCAGATGCGACTCGGGGTCGTGCCGCTCACCGCAACTGCCGTACGCGCCCGCGACGTTGAAGTAGCGCAGCGAGACCGCCGCGAGACCGTGCGCCGTGCACTCCCCGCTGATCATGTGGTCGACGGCGAGCTTGGTCGCGCCGTACGGGCTGGTCGGCACCGTCGGGTCGGACTCGGTGATCGGTGTGGAGACCGGCTCGCCGTACGTCGCGGCGGTGGAGGAGAACACCAGCTTGCGCACCCCGGCGGAGCGCATCGCGGCGAGCAGCGCCATGGAGCCGCCGACATTGTTGTCCCAGTACTTCTCGGGCTTGGCGACGGACTCGCCGACCTGCGAGGACGCGGCGAAGTGCAGCACCGCGTCGTACGAGGGGTCCAGCCACTTCGCGGCGTCCTGGACCCGGCCCTCGATGAACGCCGCGCCGGCCGGGACCCCTTCCCGGAACCCGGTGGAGAGGTCGTCCAGCACGGTCACCTCGTGCCCGGCCTCCAGCAGATGTGCGGCGACCACGCTGCCCACATATCCCGCACCGCCCGTGACCAGGTACTTCTTGTTCACTCGCTCGCTACCTCTCGCAGTCGCTCGGCCGCGGCCTCCGGCGGCACATCGTTGATGAACACACTCATGCCGGATTCGGAACCCGCGAGGAACTTCAGCTTGCCGGAAGTGCGGCGAACAGTGAAAAGCTCAAGGTGAAGCGCGAAGTCCTGCCGCCCGGCGGCCCGGAACGGCGCCTGGTGCCAGGCGGCGATGTACGGCGTCGGCGGTTCGCCCTCGCCGAAGATCCGGTCGAAGCGCTTCAAGAGTTCCAGATAGACCTGTGGGAACTCCGCGCGGGCCGCGTCGTCCAGCTCCCGCAGGTCGGGGACGCGGCGCGTGGGGTAGAGGTGCACTTCGTACGGCCAGTGCGCGGCGTACGGGACGAACGCCAGCCAGTGCTCGCCGGTCAGCACCACCCTGCCGCCCTCTGCCCGCTCGCGCTCGACGAGGTCGTCGAAGAGATTGCGGCCGGTGCGGGCCCGGTGCTCCTCCGCCGAGCGGAGCATCAGGGTGGAGCGCGGGGTGACGAAGGGGTACGCGTAGATCTGCCCGTGCGGATGGCCGAGCGTCACCCCGATCTCCACGCCCCGGTTCTCGAACGCGAAGACCTGCTCGACCTGGGGCAGCCCTGCCAGTTCGGCCGTACGGTCGGTCCAGGCGTCCAGTACCAGAGCGGCGCGCTCCGCGCCGAGGTCCGCGAAGGAGGCGTTGTGGTCGGAGGTGAAACAGACGACTTCGCAGCGGCCCGAGTCCCCCGCGAGGGAGGGGAAACGGTTCTCGAAGACGGCGACGTCATAGGCGGAGTCGGGGATCTCGCTGAGCCGCCCGTCCCGGGACGGGCAGAGCGGGCACTCGTCGGCCGGCGGGTGGTACGTACGGGCCTGGCGGTGCGAGGCGATGGCGACCGAGTCGCCGAGCAGCGGGTCGTGGCGGATCTCGGAGGAGGTCGCGACGGGCCCGAGCGGCCTGAGGTCTACGGCGTCGTGCACCGCGTCGTCGCGGGAGTCGTAGTAGATCAGCTCACGGCCGTCGGCGAGCCTGGTCACCGTCTTCTTCATCGCTCGCCCTCCACCGCACCCCGCCCCAACAGAACTCAACACAACAAATCACAAACCAACAGCCGCGTCAACGTGACGTCAGTCGGCGGCAAAAATGCAGGTTAATGCAGGCAGGGTGAGCGGGTCATACGGATGTTGACGGCATCAGGCCACAAGGAGGCACACCACAAAAGGCAACAGACAGACACCAGGCGGGCGGCAGTCAGACGGGCAAGCAGACCGGCGGGCCGGACGGCGGACGCCTCACGACGCGCTTCGTACGCCCCAAGAAGGCGATCAGCGCCCGTCCGGGCCCTGCGGCTCGCCCGGTACGGCCCGGTCCAGCAGCCCCGTACGGGCCGCCAGCGCCGCCGCCTCCAGCCGGGAGCCGACCCCCAGCTTCATCAGCACCCGCTGCACATGCGTCCTGGCCGTGCTCGGCGCGATCCCCATCCCGGCCGCGATCAGCCGGGTGTCCTCGCCCTCCGCGACCCGTACCAGCACCTCGATCTCGCGCGGGGTCAGCATCCGCAGCAGCCGCTGCGCCTCGTCGTCCGGCTGGGCCGCCGGGTTGAGCAGCTCGGTGAAGGCGCCCTGGAGGAGCTGCGGCGCCACCGCCGCCTCGCCCGCCCGCGCCTTGATCATGGCCCGTTCCACGCCTTCTATGCGCTCGTCGTGGCGTACGTAGCCGGAGGCGCCGGCCGCGAAGGCCGCGGCGATCCCGCGCGGGCTCGGCACCGGACCGAGCACCACCACGGCCACCTGCGGCCGGTCCCGCTTGATCCGTACGATCGGGTCGAACGCGCCCGGTTCGGCCGGCGCCGCGGTGCCCAGCAGGCACACCTCCGGCGCCCTGCTCACCACCAGTTCGGCCACGCCCGCCGTGGGCGCCGCCGCCGCGAGCACCCGGTGCCCGCGCAGCTTCAGTGCCGAGGCGAGCGCCTCCGCGAGCAGTCGGTGGTCATCGACCACCATGAGCCGAACGCCCATAAACGAAAGCCCCCATCACCACGGAAAACTGGCCCCCCGGCCTCCTGACCCGGCAAGCTACACGCTTGTTCGACATCGCGCGCCCCCTACTCCTGAGAAGCCCCCCGGATTGCCGAATTCCAGGCCATTCAGGACTACTCGGCGCCCCGAGCCGCTACAGGGCGGGCCCCGGCCCGAGGCGTCCACCGCCCACGGGCCGGGGCCCAGCGCACCGCGCCGGCGCGGTGCTTCGTACCGCGCGCTACTTCGTGCTGAACGAGACGGCGAGCCACGACTTGTCGTCCAGGGCCGACGTCGACGGCTTGCTCAGCATGGTCTCGGAGAGGAACAGCCGCCCGCCCCCGTAGAGGATCTCGGCATAGTCCGCGGAGAAGCTGGTCTCCATGTCCCTGATCGCCTCGTCGGCCGGATTGTCCATCAGGACCGTCTCCTTGAAGGAGGCGCCGTCGATGGAGACGATCTGGCCGCCCTTGTCGTACGGGGGCACCTTGTACGCGATGATGTTGCCGCCGTCCATGCGCAGCGGGAACATCGTGTACCGGTCGCCCGCGTCGGCGCGGTCCGAGGTGTTCTTGCCGGTGGCGAGGTCGAAGGACACGATCTCGTTGGTGTCGCCGTACTCCCCGCCGCCCTCGTGGCCCTCGGTCGGCAGATAGAGCCGGCCGTTGCCCACCGCGAGCTTCTGGCAGGCCTCGACCTCGGTGGAGCCGCACCTGGCCGCGTACTTGTCGGCGTCGGCCGGGATCTTCGCGATCAGCTTGCCGGTCTTCCGGTCGATCGAGAAGAAGTCCGAGATACCGCTGCCGTCGCCCGCGGTGTCGCCGACATCGGCGGCCACGACCAGCGGATCGGTGGAGACGACACTCGCGTAGGCGACACCGGCCGGCATCTTGAAGGAGGAGACCGGGGCGCCCGTGAGCGGGTTCAGGGTCTCGATGGAGATCTGCGGGTCGTCGTACGAACCGCACTTGCGGGCCGCGACAAGGCCGGCGCCGCCGCCGTACCCCATGTCGTAGCAGCCCTCGGCGCTGACCTCGGGCTTCCAGCGGACCTCGCCCGTGGCGAGGTCGAAGGCCGCGCCGCCGTCCGTACCGCCGGCCGCGACCGTCGTACCGCTGAGGGTGATCTCGTCGAACCGGACCTTCTCGTCACCCGCGTTGGAGCCCGTGACCGACTTGGTCCACAGGAGCTTTCCGGTCTTCAGGTCGAGCGCGCCGATCTCCGTGCAGGACTGGTACTTGTCGGCGGCGGTGCGCTTGGCGGCCTCGAAGGCGACCGCGGTTCTGCCGTCCTCGGTGACGTGCCTGCTCGCCGCGCAGACCTGGCCGGGCAGCGGGACCGACCAGAGCTGGGTGCCCTTGTCGAGGTCGTAGGCGACGATCTGGTTGATGCCGGTCTTCACATAGGCGGTGTCGGTGATCCAGGAGCCGCTGACCCCGGTGACATCGGTGACCTTGGGGGTCGGGAGCTGGAAACCGGCCTTGGACTTGGTGTTGGACGGCACTTCCTCCGTGCCGCCGCCACCGATGCCCTTGTCGCCGTCCTTGCCGCCGGTGCCCTCGGTGGTGCCGGAGGAGGTGCCCTTGGCCTCGTCGCCCTTGCCGTCGCCGCCGGAGGAGGAGAACCAGATGCCGCCGCCGATGATCAGGACCACGGCGACGGCCGCGGCGATGATGATCTGGGTCTGGGCGGACAGCTTCTTGCCGCCACCGCTGGGGGTGGCGCCGGGGCCCTGCGGCTGCATGGGCTGGGTCGCATAACCGTACGGCGGCTGGCCGGGCTGGCCCGGCTGCCCCGGGTACCCGTAGCCCGGCTGCGCGGGATACCCGTACCCGGGCTGCACGCCCGGACCGCCCGGCACCCCCGGAGCAACGGGACCGCCCGGTGCGCCCTGCGGGGGCGGGGGCGTCTGCGGGTATCCGTACGGGACGCCCTGCGCGGGCGGTGTCGGCGCGCCGTACCCGTACCCGCCAGGCGGCGGATCCTGCGGAGCGCCGAAACCACCGGGCGGCGGCTCCTGCGGCGCCCCGAACGCGCCCTGCGGCGGCTCATTGGGCGGCGGCTGAAGCGGCTGCTGCTGAGGCGGCTGCCCCTGAGGCTGCGGTTGCTGTGCGGGCTGGGGCGGCTGCTGCGGAGGCTGGGGCGGCTGGGTCATGTCAGTCACCGAACGCCATCATCGTCGACTTCTTCATTTCCTCTTCGTCGTTGCTCGCGCTGACCCGGCCGCTGGTCACATAGGACCGGCCGTCCACATAGGCCAGTTTCGGCGAGTACAAGGAGTTCTCGATCTCCGCCGTGGACGCCGGGTGCTGCTGGATCACCGTCGGCGCGCCGCCCGTCGCCGGGATGGTCGCGATCGCGCCGCCCTTGTCGTACGTCGGGTCCAGATAGACCACGACCTTGCCGCCCTCCGTACGCAGCGGCGTCATCACCCGCTCCGCGGGCGCCTTGGAGCGCCAGACGGCCTTTCCGGTGAGGAGGCTGAAGGCGACGACCTCATTGGTGCGCGCCGTGCCGCTCGTGTCGGGCTCGGTCGACATGTAGAACGTACTGGCGTCCGCGGCGACTCCGACACAGCCCTCCAGATTGCTGCCGAAGACCACGAAGCTGCCTCCGCACCGCGGTGCGAACTTGTCCTTGCCGCCTTCGAGTTGCGAGCGCAGGGTGCCGTTCGCGTTGAGGTTGAAGATGCTCCAGGACTTCTCGTCGTCGTTCGTCGCGGAGATGACCAGGGGGTCGACCGAATAGACCTTGTCGACCTCCCAGTTCTTCGCGAGCTTGTACGTCCACTTGGCCGCGCCGGTGACCGGGTCCAGCTCCTGGATCTGGTTCTGGATGGTGTCGTAGTCGCCGGTCGGGCAGCTCTCGGCGGCGATCAGCTTGGCGCCGCCGGCGAACGCGTACGGCTGGCAGTTGCCCGGCAGCTTGCCGAACAGGTCCTTGCCGTCGCTCACCCGGTAGGCGTTCGAATAGCTGGTGCGGGCGGCGGTGACCGTATCGCCGCTGATGGCCAGGGTGATGTCGGTGAGGATGTCAAAGGCCCCCGACTCGGCGACCTCCTTCTTCCAGCCGCCCTTGCCGGTGTTGAGGTCGATCATCTGGAGCTGGTTGCAGAGGGCCTTGTCGGTGGTGCCGTCCTTGATCCCGATGACGATCTTGCCGTCGTCGGTGGGCGCGACGGGCGCCGAGCACACCTCGGTGGGCAGCGGAAGCGTCCACTTCTTCTTGCCGTCGGCGGCCGAATACCCCACGACCTGGCGGTACATGGCCTTGACGACGGTGTCGCCGACGAACCACGGGCCGTACACGTCCGCGCCGTTGCGGGGCAGGTCCACATCGTTGGTCTGGAGCCAGAGCACCTTGGACTCGCCGTCCTTGCGCCCGGCGTTGAGATCGTCCTGCGACTCGCGGCCCCCGCCGGTGCCGTCGCCCTGGTCGACACCGGGCGAACCGGTCGGATCGGCGTCGTCACTCGCGTCCGCGACCGGCTTGCCGCCGCCGTCGCCACCGCTGAGCGCGAACCAGGAGCCGCCGGCTATGAGCACCAGCGCGACGGCGGCCGCGGTGATGATGCCGGGCGTCGACTTGAAGAAGTTCTTGCCGCCGCCACCGCCGGGCGGCGGGGTGGGCGCGCCGGGGTACTGCTGGGGCGGGTAGCCGCCGTAGGGCCCCGGCTGGCCTCCGTAGGGGCCGGGCTGCTGACCGTACGGTCCCGGCTGCTGGCCGTACGGACCGGGCTGCTGGTACGGGCCGGGCTGCTGGCCGTACGGTCCTGGCTGCTGACCGTAGGCACCGGGGCCGGGGTTGTACGGACCCGGGGCCTGCGGATAGCCGTAACCGGGCTGTACGGGCGGCGGACCGGGAGGCGCGGAAGGCGGCGCGGAGGGCTGCCCGGGCGGCGGCGCGGACGGCGGTGTGTGCGCGGACGGCGGTGTCTGCGCGGACGGCGGTGTCTGCGGCATCTGGGGCGGCTGCGCCGACGGAGGTACGGGCGGCTGCCCGGGTTGTACGGGCGGCTGGGGCGGTCCCTGCGCCGGACCTCCGTGCTGCGGAACTCCCTGCTGCGGATCCCCCGGAGCGCCGAAGCCTCCCTGCGGCGGCTGCTGGCCGGGTGGCTGGCTCATCAGCGCTTTCCCCCTTTTTCATACGGTCCGCCACCCGGTCGGTCTCCCCCGCGATTCTGGTGGCCGGCCCCGTCGATGGGGCGGTTCGGGCGTGGATTCCGCATCGTCACATCGGTCGAGCGGGGCTTCTTTCTATCACCCGGACGGCGGAACGGGCCGGGCCGGTCCCTCCCCTGTTCCCAAGGGAAAACCGGCCCGTGATGCGCCTGTTACGCGCTCCCGCCCCACTCCCGCACACCGCTTCCGCGCATTTTCTACGCGTCTTCCGCAAGCTCCAGCCAGCGCATTTCCAACTCGTCACGTTCCTCACGGAGTTCACGCAACTCGGCGTCCAGTTTCGCCACTTTCTCGAAGTCCGTGGGATTGTCGGCGATCTGCTGATGGAGCGTGGTCTCACGGCCGGAGAGCTTGTCGAGCTGCCGCTCGATCCGCTGGAGTTCCTTCTTCGCGGCGCGGCTGTCCTTCGCCGACACCGGCGCCGTCGCCGTCGCGCTCTCCTCGGCGGCAGGCCCGACGGCACTCGCCGCGGGCTTCTGAGCCGCGGCGGCGGACCGCTGCGGCTCCGACTCGGCCAGCCTGCGCCGCCGTTCCAGATACTCGTCGATCCCGCGCGGCAGCATCCGGAGCGTCGCGTCGCCGAGCAGCGCCATCACCTTGTCGGTGGTCCGCTCGATGAAGAACCGGTCGTGCGAGATGACCACCATCGACCCGGGCCAGCCGTCGAGCAGGTCCTCCAGCTGGTTGAGGGTCTCGATGTCGAGGTCGTTGGTGGGCTCGTCGAGGAAGAGCACATTCGGCTCGTCCATCAGCAGCCGCAGAAGCTGGAGCCTGCGCCGCTCACCGCCGGAGAGATCCCCGACCGGGGTCCACTGCTTCTCCTTGCCGAACCCGAACTGCTCGCAGAGCTGACCCGCCGTCATCTCCCGGCCCTTGCCCAGGTCGACCCGGTCCCGTACCTGCTGGACCGCCTCCAGCACCCGCAGCGACGGCGCGAGTTCGGTGACCTCCTGGGAGAGATACGCCAGCTTGACGGTTCTGCCGACCACGATCTTCCCGGCGGCCGGCTGCACATCGCCCTGGCTGCGGGCGGCCTCGGCCAGGGCGCGCAGCAGCGAGGTCTTGCCCGCGCCGTTCACCCCGACCAGTCCGATCCGGTCGCCGGGCCCGAGCTGCCAGGTGAGACGGGTGAGCAGCACCTTGGGCCCCGCCTGGACCGTCACGTCCTCCAGGTCGAAGACGGTCTTGCCGAGCCGGGCGTTGGCGAACTTCATCAGCTCGGAGGTGTCCCGGGGCGGCGGTACGTCCGCGATCAGCTCATTGGCCGCCTCGACCCGGAAGCGCGGCTTGGACGTACGGGCGGGGGCGCCGCGGCGCAGCCAGGCCAGCTCCTTGCGGACCAGGTTCTGCCGCTTGGCCTCCTCCGTCGCCGCGATGCGCTCGCGCTCGGCGCGGGCGAAGACATAGTCGGAGTAGCCGCCCTCGTACTCGTGCACCGCGCCGCGCTGGACGTCCCACATCCGCGTACAGACCTGGTCGAGGAACCACCGGTCGTGGGTGACGCAGACGAGCGCGGAGCGCCGGTTGCGCAGATGCTCCGCGAGCCAGGCGATGCCCTCGACATCGAGATGGTTGGTGGGCTCGTCGAGCACGATCAGCTCGGGCTCGCCGATGAGCAGCTTGGCGAGCGCGATCCGGCGCCGCTCACCGCCGGAGAGCGGGGCGATGACCGTATCGAGCCCCTGCGGGAAACCGGGCAGGTCGAGCCCGCCGAACAGCCCGGTGAGCACATCCCTGATCTTCGCGTCGCCCGCCCACTCGTGGTCGGCGAGATCGCCGATCACCTCGTGCCGGACCGTGGCGGCGGGATCGAGCGAGTCGTGCTGAGTGAGCACCCCGAGCCGCAGCCCGCCACTGTGCGTGACCCGCCCGGTGTCCGTCTCCTCCAGCTTGCTCAGCATCCGGATGAGGGTCGTCTTGCCGTCGCCGTTACGCCCCACGACCCCGATCCGGTCCCCCTCGGAGACACCGAGGGAGACACCGTCGAGCAGCGCACGGGTGCCGTACACCTTGGTGACTGCCTCGACATTGACCAGATTGACGGCCATTTCACTCCTGCTTATGGGCGGATCGATCGACGCTCCAGCGTAGGCCCTGCCCGGACCCGGCCCGCCGCTCGGTCACCGGGTGCGGCCGGCCGGGCCGGAGCCGGGGGTGTCACGGGTCCGGTCCGTACCGGCGGACGGGCCGGCCGCCCTCAGTGCGGCGACGGCGGGCGCGGGGTCGTCGGCGTAGAAGCGGAAGGCGCGGGCCTCGGCGGGCCTGCCCAGGGCGCGTACGTACCGCACCGGCTCGTTCAGTTCGACGGTGACCGTCGTCTGACCGGCCACGGCCATGTCGGCGACGCCGTTCTCATCCACGGCGGCCAGCTTTCCGTCCGGGAACTTCCGGTCCAGGCGCACGGAGGCTATGCGGTCGGCCGGTATACGGATGTCCAGCAGGGCGCCGAAGCGCAGGCGCAGCGAGCCGTCGGCCCCGATCACATGCGGCCGCACCACGCAGGAGGCGTGCAGGGCGATGACGAAATAGCAGCCCCAGATGTCGAGGACGAGAGTGACGGCGTGCACCACCGGCCAGGGGATCAGAAGAGCAAGGGCCACGGTCTCGACGACGCAGACGAAGAGAAAGCCGTACATGACCGCTGTCTGCCCCGGGGCGTACGGGACGGGCAGATCACCGTCGCGTACGCCGTGCGGGCCACGGCGGGCCACCCAGCGCAGAAAGCTGGTGGTGAGGAAGAACTCATGGGCGATCACTCGCCGCACGGGCGCCGGGACGGTGTCGGCGACCGCGGCAAGGAAGGCGGAGCGGCGGTCGAGCCCGTCGCGGCGGTGCCTGCGGTGGTCGACGGCGAGCAGGCCGGTCGACATGGCCATGACCACGAGCGCGGCCAGCTCCACCGCAAGCCGGGCGGCCGGGGCAATCCG
The DNA here is from genome assembly GCF_042800555.1 of Streptomyces sp. NPDC057617. Taxonomy (NCBI): domain Bacteria; kingdom Bacillati; phylum Actinomycetota; class Actinomycetes; order Kitasatosporales; family Streptomycetaceae; genus Streptomyces; species Streptomyces sp. NPDC057617. The sequence continues at coordinate 154,368 of NZ_JBHVGV010000010.1, read as the reverse complement.
CACACCGCCGACCACGCACAGGACAAGCACGACCTCACCGGGTACGAGCGCGGCCAAGGACCAGCGCACGCCCTTCCTCACCGCCTTCACCTGGCACGCTCCCTGAGCAGTTCGATGGCCAGGCGCACGGCCGCTGCCTGGGCGGGGGCGAAGTCCGCGAAGAAGGCGTTCGCGAAGCCGGCGTCCTCGCCTGTGCCGGCGTCGTCCGGGGCCGTCATCGCCCGCAGCGCCTCGTCCGGGATGCTGTCGACGACTGCCCGGGCGGTCTCCGCCACGCGCGGGTCGTCCTCGGGGGCCTCTGCCAGCTCGTCCAGCCGGGCGTAGATCTCGTAGGCGCGCCGCATGGCCTGCGGGTCGGCGTTGAGGCTCCGCACCATGGCGTGGAGCCAGCCGCGGTAGCCGGGCGACGAGCCGGTCTCCAGCAGGGCGAGCAGCTCCCGCTCCTTGGCCGCGGCCGCCGGCTCCGGCCCGGGCAACCGCGCCGAGACACGGGCCATGTCGTCGAAGATGGCGGCGAGTTCGGGGGAGACGGGGGCCTCGGCCGGCAGCCGCCCGGTCTGCCCGGCCTGTTCGAACAGCCGGGCCAGGCGGGCGCGGCGTTGCCGGATGGCCTCCTCCTGGCGGGCCAGGTCGGCGTCCAGCTCGGTGAGGATCTCGACGAGGTCCTTGCCCACGTCGTCCGCCAGCACGTCCTTCACCTCGTCCAGGCTCAGGCCCAGCTCGGTCAGCCGGCGGATCCTGGCCAGCTCGACGGCGTCACGCAGTGAGTATTCGCGGTACCCGTTGGGCTGCCGCGGCGGCTCGGGCAGCAGCCCGATGCGGTGGTAGTGCCGTACGGCGCGGCTGGTGATGCCGACGATGCCGGCGAGCTCTCCGATTCGCATGGCATCAGTAGAAACGTTGTCGCTGCGACAAGGTCAAGCGGACAAGGTCAAGCCAACAAGGGGGCAAGGTCGAGCGACGGGTCGAGCGACGGAGGCCCCGGTGTGCTTACCGGGGCCTCTGTCATGGCGCGGCGGCGGCCGTCATGGAGCCGTGCGCTCCACCACCGTCGCGCCCGGGGCCGGGGCGGTGGCGACTCGGGCGGTGCGGCAGGTGCCCGAGGCCAGGAGGGCTTCCGCGATACGGGTCGCCGTCTCCGGGTCCTTCGCCAGGAACGCCGTTGTCGGGCCGGAGCCGGAGACCAGGCCTGCCAGGGCGCCGGCGGCGGTGCCCGCGGTGAGGGTGTCAGCCAGGGACGGGCGCAGGGCGAGGGCCGCGGGCTGGAGGTCGTTGGCCAGGGCGCCCGCCAGTGCGACGGCGTCGCCCGTACGCAGGGCCTCCAGCAGAACCGGGTCGGCCTCCGGTTCCGGTACGTCCGTACCCTCGGTCAGCCGGTCGAACTCACGGAACACCGTCGGCGTCGACAGCCCGCCGTCCGCGACCGCGAACACCCAGTGGAACTCGCCGCCGACCGCGAGCGGGGTGAGCCGCTCGCCCCTGCCCGTGCCGAGCGCCGCGCCGCCGATCAGGCTGAACGGCACATCGCTGCCCAACTCGGCGCAGATCGCGAGGAGTTCGTCCCGCGAGGAGCCCAGCGACCAGAGTGTGTCGCAGGCCAGCAGGGCGCCCGCGCCGTCCGCGCTGCCGCCCGCCATCCCGCCCGCGACGGGGATGTCCTTCGCGATATGGATATGCACGCGCGGCTCGATGCCGTGCCGCTCCGCCAGCGCGAGGGCCGCCCGCGCCGCGAGGTTGGTGGTGTCCAGCGGGACCTGGTGCGCGTCGGGGCCCTCGCAGGTGACGCGCAGCTCGTCCGCGGGCGTCACCGTGATCTCGTCGTACAGGCCCACGGCCAGGAAGACATTCGCCAGGTCGTGGAAGCCGTCGGGGCGGGCGGCGCCCACGGCGAGCTGCACATTGACCTTGGCGGGCACCCGTACCCGTACCGACATCCCCGTAAGCACATGCGTCAGTGCCTGTCCCTCTGCGCTCACGCGCCCGCCCCCTTCGACTCCGCGATCCGCGCGAACTCTTCCACTGTCAGTGCCTCACCGCGCGCCTGCGGCGATATCCCGGCCGCGACCAGCGCCGCTTCCGCCGCCGGGGCCGAGCCCGCCCATCCGGCGAGGGCCGCGCGCAGGGTCTTGCGGCGCTGTGCGAAGGCCGCGTCGACGACCGCGAAGACCTCGGTCCTGGAGGCCGTCGTCTTCACCGGCTCGGCCCTGCGTACCAGCGAGACCAGGCCGGAGTCCACATTGGGAGCGGGCCAGAAGACCGTACGGCCGATCGCGCCGGCCCGTCTGACCTCGGCGTACCAGTTGGCCTTCACCGACGGCACTCCGTACACCTTGTTCCCCGGCAGCGCGGCCAGCCGGTCGGCGACCTCGGCCTGGACCATCACGAGGGTCCGCTCGATGGTGGGGAAGCGTTCCAGCATGTGCAGCAGGACCGGTACGGCGACGTTGTACGGGAGGTTTGCCACCAGCGCGGTCGGCGCGGGGCCTGGCAGCTCCGTCACCCGCAGCGCGTCCGAGTGGACGAGCGAGAAGCGCCCGGCGCGGGCGGGCATCCGGGCCTCGATCGTCGCGGGCAGCGCGGCGGCCAGGACGTCGTCGATCTCAACGACGGTCACCCGGTCCGCGGCCTCCAGCAGCGCCAGGGTCAGCGAGCCGAGCCCGGGGCCGACCTCCACGACGATGTCGTCGGGGCGTACGTCCGCGGTGCGGACGATACGGCGGACGGTGTTGGCGTCGATGACGAAGTTCTGTCCGCGCTGCTTGGTGGGGCGTACGCCCAGGGCGGCGGCCAGCTCGCGGATGTCGGCGGGCCCCAGCAGGGCGTCGGAGGGGCCGGAGGCGTCCGCGGTGTCTACGGCATCGGGATCGGCCGGGGTGCCGGGGACGGTCGCGGTGTCCGGGGCGTCCGCGGTATCTCTGGTGTCCAGGCCGTGCGGGGCGTCCGGACCGTGCGGGCCGTCCAGACCGTGCGGGGCGTCCGGGGCGTCGGGCTCAGTGGTGCTCACCCGGTCAGCCTACGGCCGCAGTGCGGCCATGGACTCGCCCCCCGCTGCATGTACAGCTTCTTCGCGCGGTACGTCTGCTCCGCCTCCGACGCGTCCTGCGGGCGGCCCTTGCCGCCGACGGAGCGCCAGGTCGCGGTGTCGAACTGGTAGAGCCCGCCATAGGTGCCCGACCGGTCGACCACATTGGGCCGGCCGCCCGACTCGCAGGCGGCGAGCGCCTTCCAGTTCAGGTCGTCCACCCCGGCCGCGGTCCGCGGCAGTTCCTTCGTACCGACCCGGACCCGCTGGGTGACCGGTGCGCGCACCACCTCTTCGTGGACTCTGTGCGGCTCCTGCTTGACGCCGTCGACCGTACGCAGCCCGTAGGTGACCCGGCGGGCCCCCGGACTGCCCTGCTGGTCGACGACCTCCGTACCCCGGAAGACCGAAGGGTCCTCGGTGCGGAGGGTGTCGTACGGAATGGCCTCCTCGCTCACCCGGTCGCCGGCCGGGTCGCGGTGAAGGCTGTCACGGGCCAGGTCGCGGGTGACGCTGTCGCGGGTGAGGCTGTCACGCCGTACGGAGGAGCGGGAGGCGGAGAGGTGCGCGCCCTCCGCGCGCATCGCGGTGACGAGGGCGGTGCCGGGCGCGGGGGCGACGATGTCGTGCGTACCGACGGCCACCTCCTCGTCGGCCGGCGGCTCCGCGATCTCGCCTGCGAAGGCGGAGGTGCCGCCGGCCAGGAAGGCGACGACCAGGGCCTTGGGAAGAACCCGTGGCAGGGCCTTGGGAAGCAGCCGCCGCAGCTCGGTCCTGGGCCGCTCGGGGACGGCGGCGGAACCGCCCGGAACGGCACCGGCCTTCCGGGACTCCCGGGCCTTCCGGGACTCCCGGGATCGCTGGGATTCCGGGGACTGCCGACGTTCCTGGGGTGCTTGGGATGCCTGGGATTGCTGCGGTTCCTGGGGTGCCTGGGATTGCTGCGATTGCTGCGGTTCCTGGGTGTCTCGGTGTCCCCGGGCGCCGCGGCGCCCGCCGCGTGCCGCACGGTGACTGCCCTGCGCATTGCTCACGACGCTCCACAAGGTCCGGTCCGCACCGCCCCGAGGGCGGGCCCCGCCATCGAGGCGCGGCGGGCCCGGACATTAGCGGAGTGATGGTTACTCTCCAAAGCGACGCGACTACACGGCGTCGCGACACCACTCCGCGTACCACCTCCCGGGGCGACCCGCAAAGGGCCCGCGTCCGCCGCCTGTTCAGTAGCCGAACGCCCGCGCCGTATTGGCCGAAATCGCCGCCGCCATGGCGTCCTCGCCGATCCCCCGTACATCGGCCATCGCCCGCAGCGTGACCGGAATCAGATATGGCGCATTAGGCCGTCCGCGGTAGGGCGCGGGAGTGAGAAAGGGTGCGTCCGTCTCGATCAGGACAAGCTCCAGCGGCGCTATGGTGAGCGCGTCGCGCAACGGTTGAGCGTTTTTGAAAGTGACATTGCCTGCGAAGGACATGAAGTAACCGGCCGCAGCGCATACTTCGGCCATTTCCGCGTCACCGGAATAACAGTGGAAAACCGTGCGCTCGGGCGCCCCTTCCTCCGCGAGGATGCGCAGCACATCGGCATGCGCCTCCCGGTCATGGATGACCAGCGCCTTTCCATGGCGCTTGGCGATCTCTATATGCGCGCGGAAGGAACGCTCCTGGGCGGCCATGCCCTCGGGCCCTGTCCGGAAATAGTCGAGCCCGGTCTCGCCGACGGCGCGTACCTGCGGCAGGGCTGCCAGCCGGTCGATCTCGGCCAGCGCATCGTCGAGCGCCGCGTCCCCGCCGCCCTCGCGCGCGCCCTGCCTCGACCAGCCGTCGGGATCGCCGTGCACGATCCGGGGCGCCTCGTTGGGGTGCAGGGCGACCGCCGCGTGGACGTTCTCGTACGCCGCGGCCGTCTCGGCGGCCCAGCGGGAACCCTTGAGGTCGCACCCCACCTGGACCACGGTCGTCACCCCGACCGAGGCGGCCCTGCCCAGGCCCTCCTCGACGGTGCCGTCCTGCATGTCCAGGTGGGTGTGCGAATCCGCGACCGGTACCCGGAGGGGTTCGGGCAGCGGCGGCGGAGCATGCTTCGAACTCATGGGCGCGATCCTACGAGGACCGCGCCCAGGGGCCCGTACCGGTTCAGGGCTGGACCGGGTGGCTCACTTGCGGTGGCTGAACGGGTGCAGCAGGTCCGAAAGGTGCCAGTGGCTCCAGTTCCAGTGGTGCCCCTGGTCGTGCCCCGGCGCCGTACCGTCCGACGCCGAAGCGACGTGGGCGGATCCGGCGGATATCTCCTCCGCGGACCCCTCGGGTATCGCCTCGCCGGAGTTCCCGGACCGCCCGGACCGCGCGGGCGCCTGTCCCGGCACCTGCCCCGTCATCAGTGCCCGTACCGACGAGACCTGTCCCGAACGCATGATGCGTACGACATGCCCGCCGCAGTTGACGCAGGACGGGCTGGACAGCGGTGAGGGAACCCGTAGCCCGTCCGTCTTGTAGGTGACGTAATTCTGCCCCGAGCCATCGACGTGATGCTCTATGTCGTACGCCTGCTCCCAGCCGTGTCCACAGCGCATACAGCAAAAGGCATATGCCTCGTGGGCTACGGCGGTGCCCGTGATGTCACTCATGCCGGCTCCTCTCCACTGACCCAGTGGACGCCTTTGACGGCGGGAGCGCATCAGCCCCTGTCGATTAATGGATTGGTCTTGGCCTTCTCATGCCCAAAACACTCGACTCACGGTCCGCGCTTTACATTTCACGATAGTCCTTTGCCTCCGAAGGGGGCGTGCGCCGGGGCGTAAGCGCGGTTTACGACGAGATGCGAGCGCCCCTTGCAACGATGGGCGCCCGCACGCCCCTTACGACAGGCCCCCGCCCCCGCCACCCCCCGCGTTCTTCGCCGCCACCACCGCGTCGAACACCTCGCGCTTCGGCACCCCGGCCCCCGCGGCGACGGCCGCGATCGCCTCCTTGCGCCGCTCCCCCGCCTCCTCCCGCACCCGTACCCGCCGCACCAGTTCCTCCGCGTCGACGTCCCCGGGCCCCGGTTCCGGCGCGCCCGCCACGACGACGGTGATCTCGCCCCGTACCCCCTCGGCCGCCCAGGCCGCCAGTTCGCCCAGTCCGCCGCGCCTGACCTCCTCGTACGTCTTGGTCAGTTCGCGGCAGACCGCGGCCCTGCGCTCCGGGCCGAAGACCTCGGCCATCGCGGCGAGGGTGTCGTCGAGCCGGTGCGGCGCCTCGAAATAGACGAGGGTGCGCCGCTCGTCCGCGGTCTCCCGGAGCCTGCCGAGCCGCTCACCCGCCTTGCGCGGCAGGAAGCCCTCGAAGCAGAAACGGTCCACTGGCAGCCCGGAGAGCGCCAGCGCGGTCAGTACGGCGGACGGCCCCGGTACGGCGGTGACCCTGATCCCGCGCTCGACGGCCGCCGCCACCAGCCGGTATCCGGGATCAGAGACGGACGGCATGCCCGCGTCCGTCACCAGCAGCACCCGCGCCCCGCCGGCCAGCGCCTCGACCAGTTCGGGCGTCCGCGCGGACTCGTTGCCCTCGAAGTACGACACGATCCGGCCACGCGTCTGCACCCCCAGCGCCTGGGTGAGCCGGCGCAGCCGCCGGGTGTCCTCGGCGGCGATCACATCCGCGGTCCCCAGCTCGGCCGCGAGCCGGGGCGGCGCGTCCGTGACCTCACCGATCGGCGTCCCCGCGAGTACCAGCGTTCCATTCACCTGCGCCTCATCCGCCATCCCGCCATCCTCGCAGGGCGTGGAGCACGCCTCGTACCGCGCCGTTCCCTACGCCGAAGCACCCCTCGTACCGCGCCGTCCCCCACGGCGCAGCGCCCCTCGCACCGGGCCGTTCCCCACGGCGGAGCCCCCCTCGCACAGCGGCGTTCCCTACGATGGCGCGGTGACCAGTACTGCGCCAGAAGCCCTCCAGGGGCACGACGCCGGCGAAACGCCGCCCTCATGGCCTCAGCGGCTGCGCCGATTCGGCCATGTGCCCCGGCCGGTGACCGGGCTGCGCGAGCGGCTGGTACCCCCGTACACCCGGCCCTCCGACCGGCTCTGGGCCGTGCTCGCGGTGCCGCCCGCGACGGCCGACCGGCTGCTCCGCTGGGCGGCGTGGGGCGGGCCGCTGCTGGTGGCGGCCGTGGCCGGAGTGCTGCGGTTCTGGCATCTGGGCAGCCCCAAGGCGGTGATATTCGACGAGACGTACTACGCCAAGGACGCCTGGGCGCTCGTCAACCAGGGGTACGAGGGGAGCTGGCCCAAGGACATCGACAAGAAGATCCTGGCCGACCCGTCCTCGGTGCCGCTGCCGACGGACCCGGGCTATGTCGTCCATCCGCCGGTGGGCAAGTGGATCATCGGGCTCGGTGAGCAGCTCTTCGGGTTCACGCCTTTCGGCTGGCGCTTCATGGTGGCGGTGCTCGGGACGCTCTCGGTGCTGATGCTGTGCCGGATCGGGCGGCGGCTGTTCCGTTCCACCTTCCTGGGGTGTCTGGCGGGCGCGCTGCTGGCGGTCGACGGGCTGCACTTCGTGATGAGCCGGACCGCGCTGCTCGACCTGGTCCTGATGTTCTTCGTGCTGGCCGCCTTCGGGTGTCTGGTGATCGACCGCGACTGGGCGCGGCGGCGGCTGGCCTCGGCGCTCCCGGTCGACGACGAGGGGCTGCTGCGCCCGGACACCGAGGTCGCCGAGCGGCTGCGGCTGGGCTGGCGGCCGTGGCGGCTCGCGGCCGGGCTGATGCTGGGCCTGGCCTTCGCGACGAAGTGGAACGGGCTCTACATCCTGGCCGCCTTCGCGGTGATGGCCGTCCTGTGGGACGTGGGCGCGCGCCGCACGGCGGGTGCGGTACGGCCGTACCTGACGGTGCTCCGCCGGGACATCCTGCCGGCCTTCTTCTCCACGGTGCCGGTCGCGATCGCAACGTACATCGCTTCCTGGACCGGCTGGATCGTCACCGACAAGGGGTACTTCAGGAACTGGGCCGCCACTCAGGGCAAGGGCGGCCACTTCACCTGGCTGCCGGACTGGCTGCGCAGCCTGTGGCACTACGAGAACGAGGTCTACCAGTTCCATGTCAATCTGACCTCGGGCCACACCTACCAGTCGAACCCCTGGAGCTGGATCGTCCTGGGCCGCCCGGTCTCGTACTTCTACGAGGACCCGAAGGCCGGTACGGACGGCTGCCCGGCGGGCACGGCCGGCAATTGCGCCCGCGAAGTGCTGGCGATCGGGACGCCGCTGCTCTGGTGGGCGGGAGGGCTGGCGCTCTGTTACGTCCTGTGGCGCTGGTTCTTCCGCCGCGACTGGCGCGCGGGCGCCATCGCCTGCGGCGTCGCCGCGGGCTGGGTCCCCTGGTTCTTCTACCAGGAGCGCACGATCTTCCTCTTCTACGCGGTCGTCTTCGTCCCGTACCTCTGCCTGGCGGTCGCGATGCTGGCCGGCGCACTGGTCGGCCCCCCGGGCTCGGACGAACGCCGCAGAACGATCGGCGCGGTCGGCGCGGGCGTACTGGTCCTGCTGATCATCTGGAACTTCATCTACTTCTGGCCGCTGTACACGGGCTCCCCGATCCCGATCGACGCATGGCGCTCCCGGATGTGGTTCGACACGTGGGTATAGGGGGCTGACCACCGTGGCGCCGGCGCGGGCGCTTGCTGTGCGTCGCAGTCCGATAACGCCTTCCCCCCTTGACTCGCCCGTCCCGTAGAGTGCCGTTCGATAACTCGTTGAACATGTTCAGATGTTCCGGGGGCTCCTGGGGAGGGGGACTGCACCATGCGCAGTGGAGCGAAGGTCGCCATAGTCGGCGGGGTGTTCGCCGTGGTCGCCGGCGGCGTGGGGTACGGGGCGTACAACGTCTACAACGGGATCACCGGCGGGGACTCCGGCACCACCACGACCTCCGCGACCCAGGAGGTCAAGACCGGGCCGCTGAGTGCCGAGGAGATCGACCAGGCGGCCAAGGCGTTTCTGACCGGGTGGGCCGGCGGGGGCGAGGCGACGGAGGTCGCGCAGCTCACCAACGACCCCACCGCCGCCGCGCCCGTCATCGACGCCTACCGCAACGAGGCCCGTGTCACCGACGCGGTGATCACCCCGGGCCGGGCGGTCGGGGCGAAGGTGCCGTTCACCGTCAGGGCGACGGTGGCGTTCGACGGGCAGAGCAAGCCCTGGTCGTACAGCTCGGAGCTGACGGTGGTGCGCGGACTGACCACCGGGCGCCCGCTGGTGGACTGGGCTCCGTCCGTGATCCATCCGAAGCTGACCGCGACCACCCACCTCGTGACCTCCGAGGCGGCGGTCCCGCCGATCAAGGCGGTGGACCGCAACGGCACCGAGCTGACGAAGGAGAAGTACCCGTCGCTCGGCTCCGTCCTGGACCAGCTCCGGGAGCGGTACGGCGAGGACGCGGGCGGTTCGCCGGGCATCGAGCTGTCGCTGCGCAGCGACGGCGACAGCGTGCCGGGGCAGACCCTGCTCACCCTCGCCAAGGGCAAGGCGGGCACGCTGCGTACCACGCTGGACGCGGACGTACAGGCGGCCGCCGAGGAAGCCGTACGCAAGTTCAGCGAGGCGTCGGTCGCGGCGGTCAAGCCCAGTACGGGCGAGATCCTCGCGGTCGCCAACAACCGCAAGGACGGCTTCAACGCGGCAATGCTCGGCAAGCAGGCGCCCGGTTCCACGATGAAGATCGTGACGGCGGCGATGCTGATGGAGAAGGACCTGGCCGCGCCCGGCCGGCCCGCCGAGTGCCCCAAGACCGTGATGTACGAGGGCCGTACGTTCCAGAACCTGGACGGGTTCTCCATCGAGAACGGCACGTTCGCGCAGAGCTTCGCCCGCTCCTGCAACACCGCCTTCATCAAGCTGATCGACGACACCCACGACGACTCGGCGCTCAAGAACGAGGCCGAGCAGGTCTTCGGCATCGGCCTCGACAACTGGAAGACGGGCGTCGCGTCCTTCGACGGCAGCGTGCCGGCCGCGACGGGCGGCGAGGCGGCGGCGCAGTACATCGGGCAGGGCACGGTCCAGATGAACGTCCTCAACATGGCGTCCATCACCGCCACCGCCAAGAACGGCTCCTTCAAGCAGCCCGTCATCGTGCCGCGTTCACTCGACGACCGCACCCTCGCGACAGCCTCGCGCTCGCTCCCGGACTCCGTCGGCCGGCAGCTCCGCGACATGATGCGACTGACGGCGACAAGCGGCACGGCCGCCAACGCGATGTCCGGACTGGGCGGCGACAAGGGCGCGAAGACCGGCTCGGCAGAGGTCGACGGCCAGGCCACCTCGAACAGTTGGTTCACCGGCTTCCAGAACGACCTCGCCGCAGCGGCAGTGGTCCAGTCTGGCGGCCACGGCGGCGACGCGGCGGGCCCGGTGGTAGCGGCGGTGCTTCGGGCGGGCTGAGCGGGGGGAGTATGGGGAGTACGGGGAGGCCGATCGTAGCAACGGAGCGTAATCCCCATCACAGTGTGCAACAATTCACCGGGGAATGGCATAGGGGTGCGCGAACAGGATGAAACACCGGATTTCGAAGATCTCAATCCGTCGAAAATGTCAGCGTCAGCACTGGAAGACATTTTAGCCAGAGCAAACCCGGCCTTGCGGGCAGTACTGGAACGACTGTGCGGCGCCGACAGCAACGATCGGCTGACAAACGGGACGTTCAACGCCTTCATCGAGTCCGACCTCTGAAGCGCCGACGAGATGAACCAGACCAGATGGCGTCCGTTACCGTTCAATCAGTTTGTACTCAAGGTGCACGGTCACTGCAATCTTTCTTGCGATTATTGCTATATCTATCGTTCGGGCGATCAAAGCTGGCGCACACGCCCTCCCCGCATGTCGGAAGAGCTTGTCAGGAAAACGTGCCATCGAATCAGCGAGCATGCCGAAGAATTCTCCCTCGATTCGATCCATGTCATTCTCCATGGCGGTGAGCCATTACTGGTCGGGCACGATGCAATCGAGTACATCGCGCAGCAGCTCACCCAGCATCTCGCGGATTCAGTAATGGTCAGGATCGGCGTCCAGACCAACGGATTGCTCATCGATGAGAAGTTCCTCAGAATCTTTGACAGGTGGAATATAAAAGTCGGTATCAGTCTGGACGGGAACCGGGGCGGCCATGACCGTCATCGGAAGTACCACCACGGCGGTGGCAGCCACGCCCATACCATTGCCAAACTTGCGCTTCTCACCCGGCCGTCGACCCGGCACCTGTTCTCCGGCCTGCTGAGCACCATCGACCTCGACAGCGATCCGGTGCAGGTCTACGAAGAACTCGTAAGCCACGATCCGCCGGCCATCGACTTTCTCCTGCCGCACGGAAACTGGGTGAATCCTCCACCGCGACGAGTACCCGGCTCCCTCGAAGCGCCTTACGCGGACTGGCTTCTGACGGTCTTCGAACACTGGTACCACGCTCCCCGCCGAAGGACCGGCATCCGATTGTTCGAGGATGTCATAAGCCTGTTACTGGGCGGAGTTGCCCGGTCGGAGTCCGTCGGGCTGACGCCTTCCCGGTCGGTGGTCATCGAGACCGACGGGAGCCTGGAGCAAGTCGACTCGGTCAAGTCCGCCTATCCGGGCGCCGCCCGGCTCGGGTTGACTGTCCAGGAAAATAAACTGAGCGAGGCGCTCTCGCATCCTGCGATCGTCGCCCGCCAGACCGGCGTTGGTGCACTGGCGGATTTCTGTCAGAAATGCCCGGTCCATCGCGTATGCGGAGGCGGTCATTTCGCTCACCGCTACCGCGTCGGCAGTGGTTTTCTGAACCCATCCGTTTACTGTGTCGATCTAGAGAAGATCATAAAACATATTCACCGGAGGCTACTGACCGACCTGACCGGCTCCGAACCCATCGGGCCGGATCACTCATGAAAGACCGGCTTGAGAATCCGCCTCTGCTGGCTTCCTACTTCGACCTGCACACCGACCGAGGACCGCTGCACGCCCGTGCCACGGCCGATCTGGGGCGGCGGTATTTGGCCGGTGAGCCGATACCGCCATACCAGGTCGTCACTCCGGGCCAATTCCGCCAGGCCATTTCCTTCGACTTCCCGCACCTTGCCGGGATCAACGTTCCCCAGGATCTGCCCATAGCCCGCCGCAGTGCCGAATGGAATTTTCTGTGCGCTGAAGTAAGCTGCTGGAAGAGCATGGGGCTCGAAAGGAAAATCACGGTGGCACGGGTGCTCTCACGCCTTGGTTTCTGGGCCACGCTCGCCGCTCTTCCGCTCCCGGCCGGCGACTCAGCCACCGGCTCGACGACGCTGGACCATCTCAGGCTTTCCTACGGACATTGCATGGCCCGCCTGATCGTTGGAGGACCCGACCCGCGACTGGCTGCCGAGGCCCGGCAGCTTCTCGGAGCGCTCGCCGAAAATCGGGATTTCCCTGTTCCCGTCAGGATCAGCGCCGCGGTGAATCTCGTAGTCGACCATGCCCGAACCGATCATTCCATGGTCGAGTTGCTCCGCTGGCAGAATCTCGCCCGGTCACTCCTGGAGACGGCACCGTCAGGCACCCTGAGCCTTCTCATGCTCAGCGCCTACTGGCGTGGAATCAGCTTCATCCCCTTTCAACGTTCCGACCATACCGAGGCGGCACGAATGCTCGACGCGGCTGAGAACTACGCTCGCCGGGCCCTCGCCGAGAGCGCCGAAGAGCGGCACCTTCTGGTCCTGGAGAACCTACGTCTGGTACTCATGACGCGCGCACGTGCCGCCGTCGCTGCGAAAGACTGGGAGTCAGCCGAAGATTTCTACCGCGCTCTCACCCTTCATGACCCACTGGACTCAAAGTCACATGTCCTGCTGGCGGACTTCTTCGTCACCCGTGGCCGACTGATTCAGGCACGCCAGTGCTATCGAACCGCGGCCCGCCTCGGTGCTCCATGCACCCAGTACGCACGCGCCCAGGCGGATCGTTGCGCCGCGGCCGAATCCCTCTGAGTCCGCAAGAGTCCCGACCGGCTCATCCGCACCGCTTCTGCTGAAACTACCGGTCGCGCAGCGCTTCCTCGGCACGGCCGATCGCCTCAAGCGCACGCGCTTCCAGGGGAGCCGCACCGATCTCACGGGCCAGTCCAAGTCCGCGGGTGAATTTGTCATGCGCCCCAGCGAGGTCGGAATGCCGGGCGAGCAGCTCGCCTTGAGTGATCAAGGTGTCCGCCTGACCGTACCGATGACCGAGTGCGGAGTGGGTGACGGAGGCCGCCGTAAGGTCGGCCTCCGCGGCAACGCGCTCTCCGATCAAATCCTTGGTGGCGCCGAGTTCCTTGAAAGTGCATGCCTCTCCGTACCGGTAGCCGAATTCACGGTGCAGTTCTACTGCTTGAACGAGTGTGGTAATGGCGGTTGGCAAATCCCCGGCCAAGCGGTGAGCGATACCCAGCTCGGTGAGAGCGAGTCCCATACCATAACGGTTGCCCAGATCACGATGCAGATCCACTGACATGGATAGCGTGGAAATGGCAGCGCGGTGGTCTCCGGTCATGTATTCGACAACACCGAGCTCTTTCAGGGAATAGGCTTCGCCGTGCCTGTTCCCCAGGTCATGGAGGAGATTGAGCGCATGTGCGATATGCGATGCGGCAGTTGAATGGTCGCCGATATGATTGAGGACAACCGCCAATTCATTATGGGCGAATGACATACCATAGCGACTGTCGAGATCCCGATAGATCTCCAGAGCCTGAGTCTGAACGGTGAGTGCGGCGCGCAGATCTCCCACAAGCCAGTACATGGTGCCCAGTTCATGCAGCGTATTGGCTTCGCCAAGCTTGTTGCCCAGACTTCGATACAGCTCTCGCGCCCGCTCCTGGTTTGCCAGGTCGGCGGCATAGTCGGAGCAGAGGCGCTGAGCAACCCCCAGTTCATGCGTGGCAGTTGCCTCACCGAGCCGGTCGCCCGACTCACGGTGGGCTTCCTGTGCCGCCCGCTGGCTTGAGAGAGCAGCCGAGTGGTCGCCCCGCAGTCGCTGCATCGACCCGAGATTACCGAGGGCCAACGCCTGGCCGGCCAGGTCACCCATTCCGGTGGCGGCTCTCAAAGCACATTGATGGAGCGTGATCGCCTGGTCCCAGTGGCCCTGGCCGCGGAGGAAGTCATTCAATGCGGCAGCGATATGGATCGCGTGTGCCGGGTGTCCGCGACTTGCCGCAAATTCAACTACGGCGTGGATATTGGAACGCTGTTCGCCAAGCCAGCCGAGAGCTTGTGCGGTGTCGGAGATCTCCGGTACCGATGTCGGCGGACGCTCCACCGGTGGCGGAGCCACCGCCGGTGTACGTCCTGCAATAAAGCGCGCCGCATGCACCGTTGTATGCAGAAAATAGTCAAGCATACGGCTCAGTGCCGCCTCCGTGTCCGGCACCGGATCCAGCGAGACCAGAGATCGCGCCTTTTGTCGTACGAGATCGTGCATACGGTAGCGGCCGCGGCCAGGTTCTTCGATCAGATGGTGAATGAAGATGCCGTCGAGCAATTCCCGTGCGACCGGAAAATCCGTACCATCAAGAGCTGCCGCGATATACGCATCGATTTCGGAACCGGGGTGCAATCCGATCCGACGGAACATGCGTTGCTGCTCATGGGTCAGATCGCGATAGGAGAGATCGAGCGCCGAGGTCACGGAGTCGTCCTCGGCGCGCATCGCGACGATCCGGTCCTGCGTCGCGGCCAGGTCCCGGGCCAGATCCTGCACACTCCAGCTCGGGTGGTGTGCGAGCTTCCCGGCAGTGAGCCGAATGGCCAGCGGAAGATAGCCGCATAGTCGCACCACCTCCGCGACCCGCGGGTCTGAGGGAAGCAAACCGGGGCGAGCGGCCAGACGCGCGAAAAGCGCGGTCGCCTCTGGCGGCGCCAGTGTGTCCAAGCTGATGGGGACCACCCCTTCAAGCGCGGTGAGTCGGCGGCGGCTGGTGACCAGGACCAGACAGTCCCGGGAGCCGGGGAGCAGTGGGCGGACCTGCTCGCTGGACACCGCGTCGTCCAGCAGGAGCAGCATTTTCTTGTTCCGTATCCGGTCTCGCCACAGCGCCGAGCGCGTCTGCAGATCCGAAGGGATGCGACGCGCGGGTACGCCGATGACAAGGAGCAGAGATGCAAGAGCGTCAGCGGGGTCGACCGGTCGCTGACCAGGGGTGTGTCCGTGCAGGTGCAGGAAAAGCTGACCGTCGTGAAACCGTGGAGCGAGAGCGTGCGCGACGTGTACCGACAGTGCGGTCTTGCCGATTCCGGCCATGCCGTCGATCGCGTGGATACCAATGCCCGCCGTGGCCGGATCCATTGAATCGGCGACGCGCACGATGCGTTCCAGTTCCAGTTCGCGTCCGGTGAAGGCCGTGACATCACGTGGCAGGCTGAAGGTCGCGGCTGCCCGGGCGGAAACGGTCAGCCCGCTGATCTGCAGGCCGAGTGTCTGAAGTCGGCTGATGATCTCCGCGGTGTCCAGGGCGCGTACCAGTTCCGCCAGTTCTCCCGCGGCGGCGTACTGGCGGAGTCCGGCGACTACGGCCACCGTGACCTCCTCGACGAACTCGGCCGACTCCATATCGACCGCGTCGGCGAACGGTAAGCCCGTGGTGTCGGCCACCCACTCTTCCAGGCCTGCTACCTGGCCGGCGATGGCTGCCTGCAGAGCTTCTCCGACGGGTGATGAACCGTCCAGACTCAGCTGAGGCGGCGAGGCGAAGAAGCGGACCAGGCCCCGCTCCAAGGTGTTCTGAACCGCGGGATCAGCCTGGGACACGACCGTGGCCAAGGCGCGTCTCATTGTCTTCTTCAGCGATCGCTCATCGCGTTGATTCCTGACCAACTGGATGCCGGAATCGCCGCATAAGGAAACCAGCCAACCGACCAGACTTCCTACCATGTCGATCGTCACCATTGCTGCGCGCCCCTTCCGTCAACTCCGTCAGCCGACGTGGCCGTAGCTGTAAAGCACTGCGGAGCACTGCCCCTCAGCATCCGCCGCATCTCCCCGATTCAACAGGGCGCAACACCCGGCAGGTTGCCGCTTGGCCGTCCAGCAACACTCAGCCAGGCTTTCAAATCAGGCTAGTCGGGTACTGCGGACACCTCGGCCACAGGGGCAGCGGAACGGTACGGGCCACCTCGGAGCCGATCATCTCCGGGGGGGGACGGCCTTGCCCCGCTTGTCCGGCGTGAGCGGAGCACTCCCGCGCGATGCGCTCTTGGCGTATGACGGGCCTGACCCCTTGCACGGCGGCCGTGGTGGCGGACAGTGCCAGGGAATCCCAGGGGCGCGGGGCTCCGGGTAAAGGCGGTGGTAGGCAGCATGCCCTGACCGCTAGCGTGCGGCGCATGAGCACTCCCGGCACCAACCCGTCCGCCGCCCACCCCCGGTTCGCCAAAGCCCTGCGCGAGTTGGGCCTGGATGAGGTCAAGGCGCGGATCCGCCGTTTCCCCGATGCCACCCGTACCGCCGCGGAGGCCGCCGCCGCGATCGGCTGCGGTCTCGGCGAGATCGTCAAGTCGCTGGTCTTCGAGGCCGACGGGGTGCCCGTACTGGTCCTGATGGACGGCGCCTCACGGGTCGATGTGGAGCGGGTACGGCGGGAGTTGGGTGCGGTGGGCGTGAAGCGGGCCGACGCCGATGCCGTACGGGAGACCACCGGATACGCCATCGGCGGCGTCCCGCCCTTCGGCCACCGTACGAAGACCCGCGTGCTCGCCGACCGGGGGCTGCTCGCACACGCCGTGGTGTGGGCGGCGGCGGGCACCCCGCACACGGTGTTCCCGATGGCCCCGGCGTCACTGGTCACGTACGCGGGCGGCACTCTCGTGGACGTACGCGAGCGCGAGGCGTGACGCCGCTCGTCGCCGTCGCGGTCCTGGTCTCCGCACTCACCCACGCGAGCTGGAACGCCATCGCGCACTCCATGAAAGACCAACTCGTCGCCTGCACCCTGATCGCCGGGGGCGCGACGGTGCTCGGTGCGGTCGTCGCGTGCTTCGCGCCACTGCCGGACGCGGCGGCCTGGCCGTATCTGATCGTCTCGGCGCTGCTGCATGTCGGCTATCTGCTCCTGCTGATGCGCTCGTTCAGCCTCGGGGACTTCGGCCAGATGTATCCGATCGCGCGGGGCACGGCGCCCCTGGTGGTCACCTTGCTGGCGGCGGTGTTCGTCGGCGAGTCGCTGGACGTCTGGCAGGCGACGGGCGTCGCGGTCGCCTCGGTGGGGCTGCTGGGCCTCGCGCTCTGGGGGATACGGGGGTCGTACGGCGGTCGAACGGGGGTTCCCCGGACGGGACCCGACTGGTCCGCGCTGCTGGCCGCTCTTGCGACCGGCCTGTCCATCGCCCTGTACACGGTCGTGGACGGCGTAGGCGTACGGAACGCGGGCTCACCCGTCGGCTACATCGCCTGGCTGATGATGCTGGAGGGCCTGCTGATCCCGGCGTACGCGCTGTACACGCGCCGCGCCCTGCTCCTCACCCAGCTCCGCCCCCACGCCTTTCTCGGCCTTCTCGGCGCGGCCCTCTCCATGCTGGCCTACGGTCTGGTCCTGTGGGCCCAGACCCGCGCGCCTCTCGCCCCGGTCGCGGCACTGCGCGAGTCCTCCGTCATCGTGGGCGCGGCCATCGGGACGGTCTTCTTCAAGGAACGCTTCGGCACCCCCAGGATCGCGGCGGCGGGCCTGATGGTGGTGGGCATCGGCCTGATGCTGCTTGCCAACTGAGTGCCGGGCGCGCGAGCCGCGTCCGGCCGAAATCCGGCCGGGCGCGGCCGTACGTACACCCCCCGGCCGACGCCCCGCCGCCCCAACGCCCCACCACTCCTCACACCTCCGCGCCCAGCGCCCGTCTCAGTCCCACGTTGCTCGTGAGCAGCCCGCCGTCCACCGGCAGCGTGGCGCCCGTGATCCACGCGGCATCCGCGGACGCCAGGAACGCGACGGCCGACGCCACATCCTCCGGCGTGCCGACCCTGCCCATCGGGTAGTGGGCCGCCGCGCGGTCCAGGCGCTCCTCGCGGCCTGCCCAGGCGTCCGTGTGGATTGTCCCGGGGGTCACGAGGTTGACGCGGACGCCCCGGGGCGCCGCGTGGCCCGAGAGGGTGCGGGTGAGCGCGGCGAGGCCCGCCTTGGCCGCGCTGTAGGCGTGGTTGCCGAAGTCCTGCTCGCCGTTGACGGAACCGATCGAGACGATCGCGCCCCTGCCCGACGCCACCAGGTGCGGAAGCGCCGCGCGGGCGCAGCGGAACGCGCCCGTCAGGGTGATGTCCAGATCGTGCGCCCAGGACTCGTCCGGTTCGTCCTCGAAGAGCGGGGCGTCCAGCGCGCAGGAGTAGGCGTTGTTGACCAGGACGTCCAGCGCGCCGAAGCGTTCGACGGCGTACGCGACGGCCGCGTCCACGGAGGTACGGTCGGCCACGTCGCAGCCGTACGGTACGGCGCCCGGGATCGCCTCCGCCGCCCGCGCCGCCCGTTCCTCGTCCAGGTCGGTGGCCAGGACGCGCGCTCCCTCCTGGGCCAGCCGGCGCGCGGTCGCCTCGCCGATGCCGCGGCCCGCTCCGGTGATCAGTACGCCGTATCCCTCGAAACGTCTCATCGGACGATCATGTCGCCGACGCGGCAACGGCACCAGAGCCCACGACGCGCACCGGAGCCCACAGTCCGCACCCGACCTCCCGTGCCCCCGCGCGCAGTTCCGCGGATCGCGCGCTCCGGCGGATCATGTTTTCATCTCGTCACGGAGGTACAAATGTGATGAGCCGAGAATCACGGCAAGAACCTGACACGAGAGCGAATACCGCCACATACGCCTACGACACGGCCGCCCCACCGCGTCGGCGTCTCGTGATCGCGGCCGCGCTGGCGCCGGTGCTGGCCGGGGCGGGCACCGTCATCGCCCTCACCGAGCCCCCCAAGAAGGCCGAGGCCGCGAAAGTGACCGAGGACCCCGGGGAGAGGGGCGGGGGCGGTGGAAAGGGTCCGCTCAAACCGGTGCCCACCACCCTGGCGGACTGGAAGGGCGTGGCGGACGCCCTCGGCCGTACGGGCGAACTCGTACGCGGCGTCTTCTACCACACCCGGTTCCCGCGCAGCGACCTGAAGGTGGTCTCGTACGGGGTCAAGGTCAGCCCCGGGCTCGCCCTGGGTTCGCACATGGGCTTCGTCCGGTACGCCGACCACAGTCACCTGGTCATGGGCGATCTGAATGTCACCGAGAAGGAACTCCAGGGGGTGCTCGACGTCTTGACGCAGCACGGCATCGCCGTGACCGCCCTGCACAAGCACCTGCTCTCCCACTCCCCCGACGTCTGGTGGTGCCATATCCACGGGCACGGACATGACGCGGCGGAGCTGGCCCGCGGTCTGCGCGCGGCGATGGACCGGACGGCGAGCCCGCCCGCCAGGCCCCCGGGCAAGCCGCCGGGCAAGCCGCCACGCCCCGATCTGGACATCGCGGCGATCGACGAGGTGATGGGGGTCAAGGGCTCCAACGACGGCGGAATCTACAAGTGCGTCTTCGCCCGCCGCGAGACCATCGTCGAGCGGGGCCGGGTGCTGCCTCCGGGCCTGGGCGCGACCTCGGCGTTCAACTTCCAGGCCGTGGGCCGCGGCCGGGCCGCGCTCAACGGCGACTTCGCCATGGTCGCCGACGAGGTCCAGGAGGTCCTGACGATCCTGCGCAAGGGCGGGATCCAGCTCGTCGAGGTGCACAACCACGGCCTGTACGAGGAACCGCGTCTGTTCTTCACCCACTTGTGGGCGGTGGACGACGCCGTCAAGCTCGCCGAAGCCCTGCGCCCCGCGGTGGACGTCACCAATGTGGTGCCGGTCAACTCGGAGCGCGAGAAGCACGACCCCTCATGACGTCGGCCGTGACCCCTCACGACACCGGCCGCGACCCCGCATGAAGCCGACCGCGACCCCGTATGACACCGGCGGGGCGTGCCGCGACCGTCACCGTCCTCAGAAGGCCGACGCCACCGACGGTACGGACCGCACCGCCCGTACGAGCGCCTGTGCGCGGGGATCCGCCGTGACCCCCTTGCGCATCCCGTTCGTCACATAGCCGAACGCGATCCCCGACTCGGGGTCCGCGAAGCCCAGCGAGCCGCCCCTCCCCGGATGTCCGAAGGAGCCAGGACCGAGCAGCGGCGCCGCCGGTCCGTGCAGCATGAAGCCCAGGCCGAAGCGGGTGGAGACGACCAGGACCCGGTCCGGGCCCGCCGACTCCTCCGTACGCGCCAGGGTCAGCGTGGCCGGCGCGAACAGCCGGTACCCGTCGACGGGCCCGATCATCGCGGCGTAGCACCGGGCCAGCGCCCGCGCCGTGGAGATACCGCCCGAGCCGGGGAGCACGGCGGCCCGGTACGCCGGGTCGTTCTCGTCGGGCCGCGGGTCGATCACCCCGAAGGCGCGGCGGGTGAGCGAACCCGAGTCGCGGTACGCCTCCGACACCGACCGTTTGGGCCGAAGCCGCAGCTCACCCCCGACGGCTGTCGGCTCGTCCAGCCGTCCGATCCGGCCGACCCGGTGCGCCTCCTCGGCGGGCAGCCCGACCCAGAAGTCCAGCCCCAGCGGCCTGGCGATCTCCTCGGCGATCCACCGCCCGACACCACGGCCCGTCACCCGCCTGACCAGTTCGGCGATCAGCCAGCTATAGGTGTGCGCGTGGTAGCCGTGGGCGGTGCCCGGCTCCCAGACGGGCCGCTGTGCGGCCATCGCCCGCGGCCCGGACTCCCCGTCGAGCGCCTCGGCCGGGGTCAGCGGCCGGTCGAGTACGGGCACGCCGGCGCGGTGCGAGAGCAGATGCCGTACGAGCACCCGCTCCTTGCCCGCGGCCTTGAACTCCGGCCAGTAGGTGCCGACCGGGGCGTCGAGATCGATCTGGCCGCGCTGGTGGAGGAGGAGCGGTACGGCGGCGGTGACCCCCTTGGTCGCCGAGCGCACGATCTGAGCGGTGTCCACGGCCCACGGCGCGGCACCCGGCACCCACTCGGCGGCGGCACCCGAAAAGCCCGGCCCGCCCTGCCCGGCCGCAGCATCCGAAAACCCCGGCCCGGAGCCCACCCCGGCCCCGGCCCCGGCCCCAGCCCCGTCAACGTCTCGCGTCCCCGCCCACAGGTCCACGACCTTCCGCCCGTCCCGGAACACGGCGACCGCCGCCCCCCGTTCGCCGAGCCGCTCGAAGTTCCGTACGAAAGCGTCCCTGACCGGCTCGAAGCCCGCCGCCACCGTGCCCTGGACGTCCACGCCCACGCCACCCACCCCGTCGCACCGCATACCGCCACGCCCCGGCGGCGCGACCCCCTCTATGGTGCAACGTGCCCCGGCGACACGGAACGCGGGTCGAATCCGAAGGGCAGCTCCAGCCGGTGGGCCGCCATCAGGTCCTGGTCACCGAGGATCCGCCCGGTCGGCCCGTCGGCCACGATGACGCCCTGGCTGAGGATCACCGCGCGCGGGCAGAGTTCGAGGGCGTACGGCAGGTCGTGCGTGACCATGAGCACGGTGATGTCCAGCGACCGCAGGATGTCCGCCAGTTCACGCCGGGACGCCGGGTCCAGATTGGACGACGGCTCGTCGAGGACCAGGATCTCCGGATGCATCGCCAGTACGGTCGCGACGGCCACCCGGCGCCGCTGCCCGAAGGAGAGATGGTGCGGCGGCCGGTCCGCGTACTCCGACATCCCGACCTGGCCGAGCGCGGTGACCACACGCGCGTCCAGTTCGGACCCGCGCAGCCCGGCGGCGGCCGGGCCGAACGCCACGTCCTCCCGTACGGTCGGCATGAAGAGCTGGTCGTCCGGGTCCTGGAAGACGATGCCGACCCGGCGCCGGATCTCGCCCAGATTCCGCTTGGCGACCGGCAGCCCGGCGACCTCGACCGTGCCGGCCCCGGCGGTCAGGATCCCGTTGAGATGCAGGACGAGGGTGGTCTTTCCGGCGCCGTTGGGCCCGAGCAGCGCGACCCGCTCGCCGCGTCCGACGGTCAGATCGACACCGAAGAGGGCCTGATGCCCGTCCGGATAGGCGTACGCGAGCCCGCTGACCTCAAGGGACGGCGGCGGCGCCGGTTCTGCGGGAGAAACGGAAGATACGGTCATAGGGTCCAGCCAAGCAGACACACCGCGAGCGCCGACAGCGGGAGGGCCGCAGCACGCGTCCACTGCGCCCGGGACGCGGTCACCTCGTCGATGACCGGCATGGTGCCCGCGTACCCCCGGCTCACCATCGCCAGATGCACCCGCTCGCCGCGCTCGTAGGAACGGATGAAGAGCGCGCCCGCCGACTTGGCGAGGACGCCCCAGTGCCGTACGCCCCGCGCCTCGAAGCCGCGCGAGCGCCGGGCGATCGACATCCGGCGCATCTCGTCGGTGATGACGTCGCCGTACCGGATCATGAAGGACGCGATCTGTACGAGCAGGGACGGCAGCCGCAGCCGCTGGAGGCCGAGCAGCAGCGAGCGCAGCTCGGTGGTGGAGGCGAGGATCACGGACGCGCCGACCCCCAGCGTCCCCTTGGCCAGCACGTTCCAGGCGCCCCAGAGTCCAGGCACGCTCAACGACAGCCCCAGGAACCGGACTTGCGGGCCCGGCACCACGAACGGCATCAGCACCGCGAAGGCCACGAACGGGATCTCGATCAGCAGCCGGCGCAGCAGGAACCCGACGGGGATCCGGGCCACCGCCGCGACGGCCGCGAGCAGCACCCCGTACAGCGCGAAGGCCCAGACCGCCTCGCGCGGGGTGGAGACCACCACGATGACGAAGCAGAAGACGGCGGCGAGCTTGCAGTGCGGGGGCAGTTCATGGACGGGCGAGTGCCCGTGCCGGTAGAGCTTGTGGGCATGGCCCGCGCCCATGTCAGGCGTTCCCGGCCGGTACGGTGCCGGCGCCTGAGCCGGCGCCGTTGGCGGTACGGCGGCGGCGTACCGTCCAGAAGATCCCGCTGCCCACGACCACCGTGGCGCCGACCCCGATCACCCCGGCGAGACCGCCGGAGATCCGTGCGTTGGTGATGTCCTTGACCCCGTAGTCGGCGAGCGGGGAGTCGGCGGTGGCGTGCTCCTCGGTCTTCTTGTCGATGCCGTGGTCCGCGGCGACCTTCTCCAGGCCGTCGGGGCTGGCCGAGGCGTAGAAGGAGACGAAGCCGGCCAGGACGAGAGCGG
This sequence comes from Streptomyces sp. NPDC057617, assembly GCF_042800555.1. Lineage (NCBI taxonomy): Bacteria > Bacillati > Actinomycetota > Actinomycetes > Kitasatosporales > Streptomycetaceae > Streptomyces > Streptomyces sp. NPDC057617. The sequence continues at coordinate 131,181 of NZ_JBHVGV010000010.1, read as the reverse complement.
TGACCAGGCCGGTGGCCCAGAGGGTACGGGGCGAACCGCCCGAGCGTGCGGCCACCGGGGCCGGGGCGGCGGGCGCCGCGTCGACCAGTTCCCCGCCCACCCGCAGCTTCAGCGGCGCGGACAGCCCCCGCGCGCCGTACACCAGGTCGGGCCGTACGGCGATGACCGCGCCGACCGTCAGCGCGGTGATCGCGGCCTCGCCGATCCCGATGAGCACATGGACGCCGACCATCGCGGTCAGCACCTGGCCGAGCGGTACGTCCGTCGTCCCGCCGATGGCGTAGAGGGCGGTGAAAGCGAGGGCCGCGGCCGGTACGGACACCAGCGCGGCGACGAAGGAGGAGACGGTCACCGAGCGGCGGGTGCGGGGCAGCACCTTGACCAGGCCGCGGAAGAGCGCGTACGCGATGACGGTGGTCACCACGGCCATGTCCGTGATGTTCACGCCGAGCGCGGTGAGCCCGCCGTCCGCGAAGAGGATGCCCTGCATCAGCAGAACGACGGAGATACAGAGGACGCCGGTATAGGGACCGACGAGTATCGCCGCCAGCGCTCCGCCCAGCAGATGGCCGCTCGTCCCTGCCGCCACCGGGAAGTTGAGCATCTGTACGGCGAAGATGAAAGCGGCGACCAGTCCGGCGAGCGGCGCGGTGCGCTCGTCCAGCTCACGGCGTGCGCCACGCAGACTGACGGCCACCGCGCCCGCGGCGACGACACCGGTGGCGACGGAGACGGGGACATCGATGAATCCATCAGGTACATGCATGGACGTGATAGTAGGCACCTGTTGCGAACAGTTCGCAAGAGCAGGTTGTACGCGAGTTGCCGCGACAGTGCTCGCCGGATGAGCCACCGGTAAAACTGTGGATAAATTCAGAGTGTTTGTACAATTAAGTACTAAATGTCCTGTGCGCAGCATGAGCAGCACGAGCAGTCGAGCAGCATGAGCCGCAGAGGAGCCAGCCGATGTCACCCGTCGTCGAGCAGCCCGCCAAATGCCGTCTCATCACGGACGCCCCCCACTCCAAAGCCGTCTCCGTCACCCTCCGCTATGACGGCGCGGACCCACTCGCCATGCGCATCGTCTTCCCCGCCTCGGTCTCCCTCGACGGCAAAGAGGTGGTGTGGGCGTTCGCGCGCGACCTCCTCGACCAGGGGCTGCGGCTGCCCGCCGGCACCGGTGACGTACAGGTGTGGCCGTGCGGCCGGGCACAGACCATCCTCGAATTCCACTCGCCGGAGGGCGTGGCGATGGTGCAGTTCGACGCCATGCCACTGCGCCGGTTCCTGAAGAGTTCGTACGCGATGGTCCCCGCGGGCGAGGAGCGGCACGACATCCAGGTGGAGAACGAGCTGGGCAGGCTCCTCCACCGGACCTGATCCCCCGCCCCGGCGGCAGGCACGGCGCGTACGGCACGGCGGCCCGGTCCCGCACCTCCCAGAGGTGCCCGACCGGGCCGCGTGCACCGCTCCGGCTCCCGTCCCCACGGCTGCCGGTGCGTACCGGGTCCGCGCGCCGCTCACGCGACGGTCCCGGCGTCTCGGGTGAGGCGTGTTCTCCAGCGCCCCGGGAGAACCGTGCCTCAGCTATCCGCTGTTCCGGGCGCTGGTCTCAGACGCCCACCAGTTCGCGCTCGGGCTCGGGGCCGCCCTCCGGCGCCGCCTCCAGCCGCTTGCGCAGCGCCTCGCCCTCGACATCCACATTGGGCAGCACCCGGTCCAGCCAGCGCGGCAGCCACCAGGCCTTCCTGCCGAGCAGCGCGAGCACCGCGGGCACGATCGCCATCCGCACCACAAAGGCGTCGAAGAAAACGGCGATCGCCAGTCCGAAGCCGATCATCTTGATCATCGCCTCGCTGGAGCCGATGAAGCCCGCGAAGACCGCGATCATGATCACCGCGGCGGCCGAGACGACCCGCGCCCCGTGCCGGAAGCCGGTGACGATCGCCTCGGGGGGCCGCTCCCCATGGACGTACGCCTCGCGCATCCGTGTGACCAGGAACACCTCGTAGTCCATGGCCAGGCCGAACACCACACCCACCATGAAGATCGGCATCATCGACATCACGGGCCCGGTCTGCTCGACCCCGAACAGACTCCCCAGCCAGCCCCACTGGAAGACCGCGACCACCGCGCCGAGCGCCGCGACGACGGAGAGCAGGAAGCCGAGGGCCGCCTTCAGCGGTACGAGTACGGACCGGAAGACCAGCATCAGCAGCAGGAAGGCCAGCCCGACGACCAGCGCCAGATACGGGATCAGCGCCGCGTTCATCTTCTCCGAGAAGTCGATGTTCATCGCCGTGGCGCCGGTGACCAGGACCTCGGCGCCGTTGTCCGCCTTGATCTCGCCGCCGGTGTCACGGATGGAGTGGACCAGGTTCTCGGTGTCGACCGAGGACGGGCGGTCCTCGGGGATCACGGTGATGGTCGCGGTGTCGCCCGCCTTGTTGACGGTCGACGGGGTGACGGCGGCCACGCCGTCCATCTTCCGTACGGTGTCCGCGACCTCGGTGGCCGCCGCCTTGGCGTTGTCATTGGCCTTGCCGTCGACCACGACCATCAGCGGCCCGTTGAAGCCGGGCCCGAAGCCGTCGGACAGCAGGTCGTACGCCTTGCGCTGGGTGGTGCTCACCGGCTGCGACCCGTCGTCGGGCAGGCCCAGCTCCAGCGACGCGGCGGGAACGGCGATCGCTCCCAGCCCCACGACCGCCGTGACCAGGACGGCGACCGGCCGGCGCAGTACGAACCGCGCCCAGCGGGTGCCCATATTGGCCTTGTGGTGATGCGTACCGTTCTCCAGCGCGGTACGGGCCTTGCGGCCGTGCACCCGCTTGCCCGCGAAGCCGAGCAGCGCCGGGATGAGGGTGAGCGCGATGAGGACGGCGATCACGACCGTACCGGCGGCGGCGAAGCCCATCTTGGTGAGCATCGGGATATTGACCACGGCCAGCCCGACCAGCGCGATGACGACCGTCAGCCCGGCGAAGACCACAGCGGACCCGGCGGTGCCGACCGCCCGCCCGGCGGCTTCCTCCCTCTCGCGGCCCTCGGTCAGCTCGGCCCGGTAGCGGGACACGATGAACAGCGCGTAGTCGATCCCGACCGCGAGGCCGATCATCATCGCCAGGGTGGAGGTGCTGGAGCCCAGGTCCAGGACATTGGCGAGCGCGGTGATCACGGAGATCCCGATACCGACCCCGATCAGCGCGGTGAGCAGCGGAAGCCCGGCCGCGATCAGCGATCCGAAGGTGATCACGAGCACCACCGCGGCGATGGCCACCCCGATGATCTCGGTGGCCCCCGTCTCCGGCGCCGCCTGGAGCGCGTCACCGCCGATCTCCACCGCCAGCCCCTGCGCCCGCGCGTCCGCACCCGTCTCTTCGAGCGCACTGCGGGTCTCGTCGGTCAGCTCCATCCCGCTGACCTTGTACGAGACCGACACATAGGCCGTCGTGCCGTCCTTGGAGACGGCGTTGGCGGTGTACGGGTCGGACACCGAGGAGACCTGCGGCGAGCCCGCGGACAGCTCGTCCACGACCGAGCGGACCTCGGCCTTGTTGGCGGCGTCGGTCATCTTCTCGCCGGCGGGTGCCTTGAAGACGACCCGGGCGGTCGCGCCATCGGCGCTGCCCCCGGGAAAGCGCTGTTCGAGCAGGTCGAAGGCCTTCTGGGCCTCCGTTCCCGGAATGGAGAAGGAACTGGCCGCGGGGGCGGACGCGGAGGCCGCGCCGACCCCGGCGAGCGCCAGCAGGGCCACCCACAGCAGGGCGACGAAATGGCGGCGCCGGAAGGCGAGCCGTCCGATCTTGTAGAGGAACGTGGCCACGAGGGCGTACTCCCGGTCTGTCGACGGAAAGGGCATGGGGAGCCGGCCCGACGGCGAGAGAGCGGCACGCGTCAGGTGCAGGGGTGCTGCTGGGGAGAGTCCCGCGGGGACGGTGGGGACGTACCGGGGATTGCGGGGGGTGCGGGTGGTCAGACGCCGAGCGCGGGGAGGACCACGGCGTCGAGATAGGAGGCGAGGAAAGCGCGGTCGACCAACCGGTCCTCGATCAACTGGCGGGCCACAAAGGCACCGAACAGCATGTGCATGGTGTATTGCAGCGCCGGATTGTCCGCGGCCACTTCGCCGCGGTCCACCGCGCGCTGGAGCAGTTCCTGAAGCCCCTGGATCTCGGGCTCGATCAGCAGCGCGTGGAACGCCTGGTAGAGGTCGGGATTGTCATGGACGGCGTGGAACAGACCCCGCATCAGCGCGGAGTCCTTCTCCACCCGGCAGTCGTCGGTGCGGTCCACGATCGCGTGGAAGTCACCGCGCAGCGAGCCGGTGTCGATCTGGTCGGTGTGGACGGGCTTGTTGTACCGCATCGCCCGGACGACCAGCTCCGGCTTGCTCCCCCACTGGCGGTAGAGGGTCGCCTTGCTGGACCGGGTACGGGCGGCGACGGCGTCCATGGTGAGGGCGTCGTAGCCGACCTCGCGCAGCAGGTCGAGCACGGCACCGTACAGCTCGGCCTCGCGCTCCGGCGTGAGCCTGCTGCGTGCCATGCCTACCGACCTCCGAACGAAACGGTTTCGTACAGTACGAAGATAACCCGGCCGTCCAGCGAAACGCCCCCGTTTCGCTTGTGGCTTGCACCACACCTCTCCAGTGGCCGCATAACACCTGTCAGAGGCGCTTCGCGCTCAAAAAGGGCAGCATTGGGGGGTGAGTGACGACGTCGCGTATCTACGCTTCCCGCACCTCCACGACGACCTGCTGTGCTTCGCCGCCGAGGACGACCTCTGGGTCGCGCCCCTCGTGCCGGCCGGGCACCGGCCCGAACGCGCCTGGCGGCTGACCGTCGACCGGACCAGAGTCGGTCATCCCCGCTTCTCGCCCGACGGCCGCCATATCGCCTATACGACCTGGCGCAGCCTCGACCCCGAGATCCATCTCGCCCCGGTGGACGGCGGCCCGGCCCACCGCCTGACCTACTGGGGCGCCACCGACACCCGCGTCTGCGGCTGGACACCCCCTGCCCCGGGCACCGGCGACGAGCCCCAGATCCTGGCGGTCTCCTCGCACGGCCAGCCGTTCTCCTACTTCGCCTGGGCCTACAGCCTGCCCACCGACGGCTCCCCCGGCGGCGCGCTGCCCTGGGGCCCGGTCAACGACATCGCCGTCGCGGACATCGGCGGCGAGCACCGTACGCTCCTGCTCACCGGCAAGCCCCCGCACGAGCCGGCCGCCTGGAAGCGGTACCGCGGCGGGGCCATGGGACGGCTCTGGCTGCACGGCAAGCGGCTGCTCCCGGACCTCGGGGGCCATCTGGACTGCCCGATGTTCGTCGGCGGACGCATCGCGTTCCTCTCCGACCACGAGGGCATCGGCAATCTCTACTCCTGCCTCCCCGACGGCACCGATCTCCTGCGCCACACCGACCACGACGCCTTCTACGCCCGGCACGCCTCCTCCGACGGCCACCGGATCGTCTACCAGTGCGCGGGCGAACTCTGGCTGGTCGAGGACCTGACCGCCGGCTCGGTGCCGCGCAGGCTGGACGTACGGCTCGGCGGCCAGCGCGCCGGACGGCGCCCCTACCAGGTCCCGGCGGCCAGCCATGTCAACGGGATCTCCGTGGACACCACGGGCCGGGCGAGCGCCGTGTCCGTACGCGGCAGCCTGTACTGGCTCACGCACCGCGACGGCCCGGCCCGTACGATCGCCGACACCCATGGCGTACGGGTACGGCTCCCCGAGATGCTCGGCAGCGGCGGCAAGGTCGCGTACATCACCGACGCGGACGGCGAGGACGCCATAGAGATCGCGTATCTGCCGCGCGCGAGCGGCGACCGGGAGCCGCTCCGGCTGGCGTCGGGCCGGCTCGGCCGGGTGCGGGAGATGGTCGCGGACCCGGAGGGCGAGCGAATAGCGATCGCCTCGCACGACGGCAGGCTGCTGCTGATCGATGTCCCGGAGGACAGCGAGGACATGGAGGAGATAACCGGGGAGCCCGCCGAGCCGGCAGAGCGTCCCGAGCCCCCTGAGCCCACGGGCGGGGCGCCGGACGCGGCTCAGGACGAGACCGTCAAGGACACTCCCGCCGCCGTCACCGAACTCATCCACTCCGTCAACGGCCCCGTCGCCGACCTCGCCTTCTCCCCCGACGGCGGCTGGCTCACCTGGTCCCACCCCGGCATCGGCCGCTCCCTGCGCCAGATCAAGCTCGCCAAGATCTCCGGCAGCTTCGCCCGTACGGTCGTCGATGTCACCAACGGCCGCTTCGAGGACGAGAATCCGGTCTTCACCAGCGACGGCCGCTATCTCGCCTTCCTGTCCTGGCGCGGCTTCGACCCGGTGTACGACGTGCACACCGGCGACCTCTCCTTCCCGCTGGGCTGCCGCCCCTATCTCGTACCGCTGTCCTCCGCGACCCCGTCCCCCTTCGCGCTGTCGCCGGACGGCCGGCCCGCGGCGGGCGGGCTCGACCCGGCGGACAGCGAGCCGGAGGAGGCAGCCGCGCAGGCGGGCGCAGGCGGCGGGACGGTCACGGTCGAGGTCGAGGGCCTGGCCGACCGGGTCACCCCCTTCCCCGTCACCGCGTCCAAGTACTCGGCGCTGCGCCCGGTCAGCGGCGGCGGGCTGGTCTGGCTGCGCTGGCCGATCTCGGGCGCGCTCGGCGAGACCTTCGCCAACCCCGCGGACATGTCGGGCCGCCCCACCCTCGAACACTTCGACATCGCGAAGGCCCGTAAGAGCGAACTCGTAGGCCATCTGGACTGGTTCGCGGTCAGCGGCGACGGCACCAGACTGGTGGTCGTGGACGACGGCGAGCTGCGCGCCGTACCCGCCACCGAGCCCGGTGACGGCGACTCGACGGTCCTGCTCGATCTGCGCCGCATCCTGCACGACGTCGATCCGGGCGCCGAGTGGCGCCAGGCCTTCGAGGAGGCGGGGCGCCTGATCCGCGCGTACTTCTGGGAGCCGCGGATGTGCGGCATCGACTGGGACGGGGTCCTCGCCCAGTACCGTCCGCTGGTCGAACGGGTCGCCTCCCCCGACGAGTTCGCGGATCTGCTCCGCGAGGTCCTCGGCGAGCTGGGCACCTCCCACGCCTATGTCACGCCCGCCCGCCGCAACGAGGGCCCGCCGCACTACCAGCGCCCGATCGGACTGCTCGGCGCCAATCTCGTCTGCCGCGACGGCGACTGGATGATCAAGCGGATCCTGCCCGGCGACTCCTCCGACTCCAAGGCCCGCTCCCCACTGGCCGGTACGGGGATCCGCGCGGGCGCGGTCCTCACCCATGTCGACGGCCGGCCCGTCGACCCGGTGGCGGGCCCATACCCGCTGCTGGCCGCGGCCGGAGGCACCACGGTCGAGCTGACCTTCAGGCCCGCCGGGCGCAAGAGCGCTCCCCGCCGGGTCGCGGTCGTCCCGCTGATCGACGAACGCCCGCTGCGCTACCAGGACTGGGTGGCCAAACGCCGTGAGGTGGTACGGGAGATCAGCGGCGGCAGGTGCGGCTATCTCCACATCCCCGACATGGGCGGCTCCGGCTGGGCCCAGTTCAACCGCGATCTGCGGCTGGAGGTCTCGCGTCCCGCGCTGATCGTGGACGTACGGGGCAACGCGGGCGGCCATATCAGTGAGCTGGTCGTGGAGAAGCTGACCCGCAAGATCATCGGCTGGGACCTGACGCGTGACGCCCAGCCCGTCTCGTACGCCTCCAACGCCCCGCGCGGCCCGGTCGTCGCGCTCGCCGACGAGGCGACCTCCTCCGACGGCGACATGATCACCGCGGCCTTCCGGCTGCTCAATCTGGGCCCGGTGGTGGGCCAGCGGACCTGGGGCGGGGTGGTCGGCATCACCGGCCGCCACCGCCTCGGCGACGGTACGGTCATCACGGTGCCGATGAACGCGGCCTGGTTCGACGCGTACGGCTGGTCCATAGAGAACCACGGTGTCGAGCCGGACATCGAGGCCCTGCGCACCCCCCTCGACTGGGCGGAGGGGCGGCACGCCCAGCTCGACGACGCGGTGTGGGTGGCGCTGGATCTGCTGGCGGGACACCCGGCGTCGGCACCGCCCGGATACGAGGCCGTCCCCGACCTGCGCCGCCCAAAACTCCCCCCGCGCACCACCGGCTAGCGCCCTTGCCACTTCCAGCCCGTCCGCCGCTTGAGAACACCGCACAGCCGGCTGTGGCTGTCTTTCTTTCCAGCCCGTCCGGCGATTGAGGACACAGCACAGCCAGCCCGTCCGGCGCTTGAGGACACAGCACAGCCAGCCCGTCCGGCGCTTGAGGACACAGAAACAGCAGCCGGCCGGCAGCAGACAAAAGGCGCACCCGGCGAACCGGGTGCGCCTCCTGTCAGGCCCTCAAGCGCTTCGATCAGGCGTCGAAGTGGTCGTCGAACTCGTCACGCGCGTCCTGCGCCTTGCGCGCCGCGGGGTCACGGCCTTCCTGCGCACGGTCATTGGCCTGCGGAGAACGCTGACCCTGCTGCCCGTGCTGGCCCGGCTGGCCGTGCTGGCGGTTCTGCTGGCCCTGGCTGCCCTGGCCCTGCTGGCCCTGGCCCTGACCCTGACGGTTCTGCTGCCCGCGCTGCGACTGCTCGTCGCGCTGGTTGTCGCCCATCTGAGACTTCGCCCGGTCGCCGAGCTCTTGCGCCTTGTCCTTGAACTGGTCGGAAATACCCATGGAATTTCACTCCTGGAAGAGGTGGGGGGTGGGGCCTCGACCAGACTTACACGCCCCGACATTCCGCGCATTTCGATCAGTTACGCTGTGTGCGCTCCCTCTCGTCCGCCGCCGCTCAGATGGGTGCACACCAGCTCACGGAGCCTGGCCGTGACGATGTCCGGGGCCTCCACCGGGGTCATATGGCCGGTCCCGCGGAGTTCGGTCAGCCCCGCGCAGTCGGGCAGCGCGGCGGCCAGCGCCCGCGCCTGGACGGGCGGGGTCAGCCGGTCGGCCGTCCCCACGAGCACGGCGGCGGGCACCCTCAACTCCCGTACCTCCGCGTCGAGATCGAGCCCGCCGAGCACATGCGACCAGGCGACCCGGGAGCGCCGCGGACAGGCGTGCACGATCCGCGCGCACCGGGCGACCCGCTCCGGCGCGGCTCCCCGGCCCATCGTCCCGTAGCGCAGGATCCGTTGGGACAGCGGTGTGACCGGGCCGAGCGGGGCGCGGGCGCCGAGGACGAGCCGGGTGAGCCGCGTCCGTACCCGCCCGGCGCGCATCGGAATCACCCGCGCCTCGGCGACCAGCCGCGAACTGCCCGTACTGCACAGCAGAACGGCCGCCGCGTGCTCACGGAAGGCGGGCCTGCGGGCGGCGGCCATCAGCGCCATCCCGCCCATCGAATGCCCGGCCAGCACGGCCTTCTCGCCCGGCTCCAGCGTGGCGGCGAGCACCGCTTCCAGATCGTCGGCGAGCGCCTCGGTCGAGTACCCGCCCCGGCCACGCCCCCGTCCCGGCAGTGCCGTACGGCCGTGCCCGCGCTGGTCGTACGCGATCACCCGGTGGTCCGCGGCCAGGTCCTCGATCTGGTCCGCCCAGAAGCCGATACGGCAGGTCCAGCCATGGGCCAGAACCACCGCGGGCCGGCCGGCGCGGCCGTACACCTCGGTGTGGATACGGGATCCGTCGGCGGAGACGGCGGTCAGCTCACGCCGTTCACCGCCCCGGGGCACCCCGCTCACCGGACCGTTTCCCGCTCGCCCGCCGGCGACCGCACACCCTCGCGCGGCCCGGCGGCGCGGATCACCTCGTACTCCGAGAGATCGACGCGGCGCGTGGCGCGGCGGAACTCGGCTGTCGTACCGGGCCAGATGGTGGTGTTGCGCCCGTTCGCGTCCAGATACCAGCTCGTGCAGCCGCCGGTGTTCCACACGGTCCGCTTCATCCGCTCCTGCACCCGGTGGTTCCAGGTACGGACGGCGGCGGGCCGCGGCGCGAGTGCCACGCGCCCGCCGAAGACGTCCAGGCCGTCCAACTGCCGCAGGAAGTCGGCCATGTAGTTCAACTGGGACTCGATGATCAGGATCATCGAGGAGTTCCCGAGACCGGTGTTGGGGCCGATGATGGTCATCCAGTTGGGGAAGCCGGCCGCGGTCGCGCCGCGCAGCGACTCCATGCCGTTCCGCCAGGCCTCGGCGAGCGTGATCCCCTCGGCGCCGACGACCCGTTCGGCGATCGGCATGTCCGTCACATGGAAGCCGGTCCCGAAGACGACCGCGTCCGCCTCGCACTCCGTACCGTCCGCCGCGACCAGCGTGGAGCCGCGCACCTCGGCGAGGCCCGAGGCCACCACCTCGACATTGGGCCGCGCGAGCGCCGGATAGTACGAGCTGGACAGCAGGATCCGCTTGCACCCGATGCGGTACGAAGGTGTCAACGCGGCCCGCAGAGCCGGGTCTTTGACGGCCCTGGCGATATTGGCCTTGGCGAGCGATTCGACGAGCCCGAGTTCGTTCGGCCGCTTGGTGAATGCCTGGACCTGCAACTCCCTTATGCCCCACAGCAGTTTGCGCCGGGCGGCCGCGGTGAAGGGCAGCGCCCGGTGCAGTCGGCGCTCGGCCGCGGATATCGCGCGGTCGGCGCGCGGCATCACCCAGGGCGGGGTCCGCTGGAACAGCGTCAGCCTGCTCACATCGGGCTGGATCGCGGGGACGATCTGGATCGCGGAGGCACCCGTGCCGATCACCGCGACGCGCTTGCCGCGCAGTTCGTAGTCGTGATCCCAGCGCGCCGAGTGGAAGACCTTCCCGGGGAATCCGGCGAGCCCCGGGATGTCCGGGATCCGGGGATCCGAGAGCGGCCCGGCCGCGGAGACCACCACATCGGCGGTGAAGGTGCCCCGCGAGGTCTCTATCTCCCAGTACAGGGCGTCCGGGTCCCAGCGCATCAACAGGACTTCGTGATGGGTCCGCAGATGCGGCCGCAGCCCGAAGGCGTCCGCGATCCGCTCCAGATAGGCCCTTATGTGCCGCTGTCCCGAAAAGGCGCGCGGCCAGTCGGGGTTGGGCGCGAAGGAGAACGAGTAGAGATGGGACGGCACATCGCAGGCGCACCCGGGATAGCTGTTGTCCCGCCAGGTCCCGCCGACCGAACCGGCCCGCTCCAGGACGACGAAGTCGGTTATTCCCTCTCTGCGCAGCCGTATGGCCGCCCCCAGCCCGCCGAATCCGGATCCGACCACCGCCACGCGTACGTGCTGGCCCATCCCGCCTCCTGACGCCGGAACATCACGAACCACGCCAGCGATCACTGGCGCAATCCGGAGCGTAGAGCAGCTCCGTACTCATGGGTAGGGGGCGGGCCAAAACACGTTACCGGGGGTACGACATAAGCTGCCCGGCATGGAGTACCGCATGGAGGAGCTGGCACGCGAGGCGGGCATCACGGTCCGCACCGTGCGCTTCTACCGCGAGCGCGGGCTGATACGGCCACCCCGCCGCGAGGGCAGGATCGCGTGGTACGACGACCACCATCTCGCCCGGCTCCGTACGATCGCGGCCCTGCTGGAGCGCGGCCACACCCTGAACGGCATCGCCGACCTCGCCACCGCCTTCGAGAGCGGGCGCGATGTCGGCGAAGTGCTCGGCCTCGGCATACCGACCGAGGAGACCCCGGTCCGGCTCTCCCCCGAGGAGCTGGCGGACCACTTCGAGGGCGAGGCCACCGGGGAGAATCTGGCCGCCGCCCTCTCACTCGGCTATCTGGCCACGGACGGCGACGAGATCGTCCACATCAGCCGCCGGCTGCTCGACGCCTCGGCGGCCCTGGTCCGCGCGGGAGTCCCTCTCGCCACCATCCTGGAGACCGCCCGCCGGGTCCGTGTCCACGCGGAGGCCCTGGCCGATCTCTTCGCCACGGTCCTCGCCGCCCACATCACCGCCCCGGACACCGCCAAGCTCCGCCCGCTGGCCAAGGGGGTCGTAGAGGCGGAGCTGTCGATGGCGCTGGACCGCAGGCTGCGCGCGGAGCCCGCGCCGCACGACGCCTGACAGCGCGGCCGGGACCCGTACGGGCCGCGGGGCTCAGCTCTCGTACACCACCGTCACCGGCGCGTGGTCGCTCCACCGCTCCTCGTGCGTCGCCGCCCGCTCGACCCACCCCTTGACCGCGCGCCCGGCCAGACCGGGGGTCGCGACCTGGAGATCGATGCGCCAGCCCGTGTCGTTGTCGAAGGCGCGGCCGCGGTACGACCACCACGAGTACGGCCCCTCCTGGTCCGGGTGCAGGGCGCGCATCACATCCGTATAGCCGGCCTCGTCGTAGATCCGGGTCAGCCAGGCGCGCTCCTCGGGCAGGAACCCGGAGGACTTGCGGTTGGCGCGCCAGTTCTTGAGGTCGGCCTCCCGGTGCGCGATGTTCCAGTCGCCGCAGACCAGCACCTCGCGCCCGTCGGCCGCCGCGCTCTTCCTCAGCCCCTCCAGATACGGCAGGAACGCGTCCATGAACCGGACCTTCTCGTCCTGCCGCTCCGTGCCCACCTCGCCGGACGGCAGATACAGGCTGGCCACTATCACCCCGGGCAGCTCGATCTCGGCGTACCGCCCGCTCGTATCGAACTCGGTACCGCCAACTCCCGGGCCGCCGAAGCCGATCCGGGTACGGTCGGGCTCGCGGCGCGAAAGGAGTGTGACACCGGCACGGCCCTTGGCGGCCGCCGGGGCGTGCAGCACATGCCAGCCCTCGGGCGCCCGTACGGACTCGGGAAGCTGCTCCGGCTCGGCCCGTACCTCCTGGAGGCAGACCACATCGGCGGAGGTCTCCGCCAGCCACTCCACGAACCCCTTCTTGGCGGCGGCGCGGAGGCCATTCACATTCACGGTCGTCACAGTGAGCACCCCGGCACCCTAACCACCGAAAAAACGGAGGCCCGGTCCGGCGTACCGCCGAACCGGGCCTCCCAGAGGAGGAGGAAGGGGTGTTGGTACCACTCCCTGGACAGAGCGA